>UGTZ01000001.1:1712500-2367500 GCA_900455085.1 Providencia rettgeri | reverse complement strand
ATGGCCCTAATATTGAACGTGCGAGCTTACTCGAAAAAACCGAGGAGATTGAGCAAACCATACAGGGGTTATCTGCATTAAAAAAAGGTATTTTACACATTGCGAATTGCCCTGAAAAAAATCACTTTTTATGCCCTAATTTTCAAAAAATCATGGAAAATAGTTTAAAATTAAATCAATTGAAGAAAAATCAACGCTAAATAACTATCCCACTTTTGGTAATAATCAATCCTACTTTCAGGCATGGAATGGGATTGATTCTCTGGTTACACTCCTAAGATTGCAGTTACCATTTTAGGAACGATATGACTAACCATTTTCTTGCATTTGAGAAACCCATTGTTGAACTCAATGACAAAATTGAAGCGCTTATTGCCTTCAAACAGAAAGGGCACCCTTCAGAAATTCAATTAGAGGAAGAAATCCAGCTCTTGAAAAAAAAGAGTCACTCGCTGACGAAAACGATATTTGCATCTCTTGGGGCATGGGAAATTGTTCAATTAGCTAGGCATCCATTAAGGCCTTATCCTCTTGATTATATTCCATTAATATTTACTGAATTTCAAGAATTAGCCGGTGACCGTGCTTTTGCTGATGATAAGGCGCTGGTGGGGGGGCTTGCTCGTTTGGATGGCAGGCCGGTTATGGTACTGGGGCAACAAAAAGGGCGTACAACAAAAGAAAAAGTTATACGTAATTTTGGTATGCCGTCGCCAGAAGGCTACCGTAAAGCACTCCGTTTAATGAAAATGGCGGAACGTTTCCACTTACCTGTATTGGTATTTATTGATTCTGCGGGAGCGTATCCTGGCGTTGGCGCTGAAGAGCGCGGACAAGCAGAAGCCATTGCACGCAATATTATGGAAATGTCGCGCTTAAAAACGCCCATTATTTGTGTCATTACAGGCGAAGGTTGTTCTGGTGGTGCGTTAGGCATTGGTGTGGGGGATCGTATTAATATGTTGGAATACAGTACTTATGCAGCGATATCTCCGGAAGGTTGTGCTTCTATTTTATGGAAAGACTCTCAAAAGGCACAAATTGCAGCGGAAGTGATGGGAATGACCGCTCCACGGTTAAAAGAACTAGGCATTATCGATACCATTATTTCAGAGCCTTTGGGTGGAGCTCACTGTGACTATCAGTTAGCTGCAGAACAATTAAAACAACAATTACTCACTGATTTAAATGAGTTAATTCAATTAGACATGGAAGTATTGCTGGCAGAGCGGTATCAAAAAATAATGGATTTTGGATACTGCTAATGCTATTAGTTCAGATTAATAGAGAGTGAACTGTAGGGATTAGAAATGGCTGTTGACCTGAATTTATTGAAAGTATTTATTGCCGTTGCGACACAAGGAAATTTTGTCAATGCGGCAAAATTACTTTCAATGCCAACATCGAATGTAAGCCGTTATATTAAACAGTTGGAACAACAACTTAACAGCCAGTTAATTGAACGTACAACCCGGCAAATGCGGCTAACTGAAACAGGAAATATTTTATTTGAGCAAAGCCAAAGGTTAGTTAGTGAATTAGAGCAGGTTGTGGTGCAAATTTGTCATCCACAACAACTTACTGGAACGTTACGGCTAACTATCCCCAGTGAATTTGGTAGTCTATTATTCGCGGATTTATTAGCGAAGTTTGCATTATTACACCCACAATTAAATATTCACTGTGATACACAATTAATGCCTCAAGATGTTATTAGTGATGATATTGATTTATTACTCACATTTCATCGCGGTCACCTTGAGGACAGTAGCTATCACTCACGTTTAATCAAATCATGGCAAAGTGTTGTAGTTGCCGCTCCCCAATTAATTGAACAAGTAGGAAAACCATGTTTATTTAAGGACTTAGCTAATATGCCGTGTATTTCAAGCTTGAGTGCATTGCAGGGGCAACCATGGATATTTATTGATTCAGAGGGTTTACAGCAAAAAGTGATAATTAACAGTAATTATCGAGTAAATAGTGGCATTCTAGCTCACGCTGCCGCAATGAACGGCGTTGGTTATGCTATTCTGGCATTAGAAGCGTGTGCCGAACAGATTACACAGAATAAATTAGTGCAAATAGAATTCGATGGAGTATCACCAGCCCCAATAGAGCTGCGCGCGGTTTATGCGAGCCGTAGTGCATTATCACCAAAGATAGACACTTTTTTACAGTATTTGTTAGCAAATATTTAACTATGCTAAGCGTGGGTCAACACTAAAATCCAGCGGTTTAACGGTATGTAAGGCTTTTTTGAAATTGCGGGTGCAACGGGTTAATAATTGCATTGTATTCGTAGGGAATAATGCAAGAGGGAATTAATAATACTAAGCTATCTTGGTTATTTAGCCATGTAGTACCAATATCCATGGTAGAAGTTGGCGCTGGGTCTTGCTGCCAATCTGTTGGAAGGTGGTCTAACGACAATTTCATCACGTACCTATCATTGATATCGATGGATAGCAAACTGAACTGGTTTAATAGTAAGTCTTGATTGATGTGAACGAGTATTTCAAGGGTGGCTAATGAAATACTGGTTGAAGTATAAACAGAGGGAGTTCCTTTATGATTCCAACGCCCACCGTAGAGCATGGCTCCTTGACCAGACCATGCATCGTGAATAAAACTGGATTTAACCAATCGATACAAAATCATGAAAACACACCATGCTCAATGCGGCCAATCAAATCAATCACCTCAATGGCTCCACTTTCTGTCGCAATAAGCTCAATAGGGCGTAAATGGCCTAACCCTTTAACGGGGTGATTAAGCCAATCACCTGCTGCATGTTTATCTCCATTAAATAAACGCACTGCCGCATCGAATACGCGTACTAGACGAGCAATTCGTTCGCTTTCATCAGCATTGAGGGGTTGGCCTGCATTTTTGCGACGAGCAATATTGCGTTCATTAATGCCGGATATCCGTAATAATTCAGTTTTACTCATTCCTGACCATTCTTGGATATTGTCTAAAACAGAGACAGACAGCCCTTGGCGTAAGAAGTGGGTCAATTCAATACCACGTTCGGCAGGTAACCCTACATGGCGCCATAGTGGTTTAAAAGATGAAGCAGTCGGTTGAAGTGGGGTTGTGGGGATATAGTTTCTCATTTGAACCTCCTGACATTTGTCATTTTCATTATAGACAAATGTCAGAAAAATGCAAAATTAATGAACAAAAAACAAACAGAGGAAATAGTTATTTATCACCACGTAGACGAATTGTCAGGCCTTTTAGGAAGTAACGCAGTAATTGGTCCCCACATTCGCGATAGTTTTTATGTCCTGGTTTACGAAAAACAGCGTTAAGCTCAGGTTTGGATACACGAAAATCAACAAGCTGATAGATTTCAATCATATCTGTATCTTTTAATTCAAAAGCTACGCGTAATTTTTTGAGCATAATATTGTTATTAAGGCGGCTATCAACGTCAGGTGCGGGATGATTTTCATCTTTACCGCGGCGGTGATAGATTAAACCATTCAGAAAATGCCCCATTACATTGTCATTGCACTCAACATATTCAGGCTCATTATCTTTTTTTAACCAAGTCATCATTTCTTCTTTTGTAACAGCCAAATCTGCGAGTTTTACGATTTTAACCATTTGGGCATCGCTTAGATCCAACATATAGCGAACACTACGTAAAACATAATTATTAAGCATGGTATTGTATTATCCATTATCCATAAAAGTTAATTGGCTATTTATTGAGTAAGTAAGGCCAATAAAGTATTCACTATGACAATCAATGACAGGGTGAAATTGAAAAGGAATATATTTTGAGAGGGCCATATTATGAGGGATTAACCAAGATAAAGCAAAGCGTTGAACGATGCTTTATCTTGAATATTAAGTTAACCGATAAAATAAATAAGGGAATAGAAAAATACTAAAGTAAGACCGACAGTTAACAGCATATTTTTCAATACTGAGGCAACAACGACACAGAATAACGCCCCCCATAAATAAGGATTATCTGGGAAGGAGCGTAGACCATGGTTTTCTAATAGGATAACAGGGGCACAAATTGCGGTTAGCAAGCAAGGCGCTGAGTACCCTAGTGCTTGACGAACCACGAGGGGCAGACGTATTGGTAACTGTGGTATTAGGAAAATATAACGTAGAGTAAAAACAACTGCTGTTAAGGTAATAATTAAAAGCCAAATCATTTTTCCTCCTTCAATAAACGTGAAACGGCCACCGATACAAACATCCCACCCACACCAGCGATAACAATAGCACTACTAAAGGAGTACATTGAAAGTACGATGGCGACAACGAGTGAAAAAATA
Organism: Providencia rettgeri; assembly: GCA_900455085.1. NCBI lineage: Bacteria > Pseudomonadati > Pseudomonadota > Gammaproteobacteria > Enterobacterales > Morganellaceae > Providencia > Providencia rettgeri. Next base: position 2,363,196 of record UGTZ01000001.1, on the reverse strand, counting down.
ACACCACAAAGCGTACTTATTTTTCTTGTTAGTGGAACGACGATCGCAAGCAAAGTTGCAACCACAGAAAAATCGAGATGTAAGCGACTCAAATCGCCCACAATATTGGCCATCGCAATCCCACAAAGGCTGGTGATTAACCAAACGATATAAAAACTAAACCCAGCACCAAAGAGATAGGGAAAACTTAAACTTTGGCGTTTAGCTGCGCTAATCGCAAATAATTCATCTGTTAATAAAAAGCCGATACTAAGGCGCTGGGGTGTTGTAAAGTCTTTAACTTGAGGGCGTAATGTCAACCCATAAAGTAAGTGCTGAGAAGTGATAAAAAAAACAGAGATAACAATCGTGATATAGCCTGCACCTGAGTTAAGTAATCCAAGAGTAACTAACTGTGCTGCGCCTGCAAATACCATCGCAGACATCGCCACACTTTGCCAGAAATCGAGACCTGTTTCGACCGCCATTGAACCTGCTAATACCCCCCATGGAATAACAGCAAGATTAAGAGGAGCGGTATGAGCAGCTCCTGTCATCATCGCTTTTTGCCATTGGTTACTTTGTTGTGATGCCATTTAAACTAACCTTGTTGTAATTATGAACACTTTTATAATTTGATTGATTTTAAAGATATTAAATATTAGTAGATAGAATAAAATTGCTCTTTTCACCGATCCGATGCCGAATAAAATTCCCAGGGGTAACTCCAAGGGCCTGTTTAAAATGTCGAGTGAAATGACTTTGGTCGGAAAAACCGCATTGGTTTGAGACTTCTGCAGGCGTATTTCCTGCTAATAACAGTTTTTTTGCCTTGTGTAAGCGGGCTTGTACTAAGAATGCGTGTGGTGTAATCCCTGTATGCAATTTAAACTGTCGTAGAAAGTGCCATTGGCTAAAACCTGATATTTCGGCTAATTGGCTTAATGAATGTTCTTGTCCGCAGGTGTTGATGAGCAAGTCACAAATTTGTTCTATGCGTTGCTTTGCGGGTGTTATTTCTGTTAATTCAATTTTAGTGCGGTTGTAACGTAAGGTTAGCCAACTTAAAGAGGATAACAACAAGGTTTCCTTGAAAAGGGTATTACCTGATTGAGGTAATAGATTAAACAATAAGCGGAGTTGGGCGCTAAGCCCTGCATCCTGTATCACTGCAATAGGAAACCAGGGTACCAACCCTTGGTGCTCTGTTGTTAAACCGAGTGTGAGTTGGGTAAAAAGTTCTGGAGTAGGGTAAATAGCCTGATAAGACCAGCCATTTTCCATTGCTGATGAGCCAGTGTGAATTTCATCGGCATTAACTAAAATTATATCCCCTTTAGGCGCGTAGTGGTTTTCGCCAGTACGGAAAAATTGTTGTGCGCCTTCTTCGATAACACCAATGCAAAACCCTTCATGACTATGGCGAGAAAATTTTTGTTGATGATAACGGGCTTTGATCATTTCAAGGCCGTTGAGTTCCTCTAGATGAAAATAGTTAGCGCTTTCCATGGAATTCCTAAAATAATAATGATTAATAACTCAATATTTTTTAATAAAATGTTAAAAGAAAATAATCTTAGCTTGCTATTAAATGAGGTGTTTTAATTTTATACAGTTTTTATCCAACGTTACTTTTAAATAGCACCGACATTTATGTTATAACGTGAAACCTCACTCAAATCACTATTACTATTTCATTTGTTTTTGTGGTGTCAAATTCTTTGTTATGAATAAATACTGGCATTAATCACTGTCTTGCTAGGTGTTTGTAGTCCGCTTCTGATTAAGTTGGTTTGCGTGGTTTATTGTTCTTGTTAGGCATGTTGCTTCATTGCTATAAAACCAGATTATTTTAATTTATTGAAATTATATTTTATATTTGCATTATTCATTAGTGATATCTTTTATAGAGTGAATAAAGTCTGTATCATAATAAATATAAAGAAATGATGTGAATTTTTTGTTATAACTTTTATTGAGTTAGCGGGTTTCCTATGCTTGAAAATCTCGGTATTACAAACTTATGGACTTATCTTATCGGTGTTATTTTTATTACATTGGTACCAGGCCCTAATTCTTTATTTGTTTTAACTAGCAGTGCGAAATATGGTGTGAAAAATGGTTATAAAGCAGCATTAGGTGTCTTTACAGGAGATGCTATGCTCATTTTTCTATCATTTTTAGGGGTTGCGTCTTTAGTAAAAACATCGCCTATCTTTTTTAGTGTTATAAAATACGCAGGGGCGGCATATTTATTTTATTTAGGGATTAAAGCCTTATATAGCGTATTGCATAAGAAAGAAAATACAGGTGATGTTGATTCAATTACTTTAGAAACTAAGGGTACCTATAAAAAAGCCGTTTTTTTAAGTTTACTAAACCCTAAAATGATCATTTTTTATGTTTCATTTTTTATCCAATTCATCGACCCAGCTTACCCAAGCGCGGGGGTGCCATTTTTTATTCTTGGCGCCATTTTAGAAGCCTGTAGCATGATTTATTTATCACTATTGATTTTTGGCGCAGTTGCCGTAACGAATCTGGTAAAACATAATAAAAAGCTATCTAAATTATCTAATAGTTGTATTGGCGCTGTATTCTTGATGTTTGGAGCAAAACTTGCACTAACCGCATAATTGTTTTATCAGAAATAGCCGGCCATGCGCTGGCTATTTTTTTATCACTGTTACCCACTCACTAGCTTCCGTTTAGTGTCTTCCTTGCCCGTTTGACGGTATAGTGTTTGCATGCCTGGCGTGTATATCTAGTTAGCATCTCAGTCATTAAAGCTATTGTTGCAGCCAATTAAAATACGCAAGTGACATTAGCAGAGTTAATGCCTTATGACTGGAAGGCCGCGAGGTGTTAAGCTCGAAAATAAAAATACAATGTAGAAATAGTAAAATGGAAAAAGGGCAATGATAGGATGAACGAGGAAGTTAAACATTTTACGGCAACAGCAATGATCCGTAATGAGCATGGTGAATTTTTATTACACGAACATCAAAAGCTTGGTTTTTGGTTACCACCGGGTGGCCACATCGAAGTGAATGAAGAGCCACAGCATGCTGTTTTTCGAGAAGTTCTTGAGGAAACTGGGTTAGAGTGCCAAGTAGTCAGTTGTGGTTTCCCGTTTGCATCACAAATCCATGATTCATCCCATACACAAGTACTGCCGTTGCCTATCGCTATCTTGAAAGAATTTATTGTCGATAAAAAGAAAGGTAACCATTGGCATATTGATATGATTTACTTATGTGAGTTATTGCCTTCATCACAACCGCCTTTTGCACCATTTGAATGGGTGCCATTTGAGGCGCTCGCCAAACTCAATATTCCAGCCGACGTGATTGAGTTGGCGAAAGTGGTCAATGAATATTATCGGTTGCAGGGTAAATAGTTATCATGAATGTGGACATGGGTAGGAATGTAAGTACAAGATTAATTTATATTAAAGAATAATAAAGATAGTCCCAATAGAATGAGTAGTGCACCAATTGTTCTATCCATAATAAATTGGTAGTTAAGAATTTTGTTTCGTACTACGGGTGTCGCAAAGAAAATAGCAATTAGACTAAACCAAAGCCAATGAGCGAAAGAAATAAATAGGCCATAACTTAAATTTAACCAAATTGAGTTCTGTGTACTGATAACTTGGCTGTACACAGAAACTACAAAAAACATGGTTTTTGGGTTTAAAGCATTCGTCAAAAAACCATTTTTAAAAGCGTTTAAGGCAGATAATGGCCTTGATACTGCATTATTTGAGGATATTTTTACTTTATTTGTTAATGATTTAAATCCGATATACACCAAGTAAATTACACCAATAAGTTTAACTATTAAGAATAATGTTGGTGAATTCATGATGACCAGCGTGATACCAAAAACGGTATAGAACACATGAACCTGTACCCCAATAGCGATACCTAGCGCACACAATAAGCCTGTTTTAATGCCATAGGTATAACTATTGCGAGTTACCATAGCGAAGTCAGGCCCTGGACTAATGACGGCTAAAATGGTGATGGTCGCAACTGCAATAACTTCATTCATATTAATTTCCTGAAAGGTAATAGAAACAGACTAAAAATGTATTTACTTTGAAATAATTTGTTTATTTATTGTTTTTATTATCAATGGATTGAATAAAACTAAAAAGCGATTTATCCTGACGCAAATCTGTCAGTTTTTGTTACCTATATATATGAAACTACCACCGTTAACATCATTACGTTTTTTTGATACTGCTGCGAAAGCAGGCAGTTTTGTGAAGGCAGCACAAGAGCTAAATGTGACTCATAGTGCGATTAGCCGACAAATTCGTTTATTAGAAGAATATCTTGGTGTTGAGTTATTCGAACGAAGGAATCGAGCTGTTTTTTTAACGGCTAACGGGCAAATATTGTTACAAACAACTAGTTCGATATTCGAACAGCTTAAAGACGGTGTTGAAAAGATAAAAAGTAGCACGTTTCCTGATGTTGTTAGCTTGTCTTGTGAACCAACAATTGCAATGAAGTGGTTAATTCCTCGACTTACGCATTTTTATCAACAATATCCTCATATTACGGTACATCTAGTTGCCGCAGGTGGTGTTATTGATTTTACAAAAGCGAACGTTGATTTAGCATTGAGGCGTAATGATTTTAAATGGAATGACAATCTTTTTGCAGTAAAAGTTTGTTCAGAACGCATGGGGGTTGTGGTTCGGCCTGAACTTGATCTTAAGAAAAACTTTGCTCATATACCACAACTGTCGACGACATCTAGACCCAATGCATGGACAACTTGGCAGAATATAAAAAAAGTTACTCTTCCAAATAGTAAAACTATTACATATGAGCACTTTTACTTGTGCATTCAAGCTGCATTGGCGGGGCAAGGAGCAGCGCTTGCATCATTTTTGATGGTTGCGGATGAAGTACAATCAAAGCAATTAGCCGCACCATATGGTTTCATTGAAGATAGTTCTGCGTATTATTTATTGTCATCGAAACCTATTGAAAAGGGCAGTGCAGCAGCTATTTTTACCCAGTGGCTAATAGAGCAGGTGAATATCAGTATTGAAACCCTGATTGACGGAAGATAATTACCTATCAAAAAAAGAAGGTTTGATTATAAAGCCAGCGAACCCTAATGAAAAATAAATAATTTATGTCATAACCATTTCTTTGCGTGCTATATTTCTCTGCTAGGTTTGGTGTTTTATGTCGGAGCAAATAATGAGCAAGATACGAGTAGGTGTTATTTTTGGTGGTCGATCAACAGAACATGAAGTTTCGCTACAGTCCGCTAAAAATATTATCAATGGATTAGATCGCAATAAATTTGATGTATGCCTTTTGGGAATCAATAAAGAAGGGCAATGGCATGAATATAACGAATCTGATTATTTATTGCATGGTGATGACCCGTCTCGTATTGCCTTGAATACACCAAAACGTAGCATTGCATTTGTTCCGGGAAAAACGCGAGAACAATTTATTTCGCTTGAAGATACGAAGCCATTGCCGCAAATTGATGTTATTTTCCCTATTGTTCACGGTAATTTAGGTGAAGACGGTTCGCTGCAAGGCTTATTGCGTATGGCGAATTTACCGTTTGTCGGGCCGGGGGTTTTAGGTTCGTCGGCCTGTATGGATAAAGACGTTACCAAAAGGTTACTTAGAGATGCAGGTTTAAATATTGCCCCGTTTATTACGGTGTTTAAAAATGAACGTGCAACAACAGAATTTGAAGCCACTGTGGCACTGCTAGGTTTACCGCTATTCATTAAGCCTGCAAATCAAGGTTCATCTGTTGGGATCAGCAAAGTCAGCACTAAATCGGAATTTGAAACGGCTCTGGATTTTGCCTTTTTATTTGATAATAAAGTCCTTATTGAAAGTGCAGTAAAAGGGCGTGAAATTGAGTGTGCAGTATTGGGTAATGAAGCGCCTCTTGCCAGCCCTTGTGGTGAAATCGTGTTGCACGATAGTTTTTATGCATACCATACCAAATATATTGATGAGAATGGCGCATCTGTCGTTGCTCCTGCACAATTAGATGAGGCGGTGAGTGATAAAATTCGTGAGATTGCCTTATCCGCATACCGCGCATTAAATTGCTATGGAATGTCCCGTGTGGATGTTTTCTTAACAGAAAATAATGACGTTGTTATCAATGAAATCAACACATTGCCTGGTTTTACGAATATCAGTATGTACCCTAAACTATGGCAGCAAGGCGGTATGACCTATCAGCAATTAATTAGCCGCTTAATTGAGTTAGGAATTGAAAAATTTCAACAAACGGCGATGTTGAAAACGGCATGTAATGAGCTTTAATCGCTGAGATAATACTATCTCGGTAGTTTTTATGACTACCGAGATGTTTATTTACTCTGAACTTGAGCCTTCATCTGTTGTAAAAATAAGTTTGTTTCTTTTGGTGAGGTGAGCCGAACAAACTGAATATGGCGTAAATTGAAATTTACCATATGACTTAGGTTTCTTTTCTTATTTGGATAGTAAGTTTTTAGCAGCCACAAAATTATCGAATCGCGACTGAAAAAGGCATTTTTCCAACGTTCTTTATTGCCTGTATTTTCCCACAGCTCTTGTCCAGAACGAATGCGCGCTAATGTGCGCGTAATCGACTGATAAAGGGTTCGAGGCAAGGAGTAATCCAACCAAACCACCATGTCGACTTCTTTCCATTTAATGGGTTGAGTCCGTGTATAGTTGCCATCAAGAATCCATCCAGATACCGCTTTATCTAATGTAGCGGCGAGTTTCTGGTTAAGCTCATCATCCGAAGAACCTTGCCAATTTGCTAGCCAATATAAGCTATCTAACTCAATAGAAGGGACATTTAATAACAAAGAAAGTTGCTGGCAAAGGGTACTTTTACCGCTGCCACTAGTGCCAATAATATTAATTTTCATATGTAAACATCAGACAATTTTGTCACTAGGGTTGATCTGGAAATGACTGAATTTGGAACCATTGTATGAACAATGATCCCAGATTAGATGCCTCTACAAATAACACTATTGCTTTAAATTATTTGCACCAGACATAATTGATGTAGCGAAATAATGGCACAAAACCAAATTTTTTATACAGGTCAAATCCTGCTTCTGAAGCATCAAGGAAACAGTGCTCTACACCTTGCTGGCGGCAAAATGCTAAAGCATAATCAATGAGTTGTGATGCATAGCCATTACCTTGATGGCTTGGCTCAGTACCAATATCATCAAAACGGGCTAACGTTCCTTCAATTGTTACGGTCATTGAGGTCGCTGGTTCTCCGTTGACGAGCAACACAAGGTGAAATTGTGGTGCGCCTTGTTGCAAAGCATCCTCATGATAACGCACATATTCTTTAATAACCTGGTCGTGCTCTTCAGATAGATAAAATGCGGAAACAAGTGGCTTAGCCCACAAAGACAAATCGTGATTCGCTAAGACGATATCGACTTGGTTATCAGGCAGTTCAACCTCATTTTGTTTTGCTAAGGTTAACGCCATTGCGGTAGTGACGCTGTCACGTTTGTAACCTAGTGACTCAGCCTCAGTTACCACCTGTTGGAGCATCTCTTCGGGGATCACTAAAGTATGGTTTTTCTTCTGTGAAACAAACAGGTTGTGAGCCTGCATAAAGGCGTGACTGGTCGAGTCAGGCTGCAAATAAATGAAGTTAAACGCCGGCGAATTAAGGGGCGTTAAATAGCAAATTGTGTGTTGTGCGATCTGGATACTATGTTCACAAATAGATGTCCAAAATGTTTTTTCAATCGATTGATAATGTCTTAAATAGTACAACGGAATATTCATTTGTCAGTTACCTGATACAAAACGAGTTAATCGATATGGGCCTAATGCGGCTTGTTCTATTCCATGCAAGATTTCATCTTGAGCCAATTGGCATATCAAAGGCGCTAGCGTAATCGCAGCGTGCATACTGATAATATATAAACCTTCAAAATCAGCAACTTTTCCGACAATTGGCATCTCATCTTTAGGTATAGGTCGCATTCCTATGAAAGCGTTTTCAAGATTTAACGTGTTACTACCTATAAATGAATTTTTAATCGTTGTAAGGGCGTTTTGTGCGATAGCCACTGCACTGTGCTCGGGTTTTTCGCTAATATAATCTTCAGCACAGAGTATTTTACCTGAACCTGCCGGTCGTAGCTCCATTTGTGGTGTTGAAATGATATGTTGAACCAATGTTTGTTCGACGGAATCATTGATACGCACAATGATAGAGGGAGAGGAGGTAACAGGTAATTCAACATTAAGCGATTGCATAAGGGCAGCCGCGTCTACGCCAGCAGTCACGATAACCTGTTCAGCTAAAAACGTATTTTTATGGGTGTTTACGCCAATTATGCGCCCATTTTCCTGCAAAATAGTGTGAACTTCCTGCTGAGGTAAATAGATAACACCTTGTTCAATAGCAAGGGATAGCAACGCTTTTGTTGCATGAATCGGGTCAACGCTACCTTCATCTGGGCAAAATGCAGCAAGTTCAGGTAAGGCAGACAAGAAAGGTTCCATCTTGTGTACGGTTGACTTGTCCAATAATTCGACATTAAATCCACTCTGTTGGTGATGGTAGACATATTCTGCAGTTGCTGAATCTGTTTCTTGCCAGCTGAGAGCACCTGTCCACTGGATCTTTAACTTTCCATCAGTGTGTTTATCGAGTTCATGCCATGCAACGAGGGCTTGTTGTCGAAGTTGACTATATGCATCGGGCCTTCCATATGACACATTTAACCAAGCGAAAGCATGCTGTGTGACACCTTGGCCAGCGTGTGCTTTATCAAGCAAAATGACCTGCTTATCGGATTGTCTTGATAGATACCAAGCTAATGTTGTACCAACAAAGCCAGCACCAATAATGATAATCTTTTTTTGATGGGTAGGGTTCATTTAGCCTCAGTATATATATGGCAGTCGCTAGTAGAAAAATCAGATGGAATTTTAATAGTTTAATGAATAATTATATATATGAAATCTATAAATAGAGCACGATTGTTCCCATTTTTATCAGATATGAACAATTGATGAGAGAAAACGGAGTGTAAGGCTACAATGCAGTAGCCTTAAGAGATTCAAAAAATTACACACGGATAAAACGAGTTACAAAAGCAATAATAACTAATAATGCAGAAATTAATAATAATGCAGTTGCCAAGGACAATTGAAAAGCAACAAAACCAATAGCTGCAGGTCCAGCCAAAATACCTAAATAGCCTAAAGTTGAAATTGCAGGTACGGCAAGAGCCTCTGGCATCGTTTTTTGCTTCCCTACAGCAGAAAACATCACCGGTACTATATTAGATGAACCCGCACCGACTAATGCAAAACCTATGATGGCAAATATGAGATGAGGAGATAAAACAGCAATAACAAAACCAAGGCAAGCGAGCAAAGCACCTAAAAATACGACACGAGCAGAACCGACTCGCATAACAATTTTGTCGCCCAGTAATCGGCCAATAGTCATGGTTGTGGCGAAAGCCGCAAAACCTAAACCGCCTAAAGTTTCTTTTAATCCATGGTGTTCAATTAGAAATACAGCTCCCCAGTCAAGAACTGCGCCTTCAGCAAGAAAAACGGCAAAACAGACAACCCCAATAACTAAAACAATGCCTTTCGGGATAGCGATGAGGGGGCCAGTTGGGGCGTTAGCGTAGGGGAGTAAACCGTTATAGCAAGCCGCTAATAGAACCACCGCAACAATTGAAATAATCATTGATGCCATTGTCGCGGAAACGCCAAGTAGCAAGATCAAACTCATGGTACCTGCGCCTGCTATTCCCCCGACACTATAAAAACCGTGAAAACCAGACATAATTGGCTTGTCGGATGATTTTTCAACAATAACAGCTTGGATGTTCATCGCGCAATCTGTTAAGCCAATGAAAATTCCAAAAAATAATAAGGCAACGATGATAAAGTTAACTTGCGATAAAGAAGATAAAATGGGGAACAACAAACAAAAGGCGATAGTGGAAAAAACCATTAAGCGGCGGCAGCCATACTTGGCCGCTAATGCTCCGGTCACCGGCATAGCAATAAGTGCCCCTCCACCGAAACATAATAGTAGCATGCCAAGGGTGGCATCATTTGCTCCTGTGTTAAGTTTGACATAAGGAACAATGGCTGCCCAGGCCGCGGTAACAAAACCAGCAATAAAAAAAATAATTCGAGTAGAAATTTGCTCCCTTTTAGCGGGTATTAAGGAAACATGGCTATTAACTTGTTGAGTAGATTGCATTTTATAGGGCTTCTTAAAAAGATAAAATTAACTACCTGTATTTAAGATAGTCAGAATTTGTTCATGAAGGTATGGGCAACCTGTTGCTACAACAGCACCGCCTGCTTCAGCTCGGCTGCCATCCAATGTAGTCACTATGCCACCAGCACGTTCTATAATAGGGATTAATGGAACAATATCATAAGGTTCCAGTGCGAATTCGACACAAATATCGATTCTACCCGCTGCTAACATTGCCATTGCATAGCATTCTCCCCCATAGCGAGTCATTAATACTTGTTTCTCAAGCGCCATAAAATGAATGTCTGGCAGTGCTGCTATAGGCTCAGGCGATGTGGTATGCAAGATGGCTTGTTCGAGTTTGACTTGTTTGCGAGTAGATAAGCGATATTGTCCGTGAGAGCTACTAGTCCAACTCCCGTGTTGGTCTGCCCAAAAGCGTTCACCAATATAGGGTTGGCTCATCATTCCCATGACCGCTTTGCCATGCTCAGTTAGGCCTATCAGGTTTGCCCATAAAGGGAGTCCACAAAGGAAAGGGCGGGTTCCATCGATGGGGTCAAGTACCCATTGAATGGGACCTGTACCCGTTATTCCATATTCTTCACCCATGATAGAATGCGTTGGATAATGTTTAGATATCAGTTCTCGCATGGCTTTTTCTGCGAGCTTATCCGCTTGAGTGACTGGGTCGAAGCGATAGTTGGCTTTGGGTTTGTTTTCAATAACACTAAGTTCATTTGTTCGATAGTATTCAAGAGAAATTTTACCGGCAGTATTGGCAAGTTCATGTAAGAAAAAGCTATCTGGTAACTGAGAGTGCGACATTTAGTTGTCCTCGAGTGCTTGAACAAGATAGTGTTTGACATCTTTTCTTGCTCGATTATGATTGCTAAAAAATTAATGAGGAATTTCATGCTCGATTATGTCGCTTTTCCAGAGCAAAGGCAAAATAAAATTCGCCAGCTACTGCTAGATGAAGGGCGAGTGGTTTGTACGACTTTAGCCCGTGAAATGCAAGTTTCAGAGCATACCATTCGTAGGGATTTAAATGAATTAGCACAAGAAGGCGTTTGCCGCCGAGTCCATGGTGGTGCGGTCAGTATGCTTGAGGAAAAGGGCACATTCGAGCAGAGAACGACACAAAACCAAGATGAAAAAATCAAAATAGCGAAGGCTTGCAATAAACTAGTCAAACAAAATACCTGTATTTTTATTGATTCAGGTTCAACTAACTTAGAAATCGCTCGTTATTTACCTTCGGAACTATCATTGACGGTTGTGACTCATTCCCCCTCAATAGCATTAGAATTAATGAAGAAGCCACTATATGAAGTGATTTTAATTGGTGGGAAATTAAACCGCCAAGTTGGCGCGAGTATTGATATTTCTGCAGTAAATCAAATCAACCAAATCCATTTTGACCAATGCTTTATTGGTGGCTGTGCTTTGGATCCGCAAATGGGAGTTTCGATATTTGATTATGAAGAATCTAAATTTAAGAAAATGCTTTTTGAGCGCAGTAATCAAGTCATTATGGGGGTGACCGCAGACAAATTACCCGGGGTTGCGAGGTATAAGATTGCCAATTGTGAACAAATTTCAATCTTAGTTATGACAACAGAATTGAATAAACAAACGACTGACTTGTTTACTAATATGGCAATAAAGATTGCACAAGCATAGGCCATATGTCTAACTTTTATCTTGTACCGTGAGGGCATTTTAGGTGCTATTTGATATAAAAAAATCAATATAATATTTTCGAAAGGCTTTTATAAATATGATGAGTGTGTAATGAAACTAAAAATGATTACCTTGTTGCTTTCACTTTATTCATTGGATGTATTTGCTCAGGATTTATCTGTGAATATGCAAACTATGCACTTTGCCGGCAAAGAAATACATTATTACTTAATCCAAAAACAAGCCGAAAAATCAAAAGACTTATTAGTTCTATTACAAGGCTCAGATTGTAAAAGCGTCATTAATAACCCAAACATGCTGAAAAATTTCGGTGTGGCATTTCCTGATAATGATATTTTATTAGTTGAAAAAACAGGGTTAAACAACCTAGTGGGGGCTAATGATGAAGAAGCTTCGGAAGAAGAGTGTCCTGTTGACTATATGTCGAAAGACTCGCCATTAGAACGCGCCAATAATTATGTAGCAGTATTACAACAATTAAAAAATGATTATCAACACATAGTGCTATTAGGCGGAAGTGAAGGTGCACTGGTAACTAATTTAATTGTTGCACAAGAAAAATTTATAACCGCATCCGTTGCATTGAATGTCGGCGGACAATATTTTATTAATGATGTTCTGTATAGTATTGAAAATAATACACCTAAAGAAGAAATTGCTAACTCAAAAGAAGGTTTTAAACAATTTGCAGAAGCGGTAAAACAAAAGCAATTAAATAACGACCAATTTGTCAGCGGCCATGGCCCGAAATGGTGGTATGAGATGCTCACCATTGACAATTTAAAGCTTATCCAGTCAGTTAAAACTCCACATTTGGTGATACAAACGATGGCGGATACCAACGTGGATGCTCATGGTACAGATAATATGATGAAACAAATTCGTAATCCCCATGTCAGCTACCGAGCATATCAAGATTTAGACCATTTTTTTAAAGATAAAGATGGGCAGTTACATACTGAACAAATTGTGACAGATATTCAACATTGGTACCAAACGGTGACAAAATAAAGTGGATATACTTGGCTTTATCGTTATATTATTCCCCATTGTCGTGTCACCGGGAGCAAGCTTTGCGATTGCTTTAACTAGTGTGTTAAACCAAGGTATTAGAGGACTGTTTATACCTATTATTGGAACGGGATTAGGCATTTTAACTCATGGTTTTTTAGTTGGAATTGGTTTAAGTAAAATACTGGTTTCTTACCAGTGGGTAATGAATTTAATTGGTATTTTAGGTACATTATATCTATTGTATCTTGCTACTTCATTGATCATTTCAGGAATTAATGCCAGTAAAAGAGAAAGCTCTCAAGAAATAAAAAAAATCACGGTCAAAGATGCTTATTTAGCTAATTTACTTAACCCAAAAGCGATTATTTTATATTTAGTCGTTGTTTCAAAATATGCAGGAACTGACCCGTCACTTGCTAATTTTCTAGTATTATCACTTATCCATATTATCATGATGGCTTTATGGCTGCTGTTTTCTTGCTCCGCTTTAATTATTTCTTCTTCCTCCCTTAACGTCTCAATATTACGGAAATACATTAATATTGGTGGTGGCGTGTTGCTATTAGCGATTACATTAGAGCCTTATTTTTTTAGGTAAAATAAAATGCACCTTGTTTATTAAGATGCATTTAATAAAATCATTTCGAAATATAGCTGTAGTAATTAAATATAGGTACAAAACCCAGTCTTTTGTAGATAGATAACCCTTCACTGGATGACTCTAATACACACTGTTTAACCCCTTGTTGATGGCAAAGGTATAGCGCATGTTTAATAAGTGAAGTCGCGAGCCCTTTACCTTGGTATTGAATATCGGTACCAATATCATCAAGTCGAGCTGTTTCATTATTAAATGTCATAGTTAAGGTTGAGACTGGTTGCTGATCTGCAAATAAGACTAAATGCACCATATTAGTTTGTTTATCAAGTGCTCTTTGGTGATAACGAATATACTCGTCAGTAACAGTTGAGTCACTTTCATCTGTATCAGAATCGACAGGGAATGCTGTAATTAACGGCTGAGCCCAATCCTTGAGTTGATTATTGCTGAACACAACCTGAAAAGCCGCATTAAGCTGCGGTGGTGAATTGTACTGAGATAAAACGTCTTGCGGTAAAATCATTGCGGTTGATTCACCATCATAGATTAACCCGCGTGTTACTATTTCTGACTCAAATAGAGAACGTATTTGGCCATGAACAACAAGGACATAAGGCTTAGCTTGTTGTTTGAACAGCATTTCAGCCTTCTCGTAATCTGAAATGAGCGCACCTTGGTGGAGGTAAATATAATTAAATATAGGCAATGGTAGCTCAGAAAAGTAAGCACTAGTTTGGTTGCTGATTTTCACTACATTTGCACATATTGCAGACCAAAAATAGTGTTCTTGTTGATAGAACAAATTTTCATTGTCATCCATTATGTATACTCAGTTTATAGTAGTAGATAATATTTTTATGGCTTGATTGTATATAAACACAATGATCGCTATAGTATTCGTATAATTGAAAGCACGAAAAGAACCATTTTATTGCAATTTATTGGGTTTATAAGAAAATAGGTTTTCCTAGAAAAGACATTGTATAAAAATAAGAGAATTATTATGAATAACGCCCCAGACACGATAACCTTTTTTGAGCGTTTACTTCCACTGGTGGTTTCCGGTAAAAAAATTATCACTATCCGTGATAAAAGCGAGAGCGATTATGTTCCTGGGACTATTGTGAAGGTATACGCGCTGGAAACAGGTGAATATTATACTGATATTAAAATATTGTCGGTAGAGCCCATTTCTTATGATGACATTTCTGAATACCACGCTAAGCAAGAAGCCATGAGTCTAGAGACGTTGAAAGCGCTTATCAAAGAGATTTACCCAAACGAGCAATATTTATACGTAATCACTTACCAATTGCTGAATAGCACTGACTGATCACGAATATAGTTTTTTGGCAATTTGTAAAAATACCTTTGTTGCCGGTGATGCTTGGTTCTCGTTAATAACAGCAAAAGCAATACTACGCTTAACTAGTGGGCTAAGGGGGTTCACCATTAGTGGCTGCGGGTGCAGGGGTATTTATTGCACTAAATCCGTTGAGTGCGGTTATTGTGGGAACTCTATTTCTTAATGAGCAACTCAGTACAGTGACCTTTATTGGCGGAATATTAATTTTTTGGGAATACTTAGTTACTTGCGAGAACATCTAGCCATAGCAAAGAGTCACCTTGTTGTTTTGCGAGCGCTTCAATAAATTTAAATACGGTTTTTCCATAACCTTTACCTGTAGCACCAGGAGAAAAGTAAAGCTTATTTAACAAAGTACCAACTAAATTAGTTTCAGGTATACAGGAGTGATAGGTTAGTTTTACTAAACCGATTGGGTTCGTATTTTCAATAACATACTAATCAATATGCTGTTGATTAAGGTCTTCAGTGATTTTAGTTGTGCTGTATTCTTGATTTAAATATGAGTTAAGTTCATTTTGGCTATTCCATAATGTAGCAAAATGATGCAAATAACTTTCCGTACCTATTTTATGTAGCAATAACGCGTCGTGTTTCGTTGCTTTTCTTAGTATATGGGGAACTTGGTTCATAAATGTTTTCTCCTGTGCTTTATCAGTGTATAGCAATCAATTGATAAATGTCATAGAAGAGGAAAAGTAGAGCATTTTTGGTATTAGAGAGAAGATAAAAGGACTAATTAGCCCTTTTATCTGATGATGATTATTTAATTGTTTGGCTAATATCTGAGTAAGCAAATAACGCTTGGGCTCCACCTGTATGAACAAATAGAATGGGGGTTTTTTCTTCAGAGTTTTCTAAGTAGTCAATTAATCCAGCCATGGCTTTACCAGTATAAACTGGGTCTAATAAAATACCTTCTTGCCTCGCTAATAAATTGATTGCTGCGAGGCCTTTTTGGTTTGGCATTCCGTACATGGGGGTAAAGAAGTTATCCCATAGTTGTACTTTGGGTGTTTTAGTTAGATCCAGCCATTGAGCCAGTTCGAATTGCAATGTTTCAACTTTAGGGGCTTGGTCTTGTTGTTTTCTTGAAACGGTGACACCAATTACTTGGCTTTGTGGTAATAGTTCTTGCAAGCCAATGGCAAGCCCTGCATGCGTTCCAGCACTCCCGGAGGCAACAATAACTTTGTCAAATTCTATATGTTCTGGCTTCTGCTGAGCTATTTCAATAGCACATTGAATATAGCCTAAGGCACCTAATGCATTTGACCCTCCAACAGGGACAATATAGGCATCTTTAAGAGAAAGTGTTTTTATTAATTCTTCCAGTTGAGATTGAGGATCGTTTAGTTCGTCACACATAACACAACGAGTGGCAAATAAATCAGTTAATAATTTATTACCATTATGAAGAAAGTTAGGATTATCGCTTTGAATTGGATTTTCTAACAATGCAACGCATTCAAGCCCATGCATAGCGGCAACTGCAGCAGTTTGGCGGACATGGTTTGATTGAATTGCCCCCGCAGTAACAATAATTTTTGCTTTTTTGGCTAATGCATCAGCCATTAAAAATTCTAGTTTACGTAGTTTATTTCCCCCCATGGCAAGGGGAGTCATATCATCACGCTTTATATAAATCTCACGACCAAACTTACGCGATAAATTATTCAATCGATTAAGCGGAGTCGATGCGTTAAGTAAATCTATTTTTGCAAACTGTGCTAGTCGTTGTTGAAGAGACATCTAAATTCCCAATAATTAATAAGAGAAACCAAGGTAAAGGTAAATAGCAAGAACAATACTGGCAGTCACTAGTGCATAAGGCATCTGTGTTCGAATATGCTCAATATGTTCGCAGTCTGTCGCCATTGATGCAACAATAGCATCCGCAGAAATTGGAGAGGTCATATCGCCAAATATTGAGCCAGAAATTGCTGCACCAATCATATATTCCACAGGCATTCCTACAGATAAACCTAATTGAACTCCGATAGGGATCATTATTGCGAAAGTACCCCAAGAGGTGCCTGTTGCTAAGGACATAATGGCGCTAATTATAAAGATAAAACCAATAGAAAAACCTGGGGCCATAACGCCTTGAGTGACTTCAGCAATATAAGCGCCTGTATTTAACTCAGCAGAAACATTTCCCATTAAGAATGCTAAAATCATAATGGAGCTAATTTTTAGCATATTGGCATAACCGATAAACAATTCTTTAAAGAAAGCATCAATATTTAGTAACCGTCGACCGATAAACCAACAGAAAGATACCATAGTACCAAACATGACTCCCCAATATACGGATGTCGAACCGCTTCCTTTACTAAAGTCACCATCACCTGTGATATATAGTGCGATAGGGACCATTAATACCGTAGATAAAATAGGTATAAAGAAGTTTAATGTAGAATGAGCGTTAGGGTGGTCAATAATCTCTTCTTCGTTATCCTGACGTTGTAATTGAGAAATGTTCCCAGCAATAAAATTTTGTTGGTATGTATCTTCTGCTTTTTTCATGGGACCCCATGAAATATTAGTAAATACATAGAATAGGATCGTTATAATGGATAACCACGCCATTAAATTGTAACCAATCGACGTAATTAAAATATCAAAAGGCTCGCCTTGAATCAGCCCTTGGGAAATTTGTACCCCAATTAACCCCATTATTACCGCTCCCCACCCATTGATGATGGCAGAGGAACAAACAGAAACACACGCAGTTTGGATAATATAGGACATTTTTTCAGGGGCAACACCATATTGTCGTGCGAGATTTTTAGTTGAAGCTCCAGCGACTAATTGGTTAATTGAACTTTCAATAAAAATAAGAGAAGTAATGATAATGGCGAGCAACTGAGTAGATTTACGGTTTTTAATTAATTTTGTCTTATTGGTAAGTAACTGAACTAAAGCACGAACGCCACCTGTAACCACAACAAGCCTCATGATCCCACCGATCATAACCATAAAGACAATTGTTCGCGTATTTCCTGCAGATGAAAATGTATCAATAATACCATCAACGGTACCTTGTACACCTAATAATACGTTGTGGTCATGAATGACAGTAAAACCAACGAGTATTCCTAACATTAATGAAAGCATGACTTGGCGAGTTAATATCGCCAATATTATAGTCACAATGGGAGTGATAACGGTCCAAATACCATAGTCCTGCATGTGTTTACCTGTGATCCGAGAGAAAATATGAATTTTATAATTGTTGAAAAATCATAGCATTAATAGGAACACGGTAGAATAATTTTATGTAGTTTGAAATACATTGTGACAATAAATTAATAAGAAAAAGGCCAAACAGATAAATGTTGGCCATATGTATAGATAGAATCAAATATTACTGTCGAGCTTGCCACTCTTTAGCTGTTATTTTACTAATATCTTCTGTTTTAGTTTCGCCAATTAATTCAATAAATTGTGGTTCAAGAGTTGCATAGTATTTGAAGCCACATTTTTCTTGAGCAATTTTAGATTGTTCGTTACCTTGAAAGTAACCGCACCACAAATTATCTAATTTTAAATCAGTGAAAGCATGGTGAATGATGGCGTTAATTGATTCTGGAATAATGCCTTTTCCCCAGAACGGTACACCAACCCAATAGCTAACTTCTGCGTCATTTTCACCAATAGGAAAATTACTTTCATGGCTGAATGATAAACCAATCAAGCCAATAGCTTGGTTCTCATTTTTTAACGTCACAGCGTAAATTTCATCGCGCATAAAAATATTTTTGATGATAGAAAGACTTTCTTCTTCGCTTTTGTGAGCAGGCCAACCTGCGATTGGGCCAATTCTTTCATCTTTTGCATAGAAATATAAATCCGCGGCATCTGTTTCTTGCCAAGGACGCAATATTAACCTATTTGTTGTAAGTACCATTTTATTATCTCCTCATTACGCCATCTCCTAACTTGAAAGTTATTTTAGGTATTTATAGAAATAAAATAAGGGCATAATTTGTTCATTTTAGGTACTTATGACAACTTATGTGTTATGGTAGTGCGATACGGTGCAAATTAAAGTACAACGCTCATGATGCATTTAAAAAATTATCAAATTGATTTGCCTGAAGTCATTCGGATTGGTGAAAGCAATATGGATAAAATGCAATTTAAACCGATTAAAACATCTTATGTGGCGGTTTGTGTGTGCAAGCAAGGATATGCAATATTCAATATTAATTTCAAACGGTATCCAGTACGAAAAAACGACATAATCGTTTTGTACGATGATTCCTTTGCAATGCTACAAGCCAAATCACGCAAATTTCGTTTGGAGTATTGGTTGATTGATAAAAAGCTAGCAGTAGAAATTGCTTATGCATTACCACATCAACTTTTTGCTTTTTTTAATGACTTCCCTGTAATTTCAACGCCATTAGAAAAAGCTACACTATTTGAAAGCTGGAGATATATTCTTCTAACTATCGTGTCTAACTGGAGTGGCTATGGGCTATTACAATTAAAAAATCATTTGCAAAATTTATTTTTAGAAATTAGTAATCATGCACAACACACTTCTATCAAACCAGAAAATAAAAGCCGCCAAGAGCAACTGTGCTGGCGTTTTTGGGGCTTAATTACGACCTACTGTAAACAGCATAAAGAAGTGAAATTTTATGCGGAGCAATTGTCGATCACACCATTTTACTTATCTAAAATTAGTCAAAGTTTTTTTAAAGACTCACCAAAGGTATTGATTGATAGGCAAGTGATTCTAGAAATAAAGGCATTATTAGAAATTGGTAATTTATCCATTAAGCAAATTGCGGATGAATTAAACTTTGAAGATACATCTTATTTATGTCGCTACTTTAAACGGCATACAGGGGTGACGTTAACGGGATTTAAAAAACGCATTGAACAAAAAGAACGGAAAAATAAATAATATTAATGTGGTTCAATCTTTGTTGAGTATTTTTTTATAAATTCAATGAAACAGCGTAAGCGTGGTGAAACAGCTTGGTTACGATAGTAAACGGCATTTATAGGTTGGCGAGTTTTAATGGTTTTCTTTTCTAATACTTGTACTAATTCACCACGAGCGAAAGCGTCTAATGTGACGAAATCAGCTGAACATAAAATGCCAGCCCCTTGAACTGCAAGGTGAAATAAAACTTCACCGCTAGTGCCTGAAATATCAGGTGAAACCTTAAATAAATTCCCATCATGAGTTTTTATTGGCCAAATATTTAATGAATCAGGTTGAGTGAAGCCTAATAAACAGTGTTGTTTTAATTCTTCAATACTTTCCGGTACGCCATATTTTTCAAGATAATCAGGGCTGGCAACGAGTCGTTGTCGACTAAAACCTAATAAGGTGGCATTGAGTGAAGAATCTTTGAGGACTCCAATACGAAAAGCTACATCAATTCGTTTTTCTAACAGATTAGTAATTCCTTCATAGTTATGGATCTCAAGTTCGATTTGCGGATAAAGTGCATAAAATTGTGGAATCAATGGGGCAATAACATGAGTCAAAAAGGGAGTTGATGCATCTATCCGTAATTTACCTGAAGGAACAGTCTGTCGTATTGAGAGCATATCTTCAGCTTCTTGAGCTAGTTCAACTATTTTTCGCGATTTCTGCAAAAATGCAGCGCCTTCATCACTAAGTTTAATTGAACGAGTTGTTCGGTAGATTAACGTCGTATTTATTTTTTCTTCAAGCCTGAGTAATAAACGACTTACTGTCGATATTGTCATGTTTAATTGCTCTGCTGCTGCGGTGATAGAACCACAATCTACAACGCTAATAAAGGCCTGAAGCTCTTCAAAAGTTATTCTCATTATTGCATATCCGGCAAAAGTTATTTTCACCTTAACGCCTTTTTCATTGAGTATCAATGTGAAAAAATTCTGCTCATTAATAAAAATGTTAATAATTTATTTCAATAAGGTTTTTAAATGAGAATTAACACGGCATTACTAGCGTTAGCAATAGGGGCTTTTGCTATTGGAGCAACAGAATTTTCACCAATGGGAATGCTTCCTTATATTGCGGACAATCTTAAAGAAGACATTCCTTCTGTGGGGGTGATCGTGGTTATTTATGCCCTTGGCGTTATGGTTGGTGCACCTATTATGACGCTATTGTTAGTCAAGAGGCGCCCTAAAATAGCATTAGTATTTTTGATGTCGATCTTCACTATTGGGAATGTATTATCGGCAATGTCACCTGATTTGATGACCCTGTCACTTTCTCGTTTTATTACTAGTTTAAATCATGGTGCATTTTTTGGATTAGGCGCAATTGTTGCGGCAAGCGTGGTTCCTCCAGGAAAACAAGCAAGTGCAATAGCGGCTATGTTCATGGGGTTAACAATAGCTAATATCGGTGGCGTACCTTTGATGACGAAATTAACACAAGTCGTAGGATGGAGGCAGGCATTTTATTTAATTTCAATTTTAGGCATTTTGACGATTATAAGTTTAATTTGGGCTTTACCAAATAACCTAATGGGGACAAAAGTGGATGTAAAAAATGAATTGCGTATTTTACGGCGCCCTCAAGTCCTGTTAGGCATGTTATCTACTGTGTTAGGTGCGAGCGCAATGTTTACGTTGTATACCTATGTTACACCAATGTTAATGAATTTTATTCAGGCTTCAGACCAAATGGTCACAATAATGTTAGTGATTATCGGTATAGGTTTTACTGTTGGTAATTATATTGGTGGGTTATTTGCAGATAAGTCACTTTTTAGCACTTTAATAATATTTTTCATTATGTTGGCATTAAGCATGGCTATATTCCCATTTATTGCGGTAAATGCATTTGGTGCGGGTGTTGGCCTAATGATATGGAGTATTTTTAGTTTTGGTATTGTTCCTCCTATTCAAATGTTAGTCATGAATGCAGCAAAAGGTGCGCAAGCCTTAGCGTCCTCCGTTAATATAGGAGCCTTTAATCTAGGAAATGCTATTGGTGCAGCAATTGGTGGGATAGTTTTATCCTATGGGTATAGCTATTCAATGATTAGTTTTATGGGGGCACTAGTCGCTGTTTTGGGAATTATGGTTATTCTGGTTGTTTTTCGCAAAAAATCCGATACTAAAATGGAAACTGAAATTGCATGCAACTAATTTTATTGTACTTATTCTCCATTTGATGATTAATGTAAAATCACCGTTAAGTGGATTAAAAGGATTCCTCGCACGGAATAAATAAAACTTGAATTAAAAAGCAATGTTCGGAGTTTTTTGCAATTGTAGTTTGTCATAATTAATGCAATTAACTAAAGAAGGGCGACATGATGACAACTAAAAATTTGTGGAATACGCCAGAACAGAGATGGCAAGCGGTGGTTGAAAGGAATAAAGCCGCGGATGGTCACTTTGTTTACGGTGTAAGAAACTCTGCTATTTATTGCCATCCGTCTGCTGCTGGCCGTTTACCAAATAGAAATAATGTTGAGTTTTTTGATAATGAGCAACAAGCTATTGAACAAGGCTATCGTGCAGGAAAACGCTTACGGACAGAAACATCACAATTAACCCAATTTTATCAAGAGCAAATTGAGAAAGCTTGTCGTTATATTGAACAGCAAGAGCAAACGGTGAGTTTGGCTGCGTTAGCTAGTTACATTGGTATGAGTCGCTACCATTTTCACCGTTTGTTTAAAGCGCAAATAGGGTTAACACCAAAAAGCCTATGCGGATGCATTTCGCCATAAAACATTGCAACAACGGCTTCAAGAAAAAAAACGAATTACTGACGCTATTTATGATGCGGGTTATCAATCAAATAGTCGCTTTTATGAAGCCTCATCTCAACGACTAGGAATGACACCGAGTGAATGGAAATCAGGAGGGGGGTGGCAGTAAAATTTATTTTGCTCTTGCGGTTTGCTCATTAGGGACACTATTGGTTGCACAAAGTCCGATAGGTGTTTGCGCCATTTTGTTAGGGGATGATCCTGAGCAGTTATTGAATAATTTACAGGATAAATTCCCAAAAGCAGAGCTGATTGGAGGAGATGACGGCTTTGAGCAACTGGTAGCTCAGGTGGTAGGTTTTATTGAAGCACCTGAAATTGGTTTAAACTTACCATTAGACATTCAAGGCACTGCATTTCAACAACGCGTTTGGCAAGCTTTACGTAATATTCCAGTAGGAAAAACAGTAAGTTACAGTGATATAGCAGAAAAAATTGGCAAGCCTAGTGCCGTCAGAGCGGTTGCTAATGCCTGTGGTGCAAATATGTTAGCTGTCGCTATTCCTTGTCACCGAGTGGTTAAGAGTAATGGTGACCTTTCAGGCTATCGTTGGGGCATTGACCGAAAACAAGCGCTATTGTTAAAAGAAGCTCAGTATAAGGCAGATAATAGTTAATGATAGCTAAGGGAATCACGGGTAACCATAGTATTCATATAATTATATCTAGTGAACTACCTTAGTTAGAATATTTAAAATAAACAGCACCTATATTAATATATAATAGGTGCTGTTTAGTAAACACAATATAATATCTAAAACTAAAATTTTACTTTTAGAAGTAACATGCCAATATAAAGAGTTAGTTGAAACCCATTTTCCTGCTAATACTCGTATTTCGCGGCCACAAGGAGGATTTTCATTGTGGGTTGAACATCTACCGGTTAATAGTCGTAAATTACTCGATATTCTACATCGTAATAAAGTCACCGTTTTAACAGGGGAACATTTCTCGACCGGCGGATGTTTCCTTAATCATTTGCGAATAAACTATGCGCTTCCATTAATAGCAAGGCGACGCAATGCAATTAAAATATTAGGGGAAGCATTAAAAGTCACAAGCTTAAAATAATATAAAACCCCTTATTCAGTAGATATGAGTCATGAATAAGGGGAATAAGAGTCATTGAATGGTGGGTTTCGGTTGACTATTTTTAGAATAGAATAAGTAAATCACATAGAGAAGCGTAAAACTGGCAGTGTAGCCTGTAAAAATCATCCAGAAGGTTTTCCAATCTACAACACCATTAACGGTATTAAGTTCGATAACCCAACCACATAATACCGCGCCTAAAAATGTGCCAAAACCGTTGACTAATGTGGTGAATACGCCTTGTGCTGTTGAACGAAATTCGGGGGCAATTTCTTTTTCCAAAAATAGTGCTCCTGCGATATTAAAGAAATCAAATGCACAGCCGTATACAACCATGGATAAAAATAATGCCAGTGTACCAATCGCAGTGAAATCACCATAAGCAAATAAGCCTAGTCGTAAAATCCATGCAATCATACTCATAAATAAGATGGTTTCAATTTTGAATTTTTTGAGTAACAGCGGTAAGAGTAAAATAAAGACAATTTCTGAAAATTGCGATATCGATAAAAAGATAGTGGGGTATTCAGAAAAAACCGAGCCTCTAGCTTCAGGCATTAATGACATATCTTGTAAAAAGGGAACGCCAAAGGTATTGGTAATTTGTAAGACAGAACCTAATAGCATGGCAAAAAATAGGAATACTGCAACTCGCCCCTTTTTAAAGAGTAAAATAATATTTTGACAACTAAAGCTAAATTTCTGTTCTTTTTTCTCAATTTTACAGGTCTGTGTTGAAATAAAGAAAATAGAAAAGATACTGAGGACTACGGATGCGATCGCACCTACATATAATTGATAAAAACTCATTTCCAATTTTAATAAGCTAATTGTCCACATAGCAACAATAAAACCTACGGTGCCGTAAACGCGTATTTTGGGAAAATAAACATCCGAATCGAGTTTTTTTGCGCTCAACATCTCAAAAACAATGCTATTACAAACGGAAATAGTTGGCATATAAAACATTAGGTGAACTAATGTCATAATAAATAGCAAGGTTATTGAGTCACTATGCGCCATTGCGATCAAAAATACAGCAGAAATAATATGTGAAGCAATATACACCAGTTTTCGGTTATTAATTTTATCTGCAATAAATCCGATAATAATCGGTGAACATAAAGCTGAGATGCCTAATGTACTAAAAATCAGGCCAATTTCACCACCTTTGAAATGTAAGGTATTGAAGAGGTAAGACGCAAAAGTAACCAGCCATGAGCCCCAGATAAAAAATTGAAGAAATGAAACGAATTTTAGCCGAGCAGTGATATTCATGTTTATACACCTTCCGTTAGCCTAAACATGCTTTAATGTAATTATTAAATAAACTGTTCTTTTCAATTAATTTAATAACCAAACATGGAAGCACCCATCTTGTTATTGTTTGAGCATTATAAAATAGTTAATGTGAGTTTTTTTTGATATGGAAGAGGCAAATCATCGATTAATTGTAGGAATTAGTCCCTTTTTATAGGAGAGTTCACATATCAAAAATAAAGATATAATAAAATAAGTGTGAGAATTAACTCTTCTGAATTCAAGATGATTAAATGATAGTTAATATATATTTAACTTAGTCGGTATTACTTGAATTTAATTAATATTTAAGATTTAATAGGTATCTCTTCAGCCTCATACTTTCAGTATGCTATCCCAATTAATATCTCAATTTTTCCAGTAGTCAGCTTGACTGCGCCCTAGTGGCTCGCTACCAAAGAACTTACCTCAACTACTTTTTTAAAATTCAAATTCTATAAGTTCCAATCATAAACAATGATTGGAAAATTCAATGTATATCAAAACGAGAATATTATGATATCTACTCATTACCTGCTGCTTTTATGCGCAGTAGCGGTATACCTTGTGGGTACCGCAGAATTCATGTTATCGGCGATTTTATCGCCGTTAGCGAATGTTTTTCATGTTCAGCCCGACCAAATTGCTTGGTTGATATCAGCTTATGCACTGGCCTATACCTTGGCAGCGCCTATTATTGGTTACTTATCAGATCGAATTGATAAACGAAAAATTGTACTCATGGCTCTTTTGTTATTATCACTTGATAGCTTGGTTATTATTTTTGCACCTAATTTATTGATTGCACTAGTTTTAAGAGGATTTGGTGGATTAGCATCTGCCGCACTTGTTCCGGTTATCTTTGCCCTTATTGCTGATGTGATGAGCGAAAGTAAGCAAGCTGCAGCAATGGGAAACATTATGATGGGAATGACTGTCGGTATTATTACCGGGCCTATCATCGCTGGGGCATTAGTTCAGTATTTTGCGTGGTACGCTCCATTTATTTATACCGCGGTAGGGTGCTTAGTGGTATTCATCATGGGGTTATTTACACTACCTCGTTCACAAAAAGTAACCAGTAAAAAATTATCTTTCATAGCGATTAAACAAAAAGGTATTTTTCGACTTATATTAGCGAAAGGTCTATGGAATGGGGTGTCAGTCTGTATGTTTCTGCTTGCGGGTGAAATATTAAGGCAAAGATCACACTTAGAAAGCGTTGAAGTTGGCAGTCTAATGGGATTATTCGGGGTCGGATTATTATGTGGCAATGGTTTGGTTGCAAGAACAGAGAGGATTAAGATGTCAAATAATACAAAACTGATTGTTATTATTTTAATAATCATGGCTGCGATTATGTTATTTCTTAGTGGGTGGCTTTCGTTAATTGGTCATGGTTTATGCTTAACTATTCTTGGGGGGATGTTGGGATTAGCATCTCCAATAAGTACCGCAATGTTAGCAAGGCAAAGTGCAGAGAATAAAGGTTTTGTCTTGTCGATATCCGAGAGTGTGAACAACTTGGTTTTATTATCTGCACTACCCGTATTTTCTTTATTTTTTTCGAAAGGTCACCTTGTGATTTCTATGATCATGATTGTTATATTCTTGAGCTCAGCTATTTTTTTAGTTTTCCCGATAAGACAGAGAATAAAAAGGTAGTAGATAGCTTATTTTTCTCCACCGAAAATGGTTTTTTAGTGGAGAAAAGAGTGCTATTGGGAAATTAATAGTTTTTCTTTCTTAGACGCATTCCATTTAACATGGATAGCCAAGCTAAAAATGTAATAAACATAAGAATAATAAAAATAAAATAGGGTGGAAGTTCTGTTAATACAACCCCTGTTAACATCGGATTAAATGCACCACCAAGCAGCCCTAGAGATTGGGCCGAAAAGTAACTGGCCTTCATTCCGTCTGGTGCAATACTATCAATCAGCATATATTCACCAGGGGCATAAATTAATTCACCTAGAGTGAAAATAAAGGCACCAAGAGCCCAAAGGTATAAATTTTCATGGGCATACATAAAGGTTGCCAACCCTAAAATAAAAAATAGACTGCCTAATGTCATTAATTTTCTTAAATTATCTGGGGTGATGCGTTTTCCGACGGTATATTGCAACGTCACCACGACAATCGCATTCACAGGCAAAATAACGCCAATCACCACTTGAGCGAAATCGCTGTCCGCTACAGTAATGGCGTACTGGGATATCCACGTCGTAAAAGTACCGAAAACTAATGAGCCTAAGAACGTTGATAAAATAAACCAAGCTAGCACTTGGTCTAGCAGCATAGCGACAGGGTTCCATTTACGGATTTGGCCTTCTCCTAATGGTGTCGGTTTTATGCTCTGTACAAACCTTTGTATAAAAAAGATCGGAAAAGCGGCAGAAATTGCGGCTAAATAGAATGGCAAGTTAATACTATACATTAATAACCAAGTACCAATTGGTGGGCCAACGGTCCAGCCTATATTAATAAAGGTATAGTTTAAGGAAAATATTTTTGCTTTTAATGCAACGGTGAGGGTATCTGCGAAATACGCTTTTAGTACCGTAGAGAATACGGAATAAGAGCAATTTATTAGTGAAAAGAAAATAATAACTAAAATTGCATTATTAACGATAGGTATTGCAATAAACCCACAAATAAAGGCGATAACAGCAAATAACATACAGCGTTTTTTGTCTACGCGGTCAGCTAGCATGCCAAAACCCATGCTAAATAAAACACCGACTATCATAGCCATTGACATTGCAACACCAACAATATCAATAGCCATTTTATATTCACGGGTCAGGTAAATAGCCATGAAGGGTAATGTCGCACCACGCCCAATAGTTAAGAGCAGTGACGATGCAAGTAATGCACTGTTTGATATATTAAATTTAGATAACATGGCACACAACCTAACTCATTAATTGTTGTTATAGATTTGTTTCAGATGTTCTGTAAGCTATAAAATACCTAAATTTACTGCGGTGAGATATGGTGATTAATGCTCAAAATTGAAAACAATATTTTGCTGATGCTAATGTACCATTCTCAATTAAAAATCTGGCAATATGAAATACAATCTTGATAATTAAATGTTATATGCTGTTGTAATCACCAAGAATTTAAAGTGAGTTATAAGGCGAAGGAATCTTGACGTTAAAATAGAAAAAGGTGCAAATTTGCACCTTTCAGACTTGCCGCCAAACATATTATGCTTGGCGGCAAGTCTAATAGGTTTTGAAAATAAACGAGGAAAATCAAATTATTGATTTTCGGCTGATAACACAAAGCGGGAAAAACCACGCTTTTATCCCGCTTTGTCAATAACCTCAAAGGTGCAATTTTGCACCTTTTCGAAAGAAGTAAACATTATAAAGCGGCAGTATATACTCGGCGGCTAATATCTAAATTAATATCTTGGTGCTCACCTAATTTCACCATACCATGTGCAGCCAAGCTATTGACTAAGGGCTCAATAACATCTTGATTCAGCTGGTAGTCACTGAAACGAGTACCCACTCGCATTTTTTCAAAGAACTCTCGAGTTAACTCAATGGATTTGAGTGCTTTCTCTTGTTCTGTACCTGACGTAATTCCCCAAACTCGTTCGGCATATTGCACTAATTTGGCCTGTTTTTGGGCTAATTTTTCTGTCAGCATGGACGGTAGAACAATCGCGAGTGTTTGTGCATGATCCAAACCATACAACACAGTAATTTCATGACCTAACATATGTGTAGACCAGTCTTGTGGAACACCAACACCGATTAAACCGTTTAAAGCCAATGTGGCTGTCCACATTAAATTAGCCCGAATATCATAATCTTTCGGAGTCTCTAGCGCTTTAGGTCCAATTTCGATTAATGTCTTCAATAAACCTTCTGCAAATGCATCTTGTACATAGGCATTTACTGGATAAGTCAAATATTGTTCAATCACATGAACAAAAGCGTCAACGACACCATTACTGATTTGACGAGCCGGTAAGGTATAGGTTTTGACTGGGTCAAGAATAGAGAACTGAGGAAATACGTGGTCACTCATAAATGCAAGTTTAGAGTGTAGTTCTTCACGAGTAATCACAGAACCTTTGTTCATTTCAGAACCTGTAGCAGGTAATGTTAATACAGTTCCAAACGGTAGCGCAGTATTTATGGTAGTGCCTCTATTGGTGACCACTTCCCACTTATCACCTGGATAATTTACCGCTGCCGCAACAAATTTAACGCCATCAATGACCGAACCGCCACCAACAGCCAGCAAGTAGTCAAAGCCTTCCTTTTCAATTTTATCGACCGCTTTTATCAAGGTTTCATAACGAGGATTAGCCTCAATTCCACCAAAATGATCGAATGTTCGAGATCCTAAAGCTTGCTCAACTTCATTTAAGGTTCCTGTTTTTCTTGCACTTTCACCGCCAAATAAAATAAGAACCTTAGCATTTTTAGGGATAACTCGGTCAAGTTCACTGATTTTACCTTCACCAAACATGATACGAGTGGGGTTATAAAATTCGAAATTGTTCATATATGGCCTTCGCAGAAAGTAGAAATGAATCCAAATAATTACATGCATATAATATAATTACAAGTAAACATAATATAATCATTAAAATGATTGTGTATCATATCGATTTGATGGCTTATATTTTAATAGAGAAATTATCTTGAGCGTTGTTAGTTGTAGTTAATCTTAATTGTTTTTTTATATATTTTACTGATGTGGCAATCTTGTTAAGTTGAAGATGGGTTTTAATTTGACAAGGAATGAAAATTTAGATGATAAATATAAATGATAAGAAAACTAATGATGAAATAATTAATAAAAATGATGATTTTATATTTTTAACAGAACACATAGATGGCAGGCCATTAGTAGGGGAGCAGTCCTCCGAACTTAAAAATATATCTAACTGGTTTAATCCTATAGATGAATTCACAAGGCTTACAATTTTTCATCATTTAATGAGTCGGCCTACAAGTGACTCGACATATAATTATCATGTTTTAATCCAAATAGGAGGTGATGACTCAGCAGCTAAATCAACAGGGAGATTATTAGCAAAATTTCCTAGTAATTCACTTGTTATACAGTTTGATATTAAAAATGAACAGTGGAAAGTACTACATGGTGATTTACAAACTCAAGTTAACGGGAAAATACGTTGGGTGGTTATTGGCCATGGTCAATATACTGGACGTAACCAGCAAAGCCACTTTGAAGGGTACCAAGCTTACCAACTTATTACAGGTTTGAAGTATCTTAAAAATGATGTACTGAAGGCATATCCACCTAATAAGATTGTTTTGGCAGGCTGCCAATTAGGACGCGGGGGGGTAAATGAAAACTTTGTTTTTTAGGGCAAGTGTCGAATTAGCTAAGTATGGAATATACCTTCCAGTAGTAGGTTATAATCGACCTATCGGTATCACGAGTGACAGTAAAAAAATAACTTGGCCATATAATTTAGCAGGGGAAAAACAGTCTACTAAAAATTGGCGGTTGGAAATTAATATTAACCAAACTAACCAACAGAGCTATATTAATGGAAAGCATGCCAGTTTATATTTTATCGATGAGCTAAGAAGTGGTGAGTTAGAAATTTGGCAATTAATCAAAGATGAGCATTCTACTGCTATGGATATTTTTAGGGATCCAAATAATGAGTATAAAATCGATATTGATTTGATTAAAAAATTGGCTTTTAATCATGATGCATACGCTATTTTTAAACAAAAGTTAAATGCGAAAGATACTCAATTTAATAGTGATTTTAGAAGTGAACTAATTCGTGAATATGAAAATATTGGAATATTAGAAACACCATTATGGTTAATGATTAATAAAATCAATGTGAATGCTAATCCGCAAAAAATCAACGATACTGTCAAAATTATTATTCGCTCAGGAAGAGGCGTTGTAGGCAAAAAATATACTGAAGATCTCGTTAATGAGCTCCCTAATAGCACATTATTGTTTCAATTAAACCCGAATACAATGGAATTTTTCTCAGAGTATGGCGACATAGAGCATTTACTAAAAGTAACTAAACAACAGTGGATATTAATAGATAATATTCATTCTGAACCTGGTTTTATTCAAAACTATGCAAACTCATTAAATGTGTTAAAAACAAGATATGGTTTTAAAATGCCAGAAAATATTATTCTATATTTGACCGATAAAAAGGCACTTTTGACAAAAGAAGAAAAGGTGATTTTTGGCGAGGAGTTAACGAGTAAGCTAAAAAAAAATGGGGTATATACTAAAATTTTTTTAGAAAATAATTTTGAACCAAGACATAAAATAAAAGCATTACTTGAAGATATTAGTATAGGTAATTTACTAGCAGAGCATATTGATATTAATAAACACCTTTATTTAAAAGGGTATTTTACATTCCAAGATGGAAGTGTCGATAAGAACAAATTAAATATTGCAGCATATGACCCCATTATCAGTAAAAAAATTAATAAAATTTGTGACGCTGAGAATGAAAATGATTTCTCTCATATGTGGAATTCAATATTTATTGATGATGACACCACTAGGATTAAACAGCAAGCTATTGAAGTAAAAAATATTTTGGAGTTTTTGAGC
This sequence comes from Providencia rettgeri, assembly GCA_900455085.1. Lineage (NCBI taxonomy): Bacteria > Pseudomonadati > Pseudomonadota > Gammaproteobacteria > Enterobacterales > Morganellaceae > Providencia > Providencia rettgeri. The sequence continues at coordinate 2,331,506 of UGTZ01000001.1, read as the reverse complement.
CTCCAACCTGAAAAAATAAACTACTTAAGTAAGCAGTCTATAAACCGTTTGAGTGAGCTATTCCCTAGTGGGCAAGGCTTTAATCATGCAGAAGTTTTAAAACTAGTCCAAGATCCAATGAAATTAAGAGAATATAATCAATATATTGATGATTTTTTAATCCTCTATATAGATATTGAAACTCCATTTGGAAACGAAAAATCATTAAAAAAAGAATTTAGATTAACTTTAGATTTGCATGAAAAACGAAAATCGAATTATGCAGCATTATCTCAGTTATCATATAAAGTGGGGTTCAATGCTACAGTAAATAAATTGCCAGTTGAAATACATTCATTTGAGAATATCTGCTTTTTACGCTTTTTACAGCATAGCAATTTAACTGACGAACAAAGTTTGCAAATTAAGGAAAAATTTGAGGTTTTAACCAAGCTAACACGGAAAAAAGAATTAAGTAATATTACCAATAAAGAGCAAGAAGTGCTCAATAGATTTGATGAAATATATCAATCGAATCTTGATTTATTAGGAGCTGTTTCTAATGAAATTAACGAGCAATCTCACATATTATTATTTGATAATATGGAAAATAATCAGATTATCACTTTTCAAAGTGATAAGGAAATATATACAATTACAAGCTATTCACGTAATGATAAGTATTTTTTGACTTTATCTGATACGACAGGTGTCGAACTTGTTATTGGCCATTCAGAATTTAATCAGGCAAAGAAACACTTATCTAATGTTTTTAATGATTATATTAACCAAGAAATAACGCAAGAGGATGGCTCAGTATCAACCAGAGGAAATATTGCGGGATTTAAGCACAAAGTAGGCGAAGCCTTGTTTGGTGAAGTGCAAATCATAAATACAGAGAGTGAAGCATACCTCAGGATGCGGCAAAGCATAATGAGTGAGCTAGATATTTTTTTTAAGTCATCAGCAATATCAGTGATTGATGATACGGAAGTTACTTTTGGCGAGCAGGTAACATCATTAAATAAACTTAGAGATATTGGGACAACAATAAATGGTGAGCCACTAGATTTTAAGCATATTCAGGTACCTAACTGGGAGGGAGATGTTAAATTTAACCCTGATAAATTAGCGTTCCAACTAACCTTTTTAACTGAGGATCTAAAAGATACTAATCTCATTAAAATGCTTAATAAGAGTTTGCAAAATGACCAAATAACACGACGCATTGATGTTAACTCAGAGATCCAACCACGGGCAGTACTACATGAACAATTGCAAATTATTCAGGGATCACAACTTGATAATCAAGCAGGTGTAAATAAAGCAGTGGGGGATTTACGGCGCATCGGCATGAAATTACCAGTCTATGCCAAAATAGCTAATTATTTCGGACAAGGAATCGGTTCGACAGGGATATTTTTAACGATCAACTCTGTTTACCAGTTGATTGATGAATTAGATAATCCTGCTCTATCAGAGCAAGAAAAAAGGGAGATACAGAAAAACCTTGATTTGGCCTGTGCAAATGCATTTTTTAATTATGGTGACATGGTCTTGCAGCCCATTTTACTTAAGCTGGCTTACAAGCAATACGGGTCATTTAATGTATCATCAAAAATTACAGCTCGTATTACAATTATATTTAATTTAATTGGAATGGGATTAGATATTTATCAAGCTTGTGAAGCATTTGAACAACTAGATAGGGTTACAAATGATAAAGAGCGCCAAGACTTAATTGTAAATGGTTCTTTGTCAATTGCTAACATTATTGTGGGTGGTGTAACTATAATTGGTATAATTATTGGCTCATCGGTAATACCTGTCGTTGGTTTAATTGTTGCGGGTTCCTTATTAATTGGAGGGATGGTATATACAGGTATTCGCGCAGTAGAAAAAATTGAAGATGAGCTCGGTGAATCTCTATGCTGGGATGAAAAAGCCAGAGAAGGTATTCGTGCTGCACTTGGTTTTCCTCCTTCAGACAACATATTAAATCGATTTAGTTATAAACAGCATTTAACACACTTCAAAAATATAAATTGGCAACAAGATTTAGATATGTTCAAGTCGTCATTTTTATATCAGGGTTTCGATGAACACTTGCAATTGGTTGGTAAACCGATCCTTGTTGAACATATCAAACATTATATTTATTATAGAAATAACTCAAAAATAATTAGTAGTGTAGAGTTTGTGGATGTGGATAGCCGTGGACCTCTTAGTCATATTGATAGTGATGAAATAGGGCCTTACTATACCATCGAACAAATTAATTTTATTCGGGAAAATTATCATTATGATTCTCAAGATAATCGTTGGATAAAAAGCTTTCAAACACAGAGAGTCAATGAACTGAATTTTAATTATCGTTTTAGACTGGTGAATAAAACGCCTCCTATCGCGTATAAGAATATTGGCGAGGAGGTTGCCAATGACATTCTTGTGCTTAATTCTGAATATGATAGTTTATTACTAAAACAATTTTTACATAAAAACGAGCTAATTACTTCTTATAACATAAAGAAAAAACAGTCAGTTGCTACACAACTAAGTTCCTTATCAGCATCAGAGCTACGGCTATTTCAGGCTAGAAATAATTATACCAATACGATCCATCCTGATGTAAATAATGATATTAGAGTGAATAGACTAGGAGAGGAGTTTTTAAATCAGCCTATTGATATTGCAAGGGAATTATTAAGTGAAAATTATAGGATTATTTATGAAGGTATGCAAAATATTGGTTACCGATATGAAAATGAAGCCAAACAAAAAAACATTAGTTTTAACCCAGGGAATGGAATAGATGTTATCGTTGGGAAAAAAAATTCAAAAAATTTATTTAACATCAATGCAGGGAGTAAATTTCTAGTAGGTGGCGAAAAAGATGATATTACAAATTTATCATTATTATTTGATAATAACATTGAAGAAATTAACGAAATTTATTTTGATGGTAATGGAGGGAATAATACTATAATCATTAAAGATATTCCATCCAACAGTAAAATAGATATCGATTTGAACAAGGGAACATCAGAGGTGGCTTTCATTAATCATAAAGTTAAGAAGATTCATTTGCGCAATGTTAATGATGTGATGCTAATTGGAGATAGCTTTACGACAGCAGAATTATTAGGTAATAAAGAATCCAACACATTAGATGCAGGGGCAATGATTGCATTTATTCAAGGTATGGAGGGGGATGACCATTTAATATTTGAATCAGGGATAGTCAATGGTGGAGAAGGCGATGATAACTATTTTATACGTCGTGTTGATTGGCGCAATAATCAAGATGAATTAAATGATGATTTATTAGAATTATCAGCTGTAATTATTGAAAAAACACAAGGTCAAAGTCGAGTAAATTTAGGGTATATGTTAAGCGAAATAAAGAGTGCCAGTATTTCAGGTAATGATCTCATATTAACTATTGAAATGAAATCGGAAGAGCCAGAAACGAAAATTTTAACACTGAATGTTACTTTAAAAAACACGTATAGAATCGATAGTAACGGTAGGGGAATATTTCACAGATATCAATTATATACAAGGGACGAATTTGTATTAAATACTAAGCTAAATAATTTGGATTCAAGTACTTCACACATTATAAGTGAAAATATTTTCAATATTACTTATCAGGGTGGCGCTAGCTCTACAATGAGTATTGATGAGAGTGAAAAAACAATTTCAGTTGATAATGAAATATATGATCAACCTTTATGGGGGGATTTTAAATTTCATGGGTTAGCGAGTAAGTTAGAATATAAAGGAGAGAATAATGATGGCCACCTTTTAATGGTCAGTAGAAACAGTCATATTATAGTTACTAAAGGAAGAGATGTTTATCAAGTTAACCCAGATCAGATTTTTCAAGGTAAAATAATTTTTGACTTTTCAAATATTAAACCAGGAATGGAAAATGAGTTTGATATGACCATTTTATTACCTTATGAGAATGGGTTTGATATCAAGGCATTGAGAAAATCAATATTTTTATATGATAAATTCAGTAATGAAAAAATTGAAATTAGCTTCGTTAATTTATCATACCAAATAAGTAAAGAAATTTATATTAAAGACGGTCATGGAAATTTATTTAGGATAAAAATGGGGCAGGATTCTTATAACATTGAACCAATTGAATATTTGGAATTACCAACAGTAAATAATGATTACATAAAAATCCCTAAGGGATATAATTTTCGTTATCCTATTTTAGATACAAACAATGGTGATGACCTAATTGATGATAACAGCATGATAGGGAATATCATAAATTCAGGGGAGGGTAATGATATTATTATTTCAAATGGAGGAGGGAATGTTTTGTATGGAGGTAACGGTGATGATTATGTATATGGTGGTGAAAATAGTGATTTAATTCTATCTGACTTGGGTAATGACAAACTTGATGGACAGGGAGGAGATGACCACTATTTAATTGATGGAAGTAAAGGGGGCGGTAATACAGAAATATTAGATCAAGTGGGATTTAATAATATTCATTTATTTAATTTTAAAACACAGTATGAGGTCATAGACGAACGGGAAGAGACTTATCATCTTTATACATCGCAATCTAATTTGCGCACAGTCAAAGTAAAAATGCCCCAAAATAATGAAAATAGCAATAATCAAGTCTGTCATCATCAGCGGTTACCTTCCCATATGCCCGCTCAGATTCATAATGATGGAATGGCATATTTAGTTCGCTACCTTGCTGAACAGCATCAATATAAAAAAGAATTAACGCCAGAACAGATTTGGCACCCTATGGATGAGTTTAAAAATTTTTCTAACGAGTTAAACTTTTCATCAATTATTGATACAAATACAAAAAATATACATATTAGTGAAAATATGCCATTTAGGCGCTTGTTTATTCGAACAAAAGGACCAGAACAAAAAGTTTGGGATAGAAGTGGGGTCGGGCGGGTATTTAAAGCGCAAGCGGTAACTGGAGCCATTTCAATTCCAGATGGTATTTACGGAAATAATGTTCTTTATGCATCAACAAGTGATACCAATTTATATGGTGGTGAAGGGAATGATGTCTTCATTTCTAATGGTTCAAATGGGTTGTTAACAGATGCTAGCGGAAAAAATAGTTTTATTATCAATGGCGAAATTGTAGGCTGGAATTCGTTGTATAGCCTTGGCGGTGAAAACACGATTTACCTCATTAATTTTAATAAGGACGTTATTCGAGAGGAACCTGACCACCGAAGTAATGCAACTCGATATACTTATACTTCAGATCAGGGACGTAGTGTGAAAATATTTCAGTATCCGAATACGATAGCTCCCACTGTAGTTCATGTGCAGTCTTTAGAGGGGCAAAATGAGCATTCCACCCAACAAAAATTGAATCATTTAGTGGAGACGTTAGCGATACTACGCCTACAAGACGAAGAAAACTGTATTGGTATTCAGGATATTGAATATTTACAGAAGAATTGGGAGCCCACCAACCTTGTTGATAATTATATGAAAAAAGCGAGTTAGAAAGGAGGCGTAAACCACAAGGCTCCAAAATACAGAGATTTTTGTGGTTTTTAAGTAATTATTTAGCCCAAATCATCTTTATCTACAGAGTGTTGTACTAAAATAGTGTGAAAATTAATGCTAGAATTTAACTATTAAATATAACAATTTTTAAATAAGTTATTTTTGTTGTAACGGGAGAGTGTAGAGCAATGAGACGTTTTATTAGTTTAGAGCTGCCTCCTGAACCCATAATTAACGGTCAGTGCGTAAGAAAACGCCTGAAAAATAGCATCTGTGATAATTGTGCCACGAGTTGTCCAGTGGGTGCGGTATCGTTTAGCCATATGAATGCAGAAATTAATAATGAATTGTGTTTTCAATGTGGTAATTGTTTATTTGCTTGTCCTGTCGATGCTATTGAAAATATCAAACCCCATGAACGTAGTTATCAAGGGGAGCTTTTGATAGTAAACCATGACGAACCCATTGCGAATGCGGACGAACTGATTGTTTGGCACCGGCAATATGGTATTCGTGGGATGCAAATTGCTGAACCATGGGTTGATAAGTGGTTGCCAACGATTGCAGCATTAAATTTAAAACTCAAAACGTTACAAGAACCTGTTTGGCAATTGCGAATTGTTCAGCCGGAACAAGTCGATAGTGGCCGTCGGATGATGCTATTTCGTCAAAAATTGGATTCGAAGCCTTTGGATAAGGGACAGGTGAAAACTGGGTTAAATGCGAGAAAACAACTTTACCCTGAAGATAGTTGGTTTAAGGTTGAGTTAGATACGGAAAAATGCATTCTGTGCGGTGCTTGTGCCAAAATGTGTGATGAGCATGCGATTGAAATTGAGAATAACCAATTTTTGATTGATGAAAAACGCTGTACAGGTTGCATGAGCTGCCAAGTCGTTTGTTTCCCTAAATCCATTCATGTACAAACATATACAGCCAAAAATAACGTGCCAAAAATTTTCCATTATTATGATGCGCAGTGCCATACTTGCCACTTACCATTTTCTTCTTGGGAAAAAGACACTCATATTTGCCCAATTTGTGCGCAGCATAAGAAACAAGGGTGGTTATAATGGTAACTAAGGCCCATTTTCAGAGCCTTAGTACGCGAATTTATTAATTTAAATGATTAATTATCAGGTTAGCGATTTGTGGATTAATCATGGGTGGTGTTTCATGCCCCATACCTTCAATAACTTCCAATTTTGCATTAGGAATATTGTTAGCAATATCTTGTCCTGCGGCTAATGGGAAGAGCGGGTCGATAGAGCCATGAATAACTAATGTAGGTACATTAATGTGCTGTATATAAGAACGCAAATCTCCGGTGACGGCAACAGCCACAATTTGGCGTTTAGTGCCTTCTGGTGAATGGTTGCGTGCGAGCGATTGCAGTATATATTCACGGTAATAATTTTCATCAAATGGGCCGAATGTTGAGCTGATCCGACGATAAAATGCGAGTTGTCCTGACAAATATCCTTCTAAATCTTCTTTTGGGTTAGCACTTGGGCTCATTAGCATTTGCATAACATCGGGAGCACTTTGTGGCAGAGTCGGGTTCCCGGTCGATGACATGATTGCACAAAGAGATAATGTACGTTCAGGAAATTTTGCCGCCACTATTTGGGCAATCATCCCTCCCATGGAACGACCGATAAAGTGGGCTTTATCAATAGATAACGTATCTAAGAGCTGGATAATATCTTCAGCCATATCGAATAAAGTATAAGGCACAGCGAAATGCTCACCTTGTTGCATTTTTTCAATCAATACCCCTAAATCAATAGGTGGGAACTCATTGATATGATGAGATAAACCCGCATCTCGATTATCTATACGTAACAGGTAAAAACCGGCATCTGCAATTTCCTGACAAAAGTCTGACGTCCAACTAATGTTATGGCCACCTAAGCCAGGAATGAGGACTATAGTAGGGTTATCTGGTGTACCAAATGAATCATAAAAAAGTGGAACTGAATTGGTTTTGGTCATTTTTCTTCCGGTATTTTCATTAATAGTGCTATTTATATGCCGTAGTTTCGTTGCAATTACGAGCCATAAAAAATGGCAATGATTACCTATGGTATAAACGAAGTTTATCATGGTAATCATTTTATTGATGAAGAATGTCAGATTAATGTGTTTTAAATTGATAAATAGCGAGTGCCAGCAACGCTGTTGTGAGTAATAAAATTGCGATGATGAGGTTAGTAGATAACCCATATAAGAAGACAACCATGCTGCCTAAAGCAGAACCCAAAGCAATACCCGCATTAAAAAAAGCAATATACAGAGAACCCGTAATTTCAATATGTTGAAGACTGTGCGTAATCATCCACGTCATCAATGTGACGGAGACACCACCATAAGCCATTCCCCAAGCGATAAGAGTTAGGCCGCCAATTAATGTTGTCAGAGGTAAAATAACAAGAAAAAATAAGCAAGCAATAATGATTGTTATAATGATAAACAAGGATAAATTAAGCTTTTTCCCCGCCGTTAAGCCAAAGATAAAATTCCCCAAAATGCCCGCGATACCATAAAAAAATAGCATAATGCTAAGTTGTTCACCTGTTGCATGAATATTAGCGACTAATAGCGGTCTAATATAGGTAAACACCATAAAATGCCCTGATACCAAGAGTAAGGTAATGGCTAACCCAAGTAATATTGTTGGGCGTTTTAATTGTGCAATAAAAGTGTTAGTAGAAGGTGGTGTGACCGTCGGTAAAGAGGGTAACAGTGCTACCATTAACAATAATAAAATACATGATAAGGCGCTCATTAAGAAAAATGCGCTGTGCCAATCCCACCATTCACCCATAAAAACGCCTAATGGAATCCCCACTACCGAGGCAGCAGCCACTCCACCAAAAATCATTGATGTTGCTAAATTAACATGCGCTGCTGCCACTAAACGCGGCGCTATTCAACCCGCGATCGCCCATATAATGCCAATACATAAACCAATAAATAAGCGGCTAATTAATAGCAATGTAAAATGAGACGTGATTGCCGCAAGCAAGTTACATACAACGAGCAGCAGCGCACCAAAAATCAGCAATTTTTTACGATCAATTTGTTCGGTAAATAAAATTACCAATGGTGAGCAAATTGCGGCCACAACAGCGGGCAAAGTCATAAGTAACCCGCTCAAACCGATAGAAATAGAAAATTGATTGGCGATAGGAGTTAATAGACCGACGGGTAACATTTCGGTGGTCACAACGATAAATGTGGCGAGGGTTAAAGTCAGTATTGCCCCCCATGAATGAAGCGTACTGATGCTATTTGAATGTTTAATGCACTGTGAAGACATAATCTACCTAACTAAAAATAAACTTGTTGAAATAGCATATAGGGGACATGATAGGAGATAAATATATCAAATGTGACAATATTGGGGATAAAACGTGTCTAATCCAGCGTCTCTAGTGATGGATAACCTACTTGATTTAAAAGTCTTTGTGGATGTTGTTGAAACACTGAGTTTCACGAAATCGGCCGAACGGCTAGCGCTATCACGTTCAGCGATTGGGAAATGTATTGGACGACTAGAACATCGTCTACAAACTCGCTTATTACATCGAACGACACGAAGTATTCATTTAAGTGATGAAGGTCAAGTGGTGTATGAATCTGCCATTAACATATTACAAGAGATTGAAAAAGTTGAAAATACATTAAGCCAAGGCCAGCAACAACCAAAAGGGTTATTAAGGATAACGGTACCTGTGGTATTTGGAAAACGTTTCATTTTACCTCTTGCTCAACGTTATCTAGCACAATGGGAACAGGTTGAGGTGGATGTAGATTTTAATGATGACTATTGTAATATTGTGCGCGATGGTTTTGATATTGCGATCCGTATTGGCGGAATGGATGATAACCGTTTAGTCCGTAAAGTCTTAGCCCCACATCGGTTAATCACGTGTGCATCCCCTGAATATCTCCAGCAACGAGGTGTGCCAGTAAACCCACAAGCATTACAATATCACAGTATGCTGGTGTTTAGGCACCGAGGGTATAATGTGTCATGGAAGTTTAAAATTAATGGGCATTTGCAAAATTATCCAGCTCAAGGGCGTTTAGTATTAAATGACACCGAGGCTATTCTCGCCGCAGCTATAGAAGGACAGGGAGTGTGCCAGTTAGGTGCATTTTTAGTGAGTGAGGAAATCAAAAAAGGCCGATTAGTGCCAGTGCTAACCGAGTTTTCTCTCCCTGAGTCACCTATTTGTGCGCTATACCCGACAAAACGTTATTTACCCCCTAAAGTTCGTGAGTTTTTAGCGCTAATTGATGAGTATTGGCAAGGAAGGGCGATTTGGGAATGATTATTACGTTAAATAAGTCTGTTTTCAGTCAATTCCGTAGAGCAATTAAAAATCATTGAGATATGATAAATAGTAAGCAAATTGTTTGCTTGAATAGAATTATTATTAATATATTTTTAGGTTTTATATGATTTACTTTATTTCAGATACCCATTTTTGCCATTCAAATATTATTAACTTATGTGACCGACCGTTCAAGAGTACCAGTCACATGAATGATACGTTGATTCATAACTGGAATGCGTATGTTACTGAGCATGATGAGATTTACATACTCGGTGATTTTTTATACAAGGGGAATGGCGCGGATGCGAATAAAATATTACGTCGCTTAGCAGGGAAAAAATATTTGATTCGTGGCAATCATGATAAGTTTTTAGACGACCCCGAATTCGACCAATCGTTGTTTGAATGGGTTAAAAGCTATTATGAGTTGGAATATCAAAAACAAAAATTAGTGTTATTCCATTACCCAATATTAGAATGGCAAGGCTTCTTTCGTGATGCGATTCATTTATATGGTCATGTTCATAATTCAGGGAAAGACCCAGAGCAGTTTAAGCGCTTAGCGGTGTTAGGGCCCCGAGCGATTAATGTCGGTGTGGATGTAAATGATTTTTTCCCCATCAGCATTAAACAGATATTAAAAAAGGCCAATCGTTAACTTTCTTTTTTTGCATACAAATAAACCGAGGCTCTTGATATTCCTAAGTGCTGAGCCACTGTTTCCATAGATTTTTTGATATCTAACAGGCCTTCATTGCGTAACACTTCAATTAAGTTTTTTCTTTCGTCTATTTTCAATGTGCGTGGTGTCGCAGCTAAGGTGGCAGCATATTGGTCAATACGCATGCGAATGGCTTCTGCACCATTAGGCTCAATATGCTCTTTTATTGGGCTATTACCTACGTCAATAAATTGCGATAACATACTTTGCATACTTCTAAATAATGTCATATCCAGATTTAAGCACAATGCGGCAATGTATTGCCCTGACTCATCTTTAATACCAATCGAAGTACTTTTTACTGGGCGCCCATCAGAAAACTGGTTGGCATAATTAGCAATAATATTCGGAAAATCTGCAGATTCAATTCTTGCATGGCCGAGTTCGGTAGTAGGTTCACCAACTTGGCGACCAGATAAGTTATTATGAATAGAAAGGATGGAGTGTTCCGGATTTTTAAGGTCGTGTACCACCACTTCACAAAAAGGGGCAAATGTTTCGCTAAGACCTTTCGCAATAATTTCAACTTGAGCCAGTATTGAATTATCTTTTTGACCTGACATGCTGTTTCCCTTCATCCATCAATTGCTAATCCCTAATTTTAACCTATTTTTAGTATTGCTAATAGATGAAGGGCGGTGTTCATTATGAAACTAATTACTTATAAAACTAATTGTGCAAAGTGCTGAATATCAACATTACCACCGCTGACAATGATCCCCACGCGCTTACCTTGGAACTGTTCTTTGTGGGCAAGGGCAGCAGCATAGGATAAGCAACCTGTCGGCTCAACGATAATTTTCATGCGTTCAGCATAAAATTTCATGCGATCAATAAGTTGCTCGTCGGTTACAGTGAAAATATCATCAACCTTGTTTTTGATAACAGCAAAGGTGTAGTTACCTAGATGTTGGGTTTGCGCACCATCTGCGATAGTTTTTGGCGTATCAATGTGCACAATTTCCCCTCGATGAAATGATTGTTGCGCATCATTGCCGGCTAAAGGCTCAACCCCATAAATTTGGCAGTTAGGTGATAATTTTCTGGTGGCAATGGCACACCCTGAAAGTAGGCCTCCACCACCTAAGCAAACAAATAGGGCATCCAATTCACCCACTTCTTCAATCAGTTCTTTGGCTGCGGTACCTTGGCCAGCGATGATATCAGGGTGGTCATAAGGAGGAATAATCGTTAACCCTTGTTGAGCAGCGAGTTGTTGGCAAAGTACTTCTCTGTCTTCTTTATAGCGATCAAAGCGAATAACAGTGGCACCGTAACCTTGTGTCGCAGCTACTTTCACCGCAGGTGCGTCATCAGGCATAAGAATGGTGGCTGGAATGTGCAAAAGTTGCGCCGCTAAAGCGATACCTTGCGCATGGTTACCGGAAGAAAATGCAATAACGCCCGCTTTTTTCTGCTGGGAGCTTAACAAACTCAACGCATTAAAGGCTCCTCGGAATTTAAACGCCCCCATACGCTGAAAGTTTTCACATTTAAAAAACAGTTCGCCCCCAAATTCTTTATTTGCGGTTGTTGATGTGAGAACAGGGGTTTTATGTGCAAAACCCGCAATACGTTGTGCTGCTGCTTCTACATCTTGATAAGTCGGTAATATTAATTCTGACATAATATAACCCCAATGAATAATAAGTAATTAAGCAGATATCGCAACCGCTTCAATTTCTAATGCTGCACCAAAATGAAGTTCAGCAACGCCTGCGACAGCACGAGCTGGGCGGTGATCGCCTATCCAACTAGCATAAATTTGGTTGAATAACGGCCAATTTTCCATATCTGTTATATAAACTCGAACTTGAACCAAATGCGCTTTGCTACAATTAACAGCATCTAAGCATGCTTGTAAATTAGCAAGCACAAGCGTGGCTTGCTCTTGGAATGCTACGTCAGTCATCGCATTGCCTAACTTATCAACGGGTAATTGCCCTGAGATAAAAACCAATCCATTAGCAGTAACACAGTGTGAATAATGCCCTTTTGGAGCAATGAGTGTCGGTGCATTCACACATTCAATACGTTGACTAGATTTTTAGTCTAATATTAGATTTAGTGTTTAGTCAACGTTTTCTTCGCGAATAAATTTGATGTAAATAGCAATAAACTGTTATCAGAATTATCGTCAACATAATCAAAAGAAAAATAGAGGTATAAGGCAGTTAATTAAATAATTTATTGGGTAAAGTTTAATTATAAAGAGTAAACCTATAGCTATATCCCTATAGGTAGAATTTAAAATCGCAAGACGGGTTAAATGATATATCTTAATTAAAAATGATTAAGAATAATCAAATTGTGACGATATCATTAAAATGATAAGAAGTTGTTATATAAATACTTTTAGGGATATCAGATGGCAAAGTTCACATTTAATCTTCTTTCAATTTTTGGGAAAAAAGAATCACCCGTTGCAGAACAATATTTACAAGAAGCGCTTTTACCTTTGTCTGTCTTAGATGAAGAACTACCTAAAACCGTTTTAGAGTATGTATTAGATGGAAAATCGCCAGAAGTATTGGTTCAATTAAGCCAATTGGATACCGAAAAAGCGGTTATTTTGCTCGATAAGCCCGGTACCGTAGATTGGTGGTGGGGAGGGAATAGCTTTAATTCGAGCCAATATAATAAATTAATTCGCCAAGGGGCAAATGCAAGACATAAACTATATTCGAAAGTGGGCGATGGGATTACTTCATCGCAAATTGCCCGTTTTGCAAAAGTATTAGCGGCGGCGTGCCAAGATATTAACATCAAAGTATTAACACCTGAATTACCATCGTGGGTAAGTTATTTAATGGGCGATGCCTTTGCAAAAACCTATGATAATTCGCGGGATACTAAGTTAGAACACCGTAAACATTGGCATTTTGACCTACTAACTGAAATCATCGAACAAGAGACAGATAAACCGGCTAACACTATTTTATATATCATTTTCGATCGTCATCATTTATCTGATTACCATTATGATAACTTAAATCGGTTATTTGCCATTCCAGGATTCAAAGCGTATTTAATCGCAGAACAAGCATTTATTAAGCAGACGTTAGTGAATAATTTATCTGCTGCAGGGCAAATTCAGTTAATCAACACACTGAAGAAAGACGTTGAGCTTTATACGCTTTTTGCTGATGTATTAGTTTCTTTTGCTACTAGTTCGTTAAAAACAGTGCGTGCAGCCGCGGAACCCACAATGGCAATTTTACCTGCACAATCGGTTACGCAACACTTAACTCAAATTTTAACTGGAGGTACGCCAAAACAGCGTACCCAAGCAGCAGATTTGTTTGCCCGTATAGGCGAACACAGAGAGATATTAGCAGCGGCATTGACAACGGAAACCAATAAAACCGTACTGAAAAGTATTGAAAGTGCAATTTCGAGATTTTCAGTCATGGATACCGCCAGCCAAGTTGAAGAGACTGAGTTACCTGAGTTTATTGAATTAGAAGATACACCGCTGCCTGAAAGTGCAAAAGATATCTTAGTTAATAATTTCAATGAAATGCTGCAAAAAGCCAAGGAAAATGCAGAAAGTGAAATTGAAGAAAACAAAAAACAGAAGCACAGCTACAATTGGGCACAGCGACATTATAAAGAATTCCAAAAACTCAATGCGCAAGCCTGCTGTAAGGTGATTGATAAGCTGAATTCAGGTAAGGAAATTATTACTGACCATGAATATAGCGTGGTGAAATTTAAAGAACGTATTACTAACTTGCCAGAATATACCTTATTCCATGCATTACGTCTGATCAGCCATAACCGAACAAATGAGGAACATTTATCCCATTACCATCTTACACGGGAAGTTCCACCACGAATTCTTGGGCAAATTGAATTGCGTCAGCTAGAAAAAACGTTAACACAATGTCATTTTAAAAACGCAACACGGTTGATTGCAGACCTTTGTTTGCGCTCATATGCTAATGGGTTAGCTATTTTTAACCAGCCAGCACAAGTTTGGACGTTTTTCATTCAATACCCAGATTTTATTGCAGAAGCATTAGGTTTAATTCCTCAACAAGAAACGCAGCGTTATTATCAAGAATATGATGCGGCGAGTGGAATTGATGTCCTTGCAATGTTACCGACCATTCCAGCACGTTTTATTCCACGTATTATGGAGTTGGCTCTTGGGGAAAATAAAACCCATCGTCTGAGCGCGCAAAAACTACTAGAGACATTACCGAATATTCACCTCAACGCGGCAGAAGGGTTAGATTCAGGCAAACAAGAAATTCGTGTCACCGCAATTGAATGGTTGGCTCGTTTGAAAAATCCAGAGTCATTAAAACCACTCTATGCCTTATTAAAGAAAGAAAAACGGGAAGTTGTACGGGCGGCCTTGTTAACTGCACTGGAACAATTTGGTGAGGATATTTCCGGTTATCTTGCGCCTAAAGTGTTATTAGCTGAAGCGCAAAAAGGGCTAAAAGCGAAAGCGCCTGCTAGTATGGCATGGTTTAATCTCGATTCTTTGCCGGCATTAACTTGGCAAAATAATAAACCCGTAGAAGCCGATATTATTCGCTGGTGGGTGGTTCTGGCCGTTAAATTAAAAATGCCAGCGGGTAATGGATTACTTCAACGTTATATTGGTTTACTTTCGATAGATAGCCAAAAGAAATTAGGTAGTTTTATTTTAAATAGTTTTATCGGGCAAGATATTGCTGGGCCGTCATTAGAAATGGCAATGGCAGAAGCAGAACGTGATGCCCCAAAACGCTTAGCTAATTATCAAGATTGGGTGAAACGCTGGCCTGAATATTATAGTCAGTATGAAAACTATACTTTAGAACAGACGTTTAATGAGATTAAAAATGAAGTTCTGCGCCGCTATTTAGGCTCCGCTATTAGTGATAAAGGAATGTTAGCGCTGATTTGTGGTATTGAAGGGCACCTTGCCGTAACCACATTGCGCAACTATATGCGTGATCATTACCAACGTCGTGCACAAATTGAAGCCATGATTGATGCGGTGGCGACAAGCAATGACCCTCTGATTATTCAATTATTATTGTCACTTTCTCGCCGTTATCGTACCGCGTCAGTTCAAGAAAAAGCGCGCGGACTTGTTGCTCAAATTGCTGAACGTAATGGTTGGAGTGCGGATGAACTTGCAGATAGAACAATACCGACTGCCGGAATGGATGAAACAGGTATTTTGGCACTTGAATACGGTGATCGTACGTTTACTGCGAAACTGGACGCACAGTAAAAATTAGTCTTATTTAATCCAGAAGGCAAAGAAATCAAAGCATTACCCGCTACACGTAAAACCGATAACGAAGAATTGGCTAAAGAATCTAAAAAGCTATTCACTGCGAGTAAAAAAGAACTCAAGCAAGTCATTGAACTGCAAACGGCTCGTTTATATGAAGCGATGTGCGCAGAGCGCCTTTGGACAACCGCAGATTGGCAGGAATATATCCAAGCGCACCCGGTGATGCGTGGCCTTATCGAAAAATTAGTTTGGATAGAAACGAAAGAGAACAATATCCTGAATGTGTTTCGTCCATCGGATGATGGTAGTTTATTAAATTTAGATGATGACGAAGTGACGTTATCTGCTGACTCTTACATCAAATTAGCCCATGCTGCATTGGTCAGTGAAGATGAGCGAAAAGCGTGGATAACGCACTTTAAAGATTACAAAGTGAAATTTTTATTTTCACAAATGGAACATAAAATCCCTGATCTGGATCTGAAATTAACTGAAATTGAAGATCGTAAAGGGTGGTTAACCGACACCTATACCTTGCGTGGCGTCTTGACAAAAATGGGTTATCAACGCGGGCAAGCAGAAGACGGTGGGAGTTTTACCCATTATGCAAAACACTTCGCCAGTTTAGGTTTTTATGTCTATATCGAATTTAGTGGCAGCTATGTGCCAGAGGAAAATATTCCAGCGGTTTTGTTTTCATTAAGCTTCGAAAAATCACAACAAAGCTCATGGAACCGCAGCTATATCGAGTTAAAAGATATCCCACCTATTTTATTAGCTGAAAGCTATGCGGATTATTTAAAAGTTGCGGATGCGTGTGCAGGTTTTGATCCTGAGTGGGAAAAGAAAACACCTTGGTAAGTGGGTTTAACGTAGGATTTTAGAATGACTAAAAGTAAAACAATAGAAGGGAATATTCTGCGTGAAAGCGCAGAAATTCGTTTTGCCGATGAATTGGCGCGTTTAACCGAAGCAGATAAACAGAACCCGAAACCACAAGGGTGGTTGCGCTCACCTCGTGCTGTTAGGCAATTTATCTTAGGTGATGAATCACTCAATATTTCTGCAAAATTTTTTGGTGATGATGCTTTAGTTGACCGTGCAATTGTGACGTTATTAGGCAAACAAGGGTTAATGTTAGTCGGGGAGCCTGGGACGGCAAAATCCATGTTATCGGAGTTATTAGCTGCTGCAATTAGTGGTGATTCAGGTTTAACCATTCAAGGAACCGCGGGCACAACTGAAGATCATATTAAATATTCATGGAATTATGCATTGCTATTAGCTGAAGGCCCAACAGAGAAAGCATTGGTTAGCTCGCCGTTATACCAAGGTATGCAAGAGGGGAAAATTGTTCGTTTTGAAGAGATCACGCGCTGTCCTCCTGAAATTCAAGATGTGCTGGTTAGCTTGATGTCAGAAAAGCAAATGATGATCCCTGAAATGAAAGACAATGCACGGATCAGCGCGAAACAAGGGTTTAATTTAATTGGTACAGCAAACTTGCGTGATCGTGGCGTTCATGAAATGTCATCAGCGTTAAAACGTCGATTTAATTTTGAAACGGTACGGCCTATCCAAGATCCCGCATTTGAAATTGAGCTGATCAATAAGCAATTAACCGCAGAGTTAGCTGACCTCAATGGCCAAGTAACCATCCCAAGCAACGTGATCGAGCTGTTGGTCACCACGTTCCAAGAATTGCGTTCAGGAAATACCAAAGATGGGGGCAGCATTAAAACGCCAGACGCGGTGATGTCGACAGCTGAAGCCGTTAATATTGCTTATGCATGTGCGCTTGAAGCCCATTACTTAGGTGATGGCACACTCAATGCAGGAGCAGTTGCACGCCAGCTTATTGGTGTGGTTTTAAAAGATAACGCAGATGATATCAAACGGATGCGTTATTACATTGACAATGTCGCGAGAGAAAGGGCGAAACATAGCCAAGAGTGGAAAGCTTTTTTTGATGCTTCGAGGGCATATTGGCAATAAAGTTTCATAACAAGGTAGAGCCACTATGGTTCTACCAACCCCTCGTCATGATGATTGAATCAGTACAAGGCCATTTAAGACGAATAACCCTTAGGGAAATCAGCGGTGAGCTTGCTATCTATACCTTTACCAAAACGCATTGAAAATGCATTACACGACAGGCAACAACTTGAATCAGCCGGTATCTACTTTGCACCTATTCGGCATCATAGCCCCGCATGTGCATACAGTACGTTGTCTTTGATTGAACAAATCGAACCTGACTATGTTTTAATCGAGGGACCCGATAGTTTTAATGGGCTACTGGCGAGCTTATTACATCATGATACCCTGCCACCTGTCGCTATTATGGCACAAACAGAAGTAAAACCCGCACAAGTAGAAGATAAAAGTGACGTTGTCACTCGATCTGCTTATTTTCCTTTCTGTGAATATTCCCCTGAATGGCAGGCTTTACAAATCGGCCAACAACACCAAGCCCAGTTGCGTTTCATTGACTTACCATGGACAGCGCAAGTTAATGAAGACGAAGCCAATGAGTTGCAATATCAAAGTTTGCAGAAAGAACGCTACTTAGCCCATAGCCTATTTATTAGCCAGCTTGCGAAAAAAAGTGGTTGCCGTGACCATGATGAATTATGGGAGCAAATTTTTGAATTACGGGCGATTGAACAACTCGCGGATTGGCAGACATTTTTCATGGATAGCTTTATTTGGTGTGCATTGGCACGGCTTGATTATGAGCCCCAAGTCCTTGAAGCAGAAGGCTCTATACAGCGTGAGCGCTATATGCAAGCGCATATCCAGACCATTAAAGCCCAGCATCCACAAGCTAAAATTGTGGTGGTGACGGGAGGATTCCATACCCTTGCGCTTCTTGAAGGGTTAGAAGAGACTCGCAATCAACAATTTAAGCTTTCTGTAGCACAACAAAAAGCGTTTATTCAACAACAAAAATTGGGTGAACAAGACAAGGCTTGGTTTATTCGCTATAGCTATGACAAACTTGATGCATTAAATGGCTATGCATCCGGCATGCCTTCTCCGGCATTTTACCAACAATCATGGTTGTCATTATTGCAGCAACGCCAAGCACAGTTGACAGGCGATAACCAGCCTACGCAGGCTTATCGAAACCGTTTAGGTGTTGCCTATCTTTCTAAAGTTGCGAATATCTTACGTGAAAGGCAATTTGAAGCGGCTCCCGGTTTTTTATCGGTTAAACTGGCTGCAGAGCAAAGCATTCGCCTTGCCGTCTTTCGTGGGCATGCAGGCCCAGGGCGTTATGACCTGTTGGATGGGTTACAAAGCGTTTTTATCAAAGGTAGCTTAGATGAAAGCCAAGTTGAACTTTGGCAGGAAATAACAACCTGTTTTTCCGGCTTTTTACTCGGAAAAATTCCCAAAGGGACAGCAACACCTCCGTTAGTCACTGAAACTTATGAAATAGCAAAAAGCTTTCGTTTCAAACTTGATGATACCTTAAGTAAGGTGAGCCGCTTAGATGTTTACCGTAACCAACAACATCGTGCGCGTAGCCGATTTCTGCATTTACTAGCATTTCTTGATATCCATTTTGCTAAGCTTCTGTCTGGGCCAAACTTTTTGTCGGGTAACCAAATGGATTTATTATTTGAAGAATGGCAATACGCGTGGACGCCCAATGTTGAAGGGGAATTGATTGCATTATCGGAAAAAGGAACGCAATTAAAAGCTATCGCGTTAGCCCGTTTGTTTGAAATGGAAAAAAACCTAGAACAACAAGGGGTTAGTCGCTCAAGCCAAAGTGCGGTTGCACTCCTTATGCAAGCCGCGTTAATTGGGTTACATCAACGGATGCCCGCATTATTTTCTTTGTTGGATGGTTATATTCAGCAGGATACAAAGTTTGAATCATTGATTGCTTGTGGCCATAAACTGGTTCATCTATGGCGGGGGCGCCAATTCTTTGATATTGAAGATAGTTTTGCTATCGAAGCGCGTTTAGATGCCTTATTACAACAAGCATTTTATTGTTTTGCACAAATTACACAAGGGGATGAACAGCAGCAAGAGCTGCATTTTTCAGCATTACTTTCTTGCCGTGAATTAATCACTTTTATGCCTGAAATTAATAAAAGCCATGACTACACCAATGATTTTTATCAGGCATTAGACCGTTGTGAAGGTCAGTTAAACCAGACACCGCTTTTAAAAGGCGCAGTGGATGCTTTGCGTTACCTTGGGGCGAAAATTGATGAAACCATCCTGACAGATGAAATTAGGCGCGCGTTCAGCACAGGCAGTGATCCTGAAATGGCAATTGGCTATTTTATCGGTGTGATGCGAACAGCACCAGAGTTAGTCTTACGCATACCATTATTAATTGATATGTTAAATCAGTTGCTTAGTGAATGGGATGAAGGGCGTTTTATTCAGGTGTTACCTGATTTACGGTTTGCGTTTAGCCAGTTAACGCCTAAACAAAATGCACAAATGGCACAATATGTGGCACAAGACATGGCGATTGAGGCAAAAGAACTCACATTGCACCAGACAGAATTTAATGAACAACAGATGATGGAAGTGATTCAACTCGAACAACAATTACAGAGCCAGCTGATTGAACTAGGGTTACAGGATTGGTTTGCTCGTGCTCAGGATGACAAATAATGAGTCAGAAAAATACGACATTAACCCCTGAACAACTTCAATTGGCTAAGCGCTGGCGCTTAGTCCTCGGGCAATATGCCGATAACGCGCTGGGCCAAGCCACCTTTAGTGCTGAAGAGTTGAAAATAGAACGTTCTTTGGATTTTTTATATCGCCGAGAATACCAACGTCGAGGCTTAAAACAAGAAACTGGACGCCACGGCTCCTTAGATGCTTCTCAATTAACGGCGGTTAACTGGTTAAATCAAGCACGTAAATTATTTCCTAATAGTACTTTTGAGCGGATGCAATCCCAAGCATTAGAACGTTATGAGATCAGCTGCTTACTAAAGGATCCACAGGCGCTCAATGCCATGGAACCGACAAAATCCCTCGCTAAAGCCTTGTTAAGCTTACGCGGGAAAATGAATGAAGAAACCCGTGATGCCGTTAAAAATATTATACGTAAAGTAGTTGATGATATTTTAAGTCAAATGCGTAACCAATTTCGTCACGCATTAACAGGGCGGCGTAACCGTTTTCAACGTTCACTGATCCCAAACAGCCGTAATTTTGATTGGCGAGGGACTATCGCTGCCAATTTGAAGAATTACGATAAGCAAAATCAACGGTTAGTTATCAAAACACCCCATTTTAATTCTCGTCAGCAACAGCATTTACCATGGGATGTGATCTTGTGTGTGGACCAAAGCGGCTCGATGGCGAGCTCTATTATGTATGCCGCGGTGTGTGCGAGTATATTAGCGGCATTGCCGACAGTGCGTGTCTCTTTAGTGATTTTTGATACTCAAGTGGTAGATTTAAGCCATCTTGCGCATGATCCCGTTGAAGTGTTAATGACAGTGCAACTGGGCGGCGGAACAGATATCGCTAAAGCCATGCAATATTGCGAAAGCTTAATACGTAACCCAAAACGTACCGTGATTAGCTTAATTAGTGATTTTGAAGAGGGTGGCGCGCTGAATCATTTACTCAATTGCACACAGCGTTTACATAGCCAACAAGTGAAATTATTAGGTTTAGCTGCGTTGGATGACGAGGCACTCCCTGTTTATGACCCTGAAATTGCCCAAAAACTCGCAGATAGAGGGATGCATGTTGCAGCATTAACACCGGAGCATTTTGCGCAATGGTTAGCAGAGGTCATGCAATGAGTTGGAAAAACAGTTACCTACAGTATGACGACGACGCATTAGTCGTATTAGCGAATGTGGGGTTACTCAGGCGTGCACGCAAAGATGTTGAAAACCAAAAGGTTAATCCAACGGACTTAAACCTTGGGACATTCACGAGTGATGGGCAATGTGTCTCTTTAGATGCGCAAGGGATCCAAAAAGCCACTTGCGATTGCCCAGCAACGGGATGCTGTAAACACATTTTGGCAGCAGTTTTATGGGTTCAATCGAATACAGCCGCAGAAATGACTTTAGCAGAGCCGGTAGCTAGTGAAACGGTGTTGAGTGAATTATTAGCATTATTACCAGAAGACCTAATCAAACAAACATCGAAACCTGATATTCGTTTAGCGTTGAGATTTATGCAGCAATGGCAAGATAAAGAGCTGGTTTATGAAGCACATTCTAGCCAGTTAAAAATTATCCTACCAGAATATGATGAGCCAATTATTTATATGCGAGGTAGTGGTTTGCAGGGCATGATTTCATCAATACCTGAAAAACAAAAAAGTGCAGTTCATCTCGCTATTATTGCAAAACTAATGTTTCAGCATGGCCAACTGTGGCAATGGCCAGAGGAGATAACCGTAGGTCAAACTCATCAACAAGAGCTGACCCAAGACGATAAAATGGTGATGGGCTCAGTCGACCAATTCATTCAGGATATGTTACGACAAGGGCTATCACATATTAGCCAAAGTAGTGCTAGCCAGTTGCAATTACTAAATATGTCAGCACGTGCGGAAGGGTTGCCTCGCTTAGCCAATTATATGAAACGCCTTAGCCAGCAAGTTAAACGCTTAGCCGATAAACATTTTACGATGGATGAAGGGCAAGTTTTACGGTTAATTGCTGAAATATCTGCTTATATGTATCAATTATCAACAGCCAATGAACATCAGCTTATGGCACTCAAAGGGTTACAAAGACGGCAGTATACCGACCAACCCATAGAGTTTGATTTGCTGCCTATCGATGCGAATTGGTGGAAAACAGATAGCGGTGCGATCGGTGCTACATTGAGTTTTTGGGATCAACAAAATAAAAAAATTATTCAATGCACACAGGGGCGTGGAAATAGCCTTGACCCGACGTTTAACCGACAAAATGTTTGGCAAACCTTGGCGTTATGGAAACATACCGCAGTAAGTTTGATGAAAAGCCCCTTTAAATTGCATTTACCAAGGTTATCAGAGGAAGGGAAATTATCAGCTAGCGGTGAAAGCTATGCAGTTAGCTGCAAAGAAAAAGGATTAACAACTGATGATTACCTTAATATCAAAGCTGAATTCGGTTATACCGACTGGCAATCAGCGGCTAACGAATTACCGACATTTATACAAGAGAATAGGTTTTCGCCCATTTTATTGCATATTACTGATTATGAGCCGCTCTATTGGGATGAAACCGAACAATGTGTATTGTGGACGGTGATTGATTCACAAAAAAACAGGGCGTTTTTACGGCTAAATTGGCAAGGAAGTGATGACCATAAAATTGAGGAATTGCGTTTTATTACAAAGCAGCAATGGCCAATTTGTGCTGTGACGGTGCAGGTGAGCCATTCACAAGAAGTGCTTCAATTAATCCCCAAAACATTATGGTTAAAAAAAAGAACATGGTATTGAGCTGTTCTATTTAGATTTTGAAAGTACACCGCGTAAGAAACAACGTTCTGGTTTTTTTAATAAAATTATCGAATATATGGTGAAAAAACAGCAAAAAAACCAAGTTTTTGTACCTGAATTAACGTTGGCTAGTCAGCTTGTTCGGCCGCTACTTTCGGTATTAGAAACTCAAGCATGTACAGGAAGGCAGCGTTTATCTCAGACTCAACAAGATGAAATAGCGTATGTCGTTAGAACACTTGAAGATTTGGGGGCGCTTTGGTTGGCTAATCAGTTCAAACCTTTGGTGGCTTCCGGCGCTATACAACCCCAATTACTTTTACAATTAGTTTATTTATGTGACCATTTTGAACGGTTACAAATGCCATTACCTTTTCAATTTAGCCAATAACATGAGGGGAGGTATTCCCCCATGTTATGTTCAACACAACGTATTATTATTCATTAGATTCAAATGATGCTAAGAATGTCCGTAATAACTGGTTCAACGCATGTTGCTCTTGTTGAGACAAGTTAGCGACGAGGCGAGCCTGGTTTTGTGTGTGTGCTTCAATAAGTTGGTTGATTAACGTTAACCCTTCGGGAGTTAATGAAACCAAAAAGCCGCGGCCGTCATCAGGGTTAGTATGGCGGCTGACTAACCCCGCTTTTTCCAATTGGTCTATTCGGTTGGTCATCGTCCCCGATGTGACCATCAACGTTGATAACATTTCTCCCGGGCTCAGTGTATAGGGGGCACCTGCACGCCGTAAAGTCGCAAGTACATCAAAGCTTGAACGGTTAAGGCCAAACTGAGCGAAGACCTTTTCCATTTCCCGAGTTAAGTGGAACGCGACATTACCTAGCCGGCCAATTAACCCCATTGGGCTAATATCGAGGTCAGGGCGCTCTCTTTCCCACTGTTGAGTGATTTTATCTATTCTATCCATAGGCAAATAATGGCGGTTATTTATCTTGACGTCAAGGTAAAATGCACATATCTTGACTTCAAGATAAATTAAGAGAATAGAAATATGAATCGTATAACGGTTTTAGGGTTGACAGCATTAGCACCAATTGTGTGGGGAAGCACATATCTAGTGACAACAGAGATGTTACCCGCAGGGATACCATTAACATTGGCGGTATTACGCGCGTTACCTGCAGGATTACTATTGATACTTGTGTTACGAAAACTCCCCGAAGGCATTTGGTGGTTGCGGGTAGTGGTATTAGGTGTTTTAAACTTTTCTTTATTTTGGTGGCTATTGTTTATTGCTGCGTATCGCTTACCTGGTGGTGTCGCCGCAACGGTTGGCGCTGTACAGCCATTAATTGTGCTATTTTTAAGCCGCTGGCTGTTAAATAACCGTTTATCTGCGGTCTCCATTATGGCATCAATAGCAGGGGTATTCGGGGTAGCTATATTGCTCTTAACACCGAATGCCGCCTTAGACCCTTTAGGTATTATTGCTGGGTTAGCAGGGGCATTTTCAATGGCTGCGGGGACGGTTTTTAGTCGCCGGTGGCAGCCACCAGTCAGTGCTTTAACCTTTACTTCATGGCAATTAACCGCGGGAGGATTAGTATTATTACCGTTTGCCATGATGTTTGAGCCGGCTTTACCAACGTTAAGTTCACTAAATTTAATTGGTTTAGGGTATCTCACGCTTATTGGCGGTGCATTAACTTACGCCTTATGGTTCCGCGGACTGGCAATATTAGGTCCAAGTTCAGTGGCGTCACTGGGTTTTTTAAGCCCCGTGAGTGCGGTGGTTTTGGGATGGTTTTATCTCAACCAACAGCTTAGTACCTTGCAATTTATCGGCATGGTTGTCATTTTACTCAGTGTGTGGGCGAGCCAGCGAGCGGAAACAAGAAAAATCACTCTAGCTTATCAACGTTAAAGTTAACCCTGTAGGTTGCTCATTGAATGTGATGAGCAACCTTTTTTTCCTGTGTTAACATTCATTAGAGCATTCACTCAGACTATTAAACAGTGGCTAATATGCTATTTCCTGATGAAGATAATACCGTACAAATTGCACCAGAGGCTTTTTTACTCAAAGGGTTTCTACTGGGGCAAACTGATGCATTATTGCAGTCATTAAACAACATTATTGCAGCTAACCCCTTAAGACATATGACGACACCAAATGGCTACTCAATGTCTGTCGCAATGACTAACTGCGGTGACTGGGGTTGGGTAACTGATGAAAAGGGATATCGCTATAGTCAGCGTGACCCTGTCACTAATGAGCCTTGGCAACCCATACCAATTTCCTTTGTTCAATTGGCCACTTCTGCAGCGAGCACTGCTGGCTTTGATCATTTTATCCCTGACGCTTGCTTGATTAATCGCTATGCCGTTGGCGCGGCGATGGCATTGCACCAAGACAAAGACGAAACTGATTTTACTCAGCCGATTGTCTCTTTTTCTTTAGGGTTACCCACAACATTTGATTTTGGTGGAGTAACTCGAGATGCGCCCAAAGTTGCTATTTATATAGAGCATGGCGATGTTTTGGTATGGGGAGGCCAGTCACGATTAAATTATCATGGGGTGCGTCGAGTCAAATCAGGTGTACACCCGCTGTTAGGCCCGTATCGATATAACTTGACGTTTAGGCGTTCTCAACCCTGAATTCACCTTTTACAGTATGCCAATTTATCAATGAAATAGACTATGAATGACTTAATATTTAATTTCAGCAACTTAAATAATATTAATCGTTAACTTTGGTATTTATATAGCAAAAATATCATTGAATAATGAATTGGAACCCCCCTATAAATAATGGCTATAAATTAATATAACTAATTATTGATAGGTAAGTGAATGTATAGCTTTTTAAATGATTATAACGAAATAGCTCATCCGGCAGTTATGCAAGTCTTAAATGATTTATCAGGGAAACGTTTCAAAGGTTATGGTACTGATGAGGTTTGTATTCGCGTAGCAGATAAAATTAGATTAAGAATTGGCAAACCTAATGCGGAAATTCATTTTTTTAATGGCGGTACAATCACTAACCTAACCACGATCTCCCATGTTTTACGACCACACCAAGCGGTTATCACCGTAGACAGCGGGCATATCGCAGTCCATGAAACGGGAGCAATTGAAGCAACCGGCCATAAAGTTATTACTGTTGACTCACCATCAGGTAAATTAGCACCAGAACACATCATCAAGGTGCTGTCTGAGCATAATGATGAACATACGGTCCAACCTAAGCTTGTTTATATTAGTAATTCAACTGAAATTGGCACCGTTTACCGTAAAGAAGAGTTAGTTGCATTACGCGAGGTTTGTGATGCTCATAACTTACTGTTATTTATGGATGGTGCTCGCTTATCTTCAGGTTTAATGTCGAAATATAGTGATTTAACAGTCGAAGATGTTGCGCAGTTAACTGATATTTTTTATATCGGTGGAACGAAAATTGGTGCATTAACCGGGGAGATCTTGGTGATTGTAAACCCAGCACTGCAATCTGATTTTCGTTTTAGTATTAAACAAAAAGGTGGGTTACAAGCCAAAGGTTGGCTGCTTGCTGCCCAGTTTGAGCCGCTGTTTAATGATGATTTGTATTTTAAATTGGGGCGTCATCTTAATGAGATGGCTTCACAATTAGCTTCATTTTTTGCCGAAAAGGGATTTCAGTTTCTTGCGCCCGTTGAATCAAACCAAGTTTTCGTTATTTTCCCAGATGCACTGGCAAATAAATTATTAGTACATTATCAATTAAATCAAATATGCAAACCGACACGAGAGACCACCTGTATTCGTTTTTGTACCTCGTGGTCAACAACTCAGCAAGATGTCGATAAATTAAAACAAACTTTCCAAACTCTACTTTAGATAATTCATTAACCCAATAAATATTTCCTATTTTTCGCCTATATTTATTGGGTTTTATTTATCATGGTGGCGGTATATTGAGGATTTTACTGAGCAATTATATTGTTGGTACTGATACAATATCCGTGCTAGCGAAAGGTAACACAGAGCTAATCTTTCGTGAGTAATAGCCCTGATAACAACATATCTATGGCATCGACACTTTTCTTTAGTCGCTGTTGACTATCACCTTGCGAGATCCAATAAGCGGCCTCAGCGAGTCCACCATTAATTAAAAAAGCCAATGCATGGGTATCAATACTTTTAATAACGCCATTTTGGACTAGCTGATGAAGCAGGCGTTCAATTTGTTCAGTACACTGTAAGTTTGATTTAGCCAAAAAATCGCCTAAAACGGCTTTCGCGTCACGCAAAAATAATTTGTTGATACTCCGGTTCTAATGCCATTTCTAAGTAGGCGTGACAACGCTGACAAAAACTATTCCAGAGGTCTTCAGTATGGAGAGTAATTGCTTGTAAACGGGCATTCATTTGTGAGTCAATTTGTTCAACAACGGCAGTAAATAAGCCTTGTTTATCACCAAAGTGGTGGTAAAGGGCTCCGCGTGTGAGATTAACGCTTGCTGCTATTTCATCCATTGAGGTTTCTGCATAACCAAGCCGGCTAAAGTGCTCTCGTGCTGTAGTTAATAAATTTGCACGTGTTTCTGCCATTTGAGCTTGCGTTCTTCTTGCCATTAAAAGCCTCTTACATACATAGCGTATAATTATTTACATTCAATGTGTATGATTATATCATGATTATACATACGCAGAGTAATGTATAATTAAATTTCATTTTGGAGCTCATATGATAGGTCGCTATCAGCAGTTATTTCAGGCAAAAGAAAACCAACGCTTTGTGATAGCAGGGTTACTGGCGCGTTTATCGTTACCGATGATGGGGATCGGGATCATTACCTTGTTAGCGCAACTAAAAGGAAGCTATACCTTAGCAGGGCTTGTTTCTGCAACTTTTGTCTTAACTTATGCGTTGCTATCCCCACAAGTTTCTCGCTTAGTGGATAAATATGGTCAATTTCACGTCTTGCCAGTGGTGACCGTAATCAGTGTGCTTGGTGTGTTTATTATTATCCTTACCACGTGGTTATCATTACCTGATATCGGCTTATTTATCGGAGCGTTATTAACGGGGGCGATGCCCAGTATGTCTGCCATGGTAAGGGCTAGGTGGACTGCGCTGTATAAAGATCAACCCATACTACAAACAGCCTATTCATTAGAAACCGTATTTGATGATGCCACTTTTATTGTTGGCCCTCCCGTTATCTGTCGGGATCACTGTCGCTTTATTTCCTCAAGCAGGTTTACTGGTTGCGGCAATTTTATTAGCCGTGGGAATGGCTTTATTTATTTCACAGCGAAGCACAGAACCTAAAAGTTGTGGCGCATGACTCTCTTGTATTGGTGAATAAATCAATTATTTCAATGATTGGCTTGCAGTTGTTGATTGTATTAATGATTGCTTTAGGTGTGATTGTTGGCAGTGTGGATATTTTAAGTGTCACGTTGGCTCAATTACAACAGCAACCAGCGATGGCCAGTTTAGTGTTATCGGCCTATGCGGTCGGTTCATGTGCGATGGGGCTTGTATTTGGCGGGTTAACCTTTAACACACCGTTATCACGTTTATTATTCCTCAGTGGCTTAATGACGTTTCTTTCTATTGTGCCAATGTGGTGGGTGGTAGGTGTTTATTCTTTGTCTGTGGTGGTGTTTATTTCAGGATTGTTCTTTGCACCGACGATGATTATTGCAATGACATTAGTTGAGAGAATTGTTCCACGGAATAAATTAACAGAAGGAATGACATGGTTACTCGCAGGGTTAAATATTGGCGTTGCGATTGGTGCGATGCTAACGGGCAAAATGGTGGATACCTATGGTCCTTAT
The DNA here is from genome assembly GCA_900455085.1 of Providencia rettgeri. Classification (NCBI taxonomy): domain Bacteria; kingdom Pseudomonadati; phylum Pseudomonadota; class Gammaproteobacteria; order Enterobacterales; family Morganellaceae; genus Providencia; species Providencia rettgeri. The sequence goes on along the minus strand of UGTZ01000001.1, from coordinate 2,302,448 downwards.
GCAGGTTATGCCGTCGCAATCTCTGGTGGAGTTTTAGTTTTCATTTCAACATGGCTGAGCTACTTACGGGATAAAACACAACAAAAAATGGCAGTTGAATGTGAGGAATACCATTAAAAACAACGAAAAAATAAACCATGTAGTGATAAAATCATAAAAAATAATTTAATGAGGTAATTTCATGCATTCTCCAGTCTTTCGCACTGCCACACTTGATGATGTTGACGCCTGTTATACGATTGAAATCGAATCCTATGAAGGGGATGAAGCGGCTACAAAAGAAAAAATAGCAACACGAGTTCAGCAATATCCAGACGGTTTTTTATGTATGGAATTAGCCGGGGAAGTCGTTGGTTTTATTAATTCGGGTTGTGCATGGGATGTTGTGATGTCGGATGAAGAGTTTAAAGAACTCATTGGGCATGACCCACAAGCACCAAATGTCGTTATTATGTCAGTGGTAGTACATCCCAAATATCAAGGTAAAGGCTATTCATCTTTACTGATGAAAAGGTTTATCAATGCCATGAAGGAGATGAATAAAAAAACGATTCATCTCATGTGCAAAGAACGCCATATTGACCTGTATAAGCATTTTGGCTACCAATATATTAAACCGTCAGAATCTGACCATGGTGGAATGACGTGGCATGAAATGGTAATGAAACTGTAAACCTATTTTCTCAAGCCCACTATTTTGAGGCCGTCTGAGTGAGCTTGGGAGTTTTTCCATACGAAGTATCTAACGTGTAATTTTGTTGTCTGATATGATATCTCATCATAGATAATCACCATTTGGGAAGTAATAATGATAATTTGGGTTGATGCGGATGCCTGTCCAAAAGTAATTAAAGAAGTTTTATACCGAGCAGCAGATAGGGAAAAAGTGCAAATAACATTTGTTGCGAACCAACGCTTAACAGTACCTCCATCTCCTTTTTTAAAAACCTTACAGGTGCCTGCAGGATTTGATGTAGCGGATAATGAAATTGTATTACGAGCTCAAAAAGATGATTTAGTGATCACGGCAGATATCCCATTAGCCGCAGAAGTTATGGAAAAGGGCGCCAATGCATTGAATCCTAGAGGCGAACTGTATAGCGAAGCGACTATTCGTGAGCGTCTTAATATTCGTGACTTTATGGATACCATGAGAGCCAGTGGCATCCAAACGGGAGGGCCTGCAAGTCTAAACCAGAAAGACAGGCAACAATTTGCTAATGAGTTAGATAAGTGGTTGTTGCAACGTAAGAAATCACTAAAGTCATTATAAACCAGCACATTTTTTATTTAAGCTCAGAAAATGTGCATAGTAAAACAGAATTACAATCTATACCGTGCCTATAATGGTTAACCTTAAATTTTTGAAGAAAAATGATGGATCCATTACACAGTATTATCATCACGCTATTCTTATTTATACTGACCTTTTTTAATCCTGGAGCAAATTTGTTTATTGTGGTGCAAACCACATTGAGCTCAGGTAAAAAAGCAGGATTAACTTGTGGTTATGGTGTGGTGTTAGGCAATGCCATTTATTCGGGGCTCGGCTTATTCGGTCTTGTCACATTAATGGCTGAATTCGGTTCATTATTTTCACTGATTAAAATTCTTGGTGGCTTATATTTGCTTTATTACGCGCTAAGTGTATTTAATAACAAAACGCAACTTAATCTGTCCACCGAAAATACTACGGAACATTTCCCATCTGGTATCTATTTTAGGCGGGGGCTAATTTCTGATTTATCAAACCCCCAAACCGTTTTATTTTTTATGAGTATTTTTTCAACGACCATTTCGCCATCAACACCATTATGGGTTAAATTAGTCATTTGGCTGGGAATTGTTATTGCATCATTAATCTGGCGGATTTTTTTATGCCAAACATTCTCTTTAACCTCTGTTCGTAGAACCTATTCACGAATTCATAAAGTTGTCGGTAAAGGTGTTGGGTTAATTCTAGGGGCGTTGGCAACAAGGTTGATTTACCAAGGGTTCAGCGAATTGGCTATGAAGAAATCACCGTTCTAGATTTACTGATGAAGAAGTCATTGCTTTATAAAATAGCCTCAGACTTTGCGATGAGGCTATTTATAGTGGAATAAAATGAATTTATTGATGCGTTAACCAATGTTCAACTTCTTGATAATTACCGCGAAAAATGATGCGGTGTTGTTTTTTACTTAATTGATAGCGATACATTGGGTCATAATACTCATTCAACAATGGGATTAACCACGAAAAATGTGTCTGGGTATCTCCGGTTGTTTTTTGGTCTGCTAAAGCACGCTCAAGTAAATGCGTCAATTCGATTGTCCGCTGTGATCCTAACCGTTTACGGATGGCAAACAGACCATGATGTAGATAGTCGCTATATTCCTGCCAGCCACGCTCGAAACCAAAAGTCGCTATAAAATCTTGCGTCATACGGTCAAAATATTCATATTTTAAACGCTCAAGGCGCAGTTCATAAGGGTCATCAATAATAGCGATTGGCGCTTTTTCCATTTGTGCGCGTAGTTCAAGTGGCAGGCTATTCGCACCAATGGCACGTCCTTCATCTTCCAGTACCCAACGCTGACATTGTTGGGCTTTTTTCAATAGCGTAACTGCTAAATAATTTTCAAAAGTGGCTTGAGTGTGCTGTTGTTGTAATGTACGACCAAACGAAGAGCCACGATGATGTGCGAGACCTTCTAAATCAATTCCGTTCGCTAAATGATGTACGAGAGTGGTTTTACCATTACCCGTACAGCCTCCCACTAAAATAATAGGACGTTGAACCAATTCATTAACGGCATCAATTGCTGTTTGTCGTAATGCTTTGTAACCACCATTGATTAGAGGGTATTCAATACCGGCCTCTTTTAACCAAGATTGCACGATATGTGACCGCATGCCACCGCGTGCGCAGCAAATATAGCCATTCGTATTTTGTTTACAAGCTGCTATCCACTCTGTGATCCGAGCCATTTTAAGGTCACCACTAACAAGCTGGTGGCCTAATTCAACAGCTTTAGCCGAACCTTGTTGTTTATAGCATGTACCAACAGCTGCGCGTTCATCATCATTCATCAAAGGCAGGTTAATGGTATTCGGCATTGACCCTTGTTGAAATTCGATAGGCGCTCTGACATCGATGAGTGGTGTGCCAGTGGTTAAGATTTGACGAATATTTTGCGAAGAAGTGGTTAATTCCATAATAACAGCGAGATTCTTTAAAGTTGCAATGGGTTTACTATACTCTTAATCCTATTGCTTGGCATTAATGTTAGGTTTAAAACGAGGATTAGTATTTTATTGCGTAATAATGATATATTGTCGTTAGGTATTTTAATATGAGTAAGGGGTAATACTATGAAGATGCTAACGATTCAAGAAATGACCGAAACTCAAAAAATCCAAGTGCGCACGAGACTCGCGCAAGAAAGGAAGAAACTAGGCCGTGAATTAACCAATTCTGAGCAGAGCAAGGTAAGAAAACAAATTATTACCGAAATATCTCAAGAAGTTCGAAAAACAAGCTAAAAAACGACGAGCAGAAAAGAAAAAAGATAAATTAGTACCCAGTGATACAACATACAGTTGGTCCTCCCAAAATCACAAAAGAGGGTATCGTTAATTTTTAATCAGAGTGTTCCGCTAGCGATTTGCGTTAAGTTTTACGTAATTCAAATCATTAAAAGACCTCTAAGATGAAAAAGATTGCGTTATTATTCTTGTTATTTAGTCGTTTTGCTGTCGCAAAATCCAATTATCATGGGAAACCATCCCGTAATGATTCTGTTGTTTCTTCTTCAGTCGCGTTATAGAAATCAAAATTATCAAGATGACTAGTAAAAAATACGATAAGGCTAAGTAAACATAGTGATGCAAGTAACCCAATGATAATGCGACCACGAGTATAAAGTTTCATTTTATTATCCTTACCGATTTATCTGTATATCACCATAACAAATTATATAGGTGAGCCTAATCCATGAATGCTATGAGTTAATACAACGGCTTTCAGTATTCATCGATGGTTGTTTAACTTCCTCGTGACAAAAGTAGCGATGGCTGATAGATTATCTATTCATATAGGTATTCATTTATCTATTCACGAATCTATTCACCGAGTGATTAAATCATGACAAATAGACTTGAAATGATCCGTCAATTATTACGCCGAGAGCCAGCAACCGCAAGGCAACTCGCTGATATAATGAACATTAGTCAGCCAACCATTTCTCGAGCGTTAACATCACTTGGTGAAGACATTGTTCGAATTGGTTCGGGTCCATCTATTCAATATGCTTTGCGTGATACTTTTCGCGGGTTTGATACGGCACCTATTTATCGTATCAGTGAAGAGGGAACCTTAAGGCCACTAGGGAAACTGATCCCAGTTTACCCCGGAGGATTTGTCATGGAGCAGGAAGATAATGTCTGCCTTTATAGTGATGGCCTGCCATGGTGGTTGTTTGATATGCGTCCACAGGGGTATCTTGGTCGGGCGTATGCATCAACTTATTCAGCAGAACTTGGTCTACCGGCTAATCCAGAACACTGGTCAGATAGCGATATAATAAGGGCTTTAATTACCCATGGTCATGATGCAGTAGGAAACTTATTAATTGGGGAGCAGGCAAAAAAGCAATTTTTGAATATGCCTTCACCGACACCTGTTGATCGAGCTGTAACCTATCCCACGCTAGCATTGGCTGTCAGTTCTGGAGAAGCTCCAGGCTCATCAGCCGGTGGAGAACAACCAAAATTTTGTACTTATACCGATCGTGGTCATGTACTCGTAAAATTTACGGCGCTGGACGATAACGTAATCAGCGAACGGTGGCGCGATTTATTGCAAGCTGAACATCTTGCGTTAAAAGTGCTTGGTGTAGAAACAAATGTTTTTGATTTTGGTGGGCAGCGCTTTCTTGAAGTTCCTCGGTTTGACCGAGTAGGTTCACTGGGTCGCATAGGCCTTTTCTCTTTACAAGCTCTAGAAGCTGAGTTTGTTGGCAAAGCGATGAAACCTTGGCCTGTATTGGTGAATGACCTTGTCAAACAAGGGTATGTAGATGCCGATGCCGCCATTAGTACTGCGCGACTTTGGGCATTTGGCATGTTGATAGGAAATACGGATATGCACCATGGTAATTTATCATTTATTAGTAGCCATGGTCGTCCATATCAGCTTGCGCCAGCCTACGATATTTTGCCTATGGGGTTTGCTCCTAAATCGGGCGGTGAAATCGTAAACTCACTTCGAGTGGCAACTCTACTTGATGGGATCAGTGGGGATATTTGGCGAGAGGCGTTAGCACTAGCGGAAGAGTTTTTCACCTTGGTAAATAATTGTGATCGGTTATCAAATAATTTTGGCCAATGTCTTACTGCGTTGCGTAATCATCTTGATGAGGCGAGGTCACGCATATCCCGTTTGGAGTGAGGCTCATTGGTATAGATGTCAGTATTTTTCATTATTCATGAAAAGGTTAATTGCTTATGTAACCGATCGCCAAAATTGGGTTACGTAAGTTTTTAACCATGAAATTTCAACCCGATTTTGTGAAAGGGGTATTAACCAGCGGGGCGGCCGTAATGCCTAAACCTTAAACATCATTAAGGTAGATTTAAGGCTTAAGTAGATATTTGTTATGTATGATTGTGGTCATTAGTGAGGCGTTAATATTATCTTGGCTTTTAACGTCGTGAATTACACCATGGGTCATTAGGATATGCTCCCGTATTATCAATCGAATTGTTTTCTATCATATCCAAATAGAGTAACTCAACTTCAGTTCTTGCCCATGGCGTGCGACGAAGAAACTTTAAGCTAGATTTAATACTTGGATCTTTGTTAAAGCAGTTTATTTTTATAATGCGTCCAAGTTGGCTCCAACCGTATCTATCAACCAATGCATTAACTTGCATTTCTAGTGTAACTCCATGTAAAGGGTCTTTCGATTTATATTCACTCATTACGGCATATCCGAAGCATAGGCAGGTTATTATTAAGCGCATATAAATAAGCTGAATACCAATCTAAGTCAATAGGGTGTTAACAATGACTGAACGAGCAAGGCCTATTTTTGCCCTGAAATTCTATTTAACATAATATGCATTATGCGAATCTAAGTGTGAAATGAAGAAATCCAGCGTTTTGGCTGGTTAATCGTGTTGGTTCTTTTTTGGTTTTAAACCCAATTTGACTTCATAAATCTTCCGTTTTGCAATAACTTCTATGGGTTCTGCAATTGCTCTGATATCTGTTAGTTCCCATGCTAACTAACCTAATTCATATTATGATAATTGTGAGAAATGAATTTTGGCAATATGTTACGGGTATTCCCACAAAAGTTATTGACCGACGTTTGACGCCAAACAAGAATATGACGGTGTATTACTTCTATAATTACCCGCTAATTTACTCATATAGATGTGGTCACATGGCTTACAAACTGAATCTTAACTGGCCTGAATTTTTAGAAAAATACTGGCAGAAAAAACCCGTTGTATTGAAAAATGCATTTCCTGATTTTGTCGACCCTATCACACCGGATGAACTGGCGGGCTTAGCCATGGAGCCGGAAGTTGACAGTCGCCTAGTCAGCTTTATTGATAACAAATGGGAAGCGAGTCACGGCCCGTTTGAAGATTTCAGCGAACTAGGTGAAAAAGGATGGTCACTACTGGTGCAAGCGGTCAACCATTGGCATATGCGAGCGGCCGAACTGGTGAAACCGTTTCGTGTACTGCCTGAGTGGCGTCTTGATGATTTGATGATCTCCTATTCGGTGCCTGAAGGTGGTGTTGGACCACATATTGATAACTATGATGTTTTCATCATCCAAGGTATGGGACGCCGCCGCTGGCGTGTGGGCGATGCCCTACCGATGCGTCAATTCTGCTCACATCCGGCATTATTACATGTCGACCCATTTGAACCGATTATTGACGTAGAAATGGCGCCTGGAGATATTCTGTATATTCCGCCGGGATTCCCTCATGATGGTTTCACTTTCGAAGATACCATGAACTATTCTGTCGGCTTTCGCGGGCCAACAGGACGTGATCTGCTGAGCAGTTTTGCAGACTATGCGCTGGAACAGGATTTAGGTGGCATAAACTATAGCGATCCTGACCTCACGGTGACTGAAAACACAGGCACCATGAAACCTCATGAGGTTGAACGTCTACGAGCCATGATGATTGAAATGATCAATAAACCGGGTGATTTTGAACAGTGGTTAGGCCGTTTTGCAACGACCCTACGTCATGAGCTGGATATTGCGCCTGCGGAACCGCCATATCAACCGGAAGAAGTGCTAAGTGCATTAAATGATGGTCAAAAACTGATCCGACTGAGCGGTTTGCGTGTGATGCGTATCAATGAGCATTTTTTCGTGAATTCTGAAAGCTGGATTACCACAGAAACAAAAGGTGCGGATGCATTGTGCCAGTTTACGGAAGCCGACAGCAATGAACTTGGTAAGGCACTGAATAACCCAGATTTTGTTACGCAATTAACCGAATTTATCAATCAAGGATATTGGTATTTCGAAGAATAAGTCGCCCCTGCCCAACAAGATAAAACACCTGCTGATGGGTGTTTTATCCCTTCTGTCCTTGTACTTTTGTCAGTTTTTAGGTTTTATCTGTTATCTAATAAAAGTCAAATAAGCTAGTTTTAGTCATTATCTTACTTAGCGGTACTTGTGATTGGAGTTAAAAATGACGGTTCCTACTCGGTTGGCCAGCGGCTTATTATTCGCAACACTTTTGGCTTCTCAACACGTACGTGCTGACGCTGAAACTAAACTAAATCAAGATGTTAAACTAAATCATGCAACCGTGTTTTTACGCGGTGCTACCTTGGACAACAGTGTGACGCTGTCACTTAATAAGGGTCATACTGAGGTTGTTCTTACGAATATAGCAAGCAATATTGACGCTCAAACACTCTCAATTGATTTTGATAATAGTGATGTGACTATTCGTTCTGTAAATGTACAAAATGTGGCAGTTACACCTACATACCCCGCCAATATTGTTGAATTACAAGAACAACAAAAGGACTTAGTTCAGCAAGTTGAAAACTTAAACATTGCAATCAAAGTCGGTGAAGAACAATTAAGCTTATTGAAAGATCAGCGCTTTTTTGGGGAAAATAACGTGCAATCATTAGAACAGTCCTCTCAAAAGTTAGACTTTATCCGTCAACAAATGACTTCAATATTGCATGAACAACAAAAATACCAATTAGAGATTGATAAGTTAGAAGAAAAACTTTCGATATTGCAAACGCAGATCGATGAAAAAATGCCCTCGTCTGTTGGCCAGCAAACTCAGATTGTCATGTTGGTCGATGCGGCTAAACCAACCATTGCACAGCTACAATTGTCCTATTTAACGCCTGATGCCGCGTGGTCACCGAGTTATGACATTCGTAGTCAGGACGTTGGGTCGCCAATCACCCTCACGTATAAAGCCAATTTAATTCAAAATACAGGCATTGATTGGGAAAAAGTCAATTTGACCTTATCGACGGTTAACCCATCAAAAAATATCACGCCTTCTGTTTTACAGCCTTGGCGCTTATCCGTTTATGATGATAATGCTCAAATAGCGCGTCAGGTTCGAATGAGGATGCCTGCAGCCCCTGTGGAAATGTATGAAGAAAATGGTGTTAGTGAGAAGAAAAAAACAATCAATTCAGGTATATCAGACTTTGTTACAACGTCTAATAATGGTATCAATTTAAATTATCAAATCGCCCTGCCTTATTCACTAAAAAGCGCGAACAAGCCGAATACTGTCACCATCAAACAACAAAATCTCGGTGTAAAATACAAATATACCACCACGCCAAAACTGATTGAAGAGGTGTTCTTACAAGCAGATATCGACAATTGGCAATCACTTAACCTATTGAATGGAAATGCTAATATTTATTATGGTAATACATATATCGGCAACGTTATGATTAATGCAAATCAATTGGTTGATACATTACGAGTTCCTTTTGGTGTTGACAAGAGTATTCAAGTTTCCCGTGAACCAAATGAAAAAATAAAGAAAAAACCGAGTTTTATGGGATCAACAATCCAACAAACAGAAAGTTACTTGATCAAAGTAAAAAATATGCATGCGAAACCAGTTGAATTAACGGTTTATGACCAAATTCCGCTAAGTGAGGATAGTGAGATAAAAGTGTCTGAAATAGAGGATAAAAACGCAGTTACCAATAAAAGTACAGGTGAAATAGCCTAGGATATTACTTTAGAGCCTAATGAAGAAAAGCAAATTTCATTCAGTTATACATTGAGCTATCCAAAAGACAAACAAATATTAGGGTTATAACAATTTTTGTAGTTAATGTTAGATGGCGTTAGAATAACGCCATGCTGACACAACAATAACAAATTTGAGGTTTCCATGATTATATTAGTAACAGGCGCTTCTTCTGGCTTTGGTGAATCAATCGCTCGTAAATTTATTCAAAATAATCATACTGTTATTGGTACAGGGCGTAGAACTGAACGTTTAAAAGCCCTACATCAAGAATTAGGGGATAAATTTTATCCATTAACATTGGATGTTCAAGACAGAAAAGCCATTCAATCTGCAATCGCTAATTTACCTACTCACCTCAAAAACATTGATGTCTTAGTCAATAATGCCGGTCTTGCATTGGGCCTAGAGCCTGCTTTTGATGCAAATCCTGATGACTGGGACGTTATGATTAATACGAATACTAAAGGCTTAGTGAATATGACCTATGAGGTGTTGCAAAACATGGTAGTCGAAAATCATGGTCATATTATTAATATTGGTTCTACTGCGGCAAGTTGGCCCTACAAAGGTGGTAATGTTTATGGTGCAACCAAAGCCTTTGTGAAACAATTTTCACTTGGTTTACGTGCTGATTTACAAGGGAAAAAAATTCGAGTTACCGATATTGAACCAGGCTTAGTTGGTGGCACAGAGTTTTCAAATATTCGCTTTAAAGGGGATGACGATAAAGCAGCTAGCACTTATCAAGGCGCAGACGCCCTGACCCCTGAAGATATTGCTGAAACAGTGTATTGGGTTGCCACGCTACCTGCTCACATGAACGTAAATACATTAGAATTAATGCCTGTTTGCCAAACGTTTGCAGGTTTAACCGTACATAAACAACTTTAAATTTTAGTACTATTCTATACAGACGCACTAGCACACTTTTAGCTATACTCAGATTATCAGTCCTGTTTAGTAAGGAATTACCATGAATTCACACAAAATGTTGAAAACTGGCTTAACTGCGTTATGTTTTTGTCTCCCTCTATTTTGGGCTACGTCGTCTTCTGCCGCACAATCGACAACATCATGTACTGCAGGTAGTACTTGTGTTTCAGTAGGTAAAGGTGATGACTCTCTTAATAAAGAGCAAGCGCGTCAAGAAAAGGAACAATGGGATAGTACCCGTATGTTGCGTAATAAAGTTAATACGCGTACTGAAAAAGAGTTTGATAAAGTAGATGCCGCTTTTGATGCAAAAGATAAATGTGAAAAAAGTCTTAATCTAAATGCTTATTGGGAGCCAAGCACCAAACGTTGCCTTGATGTGAGTAATGGTCGTCCAATTAGTAATCCATAACCTGATAATAGGTTGCCTTATGGAGTTGTTGTTCAACAAGGAGATAAGATGAAAAAGAAATTATTGTTACCCTTATTTGTACTGATGCTAGCGCCCGCTTTTGCGCAAGCTTCATGTGAAAGTGTGATTGAGGAAATCAAACAAAAGATTATCAATAATGGCGTTCCTGCTGATAATTTTAGTTTGGTCGCAGTACCTAATGATGAAGTTGACTCATCTAAAGGTCAAGTTGTAGGTCACTGCCAAAATGATTCTTATAAAATCATTTATACCCGCCATTAGTCTATATTTTAGGTAAAATAAAGGGCGCTATTTGATGATAGCGCCCTTTTTCTTTGTTGGATTATTAACGCAATTAGTTAGGAATAGCGATAAGCTCTTGCAGTTTATCTGTATTGAGATAATGCCCTAGCTCTCTTTCTTCCGGTCGCAATAAATATGGGATTTCCCCAATTAATGGGGCCTTAATATGATGTTGTAACCGATCAATTATTTGAGCATAGTGCGCTAACCCTGGGTTGATACGGTTTGCCATCCAACCGATTAATGGTAATCCATCTGCTCGGATTGCATCCGCAGTTAATAGTGCATGATTAACACAGCCATGTTGAATACCTACGACTAAGATAACACCGACCGGCTGGCCTTTTAACCAGTCTGCATAAAAAGTATTGTCATCAAGCAAATAGCGCCATCCCCCATTACCTTCGATAACAACCATGTCACATTGATGATGTAAATGGTCTAGACCATGCTTTATTTTATTGAAATCAATGCTGTTCTCATGGCTGTAATTGTCCGTGATACGCACAGGATTAACTTCATCGTAGGAAACAAGGTCTTTAGAAACACTGTGAATTAGCAATGCATCTTTATTTCTGATTCCTTCAGGGGTATCAATGCATTGGTCAGCAATAGGTTTGTAGCCCACGGCTTTAATTCCTTGGCTATTTAGTGCTTGCAGGATAGCAAGCGTCGATACTGTCTTCCCGACATCTGTATCTGTCCCGGTAACAAATAGATTGATCATGGTCTTTTTCTATCCTGAAGTGACAGACTTATACAGCAATAAGCTGCAAAAATGATATGGATTCAGTTTATTGGAATGGGTAAGTGAGAAGTTTGCGTTAGCTCAATTTTGTGTACGATAGTGTAAATATTATCGAATTGTTTTAGCCTTGTAATAGTTGTAGTAGAAGTGAACCATCGTATAACGCTCGCTGTATTAATGAAGTTTCACTATCTTTGATGCTAAATGTAGATTTTTCTATCACTAATGTAGACGAATACAGAGGAATAGAAAGTTTATTTATATGTTTATGTAAACATTTTAAAAACAGATCAGAATCTTGATTCAAAGGAGAATTAACCAAAATGAGCTGACTACCCAATAAATTTACCATCAGTGCTAACGGTTTTGCCAACTGTTGTGCAACCTTATTAATAAGATAAACACAAAGACTGTCGTTTAGAATTGCGCCAGCGTAAATTTTATCTATTGAGATATCTTGCTGATGCAAAAATGAATCAGGGTAGTTTATTAGCAAATTATTAGCTTGTTGTAATATTGCAGGAATGGATGTATGGGTTTCTAAGCAATCATAGCTACCACAGTAGCAAACGTTATTTTGTTCAGGCTCACATTGAGTATGGCCGAATAGAATAGGCCGATGGGTACTCCTATCCAATGTTGTCCCATGGTTTAATACCATGACATTAACAACATTTTGTAGCTGTAAGTAAATGATATTTTTTTCTTTTCTTTTTTCCTGATGGGAGAAGTGGTCCATTAAGGCTAAAGCATCCACTGGCGGATGTAAATAAACGGGTAAACCAGTTTGCTTGGTAAGATGTTCCGCGATGGCAAGTTGGTGGATTTTAAAAGAAGAATGCTGATAAATAACGCCAGTATGAGGGTCTAAAATACCATCAATAAGGATACTTATCGCGGTGACTCTTTCTAATATTTTTTGCTGGCTGGCAAAGAATTGACTAATTAATTCAGAAAGAAAATCGATAAATTCGCTATTTCCTAGCGGTGTAAATGGATACTCTGTTTGAGCTAAGGTAACCGCGTTAATTTCTTTCAGAGAAATCGTGAGTTTTTGGCCTTCGATACGAATAGCTAAAAATTGCCACCCTTCACTTTCAATGACTAACCCGACTGCTGGGCGTCCGCGCAGACCGAGTACCGGAAACTCTAATTCTTTAATTAAGTGAGCATCCATAAGTTCACGTGTAATTTTGGTGATACTAGCGGGCGCAAGCTGTGCTTGTTTTGACAAAGCAATACGCGAAATTGGACCATGTTGATCAATGATACGGTAAACAATACCCGTATTTAATTGTTTGATTTGGTCTATATGGCCAGTTTGATTCACCATGGTAATAATTCAATTCCTTTATAAAGCAATGAGTTATTATGCCTTAATCTGTGTATGAGTGATTTCATTTACATTAAAAGTGTGAACTTGCTCACTTTTGATTACCAACAATGTTGGCCATCAAAAGATTCGTTAATTTTTTGGCGACGGAGGGCAATGTTCTACGTGTATTGTAGACTAACCAGACTTCAGATGAAGCATTAATATTGGTGAGTTTTAAGTATTTCACACCATCAATTTTCATACGAGTAAATGATTCTGTAATCACAGATATTCCCATACCTGCGGAAACTAAACCCAAAATAGTCATTGCTTCCCCGGCTTCTTGAGAAATGGTCGGTACCACTCCCGCAGATGTTAGTAATTGATTGATTTCATCATATAACGCTGTACCGACGTCGCGCTCAAAGAAAATAAAAGGGTAATCAGCAAGTTGCTGAATATCCACACCTACATCAATAAATTCTAATAATGGATGACCTTCATAGACGGCCACCATAAAAGGCTCTTTAAATAATAGTTGATAATCCAATTGTTCTGGTAATACCGTATTTCTCATAATACCAATATCAATTCGCCCCGTAATTAATGGCGCTATCTGTTGTTTGGTATTCATCTGGTGCATATGAATAGAAACTTCAGGGTAAGCTTCTCGATATTGCCGTAAGCTCATCGTAACTTTGTGCATAAATGGCGTAGTTGAAGTAAAACCAATGGATAACTCTCCAAGTTCACCCTTTTCCATGCGAGCTGCTTTTGTTGCTGCTGCATCGACTTGAGCTAAAATTTGATATGCTTCTTTTAAGAACATAGTCCCCGCTGCCGTTAAGGCCACATTTCGGTTATTTCTTTCCAATAGTTTTGCATTAATTTTCTCTTCAAGTATTTGTATTTGCTGACTTAAAGGGGGCTGCGAAATATGCAATCGTTCAGCAGCTCTACCAAAATGAAGTTCTTCCGCGACAGCAATAAAGTATCGAAGATGTCTAAGTTCTATACTCATCGTTTGGTTAATACCCATTAATATGTTTAAAGTATTATTATGAATAATTAATATATTAGACAAAAAACTAAAAAGTTTCTATTCTTTGATCGAAATCAAGTGTGTTGGTATGACAAGGAATAAACATGGAACACTCACAAAATAGCCTTACATCTGAGCAACCTAATGAAGGAATAAGAACCCCCTTACAGGGACATACCACACCAAAAAAACATTACATACAAAGAGATGACGCGCTGTATTTACGTGTGACCTTATCCTTTTTTACCGTTGGTTTTGCCACATTTGCTTTGCTGTATTTCGTTCAGCCAATTTTGCCTATGCTGTCAGAAGATTTTAACATTTCCCCTGCAACAGCAAGTTTATCATTATCACTGAGTACAGGCTTAATGGCATTAGGGTTATTAATTACTGGGCCAATTTCAGACGCAATAGGCCGTAAGAATGTGATGGTTATTGCATTGACCTGCGCTGCATTATTTACTCTACTCAGCTCAATCATGCAGAGCTGGCAAGGGATCTTAATTGCCAGAGCATTAGTTGGTTTATCGCTAAGCGGTGTTGCTGCAGTGGCTATGACCTATTTAAGTGAAGAGATCCACCCTAGTTATGTTGCACTATCTATGGGGTTGTATATTAGTGGCAACTCGCTGGGAGGTATGAGCGGCCGGTTAATGACGGGGGTGATCGCAGATTTTTATTCATGGCGTGTTGCTGTCGTTATTTTAGGTTCGTTAGCCCTTATTGCCGCAATTGGCTTTTGGCGCTTACTGCCCCCTTCTCAACATTTCCGCGCGAGTTCTTTAAAACCTAAAAATCTATGGGTTAATTTACATCTACACTTTAGAGACAAAGGTTTACCTTTTCTATTTATCGAAGGCTTTGTCTTGATGGGTGGTTTTGTCACAATGTATAACTACATCGGATATCGTTTACTTGACGCACCTTATTCATTTTCTCAGTCTACGGTTGGCTTGCTATCTGTTATTTATTTAACAGGGACTTACAGTGCGACTAAAACAGGAAGCCTAACTCAAAAATATGGGCTTGGTCGTATATTGATAGCTTCTATTACCCTGATGTTAATTGGTATTTTAATCACATTGTGTTCGAATGTGTGGTTAGTTTTATTTGGGATGACGGTACTAACAACCGGTTTTTTTGCTGCGCACTCTGTTGCCAGTAGCTGGGTGGGACGTAGAGCGAAACGAGCACGAGGACAAGCTTCTTCTCTGTATTTATTCAGTTATTATGCAGGGTCAAGTATCGCAGGTACAGTCGGTGGTTTATTTTGGGAACACTTTGGTTGGACGGGTGTTGCGCTATTTATCGCTGGCATACTGTTTATCGGTCTTATCATCGCTTGTCGTTTAAAATCAATTTGTTATAACCAGTAGATTAGAGGCTGATAAAGGTTAAACTACCATTTTCTCCCGTTATTAGTAGATGATATGAGTGTCTATTAATAACGAGGAAACCCAATGAAATCATTCTCTATAAAATCATTTTTATTTGCACCATTGCTTTTTTGTTGCAGTTTTGTGGTCTGGTCGCATGGCTATGTTAAGTCCCCTGAAAGTCGTTCATACTATTGTAAGTTAGGGGTAAATAAGCAATGTGGCCCAGTGCAATATGAACCGCAATCCATTGAAGGCAAACAAGGCTTTCCCAAATACGGCCCAGCCGATGGTAAAATTGCCAGTGCAGCTAATGCTCTTTTTTCTCCCTTAGACATACAAACTACTGTTCGGTGGCAACGAGCTATTATAAATTCACCAAATGTTAGGTTTAAATGGCGCATTACTGCGAAACATAAAACAACAAAATGGGAATACTTCATCACTAAACCAGATTGGCAACCCAATTCGCCGTTATCGCGTAAACAGTTTATACTAACCCCATTTTGTAAATTTGAACGTGTAGAAATTCCAGGGGAGAGCGTGGAGCACAATTGCGTATTACCGAAGAATCAAAAAGGTTACCATGTGATTTTAGCAATTTGGACAATAAATGATACGGTAAATGCGTTTTACCAAGTCATTGATGCAGAAATAAATTAGCGTAAACGTAAGTCATAATAAGAGAAGGACAAGTGTTAAAATACCCACTTGCCCTTTTAGGCTTTATTTTTTATTGATAAACACGATAGTTAATGTTAATTATTGTTTACCACATATTGAATGTTGTAACTAAATGACAAATAAACAAGACCTGATTAATACGTTTAATGAATTGGAATCACAAATAAACCAATTTAGCCTTTTGCTATTGGATCAATCAAAGCAAGTACCATTTACAGCCCATGTATTTCAATTACCTTCGGTAATCAAAGGTGAAGAAAATAATGAGATAGAACAAATCGCAGTGGAAGCGGTGGTGAGCCATGATGCAGTAAAAGAAACAATAAAATTAATTAACTTGTTATTTTTACAGAATAAATCAGAAGAAATTAGCAATAAAGCCGCTATCCGCTTACCTGGGGCAATATGTATACAAACCAATTTACAGACGTATCGTGACTTTAATTCATTAATATCAAAGATCAATGAGTTAAAGATGCATATAAAAGCAATAGTCACTCAAGTTAACGAACCACATCGATTCGAATTTATACGTAGCAGTTTACATGGACTGCTAACACTAAATACTTACCGCACCCTCACCTCATTGGTTGATATCGATACGATTAATTTTGGTTGGGCGAATAAAAAAGTCATCAATAAAGTGACCAAAGAAACAGTACTAGACCGCTTACAAGCAAGTTTAGAAAGTGGTCGCTCCCCTCTTCATTTACCTAAAGAACATTGGTTTTTACAATTGGAAAATGAAATTCGCTTAATTGATTCCCTACCCCATAATGCGGTTTTGAAAATTCAACGTCCTGTCAAAGTTCAGCCAATAGCTCGAGTGTGGGATAAAGAACAACAGAAACAAACGCAGTTTGCCTGTGCAACACCTTTATTTGTTTTGCACTTGAAAAAACGGTGACAGAAATTAAAGTCGGTGAACTCCCCCGATTACCATGCAAATAACATTGCTATTCGTAATCGCCCTAAAGCAAAAGCAGTTGAATTATTAATACCACGTTTAAATTTGTATATTGAGCGCTAAAAAAACACCCATCTGTAAAACAGTATGGGTGTTATATATTCGCTAGTTTAATTGGCTAGCTTAAGATTTCATGCTGCCAACCATATCTTCTGGACGAACCCAATCATTGAACTGTTCTTCTGTTAAATAGTTGAGTTTTAATGCAGACTCTTTCAAAGTCAGCCCTTCTTTGTGAGCTTTTTTAGCGATTTCTGCCGCTTTATCGTACCCAATGTGAGTATTTAAAGCTGTTACTAGCATTAATGATTCATGAAGTAATTTTTCAATACGCTCACGGTTTGGTTCAATGCCAATCGCACAGTGCTCATTAAAGCTACGCATACCATCCGCTAACAAACGAACGGATTGTAAGAAGTTATCAATTAGCATTGGGCGGAATACATTCAGCTCAAAATTACCGGATGCACCACCAATATTAACAGCAACGTCATTTCCCATAACTTGTGCGCATAACATGGTTAATGCTTCACACTGCGTCGGGTTAACTTTACCGGGCATGATTGAGCTGCCTGGCTCATTTTCTGGAATTGAAATTTCACCAATGCCGCAACGTGGGCCAGATGCTAACCACCTAACATCGTTCGCGATTTTCATTAAAGAGGCAGCCAAACCTTTTAAAGCACCGTGTGCGTGCACAAGGCTATCGCACGTTGCCAATGCTTCAAATTTATTAGGCGCTGTAACAAATGGCTGGCCAGTTAATTCTGCGATTTTTTTCGCAACACGCACTGCATATTCTGGATGCGTATTTAAACCAGTTCCTACTGCTGTACCACCTAACGCTAATTCGCACACATGCGGAACAGCGTTTTCAATGTGTTTTTCATTATGCGCCAACATTGCAGCCCAACCTGAAATTTCTTGACCTAATGTCAGTGGGGTTGCATCTTGTAAGTGAGTACGACCGATTTTTACGATATCTTTAAATTCTTTCGCTTTTGCATCTAATGTTTGATGCAAAACTTTCAGTTCTGGGAGAAGATGTTCGCGGATTGCGACAACCGCAGCAACGTGCATTGCCGTTGGGAAAACATCATTTGAACTTTGACTTTTATTCACATCATCATTAGGGTGAATAAGACGATCATTGCCACGTTGGCCTCCGAGAATTTCGCTACCACGGTTAGCTAAAACCTCGTTCATGTTCATGTTACTTTGCGTACCAGAACCTGTTTGCCAAATAGCGAGAGGAAATTCCGTTGGATGTTTGCCAGCTAAGACTTCGTCAGCAGCAGCAATGATTGCATCACCGCGCTCTTTGGCTAATAATCCAAGGTCCATATTGACACTAGCAGCGGCTTTTTTTGTGATAGCGAGTGCGTGAATCAACGCAACAGGCATTTTTTCTACAGATATACGGAAATGTTCTAAAGAACGCTGCGTTTGCGCGCCCCACAATTGGTCAGCAGGTACTTCAATTGGTCCCATTGAGTCTTTTTCAATGCGAGTGGCTGCCATTACTATCTCCTTAGGTACATACACAGAATAATTGATTTTAGAATCATCTGCTTGCAGGTAAGCAAATAACCGAGCAGTATAATGCCACAAATTGAATTTCATTTATGAGACTTGGTCGAGCTTATTGTACTGTAGTGAAAAGGAAATCAGTTGATTTTTATGAAAAAGAGAATTTTGCTATGCTTAAAATGATAAACAAAGTCCAAAACTATGACTGGGGCAGTAAAACAGCCCTGACTAAGCTATATGGGATTTCAAACCCTGATAACTTACCTATGGCTGAACTTTGGATGGGAGCTCATCCAAAAGCAAGCTCTGAAGTTCTCGATGAGGAAAAAAATCAAAGCATTCCACTTAATGTCTTAATCGAAAGTGCTCCTGAAACCTATTTAGGCCAGCATGTCGCACAAACTTATCATCGTTTACCTTATTTATTTAAGGTGTTATGTGCAGCTCAACCGTTATCTGTTCAGGTACACCCAAATAAAACTTACGCTGAAGTTGGGTTTGCCAAAGAAAACTCAGCCGGGATCCCATTAGACTCCCCAATACGCAACTATAAAGACGATAACCATAAACCTGAATTAATCTTTGCATTAACGCCTTTTAAAGCCATGAATGCGTTTCGCCCACTCGACGAAATTGCACAATTGCTGGATTTTGTTTCAGCAGCACATCCGGATATTCAGCTATTTGTTCAGGACCCAACTGAAGAAAAATTATCACGTTTATTTGCACAAATTCTTAATCTGACAGGTGAACAAAAAGATTTAGCGCTTGGTGTATTGAAAGCCGCGTTAAATAGCCGACAAGGTGAACCATGGAACTCGATAAAACAAATGGTTAGCCTGTACCCTGAAGATAATGGGCTATTTACCCCACTTCTTCTTAATATCGTTGAATTAGAGCCTGGTGACGCGATGTTCTTATATGCAAGAACACCGCATGCCTATCTTGAAGGTGTTGGGTTAGAGGTGATGGCAAATTCCGATAATGTGCTGCGTGCCGGGTTAACAAACAAGCACATAGATATTCCAGAGCTGATTGCTAATATTGACTTTAAGCCTACGTTTGCAAAGGATTTATTAAGCATTCCCGAAAAATCTGGAAATATCTGGAAATATAATATTCCAGTAGAAGATTTTGCATTTAATATATATTCTATAGACCACTCGGAAGTTGCGCTATCTAACAATAGTGCCTCAATTTTGTTCTGTATTGAAGGCCAGTTAGTTTTGCATTCAGGTAATGATGAAATATGCATTAATTCAGGTGAATCTGTTTTTTTACCGGCTTATGAGAAAAGCATAACCATTAATGGCAGTGGTAAACTAGCCCGAGTATTTAACAAATAGAGTCATATTCTGTATTTAACCGTCTTCATTCAATGAATGGCGGTTATTTAAAACTTTTATAAATTTATAAGTACGGCAATAACGTACTGAAAGGATGGATGTTTATAATGAAAAAGTCATTAGTCGCGGTTGGTGTTATTGTTGCTCTGGGTGCAGTGTGGACCGGAGCTTCATGGTATACAGGTTCTAAAGTAAAAGATGAACTTGATAGAGTAATCCTCAAAACCAACGATTTTTTTGCTGTAAATGTGCCTGAGTCAGGTTTGAATTTTAAAGTAGAAAATTATGAAAAAGGTGTTTTTTCATCTAAAGCGGATATCGTAATCACCTCTGCTGATTCTGCATCACCAGACGACTCTATCGTATTTAAAACGAATATTGATCATGGTCCATTCCCATTATCACAAGTCGCTAAGTTTAATTTATTACCAAAATTAGCAGCGACGCAAATTGAATTAGCTAACAACGCAACAACAAAAGAATTGTTTGAAGCGACACAAGGTAAACCATTTATTCATGGTTCTGCGGTCATTGGCTATAGTAAAAGTATTGATACCAATTTAGAGCTGATCCCTGTCGAATATAAGAAAGATGATGTTTCATTATCTTTCAGTGGTTCTAAGTTTGATGTATCAACGACTTCCGACCTTGCTGCTGTAGATGCAACTTTAGTCACTGATAATTTAGTTATCGGTAAGAAAGATAACTCTGAATCTATGACACTAAAAGGCTTAAAATTAGTCTCTAATGTGACAAAATCACAATATGGCTTCTACACCGGAACCCAGTCATTTGTTATTGCGGATACAGATTTCAACATTCCTGAAACCAAATTCTCTTTTAAAGATTTCAAAATTTCAAGTGACACCTCTATTACTGGCGAAGATGTGAAAGGGAATATTTCTTATAGCATCTCTGACTTAAAAGCATTAGAGCAAAACTTAGGTTCAGGCGAACTGACGGTTGCTATTGAAAATTAGATGCAAAAGCATTAGGTAAATTCGTTGAGCAATATAATGAAGCTTTAGCACAAGGTTTAGCTAATGGCGACCCAACTGAAGCAACAGAGCGTTTAGCTATGGAAATGATGTCTACGACATTGCCAGAGCTAATGAAGAGCAAGCCGGTATTCACGGTTAGCCCTTTCTACTGGAAAAATGAAGCTGGCCAAAGCTCAATTGACCTAAACATCACATTCAATAAATGGAACCAAGACGAAATTACTGCGTTAGCAATGTCTAACAAAGTTGATGAAGCTATCAAGCAGCTCATTACTTCTTTTGATTTCAATTTAAAACTGAATAAACCAATGGTGATCGAATCAATGACTCAAGCAATGATTTTAGATCAAGGTGTTCCAGTTGATGCTAACACGAAAAAAGAAATGAAAGGCATGGTCACTTCTGAGTTTGAAGGTGTTCAGCAAATGCTGACTTCAGATATGTTCTCTTCTCCGTTTGAAGAAATGTTTATGACGGATGAAGAACGTGCTGAAAAAGCTAAACAGAAAAAATCACCTTGGATGATTGATAGCGAAAATGATTTAACTATGACTATCAAATTTGCAGGTAATGACCTGACATTCAATAATGACAAATATACCTTAGCTGAGTTCCTCACTAAGATGAAAGTGATGTCTAATCCAGAAGATGCATTAGAATATGAAGCAGTCCCTGCTCCAGATGCAGAACCAGCACCAGGAATGGAAGTTGAGCCTGAATTAGCACCTCAAGATGCAGCGCCAGCTAACTAATCTAATTGATATAATTTAATCACAAAAGCCAGTTAATATTAGCTGGCTTTTTTATTTGCATCGCAAAACAAATGTGACATTAATCACATTTGCAATGTAATTAGTGATCGCGTTTCACATTTTTCGTGATTTGCAATTGCCTTTAGCGAAATAAAAGCCAAAATGAGGATAGAAAATAGATAAAGGATCATTCCGTGATTAAAACACATTTACCTTTAACCGATTTACACCGCCATCTTGATGGCAACATCCGTCCAGAAACAATTCTCTCCTTAGCAGAGCAACACCATATTCAATTACCTGCTTCAGAGCTTGAAGCATTACGCCCTCATGTTCAAATTATAGGACAAGAAGCTGACTTAGTCGGTTTCTTAGCAAAACTTGATTGGGGGGTCGCTGTTTTAGCAAACTTAGATGCCTGTCGCCGCGTGGCATTTGAAAATGTTGAAGATGCCTTTAATGCAGGTATTGATTACGCAGAGCTGCGCTTTTCCCCTTATTATATGGCGATGAAACACCAATTGCCTGTTGAAGGTGTCGTTGAAGCCATTGTTGATGGTGTACGTGCAGGGTGCCAACAATTTGATATTAAAATTAATCTAATTGGTATTTTAAGCCGCACTTTTGGCCAACAAGCCTGTACAACTGAGCTGCAAGGATTATTAGCGCATCGAGATCATTTATGCGCATTAGATTTAGCGGGAGATGAGCTCGGATTCCCTGGAGAGCTCTTTGAGTCACATTTTATTAAAGCTAGAGATACTGGGTTAAATATTACTGTTCATGCAGGTGAAGCAGCTGGAGCAGACAGTATTTGGCATGCTATTAAGGTATTAGGCGCACAACGAATTGGTCATGGCGTTAAAGCAATAGAAGATCCTACTCTAATTGAGTATTTAGTAAAACATCAAATTGGCATGGAAAGCTGTTTAACGTCAAATATTCAAACAAGTACAGTTCCATCTTTAGCTCAACACCCATTAAAAAACTTTTTACAACAAGGTGTTCTGGCTTCAATTAATACAGATGACCCTGCAGTTCAAGGGATTGAGTTACGGCATGAATATGAAGTGGCTGCCCCACAAGCCGGTTTAACGGCAGCAGAAATAGAACAAGCACAACGAAATGGTCTGAGTATGGCATTTTTATCGGATAGTGAGAAAAAAATGCTCTTAGATAAAGTCACTACCCGCTAATTTAGATATATTAAGGGCATTAGTTTTAATGCCCTCTTAAATTTAACACTCAAGTTACTCCATATAGCTAGTTCTACGCTGTAAACTAATAGACTGGCACCGTTAATCAACCTGCCCCTTCCTCTAGTTGGCCAACTGAACTTAGCTTAGATACACAATTGTTAATGTATACATTATTAATTATATTGTATGTTGTAACTAAACTAAAGGTGACCTATAAATCAATATGACAAACATAGGGGGTAAATCCCCCCCCCCTCAATCTTAGGTTGATAATCGCTTAGCATAACGCTGAGCAAGTACAGCGCTGACCATCAGTTGTATTTGGTGAAAGATCATCAATGGCAATAAAATAACCCCTACTGTCGCAGCAGGAAACAACACATTCGCCATGGGTACGCCATTCGCTAAACTCTTTTTCGAGCCACAGAAAACGATGGTAATTTCATCTTCTTTGCTAAAACCTAACAGCCGCGCAGCTAACGTATTAAACACAATGACAATAAATAAAATAACGCATGTAACAACCACTATCATCAAGAGTGAAAATGCATCTATTTTCTGCCAAATCCCCTCTACAACGGCTTCACTAAATGCCACGTAAACCACTAACAATATTGAAGACCGGTCAGTCATATTCACTAACTTACGATTACGGTTAATCCAATTGGCAATCAATGGTCGAGATAAATGCCCCACGACAAAGGGTAGCATTAATTGCATTAAGATGGAGCCTATCGCATTGAGTGTATCCATGGCTTGGCTACCATCAGCATCCATCAATAAGCCAACTAAGATTGGCGAAAGAAAAACCCCAAGAATACTCGACGCCGATGCACTACAAATAGCTGCGGCAATATTCCCACCGGCCACTGATGTGAACGCAATTGCTGATTGTACGGTTGCAGGTAAAGCACATAGGTATAAAAAGCCCATATATACCGTCGGTGACATCCATTTAGGTACAATCACCGCGAGTCCTAATCCTACAATAGGAAATACAATAAATGTACTCGCAAAAACCAGGAGATGTAGACGCCAGTGCCCTATCCCCGCCATGATTGATTCACGAGATAACTTGGCTCCATGCATAAAGAACAGCAATGCAATTGCAGCAGTAGTTAAATATTGAAACCCCGTTTTTATGTCACCTTCACAAGGAAAAAGACTGGCTAGAATGACAACACCAATCATGATAAGTAAAAATGGGTCTATTCTCAGTTTAGCTAGCAAATTCATTCGATTATCCATAATAAAAGCCAGTTATGTTAACTGGCCTTATAGTGAGCGTTGATGACGTTAAAATATTTCTTCGATAGTCCGTTTTTCTTTTACCGAACGTATACCTGCTTCAATAAGTTTCATAATATCTATCGCTTCGCTCGGGGTGACAGGATTTGGTTTACCATGGCGAATCGCATCATATATCCCTTGATAATAACCACCATAATTTCCGCGTTGGTTTGGCCAAGATTGAGTTATAAGCTCATCACCTTGTGACAGCGTCACATTACCCATATTGGTATCAATTCCCCAATCAGCCCCTTCTGGACGTTGGCCGCTCTTTAAGCTGTCTTCTTGGGTGTCTAAACCATATTTAACATAGCTACCATTCATACCATGAATAACATATATCGGTGTTGGTGCAGCGGCTAATGTTGTAGCATGTAATACCACTTTTTTATCAGCATATTGCAAAATGGCATGAAAGTAATCCACTGCCTGTGCATTAGGACGGATCATGGCAAGATCAACGTTGATCCCTAACGGCCTACCAAAATATTGTAAGACTTGGTCTAATAAATGCGGACCTAGGTCATACCAAATACCGGCTCCGGGAATATCCGCTTCACGCCAGCGTTGCCTAACTAACGGGCGATAACGGTCAAAATGTGATTCGTAGTATTTAATATCCCCAAGCTTACCTTCTTCTAAGATTTTTTTAACGGTTAAAAAACCGGAGTCCCAACGGCGGTTATGATAAACCGACAGTAATTTTCCAGCTTGCTCCGCTTGTTGTTTCAATTGTTCAGCTTGTGAGACATCTAATGTAAATGGTTTATCAACAACAACGTGTTTTCCCGCTGCTAATGCCGCTTGTGCGAGAGGAAAATGAGTATCATTAGGCGTAGGAATAACGACGAGTTCGATATCTTTATCAGCAAAAATAGCTTCCGGAGAGGCGGCAACATGAACATTTGGCCAATCAGCCTTAACCTTACTCGGGTCACTGCTAGAAATCGTTGTTAAATCATACCCTTCTAAAATGCCAAGGAAGGGAGCATGAAATGTTTTGCTAGCATAGCCATATCCGACGATCGCAACTTTAATTGGTTTAGACATTTAGACCTCATACAACGATAAACACAGGTGGAGATAAAAAGTACCATCAGAAGGAATGAAATGGCAAATAAATCTATGATAGGATTGTAAATTGTCCAGCGACTTCGCCAAAATGGGTTTTATTGATTATGACTTCAGTTTATGACGCTAACCGCATCACTGGCTGGTTATTAGTTCCAGCAATCTATTTGTTATTAACCTTTTTAGCTGTTTGCAGTATGACTGTCATGTATTGCATTAAGTTTTATGAGATTGTCACGACTGTTGACCATTGGACAAGCTTTATTCCTGCCGCATGGTATCTGTCATTCGTGATTACTATTGGGATGACTATTTTCAGTATCCATGTGTTGCAACTCATGTTTTCTCGTTCAAAACATTTCCCTCGCCGCTTTATTATTTGGTTAATGATTTTATTATTGTTAGGTATAAAAACCTTCGCATTTTCACCTATTGATGATGAAACTGCTTTGCAAGTCTTAGCGTGGCCTTTAATTGGTGCAGGTTTCTTTGTCCCTTATTTAAAACGGTCCCAACGTGTAAAAATGACTTTCACACAAGATCGATAAGCATCACATAAATTGCTTGATATCATAATGATAGTTTAACTGGCTTCGGTCAGTTTTTGTTCTTTTTTCATTTCAGGCAATAGCATGACTGATTATCTATTACTCTTTGTTGGAACAGTACTGGTTAACAACTTCGTTCTCGTTAAATTCCTAGGCTTATGCCCTTTTATGGGCGTCTCAAAAAAACTCGAACCCGCCATTGGAATGGGCTTAGCAACGACGTTTGTTATGACATTAGCGTCAATCAGTTCTTGGTTGATTGACACTCTCATCCTCATTCCTCTCGACCTCATATATTTGCGAACGCTAAGTTTTATTTTAGCGATTGCTGTCGTTGTACAGTTTACTGAAATGGTGGTGAGGAAAACGAGTCCAACGCTTTACCGTTTACTTGGTATTTTTCTGCCTTTAATTACCACCAACTGCGCGGTTCTTGGTGTTGCCTTATTAAATATTAATATGTCTCATACTTTTATGCAGTCTGCCGTGTATGGTTTTGGCGCTGCTGTGGGTTTTTCATTAGTGATGGTGTTATTTGCCGCTATTCGCGAACGTTTAGCTGTTGCCAATGTTCCTGCTCCTTTTAAGGGCTCGTCAATTGGGTTAATTACTGCTGGCTTGATGTCTCTCGCGTTTATGGGCTTTAGTGGTTTGGTGAAATTCTAATGATGTCTGTATGGATTGCTATCGGTATATTAGCCGTTTTTGGCCTTATTTTTGGGCTGATTTTAGGGTATGCCTCATTACGATTCAAAGTTGAGGCTGATCCTATTGTTGAACAAGTTGAAGCGATATTACCTCAGAGTCAGTGCGGTCAATGCAGTTACCCTGGCTGCCGTCCTTACGCTGAAGCGGTTGCAAATAATGGGGAAATGATCAACAAATGCGCCCCTGGTGGTGAGCAAGTCATGCTAAAAATCGCTGAGTTGCTTAATGTTGACCCCCAACCAATCGATGGTGGTGAAGCCGCGCAAAATCCAGTTCGTAAAGTTGCTATTATCGATGAAGAAAACTGCATCGGTTGTACTAAATGCATTCAAGCCTGCCCTGTTGATGCTATTGTGGGTGCAACCCGCGCCATGCATACCGTTATTGAAGATTTGTGCACAGGATGTGACCTGTGTGTAGCCCCTTGCCCTACCGATTGTATTGAGCTTGTTCCCGTGAAAACCACCACAGCCAATTGGAAATGGGATTTAAACACCATCCCAGTCAAAAATATCAATGTTGAACCCAATGAACCATTTGTAACTAAAGCAAGGGGTGAAACTCATGCTTAAGCTCTTTAATTGGTTGAAAAAAGATAATATTTGGGATTTCAAAGGTGGGATCCATCCGCCTGAAATGAAGCTACAATCAAGCCAAACACCAATGCGTATTGCATCAATACCTGATGAACTGGTTATCCCATTACAACAACATTTAGGCCCTGAAGGTGAGCTGATTGTTCAAGTCGGTGACTTCGTTTTAAAAGGCCAGCCTTTAACTAAAGGCCTTGGACGTACTGTGCCTGTTCATGCTTCAACTTCAGGGGTTATCACTGCGATTGAACCCATGGTGACAGCGCATCCTTCTGGCTTAAAAGAGTTGTGTGTACGTATTGCATCCGATGGCCAAGATACATGGTGTACTTTATACCCCGAGCCTAACTACGTTCAATTAACCCGCGCTGAATTACTACAGAAAATTGAACAAGCGGGTATTGCGGGTCTCGGCGGTGCTGGTTTCCCAACCGCATCAAAATTGGCAGGTGGTCAAGATGCAATTAAAACATTAATTATTAATGCGGCTGAATGCGAACCTTATATCACAGCCGATGATAGATTAATGCAAGAACATGCACAGGAAGTTATTGAAGGCTGCCGTGTTTTACAGCATTTATTGAACCCAGACCAGGTACTAATTGGTATTGAAGACAATAAACCCGAAGCTATTCGTGCACTTAAAGATGCAATCACCTCGCAAGACAAACAAATATTCATTCGAGTTATACCAACCAAGTACCCATCAGGTGGTGCTAAACAGCTGACAAAAATTTTAACGGGAAAAGAAGTGCCATCCGGTGCGCGTTCTTCACAAATTGGCGTGTTAATGCAAAACGTTCGGTACTGTGGTTGCTATCAAACGCGCGGTTATCGATGGCCAGCCATTAATCGAACGAGTAGTCACGGTCACAGGCGAAGCAATCAGCAAACCGGGTAATTTTTGGGCTCGTTTAGGGACTCCAGTTAAACATCTATTACAGCAATCAGGTTTTAACCCTGAACCAGAACAAATGGTGATTATGGGAGGGCCTTTAATGGGCTTTACCCTGCCCGACTTAAATGTTCCTGTCGTGAAAATTTGTAACTGTTTACTGGTTCCTACCATGGAAGAAATGGGGCCTAAAGCACTAGAAGAAGCGTGTATTCGTTGTGGGTTATGTGTTGAAGCCTGCCCTGCTGCGCTACTACCTCAGCAACTTTACTGGTTCAGTAAAGGAGATGAACACGAAAAAGCGCAAAAACATAATTTATTTGACTGCATAGAGTGTGGTGCATGTGCTTATGTGTGCCCGAGTAATATTCCGTTAGTACAATATTACCGTCAAGAAAAAGCAGAAATTCGTGAAATTGCTCAAGAAGAGCGCCGTGCTGCTGAAGCAAAATTGCGTTTTGAAGCAAAACAGTTGCGTATGGAACGTGATAAACAAGCACGAGAAGAACGCCATAAAAAAGCGGCTGTGCAAGTCGATAGTGCAGATAAAGATGCCGTTAATGCGGCTTTAGCACGAGTTAAAGCCAAACAAACGCTGACAGCGGAACCCATTAAGATTGTTTCCGGTGAACTCCCAGACAATAGTTCAGTAATCGCCGCTCGCGAAGCTCGTAAAGCCCAAGCTCGTGCTAAACAAGCTGAAAAGCTGGCTAATGCACAAACAGAAACTGTTGATATAACAGCAACGGATGATCCCCGTAAAGATGCTGTCGCTGCGGCTATTGCGCGTGCCAAAGCTAAAAAAGCCGCTCAAGAGCAACCTGCCACGCCGCCAGTCGCTGATGCGGTAGCGAATACCGAAGTTGATCCACGTAAAGCGGCTGTCGCTGCAGCTATTGCGCGTGCGAAAGCTAAAAAAGCGGCTCAAGAGCAACCTGCCACTCCGCCAGTCACTGATGCGGTAGCGAATACCGAAATTGACCCACGTAAAGCGGCTGTCGCTGCGGCTATTGCGCGTGCAAAAGCTAAAAAAGCCGCTCAAGAACAACCTGCCACTCCGCCAGTCGCTGATGCGGTAGCGGATACCGAAGTTGACCCACGTAAAGCGGCTATCGCTGCGGCTATTGCGCGTGCAAAAGCTAAAAAAGCCGCTCAAGAACAACCTGCCACTCCGCCAGTCGCTGATGCGGTAGCGAATACCGAAATTGACCCACGTAAAGCGGCTGTCGCTGCGGCTATTGCGCGTGCAAAAGCTAAAAAAGCCGCTCAAGAACAACCTGCCACTCCGCCAGTCGCTGATGCGGTAGCGGATACCGAAGTTGACCCACGTAAAGCGGCTGTCGCTGCGGCTATTGCGCGTGCGAAAGCTAAAAAAGCCGCTCAAGCAGAACAACTCGCACAAGAAGAGCTTACTCCCGCTGCCGAACAACCCATTGAAGAGGAAACCGACCCTCGAAAAATTGCCGTTGCCGCTGCAATCGCGCGAGTAAAAGCGAAACAAGCACAAAAACAACATGAACAACATGAACAACATGAACAAACGACTACAGAGTAAGTGATAACGAGATGAAATTTAGGCCAATTGATGCGAAAAATCGCCGTTTAAAAATTGCTAGCGCGCCATTTACTCATAATAAACAAAGCACCAGCTTAGTCATGCTTTGGGTACTTTTAGCTGCAATACCCGGTATTGCGGCTCAAGTTTATTTTTTTGGCGTTGGCACCTTATATCAAATTATTTTAGCGATGCTAACAGCCGTTATCACAGAAGCGGTTTCTATTCGTTTACGCAAACAACCTGTAGTTCCTGTACTAAAAGATAATTCAGCCATTGTAACTGCTTTATTATTAGCCATCAGCCTACCACCGCTCTCACCTTGGTGGTTAATCGTATTAGGGACATTTTTTGCTATTACGATTGCTAAACAATGTTATGGTGGATTGGGACAAAACCCTTTTAACCCCGCGATGGTGGGCTATGTTGTTTTATTGATATCATTCCCTGTTCATATGACAAACTGGCTACCCCCGCATGAATTACAGAATATGTCGGTTTCAGCCCTTGATAGCCTATCAATTATTCTCAGTGGCCATACACCAACAGGTATTACTCTCGAGCAGCTACGAACGGGAATTGATGGTATGAGCCAAGCAACCCCACTTGATAGCTTTAAAACGGGCCTACTGACTCATTCTATTTCTGAAGTATTACAACAACCTATTTTGCAAGGTTCCTTAGCCGGTATTGGTTGGCAATGGGTAAATATTGGCTATTTAGTTGGCGGTTTGTTCTTATTACAGCGCCGTATTATTAGCTGGCACATCCCAGTGTCGTTCTTAGGTACGTTGGCAATCTTAGCTATTGTTAGCCACTTAATTGATGATAGCCAGCATGCATCACCATGGGTTCATCTATTGTCTGGTGCCACTATGCTAGGGGCATTTTTTATTGCCACTGACCCTGTTACCGCATCGACAACACCTAAGGGACGAATTATTTTTGGTGTGATCATTGGTTTCCTTGTTTGGGTGATCCGTGTTTACGGTGGTTACCCTGACGCTGTCGCATTTGCCGTGTTACTCGCCAATATTACCGTTCCATTAATTGATTACTATACGCAACCTCGTGCGTACGGCCATGGGCATAAGTAAGGATAACCGTATGTTAAACACGATGAAACGCCATGGTGTAACGTTAGCAATCTTTGCGGCAGGCACGACCGCGCTTAGTGCTGCAGTGTACACGTTAACTAAAGAGACTATTGCTGAACAAGCCGCTATTGTTCAGAAAAAATTACTCGACCAAGTTATACCAAGTGATTTATATGACAATGAACTCGCAAAAGAGTGTTATTTAGTCACTAATGAAGCCATACTTGGTAACAAACAACCTAGGCGTTTGTATCTAGCCCGTAAAAATGGCGACCCCGTTGCTGCGGCATTAGAAACAACGGCATTAGACGGCTACTCTGGCGCGATACATTTATTAGTTGGAGCCGATTTTAACGGCACAGTATTGGGAACTCGTGTAACAGAACATCATGAAACACCAGGGCTTGGTGACAAGATTGAGACACGAATATCTGATTGGATTACTTATTTTAGCGGTAAGAAAATAGCCTCTGACAATGACCCTAAATGGGCGGTTAAAAAAGACGGTGGTGAATTTGATCAGTTTACTGGAGCAACAATTACGCCCAGAGCAGTCGTCAATGCGACTAAACGTACTGCTGTATTTATGCAACAAATTCCACAACAATTATCGAATTATCCACGCTGTGGGGACGAATAATGAGCGATACATCTAAAGACTTATTAATGCAAGGTTTGTGGAAAAACAACTCTGCATTGGTTCAACTATTAGGGCTTTGTCCGCTTCTTGCTGTTTCATCAACAGCAACAAACGCATTAGGGCTAGGCTTAGCGACAACACTAGTCTTAGTTTGTACTAATGTTGCAGTTTCTGCTTTACGTCGTTGGGTACCATCAGAAATTCGCATCCCTATCTACGTGATGATTATTGCCTCTGTTGTTAGTGCGGTACAAATGCTAATCAACGCATATGCTTTTGGTTTATATGAATCTCTCGGGATCTTTATTCCGTTAATCGTCACCAACTGTATTGTTATTGGGCGAGCAGAAGCCTATGCATCTCGTAATCCTGTTGGGTTATCTGCTCTAGATGGGTTTGCCATGGGCTTAGGCGCAACGGCGACCTTGCTTGTTCTAGGGTCAATTCGTGAAATTTTAGGGAATGGTACCTTGTTTGATGGTGCTGACTTGTTACTCGGTTCTTGGGCCACCTCCCTTCGTATTGAAGTATTACATCTTGATTCTCCATTTTTACTCGCTATGCTACCGCCTGGTGCCTTTATTGGGCTAGCGTTACTATTAGCAGCAAAGTACTTAATTGATGAAAAAATGAAAAAAAGAGCCGCACGACAATCCAGTATTCAACCCGAGCGTGAATATGAAAAACAGCAAGGTTGCGGTAGCCATATTTCTTAACAACGATATTTTGTGAGCAATGAATAAATCAAAACGCATTGAAATTCTAACTCGTCTACGGGATAACAACCCACACCCTACAACGGAGCTAGAATTTAATTCTCCTTTTGAGCTATTAATCGCAGTTTTATTATCAGCTCAAGCGACTGATGTGAGTGTTAATAAAGCGACAGCGAAGCTATACCCTGTTGCTAATACACCTGAAACTATTATGGCGCTAGGTGTGGATGGGATAAAAGAATACATTAAAACCATTGGCTTATTTAATACTAAAGCTGAAAGTGTCTATAAAACCTGTCAAATTTTAATCGAAAAACACAACAGTCAGGTTCCTGAAAACCGAGAGGCTTTGGAAGCCTTACCGGGTGTTGGCCGTAAAACTGCAAATGTGGTTCTTAATACCGCATTTGGCTGGCCGACTATCGCTGTTGACACACATATTTTTCGTGTCTGCAATCGTACTAACTTTGCTCCGGGTAAAAATGTTATTGAAGTAGAAGAAAAACTTCTTAAAGTTGTCCCCGCAGAGTTTAAAGTAGATTGCCACCATTGGTTTATTTTGCATGGACGTTATACTTGTATTGCCCGCAAACCCCGCTGTGGCTCATGTATTATCGAAGATTTATGCGAATTTAAAGATAAAATATACCCAGAAGATTGATCAAAATGCTATTTTTATACATTACCAATAAACGGTATTTTTAATGATGAATCTAGTCAGTAACGCATTTTTTCCTTGCTCTAAGACTTTGTCTTACGTAACAATAGAGCCAAACCCAATATCAATAAAACGGTAAGTATGTTCCAAGACAACCCACTGCTCGCACAACTTAAACAAAAACTACATGCCCAGACTCCACGTGTCGAAGGGCTGGTAAAAAGCACAGAAAAAGGTTTTGGCTTCCTCGAAGTTGATGGCCAAAAAAGCTATTTCATTCCACCGCCTCAAATGAAAAAAGTCATGCATGGCGATCGCGTTATTGCTGCAGTTCGTACAGATAAAGACCGCGAATTTGCAGAACCAGAAGAGCTGGTAGAACCTTTTTTAGATAGGTTTGTTGGGAAAATACAAAAAAAAGACAATGATAACCGCTTATTTGTCATTCCCGATCACCCATTACTGAAAGATATGATTTCTTGCCGTCCTGTTAATGGCATCAATCACGAATTCAAACAAGATGATTGGGTTGTTGCACAAATGCGTCGCCACCCATTAAAGGGTGATAAAACTTTCTACGCTGAAATAACTGAATTTATCACCGATGGTGATGACCATTTTGCCCCTTGGTGGGTAACGTTACGCCGTCACCAATTAGACCGTGATGAACCTAAAATGGTTGATAGTGAACGTGACGATCACGGAATTGAACGTGTTGATTTAACTCACTTGCATTTTACGACGATAGACAATGCTAGTACTGAAGACATTGATGACGCGCTCTATGTTGAAAGAACCGATAATGGCAATTTAAAGCTGTATATCGCTATCGCTGACCCGACAAGTTATATACCAGAAGGCAGCGAACTAGATAAACTGGCATTAGCCCGCGGCTATACCAACTATTTGCCTGGTTTCAATATTCCAATGTTACCGCGCAGATTATCTGACGACCTATGCTCTTTACGCCCAAATGAACGCCGCCCTACTTTAGTCTGTATTGCGCTAATTAAAGAAGATGGACGCATTG
This sequence comes from Providencia rettgeri, assembly GCA_900455085.1. Taxonomy (NCBI): domain Bacteria; kingdom Pseudomonadati; phylum Pseudomonadota; class Gammaproteobacteria; order Enterobacterales; family Morganellaceae; genus Providencia; species Providencia rettgeri. The sequence goes on along the minus strand of UGTZ01000001.1, from coordinate 2,268,757 downwards.
ACGATCACATTGAGTTTTTCAGTGCTTGGGTTGAATCAAAATCTAAATTAGTTTATGACGAAGTCTCTGATTGGCTTGAAAATACAGGCAGTTGGCAGCCAGCAAATGATACCGATAAACAGCAAATTTTACTCCTTAAAGAAATGTCAGATAGACGTTTACAATGGCGTGAAAATAATGCCCTCGTCTTCAAAGACCGCCCCGATTACCGCTTTGTATTAGATGATAAAGGCAATGTGGTTGACATCGTGACTGAACGTCGCCGTAGCTCTAATCGCATTGTTGAAGAAGCTATGATCGCGTCTAACCTCTGCGCTGCTGCGGTACTAAAAGAAAAATTAGGGTTTGGGGTGTTTAATGTGCATATGGGGTTTGAACCTCTGCAAATTGACCAAGTCGTGCAAACACTAAAAGATAACGGTATTGAAACAACGGCTGAATCGTTGTTATCACTAGAAGGTTTCCGTCAACTACGCCGTCAATTAGATGCACAGCCAACTCAATTCCTTGATAGCCGAATTCGTCGTTACCAAACTTTTGCGGAAGTCAAAGCTGAGCCCGGTCCACATTTTGGTTTAGGGTTTGATGCTTATGCGACTTGGACTTCACCAATTCGTAAGTATACCGATATCGTCAATCATCGCTTAATAAAGTCTATTATTGCCGGTAAACCTTCTACGGATAAACCCTCCGAAGAATTATCAATCAAATTAGCTGAACGTCGTCGTGCAAATCGTATGGCTGAACGTGATGTTGGTGACTGGCTCTATTCGCGTTACTTAAAGCCTTTTGAGGGTACAGACACTAAATTCCCAGCTGAAATTATCGATATTACCCGTGGTGGAGTGCGAGTTCGCTTAGTCGACAATGGTGCCGTTGCATTTGTCCCTGCCCCCTTTATTCATAGCGTTCGTGATGAGATTCAATGTAGCCAAGAAACAGGCAATGTGCTTGTTAAAGGTGAAATAGCTTACCAACTTAACGATATTATTAATGTCACCATTAATGAAGTTCGTATGGAAACACGTAATATCGTTGCTAGACCAGCCGAATAACAACTTTTCTGCTATTCTTAAAAGACCATAGTTTGATATCTATGGTCTTTTATTTTTCTATAAATTGTTTTTTAACATCATATTCGCATTAAACGTTAAACAGCGAGCACTTTTCCAGATCTTTTCCTGATTATTCTTATTCGTATAATTACCTATCATGATATTTTGTTAACTGTTAAATCTGTACTAAGGATCACTAAAATGAACACAGTAAGCAAACGTATTTTATCATTCATGGTGATAGCCACAGTCGCTATCAGCGTCAGTGCCTGTTCAAATATGTCTAAGCGCGATAAAAACACAGCGATTGGTGCCGGTGTAGGTGCTGTTGGTGGTGCCGTACTGACAGGCGGAAGCTCTGTAGGAACCGTTGGCGGTGCTGCTATTGGCGGAATTATCGGTCACCAAGTCGGTAAATAAATCTCATTACATCCTTTATTTCCTCTTCTTAATCTAAAATAGCGTTCATCATGAACGCTATTTTATTTTTCATATCCGATAATCTATTAAACTATTGACGGAAAAAGTGTACAAGGTACACTTGCAATTAATACAAAGGGAGGGAACTCTGTGAGTCACCAATTGAATTTATTGAAGCAAGTTTTTTACTAAACAAATCCAATCGATAGCAACACAAGAAGAACTTAGAACACTACAAAATGAACTTATCGCATGTCCAGATAAAGGCGATATTATTCAAGGAACAGGTGGCCTTCACAAAATTAGGATGGCAACGGGTAATAAAGGAAAAAGTGCAAGTGTACGGGTTATTTACTTCCTAGCTACACCAGAAATCATTTATTTTATAATGGCTTACCCAAAGGATGTCAAAGATACGCTAAATGACTTAGAAAAAGCAGAATTAAAGAAACTAACGAAATTACTAAAAAATGAGGTATAAAATGAGTATATTCAACGAATTAAAAGCCTCTTTAGAAGAAGCTGTTGACATTAAACACGGTCACCAAAAAGCCGCTAATGTCACTCGTTACGAAATTACTGACGTCAAAGCAATTCGAGAACAACTTAATGTTTCCCAAAGCGAATTAGCTCATGCGCTAGGAACGAGTATAGACACCATTAAAAGTTGGGAACTTAAACGACGTAACCCAACAGGATTAGCGGCTAAAATACTCATTGCCATTAAGCGAAATCCTGCTTTATTTACCGAGTTAGCAGCAATTTAACCACTTATTCGTTATAAAATGAGTGGCTCTCTAAGTCGCCACTCATGAAAAATAGCAAAATTGTCGAGTCAATCAGCCACCAGCTAACTTGACTTGAAAACCTTTCGCCTCAAGGTACTGTTTGATAACATCGCGTTTATCGCCTTGAATTTCAACGTTACCATCTTTGACAGCCCCGCCACAGCCACATTTCTTTTTAAGGTCAGCCGCTAGTTTTGCTAATTCGCTATCTTCAAGATCAAGACCTGTAACTACACAAACCCCTTTCCCTTTGCGTCCTGATGTCTCACGGCGAATTCGCACAATACCATCGCCTTTAGGCCTTTCAACCTTACGTTTCTCGTCAGCAATACGTCCTGTCTCTGTACTGTAAACAAGACGACTATTTGAATCACTCATAGCAAACCTTCAATAGATTGATTGATTTGTTGTAATGTGACCGTTGGGTTTTCACTGCGTGTAATTGGACGCCCAATCACCATATAATCGACACCTGCTTTCACTGCATCTTGTGGTGTCATAATGCGACGTTGATCCCCGACATCACTACCTGTAGGGCGAATACCTGGGGTAACTAATTTGAAATCAGCACCACATAACTGCTTTAAACGTTGCGCTTCATGAGCAGAGCACACAACACCGTCCAACCCACATTGCTTCGTTAATAAGGCCAAACGCTCTGCATGAGCTGCCGGTGAAACGTTAATTCCAACACCTGAGAGGTCAGATTCATCCATACTCGTTAATACTGTTACTGCAGTAAGTAACGGCGCTTCTTTACCATAAGGCTCAAGGGATTGGCGTGCCGCTTCCATCATACGAGCCCCACCACCAGCATGGACATTAACCATCCATACCCCCATTTCAGCTGCAGCCGCAACCGCACGAGCAACAGTATTTGGAATATCATGAAATTTCAAATCTAAGAAAATATCAAAACCACGTTCATGGAGTGACTTAACAAATTGAGGACCATTAAAAGTAAACATTTCTTTGCCAACTTTTAAGCGACAATCACGTGGGTCAATGCGATCCACAAAAGCCAAAGCTTCATTAGCATCTTCATAATCAAGTGCCACAATAATTGGTGAATGTGTGTGGTTCTCAGTTGAGGAAATCATTTCTTAGCCTTTAAAAGAGTCGTTATTATTTAAAAAGTGACGCTGTCACTGACCATCTAGCCCGCGAATAGGTTTAATTGTGTCCCAAGAACGACAAGATGGACAATGCCAATATAATGCACGCGATGTAAACCCGCATTTATGACAACGATAATCGGGTTTTGTACGAATTTGTTCCCCTACCATTTTACGCAGCAAAATCAAACTTTCTTTTGCCCTTCCATCTTCAGCTTCTTCAAGATGGTAATCCATTAAACGATAGAATAAACGCATGGTAGGATGGCGTTGAATTTGGTCGTTAATGTAATTCGCAGCCGCTTCATGATTTTGTTTTTCAACAATAATATCGGCTAAATAAAGTTCTGCGATAGCCCCTGAATTACCTGCAACACACTGACGAAGGTAATCTTCCCACTCATCTGCTTGGCCTGTATGTTGATAGCAATCAAATAGTAAAGGTAACGTTTCAGTGACTAGCTCTCTATCTTGTTCATAGACTTGTTTTAGGACATGAATCGCTTTATCGTAATTACCTTGTTCGATAAACAACCGACCTTTCATAATCGAAACTCGAGCGCAGTGGTTATCGGCTTGCTCTGCCTTATTTAACAATGTCAGTGCATCTTCAAGATCATCGCTAGCGAGTTGTTGGGTCGCTAATTCACAATAAAAATGCGCAATTTGCTCACGTAACTCGGGGTGCCCTAATTTAACCAGTTTTCCTGCTATTTCAATGGCTTTTGTCCAGTCACTGGTAAGCTGATAAATATTTAAGAGGGATTGTAAGGCACTTTGTTTGAAATCGACTTCGTCTGTCAATTGCTGAAACATATTTTCTGCACGGTCATAAACCCCTGCAGCCATGTAATCTCGGCCAAGCTGTTGGGTTGCTAATAAGCGTTGTTCAAATGACAAAGCAGCACTTTCCACCAGCGATTGGTGAATACGAATAGCACGTTCAACTTCCCCGCGAGAGCGAAATAAATTTCCCAGCGTGAGATGAGCCTCAAAAGCGGAACTGTCTTCATTTTTCAGCATATCGAGGAATAAATCGACAGCTTTGTCTTGTTGATTAGATAATAGGAAGTTAACGCCTGTAACATAATCACGTGACAAGCGATTCGCATGTTGTTGCTTATCTTGTTGAGCACTTCTGCGCCCCATGTACCAACCGTAAGCAGCAGCAACCGGTAGCAGCAGAAACAGCAACTCGAACATACAGGATTATTCCTTGTTCTGAGTCGTCACTAATGAGGTTGAGTCGGAAATATTACTTTCTCCAGCACCTAATTGTGATTCTAAACGTCGAATTTTACGACGTGCGTTTTTCAGGCTAACGATGACTCGTAAATAAAACACGGCACAGACTAGCCAACCTAGCACAAAACCGACACCAAAAAGTGATGCAAGAAGGGTCGATAATGAAAAATCCCCTTTTGCAATCAGATAGTTAAATGTAATAACCTGATCATTGCTTGAACCTAGCGTAATCGAAACAATAAAAAAAGCGACCGCTAGTAATAAAATCAGAAAATATTTCACATTTATTCCCGTTATCAGTTCTATTCATCCAATAATATCTACCTGTTAAGGTAGCATTTCCAGCGCATTCAGACAAAGCAATTTATTTTATACAATGAGATATTTAAGTTAGATCTCCCCTAATAATGGCCAACTTGATGAAAGATTAATCGGCTTTACTAAATAGTCCCCATGCCCGTAAAATATAATAACCAAATAGGGTAAAACAAGCACTTATGATCACTGAAGTTATTATATCTATAGGCCAATGCATTCCCAACAACATCCGACTAAACGCAATACCCTCTGCCCAAATAGCAAGCCCTATCGATAAAGCATATAAACGCTGTTGCCAAAAAAGCACAATTAAAAACAATGCCCAGCCTGCCGCAAATAACATATGACCCGAAGGAAAAGAATACCCCGTTTCTGCTTGCCAATGTTTACGCTGCCACTTAGCTATATTTTTCATCTTGTTTAACCGTATTTTTAATTAATTTCGCTCGTTCACTACGTTTTAACTCATAAAACTCTGATGAAGGAATTTGATATTGAGTTGCCAACCATTCCACATAAGGACGCGGTTCTTTAAATGTGCTTTTTAATGCGCTCTTCAAACCTTGTTGCAGTAATACCGCGCTGACCAGAACAAGCAAAATTTTCAGTCGCTGTTTCTTTTCTGAACGGAAAACGAATATAACGACTCCAAGAAATAACAAAGACGTTAAAATACTATAAGGCGCACCCGCAGTGTCTGTCAGCCAAAGAAGCCATTTCATAGAGTTAAACTGGGTTTCTGGTGACCAATGCCACCCTGTAACTATCATCACCATGGGAGGCATGATTAATAACAATGCAAAAGCACAAACAACCAAAACCATTTTTTTCATTCAATGTATTCCAAATAAAGTTCTATTAAATATACAAATATTCCATTCACCTATTATTAACTCTGTTATAGTAATACAGCGTTGGTCGTGTGCAAAGAATACCAACCTCTATATGCTAAACGTCATATAGCGTCGATGTATTATAGTTAAGCTACTTTATATCGATAAACGTTATTAATTAAGCAAGAGTTACTTTAACTAATGAAAGAAAATATGCAGCTAAAACGCGTTGCCGAAGCAAAACTCCCAACACCTTTCGGTGAGTTTTTAATGGTGGGTTTTGAAGAAATTGCAACCGGTCGTGATCATGTAGCGTTAATTTTTGGCGATATCTCAGGAGATACACCGGTACTTAGCCGGATCCACTCCGAATGTTTAACAGGAGATGCGTTATTTAGTCTACGTTGCGATTGTGGTTTTCAATTAGAAGCCGCGCTCTCTCAGATTAGTAAAGAAGGCCGAGGGGTATTACTTTATCATCGTCAAGAAGGCCGAAACATAGGCTTGCTAAATAAAATCCGTGCTTATGCATTGCAAGATCAAGGCCTTGATACGGTTGAAGCCAACATCAAACTCGGATTCAAAGCCGATGAACGTGATTTTACCTTATGCTCTGATATGTATAAATTATTGGGAATTAATGAAGTCCGTTTATTGACAAATAACCCGAAAAAAATAGACATCATGCGTGAAGCTGGAATTAACGTGGTAGAACGTGTTCCACTGATTGTCGGTCGTAACCCAAGTAACGAACATTACCTTGACGTTAAAGCAGAAAAAATGGGGCACATGCTATTTAAGCATCAGTGATCTCACCAAAGGAAGAGTGTTCTGCTCTTCCCTTTCTTCTCCTCATTCTGATTATCATCATTCAAAGTGTGCCATTTACCCGCTGCTATATTCACTTTCTTTCTATAAGGTTTATACTGTTAGCCATCTGATTACCCTGACGAATAAACTGAGCTCTTGAGGTTTATTCCGCATACTACCAGGAGATACTGTGAACAACCTGCATTCAATTCAACGCATGAGAAGATTGCGTAAGACCGAAAAACTCCGCACTTTATTCCAAGAAACCCATCTTTCCGTTAATGACCTTTGCTTGCCAATTTTTGTTGAAGAAGAACTCGATGACTATATGCCAATCAATAGCATGCCGGGTGTTATGCGTATTCCTGAAAAACGCCTTGCCTATGAAATTGAGCGTATCGCAAATGCAGGAATAAAATCAGTGATGACCTTTGGGGTTTCCCATCATCTTGATGATAATGGTAGTGATGCATGGCAAGAAAATGGTTTAGTGGCACGCATGTCACGTATCTGCAAAGAAACCGTTCCTGAAATGATAGTGATGTCTGACACCTGTTTCTGTGAATACACCTCTCATGGTCACTGTGGCGTTATGCACGGTCATGTCGTTGACAACGATGCAACTATCCATAACCTAGGTTTACAAGCGGTTGCCGCCGCACGTGCAGGCGCTGATTTCATTGCCCCTTCTGCCGCAATGGATGGCCAGGTTGCTGCAATCCGTCATGCTCTTGATGAAGCAGGCTTTACAGACACTGCAATTATGTCTTACTCCACAAAATTTGCATCCGCACTGTATGGCCCATTCAGAGATGCAGCAGGTTCATGCCTTAAAGGCGATAGAAAAACCTATCAGATGAACCCAATGAACCGCCGTGAAGCGCTCCATGAGTCACTAATTGATGAGCGCGAAGGTGCTGACGCGCTAATGATAAAGCCTGCCGGAGCGTATTTGGATATTATTCGTGATTTACGCGAACACACTCAATTACCCATCGGGGCTTATCAAGTCAGTGGAGAATACGCACAAATTAAATTTGCTGCTCAAGCGGGTGCAATTGATGAAACGCGTGTGGCTCTTGAAACACTAGGGTCAATTAAACGCGCAGGCGCTGACCTTATTTTCACTTATTTCGCTTTACAATTAGCCGAAGCCAACGCGTTATAATCTCATTCAGTTAAAAAAAACCGTGTTACTGTACATAAACACAGTAGCGCGGTTTTTTGTCATTTATGTTGAATAATAGTACTTAAAGCGCCTAACTTATAGCCAGTTGGCTATTTTGCTCTTTGCAATTCAAGTTGTTGGGTTAATGTTTGCACATAATGCTGTGCTTGCTCTGGCGTTGCTAAACCGGCAATTAATAAATCTTGTTTACCCGCAGATGTTGTTGCAACTACTCCCCAGTAATCAACTTCAACCGTAATACTCTCAGGGTTTTGATCGGGCATAGGCAAAATATCAAAGTAGTCTTGTAATGGTGCAATGGTAATGGTGGTGTAATCTGCATTTAAGCCGAGTGGAAATTCTTTGTCTGCATATAAACGCAAATCATGGACTTCCGTTTCAGGTGTTCTCATCACAATAGAATATAAGTTAGGTATGTGCTCCAAAATGTCACGAACCTCTTCGTTCGCACCATCAAAATGGGATGTGGTTAATAAGATATCTGCTGCCCACAATGCCCCTTTATAGAAATCGGTTTCATTGATATCTGCCATACTCATTTCCTTTATAGTGTTTTCGATAAGCTCAGTTACATGGTGACCCGTGCTAAAGCTATTACATTCAATTAATTTGCACAAAGAAACTTATTTATGGCGAACTTCACCCTATTTTCATTTAGCCTAGTAGCGACTATTTTCTCCTTTAATCTACCGTCTATTTAACACCATAACGTAGATTGCTATCAAAAATATTGAGAAAAAACAAAATTGATAAATAAGATTAAATATTAAAAAATAAAAACGCCCGTAGGATAACAATCTTACAGGCGTTTCAGTAACACAATTGAATGATTAATGCAGCATCTGTCTTATAACATAATGTAAGATACCACCATGACGGTAATAATCCATCTCCGTTGCAGTATCAATACGACAGCGTGTTATAACTTCCTTTATATCACCATTGCCATACGTGATTTTCACTGTGATATCTTGTCCAGGAGTAATTGACTGTAACCCCGTGACATCAATGCGTTCATCACCTTTTAAATTGAGTGTCTTACGGGATACCCCATCTTTAAACTCTAAAGGTATAACCCCCATACCAATCAAATTGGAACGGTGGATACGCTCATATGACTCAGTAATGACGACTCTCACACCTAATAAATTTGTACCTTTCGCAGCCCAATCTCGGCTAGAACCTGAACCATATTCTTTACCCGCAATGATAGCCAATGGGCGATTTTCTTGTTGATACAGCATCGCTGCATCATAAATCGCCATTTGTTTGCCTGTCGGTATATGTAAGGTATAACCGCCCTCTACACCTGGCACCATTTCATTACGAATACGAATATTTGCAAATGTACCGCGCATCATCACTTCATGGTTACCACGACGCGAACCATAAGAGTTGAAATCTGCGACAGCAACACCGTGTTCTTGCAGATACCGCCCTGCTGGGCTCTCTTTTTTGATATTCCCCGCGGGAGAAATATGGTCAGTGGTGACCGAGTCACCGAGGATCGCTAAAATATTTGCGCCATGAATATCTTTAACAGGTACTGGCTGAGATTGCATTCCTTCAAAGAAAGGTGGATGGCGGATATAGGTCGAGTCTGCTTGCCAGTGATAAGTTGAAGAGCTTTCAACTTTTAATGCTCTCCAAGCATCATCACCTTCAAAGACCGCGTTATATTCCTTACGGAACATATCTGTTTTAACTTGCTGTACAGCTTGCGCAATTTCAGCACTTGATGGCCAAATATCTTTCAAATAAACATCATTACCCGATTTATCAACCCCGATAGGGTCAGTTTTCAAGTTGATATTCATATTACCCGCCAGTGCATAGGCAACAACAAGCGGCGGAGAGGCTAACCAGTTAGTTTTCACCAGTGGGTGAATTCGCCCTTCAAAGTTACGGTTTCCTGACAGCACGGCACCAACAGTAAGATCCGTTTGTTTAATCGCTTCTTCTATTGGTTCTGGTAATGGCCCTGAGTTACCAATACACGTTGTGCATCCATACCCGACAAGGTTAAACCCAAGCTTATCTAAATACGGTGTTAAACCTGCAACGGCAAGATAATCAGTAACCACTTTAGAACCCGGTGCTAATGATGATTTAACCCACGGTTGGCGAACTAACCCTTTTTCAACGGCTTTCTTCGCTAATAGCCCTGCCGCCATTAATACACTTGGGTTCGACGTGTTTGTACAAGAGGTAATTGCTGCAATAACGACCGCGCCATCGGTTAATTCAAAGGTTTTATTTTGATATTTAACCGAAGGATAGCTCGATTGGATTTTCTTATTGACTTCTAATTCGACTGCGCCACGAAATGCTTTTGGTACTTGGCTAAGTTCGACTCTGTCTTGTGGACGTTTAGGCCCGGCTAAACTGGATTCGACTGTCGACATGTCTAACTCAAGTGTGCTGGTAAAAATCGGTTCATCGCCCGCATAACGCCATAAACCCTGCTCTTTACTATAAGCTTCCACCAGCGCAATTTCATCATCACTGCGCCCAGTTAAACGCATATAAGACAGTGTTACTTCATCAACCGGGAAAAAGCCACACGTTGCACCATATTCAGGGGACATATTCGCAATTGTTGCGCGGTCTGCTAATGGTAAATCGGCCAAGCCATCACCATAGAATTCAACAAACTTACCCACGACACCATGTTGACGTAGCATTTGTGTCACTGTCAACACAAGGTCAGTTGCTGTGATCCCTTCGGATAATTTACCCGTTAATTTAAAACCAACAACGTCAGGAATTAGCATCGATACAGGTTGGCCTAACATCGCGGCTTCAGCTTCAATACCACCAACACCCCAACCTAATACGCCTAACCCATTGATCATCGTCGTATGGGAGTCCGTGCCCACTAAAGTATCTGGATAAGCATATAATTTACCGTCAATTTCTTCATACCATACCGCCTTACCAAGGTATTCTAAATTAACTTGGTGACAAATACCTGTACCAGGTGGTACCACTTGAAAACGGTTAAACGCTTTTTGCCCCCAACGTAAAAATAAATAACGCTCATGGTTACGCGCCATTTCAATTTCAACGTTATCGCCAAAGGCGGATTGGGTGGCAAACTCATCCACCATTACCGAGTGGTCAATGACCAAATCTACGGGGGATAACGGATTCACTTGCTCAACATTGCCACCTAATGATTTAACCGCTTCACGCATCGCGGCCAGGTCAACAACAGCAGGAACTCCGGTAAAATCTTGCATAAGCACACGCGCGGGACGATACGCAATTTCCCTATCTGCATGTGCATTTTTTTGCCAGTCAATAATGGCTTGTAAATCTTGTTCAACAACTGAGCTACCATCAATATGACGTAATAGGTTTTCGAGTAAGACTTTTAATGACTTAGGTAACTTCGTCCCATCACCGAGCTTTTTTTCAGCTAGCGCTAAACTGAAGTAATTATACTGCTTGTTTCCAACATTGAGTGTCGAGGCACTCGTTGTTTTTAGACTCAACGACATAACTCCTCCTTGGTTTTTATGGCTATGGCAATATATGTATTTACCGCCATTATTTTTTGTTAACCAATTGTAATCATAGTTGCTCTAGAAATTTGATTTATAGATTTTGTGCCAAATATTGAATGTTTCTCTATTAATAATAGGAAATTTAAGATAAGAAGGGAAATAAGTCAGAAAATAGCTTGGTACACCGGCTAGGTATTGACCATAAAAACCCTAGAAATACAGTCACTAGGGTTATTATTGGTTAGTACAGAAATATAAAGAAATTAGATGATAGGCAATTTCATATCTTTAAAAAATTCTTCAATCTCTTCATTATTACGAATAGCAACCGCCTTATCGACCACATCACGAGTTAGATGCGGTGCGAAGCGCCACATAAAATCGTACATATAGCTACGTAAGAAACTGGTGCGTTTAAAACCAATCTTCGTTGTGCTATAGCTGAACTTATCACGCATATCAATTACAACTAAATCACTATCACTCACCGGGTCAACTGCCATACTCGCAATGATACCGATCCCTAACCCTAATCTAACATAGGTTTTGATCACGTCGGCATCGGTTGCGGTAAAAATAATTTTGGGCTCAAGACCAATTTTCTGAAATGCCACATCTAATTCTGAACGTCCAGTAAACCCATGGGTATACGTTACAATTTGATATTCCGCGATATCTTCAATAGTGACATTTTTTTTCGTCGCTAGCGGATGGTCTTTTTGCACAACGACACAGCGGTTCCAATGGTAGCATGGCAACATAATCAAATCGTTATACAGGTGCAGTGCTTCTGTTGCTATCGCAAAATCGCTATTTCCTTTGCAAACTTCTTCAGCTATTTGCGTTGGAGACCCTTGCTGCATGTGCAATGAAACATGTGGGTAACGCTCAATAAAACCTTTGATTGTTGGAGGTAAAGCATAACGAGCTTGTGTATGTGTCGTCGCAATACTTAAACTTCCCCGATCGGGATAAGTGTGCTCCCCAGCAACCGAACGGATCGCTTCTATTTTTGATAGTACTTCTCGGGAGATCCGCACGACTTCTTCCCCTGCAGGGGTGACATGCGTTAAATGTTTACCACTACGTGCAAAAATTTGGATCCCAAGCTCATCTTCAAGCATCCGCACTTGTTTACTGATACCGGGCTGTGACGTAAAAAGCCCCTCAGCGGTTGAGGAGACATTCAAGTCATGGTTAACCACTTCAACAATATAACGTAATTGCTGCAATTTCATATTTCAGTCTACCTCATACATGAATAATGTGCTTTTGCATCTATAGCTAAAGAACATTAAATATAACTAAAAGTTATAATTGAATAATTTGATATAACCAATATAACATCATTCACAGAAGAATAAACAGTATGATGATAAAATTTCATCTAAATGCCACTACACTGATGAAAGGCCGTAAGATAGTGCAAAGACGGATTAACTTTATTTCATTATGTGGTTCAATAAGTAAAATGAATTTTGCAGGATCCTCACTGTAAAATTTAACGTATTAAAGTGGATATCATAATTCTCAACGAAGAGAGGTGGTTACATGCGTTTAAATGTTTTGGCTTTAATTATTGGTATGTCGACGATTTCTTTTGCCCCTGCGCTCTTGGCGAAAGAAGTGGCTTATGGACAACAAAAAATTGTTTTGTCTGATACGATTGAACCCGGAAATGATTTTTACCGTTATGTTAATGAAGATTGGATAAATAAAGCGCAAATCCCCACCGGTATGCCACGTATTAACTCTTTCGTGGAATTATACTTAAACACAGAAAAACACATTCAATCTATTATTGACCAACTACAACAGCTCCCTGAAAACAAGCTCACGCATAACCAACGAAATATTCGAAATTTATATCTCAGCTACCTGAATGAAGAAGCTATCGAGCAAGCTGGTATTAGCCCAATAAAATCCGATTTAGATGCCATTGCAAAAGCTAAAAATCATCATGATATTAGCCAGTTAATGACACAGCCTGACTATAAATCGCTGATTTCTTATTGGGTAGATTTAGATGCCAAAGCACCTGATACCTATGTGCTTTATATCGGTCAAGGCGGTTTAGGGCTGCCGAACCGTACTTATTACCTCGATGACACCCCTCAAATGGAAGATATTCGAAAAAGTTATATCGCTTATATCGCTACCATGCTAGAACTGGCGGGTGAAAAAGATGTACAACCAAAAGCACAGAAAATTTTTGATTTGGAAAAAGCGATTGCAACGGTGCATTGGAGTCCAGAAGCACGCCGTGACACTATCAAAAATTACCATGCGATGTCCCTAGCTGAAATGAAAAATTATACTCAAGGTTTTGATTGGACTAGTTTTATTAGCAGTCGTAAACTAACAGATAAACAACTTGAGAAAATCATCGTTGAAACAGATAGCGCGGTGGAACAAACCGCAAAAATTTTTGCTGATACCCCGGTTTCGACACTAAAAGATTATCTAACCTTCCAATATATTAGTGAACACGCACGTTATTTAAACCAAACTATCGCGGATGCTCAATTTGATTTTTATTCGAAAAAACTCAATGGAATTGAAAAACAACGCACTCGCCAAGAACGTGCATTGCAGACTGTTAATTCACTCCAAGGTGAGCCATTAGGGCAAATTTATGTCGAACAATACTTCGACCCGCAAGCTAAAGAAAAAATTAAAGACTTGGTCAGCTATGTGAGGGGCACATTTAATTCACGCCTAAAAGTCAATGACTGGATGGATGAGCCAACTCGCCAAGAAGCCCTTAAAAAATTAGAGCAATTCACTGTTAAAGTGGGATATCCAGATCAATGGAATGACTTCAGCACAATTAACCTCAAGCCTGACTCATTATTAGAGAATTATAAACAAGTTTTAGCCTGGTCATATGATGATATGATTGGCAAAATTGGCCAACCTGTCCGTCAATGGGAATGGGGCATGACGCCACAAACAGTCAATGCTTATTTCAACCCTGTTCAAAACGAAATTGTGTTCCCAGCGGCAATTTTACAAGCACCTTTCTTTGATCCTAATGTTGACCCAGCCTATAACTATGGTGCAATTGGCGCTGTAATTGGTCACGAGATGGGGCATGGTTTTGATGACCAAGGCAGTTTATATGATGGTACGGGGCAATTACGTAACTGGTGGAGTGAGAGTGCCAAAACTCACTTTAAAGAGAAAACAGCCAAGCTTGTTGAACAGTATAATGCATTTGCTGTTGATGGTTTAAATGTGAATGGCGAGCTTACATTAGGTGAAAACATTGGCGATCTCGGTGGGTTAAATATCGCTTTGAGTGCTTATAAACAATTTGCCAAAGAAAATTATCCAAATGGTGAGCCCCCAATTATTGACGGAACAACTGGGTTACAACGTTTCTTCGTTGCTTGGGCTCGTACTTGGCAAGAACTATCAAATAAAGAATCTGAACGTAATAAGATTATGACAGACCCTCATAGCCCTAACCAATTCCGTGCTAATGGCGTAGTACGCAATATTGATGACTGGTACCAAACATTTGGTGTTGATAAAAATAACACACTATATTTGGCACCAGAGCAACGTATTCGTATTTGGTAATTTATCAATGAAAAAAGAAGGCTCGAGATTTAACTTGAGCCTTCTTTTTATGACTAGCAAAATTAAATTGTTTTCAAATCAATCCAATACGCTAAATAGTTCAGGTTGTGGCTAGGCAGCAAGAGACGCTAAGCCCTAGGAGCATACATCAGTATATGATTAAAATTAGTAAACCCAGCTAACAACACTGCTGTTTAAATCACTTTCTAATCAATACAATACGCTAAATAGTTCAAGTTGTGGCTAGGCAGCAAGAGACGCTAAGCCCTAGGAGCATACATCAGTATATGATTAAAATTAGTAAACCCAGCTAACAACACTGCTGTTTAAATCACTTTCTAATCAATACAATACGCTAAATAGTTCAAGTTGTGGCTAGGCAGCAAGAGACGCTAAGCCCTAGGAGCATACATAAGTATGTGACTAGGGTTAGCAAGCGCAGCTAACAACGCCACAGCTTGAAATATGACGCGTATTATTTGATGACGCCGCAGGCCATTCTAGCCCCACCACCGCCTAACGCTTCTGGATTATCAGAATAGTTATCACCACCCACATGCACCATCAATGCACGGTCTTGAACATCTTTGAGTGATTTTAATCGTGGTGCTAGTACCGCGTAATCAGCATTACCTTGGCTATCAGCAACTAAGCCGGGTAAATCACCTAAATGCCCTGTGTTATCATAAGGGCCTTTGTGGACACCTGTTTTAGCGGGGTCTAAATGGCCACCTGCTTTTAATGCAGGTACCGATTTGCCATCTTTCTCTGCGGGTTCGCAACTTGGGTTCTCATGAATATGAAACCCATGAATGCCTGCTTGTAGGCCCGTTAATTTTGGCGTAAATAGTAATCCATATTCTGTTTCTGAGATAACAACCTCACCTATTGCTTTACCATCACCTGTTGGGGTTGCTTCTTTTAGTACAACAGTAGATTGAGCAGCGTATGCTGTCCCCGCTGTCAATAATGCAGCCAGTAAACACATTTTTAACTTCATTTTGCCTCCGGTGGATAACTTTTATCTATCATTCCATCGACTTACCTAAAGATTTCAAAAAGGTAAGAACTATTACTATCTATTGATAACTACAAAGACTCTATCTTAAGTTAACACAAATTAGTTATCACTTTGGTGCTACATTTGAGTTTAGTTAAAAATTGGCGGCTATATCACAGTGAGCGATAAGAAATAAAGGAAATGACAATATAACAGCGGGTTATTCACCGATAGGCATTGATATGAAATTGACAAGTCCGTTGGGTTGACACAGTTGCCTTGAATCAAACTCTCTCGACCAATAACATAGCCAATTTTCAAGATCTTCAAGTGAATAATCTTTTATCGCTAAACCCAAAGCCATGTTTACAATATCATCTTCTGGTGCGGTTAATTCATACCCATTTAATAATAAAAAAATATAACCTGCCATCATTGCTGTCCGTTTATTCGCATTTGCAAAAGAATGGTTTTGGATAAGACTTTCAATTAACACAGAAGATAAAACAAACATATCATCAGTCTGTTGATAGTACCTAACTTGGCTGGGTCTAGACTGGGAGGAATTGAGATTATTAAAATTGAGGATTTCTATAGGCTCATTAGGAGTTTGTCGTTCTATCAATACCCTATTAATATTTACCAAATCATCAACAGATAAATAATTAATACCTTCAACAAACTCCCCTTGGATGCGTATCACTCTCACTATACCTTAGCAAGTTTTCCCATTGCTTTTTCATAGCGAATGAAACCAAAATCAAAAGCATTTTTGACTTGGACTTCATGTGAACATTGCTCGCTAATTGCTGGTTTAGGCGCAGCAATTTTACTTTTGTCACGAGCAGGTATCAATAAGCGATTAGGCTTTTGTAATGCGTGACCCATTTTTATAACCTCTATTAAATCAATTCACTATAAAAACAAAGATAATACTATCAGAACATAATGTAAGGTAACTCATACTAAGTCAACTTATTTCATTACAGCGTATTTTACTAGTAAATAAAAAAGCCAATCAAATTAAATGATTGGCTTTTTTGCTTGAAAATAAAAGAGAACTATTATTTCTCTTTCACTTCCCATTTACCGTCAACGTAGAACGCACTCCAACCCGTTGCTTTACCATTTTTTTCTGAAGAAACATATTGCTGCTTCGTTTTGCGACTAAAACGGACGACAGTTGGGTTACCTTCGCCATCTTCAGCTGGTGCTTCCGCCAAATAAGCGAGTTTCTCAGGTAAACGATCTTTAAAGCGCTGTAATTCTGCAACTAATGGTGCACGCGTTTCTCGTGATTTTGGGAATGTATTTGCTGCAAGGAAAACCCCAGCAGCACCATCACGTAACACAAAATACGCATCAGATTTTTCACATGGAAGTTCCGGTAATGGAACCGGGTCTTCTTTCGGTGGTGCGACTTCGCCACTTCGTAAGATTTTACGTGTATTTTTACACTCTTCGTTAGTACAACCCATGTACTTACCAAAACGACCCATTTTCAGGTGCATTTCTGACCCACATTTGTCACATTCAATGACTGGGCCATCATAACCTTTAATACGAAATTCGCCTTCTTCGATTTCATAACCTTCACATGCAGGGTTATTACCACATACATGTAATTTACGGCTATTATCAATCAAATAGCTGTCCATCGCGGTACCACATTTTGGACAGCGACGTTTTGCTCTTAACGCATTAGTTTCCGCATCATCCCCTTCAAGCACATTCAAGACTTCGTCTTCAGGGATAAGGTTTATTGTTTTCTTACAACGTTCTTTTGGTGGTAGTGCGTAACCAGAACAACCTAAAAATACTCCGGTTGATGCAGTACGGATACCCATATGACGTTCACAATCAGGGCAAATGATTGAGGTGATCACCATTGGGTTAGTGCGCATTCCTCCTTCCTCTGGTTCTTTTTCAGCAACATCTAGCTGCTTACTAAAGTCAGAGAAGAATTCATCTAATACGGCTTTCCACTCAGCATCATGGTTTGCAACATGGTCCAGTTGGTCTTCCATACGCGCAGTAAAATCGTAGTTCATCAGGTCGTTAAAGTTTTCCTCTAAACGATCCGTTACAATCTCACCCATTTTCTCTGCATAAAAACGACGATTTTCAACTTTGACATAACCTCTGTCTTGGATCGTCGAAATAATCGCTGCATACGTAGAAGGACGACCAATACCACGTTTTTCGAGCTCTTTAACTAAAGATGCTTCACTAAAGCGAGCTGGTGGCTTAGTAAAGTGCTGGCTAGGTAATAGCTCAATTAAAGATAACTCCGCACCAACTTGTATTGGTGGCAATGTTTTATCTTCATCATTTTTACGCAGTGCAGGCATGACTTTCGTCCAACCATCGAAACGTAAAGTACGCCCTTTGGCTTTTAGTTCAAAATCACCTGCTTTGACTGTCAAGGTTGTTGAATCATATTTTGCTGGCGTCATTTGACAGGCCACAAACTGATTCCAAATTAATTGATACAACCTTTTCGCATCGTTCTCCATGTCTTTTAGTGACTCAGGTAAAACATCGACACTAGAAGGACGAATGGCTTCGTGCGCCTCTTGCGAATTATCTTTACTGCTATAAACATTCGCATCTTTTGGCAGATATTTAGCGCCAAAATTATCATTAATATAGCCACGAACCATATCCAATGCATCTTGGCTCAAGTTTGTTGAGTCAGTACGCATATAAGTGATATACCCTGCTTCATAAAGACGCTGAGCCATCATCATGGTTTTTTTCACGCCAAAACCTAAACGAGTACTGGCGGCTTGTTGCAACGTTGACGTGATATACGGTGCGCTCGGCTTACTTGATGTCGGCCTATCTTCACGGTCAACAACTGCAAAACGGGCTTTTTCAAGCAGCTTAACTGCTGCCTCTGTTTGCGCTTTATTGACTGGCTTAAATGCCTTACCACCTTGTGAAGTGACTTCCATACGCAAGTTAGCGATATCTTTATCAGCTAAATCGGCATGCAGTTCCCAATATTCTTCAGGGACGAAAGCTTTAATTTCCCGCTCACGTTCAACAATGAGTTTCACTGCAACTGACTGAACACGGCCAGCCGATAAGCCACGAGCTACTTTTTTCCATAGCAGCGGAGAAACCATATAACCCACAACTCGGTCCATAAAACGACGCGCTTGTTGTGCGTTAACTCTATCTATGTTTAATTCCCCAGGGCTGTCAAATGCCTGAGTGATCGCATTTTTGGTGATCTCATTAAATACAACACGACTAAAACGAGAATCGTCTCCACCTATCACTTCGCGTAAATGCCACGCAATAGCTTCCCCTTCGCGGTCCAAGTCCGTTGCGAGGTAGATGTGTTCAGCATCCTCCGCCAGTGATTTAAGTTCAGAAACCACTTTTTCTTTACCCGGTAGAATTTGATAATTCGCTTTCCAACCATGATAAGGGTCGATCCCCATGCGCTTAACTAACGCATCACGCGGATCTTTTTTTACTTTCTTTGTTTTGTCGGTAGATGAGCCTGTACTCTTTTGTGAGCCGGTTTGTGAACCAGAGCCGCTTTTCGGCAGATCACGAATGTGGCCAACGCTGCTTTTTACAACGTAGCCACTGCCAAGATACTTATTAATCGTTTTGGCCTTTGCCGGGGACTCCACTATAACAAGAGCTTTACCCATATTTACCTTTACCTAAATATCAACAATGGCGCATTTCTACATTAAAATGCGCAAAATGAGAATCTTTTTTTTATATTGCGACACAATCACAATATATCAATATATTTTTAAACAATTATTTGTGTTGAAACAAAACTTATAAACTCAATCACGTTATTCTAAAAAGCACAAAGTGTCTTCTAGTTGACTGATTTTAACCACATAAAGATGTTTAGTCACAATTGAAAACCACACACTCTACCTGATAAAATGCTAGAAGCAACCAATTATTTTTTCAAGGAAGCCAAGTTATGCAAGATAATTTACCGTTCATCACAAAAAAAGAGTTACTTGAAAAAGCTAATGATATCATAAAGAAACATGATGATTATATTCATGGTATGTTTGTTGACACCGTTGAGCAGCATCGGGGTACATTGGTATTTAAAGGAGAATTCTTCTTAGATGAGAACAATATTCCTACTTTAAAAAGTACAGCTGCTTTTAATATGTACAAACATCTCGCTCATGTACTGTCAGAACAATACCAATTAAGTGATAATAACTAATTAACACGTTTGCTTTTTGTATAAAATTTACCGGCTTTAACGCCGGTAAATTAATAGTAGATTTAAAAACGCTTATTCGCTAGGCGAAATTTAAAATTACAAGAGTGGTTTTTGCCCGCGTTGCCACCAGCGCAATAATAAGTTATCCACGCTCTTTGCCGCGCTTCCCATAAACTTATCCATCATTTTTTTACTTAACACATAACGAATACTAACTATTTCCTTAGTATCAATTGCATTAATAATAAAATCATCACTTACGCCAATTTTATCCACAAGCCCTTTTTCAATTGCCTGCGAACCATACCAATACTCCCCTGTTGCAACTGCAGAAATATCTAAAGATGGGCGGTTTTGATGAACAAATTGTTTAAACAATTCATGCGTTGAATTTAAATCTTCAACAAATTTCTTGCGACCTTGCTCTGTATTCTCACCTAACATAGTCAATGTACGCTTGTACTCACCTGCGGTATGAAGTTCAACGTCAACATCATGTTTTTTTAATAACCGATGAATATTCGGAATTTGAGCAACCACACCAATCGAACCAATAATGGCAAATGGTGCAGCAATAATTTTATCTGCAATACATGCCATCATGTATCCGCCACTCGCCGCAACTTTATCAACCGTAATGGTAAGTGGGATATTTTTTTCTTTGATTCTTAATAATTGAGAAGCTGCTAAACCGTAACCATGAACCATTCCACCAGGGCTTTCAAGTCTTAACAAAACTTCATCTTGTTGATCGGCAACAGCAAGAATTGCACTGATCTCTTCACGTAAAGAGGCAACTTCACGGGCATCCATGCTACCTTTAAAGTCTAAGACATATAAACAAGGTTTTTTAACCCCTGTTTGGCCTAATTTCGCCCCTGTTTTCTCACTTTTTGATTTCGCTTTTTGCTGCTTTTTAAATGCTTTCAACCACGCTTTATGTTCTGGTTCATTCATTTTAATTTGTTGCATTTGGCGTTGGCGCTCACGATAACTTTCACCTAAATCTGTGATTTTTAAAGCACCTTTAGCCCCTTGTCGGCGCATACCTACGCCAAACACAAAGACAGCTAGCAAAACCACCGCCACCAAAATAGTGACGACTTTTGCTAAAAATAGCCCATACAATGAGAAATACTCCACAATCTGATCCTTTTGATGTTTATCTTCAATACAAAAATAATCTCACGATTACGTGCAAACAACCAGAAAAAAACAGAGTTAGCACACAAACTTCGTTAATAACTATGTTAGATTAGCCAATTATCACAATCAGTGCGATGATAACCGTACATGCTAATCACAATAGTAGGAAAGAATATGCTCCAATATCAACCTAGACAAGACCTATTGAAAGGTAAAACGATTCTTGTAACCGGTGCCGGTGATGGCATTGGCCGTGAAGCCGCTCTCACTTATGCGCGCTATGGTGCATCCCTTATCCTTGTTGGTAGAACACAGCATAAATTACAATCCGTTAGTGATGAAATAGCCGCTTTAGGTGGAAGTAAGCCACCTTGCTTTATATTAGACTTATTAACTGCAACAATTGATGACTGCTATACTCTAGCCTCGCAAGTTGCCGCAATAACACCTTATTTAGATGGCGTATTACACAATGCCGGAATACTTGGTGTCGTTGCCCCCATCACTGAGCAACCCAGCGACCTATGGCATGATGTTATGCAAATAAATGTTAATGCCACATTTATGCTAACTCAAGCATTGCTCCCTTTGTTACTCAAAGCACCTAATGCCTCATTAGTTTTCACCAGTTCGAGTGTAGGTAAGCAAGGTCGCGCCGGTTGGGGCGCCTATGCTGTATCAAAATTTGCCACCGAAGGTTTAATGCAAGTGCTAGCCGAAGAATATAAGCAGACTAATCTTCGTGTAAATTGTATTAACCCAGGCGGCACTCGAACCTCAATGCGAGCAAGTGCATTTCCTGATGAAAATCCGCTTAAATTAAAAACCCCTGCTGATATCATGCCTATTTATATCTATTTGATGGGCGATGATAGCCTGCGTAAAACGGGAAGTAGTTATGATGCTCAACCCGGACGTAAACCTGGTGCTGCGGAGTAAACACGATGTCTCAAAATCGACACGAAGAACGCCAACAACGTTTAAAAGAAAAAGTAGATGCACGTATTGAAGCCGCACAAATTGAACGAGGGATCGTTATTGTCTTTACTGGAAATGGGAAAGGCAAAACCACAGCCGCATTTGGAACTGTCTGCCGTACAGTAGGCCATGGTAAAAAAGCCGCTGTTGTTCAATTTATTAAAGGAGGTTGGGATAATGGCGAACGCGAACTACTAGAACCACAAGGCGTCCCCTTCTATGTTATGTCAACAGGGTTTACGTGGGAGACTCAAAATAAAGAGACCGATACCCTTGCTTGTATGGAAACTTGGCAGTACGCCAAGCAATTGTTAAGTGACCCACAGTACGATTTAGTCATTTTAGATGAGCTCACCTATATGGTGAGTTATCATTACCTCGAATTAGCAGAGGTGGTTCAAGCATTACAAAGCCGCCCTACCAATCAATCTGTCGTGATCACGGGTAGAGGTTGCCACCGAGATTTAATCGAGTTAGCCGATACAGTAACAGAAATGCGCCCAGTGAAACATGCATTTGATATTGGGATTAAAGCTCAAAAAGGGATTGATTGGTAACTAGCCGCTAAGAAAGTGCAATAATTCGATATTTATACAGTTATTGTACTTTTAATCGACTTGTATCTAGCTAACTATCTTTGGTCTTACAGGCCAAAATGGTGGTCTACAAACTAATAATGGTACTGTTAAAGTTAAAGGAGATACTCTAAATAACTTGTATGGTTCAATTGCTGCAAATGTGAATAATAACGCTGCTGCACGTAACGATGTTGACATTAAACTCAAAGCGACATTCAATAATAATTATGGGCAAATTACAGCCGCTAATAACCAAAAGCTTGATATTGGCACATTAGAAAACTACGCAGGAAAAGTGACTGCTGGGAAAACCTAACTATTTATTCCAAAAATCGGGTTAATAATCAGTATGGGGCTTTACGTTCGACTAATACCACTAAGATCACCAGCCCTATCGTCACGAGTGGAACGACAGGAAGCATCTCCGGTAATCGTGTGATTATTGATGCTGTTGTGACTAACTAAAATATCCTACGCTTAAAAAAGGCGGTCATTTCTAAATGACCGCCTTTTTATTATGGCTAATTACAGAATTAATATTCTGAATTAATCACCACCTCTTCACCAAAACGCCCGGCTTTTGGTAATGGTTGATAAGATGAATTAGCTGCACGTAAAATACGGACACCACGAATACCTAACTCATGAGCTGCTGCGATATCTGCATCAGCATCACCATAATAGATGGTTAATTTGTGATCACGCATCCAACTCACTTTATTATTTTGCCCTGGTTCATCACCTGCAAAAATGACAGGTTGCATTTTATCTGCAGGTATTGCTAAACCTTCTTGAACGTATTTAG
This sequence comes from Providencia rettgeri, assembly GCA_900455085.1. NCBI lineage: Bacteria > Pseudomonadati > Pseudomonadota > Gammaproteobacteria > Enterobacterales > Morganellaceae > Providencia > Providencia rettgeri. The sequence goes on along the minus strand of UGTZ01000001.1, from coordinate 2,245,164 downwards.
TCACCGTTTCTGTTTTTGTTTTCGTACGGCCTGTGATGAAATAGACAGTATCACCGCGATCTAAGTGCATTTTGACTAAATCAATACCCACTTGTTTTGGCATGCTGAATTTGTCCCACTCATTATTCATTTTTTCCCAAAATTGTTGGTTTTTGAGATAGCTAAAGTCGTTAGGAGAGAACTCTAATTTACCACGGTAAAAACCTGGACTCGAAAATAACACCGTATCATCGATATCAAACCCAACAGCCATTGGCGCTTTGCCTTCTAGGCTTTGTTTAATTTGTTCGATGGAAACCCAATGAATAGGCTGTTGTTGAGCTAGTTCAACAACGGTAACCCCAGGGCTTACGGTTTCTGGCATTGGAATTTTTGCTTGAGACGTTGCTGTAAAACTTAATGCCAATGCAATCGCACTCAAAGTCAGTGTTATTTTTTTCATGTTTTGTCCTTATTCAGGTTTATCCACTTAAACCATTCTTTATTTATCTGGATAAACTGGGTAAGTAATAGGTTTATCTGTAAATTTATCTTTATTATCAGTAGCAACCCAATATTTTGTGAGATACATCCCACAAGAAGGGTCATACTAAGACTTTTAATTACATTAAAATGAGATGAATATCTCATAAATATCATCTCTTATTGATAGCTTTCATAATAATGTGAACTAGAACATTAATTTTCTTATAATTAACAAGGTTATATTCAATAAAATCATTACGTTGATAGATGAGAATCACTTCCATACATCAAAAAAAGCTGAGGGTGGAGCCTCAGCTTTTTTAATATTCGAGAATTGCAATTAATCTAGATGCGAGTACGACGTTTCGCCGTTGGTCTTGAAGATTGACGTTTTGATGCAGGACGTGATGCAACTTGCGTATGGCGTTTTACCGCACGGCGAATTTGGTTTGCTTTAATACGACGTTGGTCACGCTCAACGGCAACTTTGCTTTCAGTTTCTACCGGCAATTCCACCAGCTCACGGAGATAATTGGTTTGCTCTAAACCCAGTTCCGTCCATCCTCCACGTGGTAAACCTTTTGGTAAATCAATATCACCATAACGCACACGGATTAAACGGCTTACTTGAACACCAACCGATTCCCAAAGGCGGCGGACCTCGCGGTTACGCCCTTCAGTTAAAGTGACGTTAAACCATTGATTCATCCCTTCTCCGCCACGGTAAGAAACCGTTTTAAAAGAAGCTGGACCATCTTCCAACTGTACACCTTGTGTTAATTGACGAATTTTCGCTTCATTGATTTCACCAAACACACGTACAGCATATTCACGCTCAACTTCACGGCTTGGATGCATTAAACGATTAGCTAGCTCACCATCCGTCGTAAATAACAATAAACCGCTGGTGTTAACATCTAAGCGACCAACAGCAATCCACCGTGCTCCCGTTAAGCGAGGTAAACGGTTAAAGACAGTTGGGCGCCCTTCTGGATCATGGCGTGTACATAATTCACCTTCTGGCTTGTAATAAGCCATTACACGGCAAATTTCTTTTTCAGGTTCTTTGATAGCTAATAAACGACCATCTAAACGAATTTTTGTTGCTGGTGTGACTTCAACACGGTCTCCGAGTGTCGCAATTTTGCCATCAACACTAATACGACCCGCTTGCAGGAATGTTTCGATTTCTCGACGAGAACCATGCCCTGAACGAGCAAGGATTTTCTGTAATTTTTCAGTTTTTTGCGGTTTTACGCTCATGTAACCCTCTGCTGTCGCCTTCACAGGCGTCAAATATCTTTTTGGCGCGTCATCTTGTGACCGTACCAAAAAGTAATGAATTTGAAAACCCGCGCATTATACACAGGTTTGTCCTGAACCCCTATAACTTATCTGAATATCGCACTTTCAATACGATTTTATTTAATTCCATGCTAAATCTTAGGCTTTTAGGTATTTGTATTTATTCAAAAGGCGTTGGGTCCCCTGTTCCGACGCGTGCCACAACAGGTGTATCATCAGTAAAGTCAATCACAGTTGTTGGTTTTTGCCCGATATAACCACCGTGTATAACTAAATCGACTTGTTTATCAAGTAAATCGCGAATTTCTTCAGGATCTGATTGCGTGAAATCATCGCCAGGCATAATCAAACTGGTTGACATCAAAGGTTCACCAACAGCTTCGAGTAAATCCCGAGCAATCGTGTTTGATGGCACACGTAAGCCAATGGTTTTACGTTTTTCATTCATTAAACGCCGTGGAACTTCTTTCGTTGCCCGTAAAATAAAGGTGTAATTACCTGGCGTATTATTTTTAATTAAACGGAAAACGGTGTTATCAACATGCGCGTAATTCGATAGCTCAGAGAGATCTCGACACATTAAAGTGAAATTATGGTTAGCATCAAGCTGACGGATACGACAAATACGTTGCAAAGCATCTTTTTCTTCTAAACGGCATCCAATGGCGTATCCTGAATCCGTAGGGTAAACAATGACACCGCCTTTATTTAGAATTTCAACACTCTGGCTAATCAGCCTTGCTTGAGGATTATCCGGATGGACATAAAAAAACTGGCTCATACATACCTCTAATTTTTGGGTATCGACAGCATCACCCGGCAAAAACACCTATAAATGCTACTATCTCTTAATTCCATGAGATGACCTACTCAGAAATAAATCATCACTTATAATAATTATTTTACACCGCATTATTAATACATCAATTAATTAGCTGCTTTTTACCGCATTCCAAAGCGTCCAGACTGCATTATCTTCATTTGGTAACCATAAATTTCGGCCAAGCTCTATCCAAGAACAAGGCCGATGAAAATCTGAACCCACCGATGTATGTAAATTTGCATTATTAGCTAATTCCGCTAAATACTGTTTTTCATGTGGCGGCTGCTGGCAATGAGAAACTTCCATGGCATCACCACCACACTGTTTAAAATACGCAACCAACCGTTTTAACCATTTATTGGATAATTGATATTTTGCAGGATGAGCTAATACCGCAATACCACCGGCCGCATGGATTGCGTCGATAGAATTTTGAATTGAGCACCACTTCGCAGGAACGTATCCTATTTTTCCTTTTGATAAATAACGCTTAAATACGTTATTAATGGTTTTTTCTTTACCTATTTTCACAATATACTGTGCAAAATGAGCCCGCGTTACCTGCCCACCACCAGAAATATGTTGCGCATTTTCCCATGCGTCATCAATTCCCGCTTTTTGTAATCGCCTGCCCATCTCAATACCACGCTCGAAACGACGTTCAGATTGTGCTTTCAACAATTGAGCCATAGCGGGGTGTGAAGGAGCAAAATTTAACCCGACAATATGTATTTCAATGTTTTCCCACAGTGTCGAAACTTCAACACCATTGACTAACTCAATTGGCCTTTCATTTTCAGTAAGGTAGCGACGAGCCTCAAATACACCTTCACAGGTATCGTGATCGGTGATCGCTAAAATATTAACCCCTTTTTCAATAGCACGTTCGATTAACTCTGCTGGAGTGAGGTCACCATCCGAAGCATTCGTATGGCTATGTAAGTCGTAGCGAGTCACTAATGGTAGCGAGGCTGTCGACATATTGATATCTTCTCCAATTTCCATGAAAAATTATTTTTCCTAATAAATTAACAAAGCCCTTGACATAAATAACTCGATCCAGTTTACTAGTACGCAAGATAGCTAAGGCTAAAAAACATCAGTTTATCCAGTGAGGCATACAATGACTTTATTTAACTTATCAAATCGTTGGTGGCGTGACTTCCCAGATTGGGCGGAAGCCGCACGCGCATAGTTATTGTATGTTTCAGTGCCAAACCCGCCCTTCATTGGCGGGTTTTTTATGTCAAAAATTAGCGTAAGGCAACATCATGAACGAACAAAACACCACATTAGCACATTTTAAGTATCTGGATAGCCCAATTAATTATCAGCCTGATCCTACATTATTATTTAATCATCTGTGTCATCAAGTTCCATCAACAATGCTGTTAGAGTCTGCTGAAATTAATAATAAAGCCAACTTGCAAAGCTTGCTGGTTGTCAACAGCGCGCTACGTATTCGTGCTTTTGGCCAACAAGTTGAAATAGACGCGTTGACGCCAAATGGTCAGGCTTTATTACCAAAGCTGTTAGCACAATTAACCCGTTTAATCACACATCATAGCATGCAAGAAAATAGCTTAACGGTAACGTTCAGCTCGCCAGCGAAAGATTTAGACGAAGACAGTCGTCTGAAGGCCGCATCTTGTTTAGACGTTTTACGTGCTCTGCCCGCTCTCGCACAAGCCTATTCAACAAAACCTGAAAACCTGTTTGTTGGTGGTTTGTTTGCATACGATTTAGTCGCCAGTTTTGAAGATTTACCCAAGGTGAATACCGTTAATCACTGCCCTGACTATTGTTTTTTTTGTTGCTGAACATTATTTAGTGATCGACCACCAAAATCAGGCTGCTCGACTCAAAAGTTGCCTATTTACGCAAAATGAGCAAGATGTCGAAACGGTTACACAACGCCACGCACAAATTATAGCTTCGTGCCGTCCGTTCTTACCCGCACTTCCTTTAGCAACAGCACCTGATTTTGCGGTCTCGATAAACAAAAATGACCAACAATACGGGGAAATTGTCACCTCATTAAAAGAAGCCATATACCGTGGTGATATTTTTCAGGTTGTGCCTTCTCGTAAATTTACGATGCCATGCTCACATCCCTTAATTGCATATCAAAAACTCAAAGCACAAAACCCAAGCCTTATATGTTCTACATGCAAGATGAAGCATTCACACTCTTTGGGGCTTCACCTGAAAGCGCGCTCAAATATGCAACAGCAAATCGCAAAGTGGAAATTTATCCTATCGCAGGAACCCGCCCTCGTGGGCGTAACGCGCAGGGTGAATTAGACCTCGACTTAGACAGCCGAATTGAACTTTCCATGCGCTCAGATGAAAAAGAACTCGCTGAACACATCATGTTAGTTGACTTAGCACGCAACGATTTAGCCCGTATTTGTGAAGCCGGTAGCCGTTACGTCGCCAACCTAACTAAGGTTGACCGTTACTCTTTCGTGATGCACTTAGTTTCTCATGTTGTGGGAACATTGCGCCAAGATTTAGATGTTTTCATGCATACCAAGCTTGCATGAATATGGGGACTTTAACGGGTGCACCAAAGGTAAAAGCCATGCAACTGATTGCTCAATATGAGCAAGAACGCCGAGGGTCATACGGAGGAGCTGTAGGATATTTTCAAGGAAATGGTGATTTTGATACCTGTATCGTTATTCGCTCTGCGTACGTAGAAAATGGTATTGCCACTGTGCAAGCGGGAGGTGGTGTCGTTCTAGATTCCGTACCTCAAGCTGAAGCCGATGAAACCCGTAATAAGGCACGTGCAGTGATCCGTGCAATTGCCCAAGCACATCAAGTTAAGGAGTTATTCTAATGGCGAACATTTTACTGCTCGATAACGTTGACTCCTTTACTTATAACCTAGTAGACCAACTGCGCGCAGGTGGCCATAACGTGGTTATTTATCGCAATACAGTCAATGTAGAACATATTTTATCTGTATTAAATCAAATGATTTCACCGATACTAGTCTTATCACCCGGCCCTGGTAAACCGAGTGAAGCAGGTTCAATGCCAGAAGTATTAATGCGAGTAAAAGGCAAAATTCCTGTTATTGGTATTTGCTTAGGTCACCAAGCCATCGTTGAAGCTTATGGCGGAACGGTTTCAGCTGCTGGTGAAATTTTGCATGGTAAATCTTCGATTGCCACACATGATGGTTTAGCTATGTTTAATCATCTTGAAAACCCAATATCAGTGGCGCGTTACCACTCTCTTGTTGGTAGCCAAATTCCGGAAAGCTTAACCATTTGTGCCCATTCAAATGGCATGGTCATGGCTGTACGTAATGATAGCGATAGAGTTTGTGGATTCCAATTTCATCCCGAATCCATTTTAACAACGCAAGGTAAACAGTTGCTAGAAAACACTGTGGCATGGGCTCTTTCTACTCCCAATGCAACCGAACCTACTCATTCGCACTAACGGAATACTAAAGAGCCAATTATGCAAAATATTTATGATAAGTTATTTAAAGCGCAACCACTGACTCAACAAGAAAGCCAGTACTTGTTTAATGCTATTATTCAAGGCGAATTAACAGAACCTCAATTAGCTGCTGTGTTAATCAGTATGAAAATGCGAGGTGAACAACCGCAAGAAATTGCTGGAGCCGCGTTAGCTTGTTTAGAGAATGCACAGCCATTTCCCCGCCCTGACTACCCATTCAGCGACATCGTTGGCACTGGGGGAGATGGCGCAAATAGTATCAATATTTCCACAGCAAGCGCATTCGTTGCTGCTGAATGTGGGATTAAAGTGGCGAAACACGGTAATCGAAGTGTTTCGAGCCGTTCAGGTTCTTCGGATTTACTTGCCGCCTTTGGTATCGCCTTAGACCTCAGTGCGCAAAGTGCTCGTGACGCATTAGATGAGCTTGGTGTTTGTTTTTTATTCGCACCACAATACCACAGTGGGTTCCGTCATGCTGCCCCTGTGCGTACTCAACTAAAAACTCGAACGTTATTTAATGTATTGGGGCCATTAATTAATCCAGCTCGCCCACCGATTGCCCTTATCGGTGTGTACCAAGGATCATTGGTAAAACCTGTGTCTGAAACACTACAGATGCTTGGTTTTACCCGTGCAGCTGTGGTACACAGTGGAGGGATGGATGAAGTTTCATTACATGCAGTCACTCAAGTCGCTGAATTAAAAGATGGCAAAGTACAACATTATCAATTAACTGCTGATGATTTTGGGCTAGCACCATATCAATTACGCGACTTAGAAGGCGGTACACCTGATGAAAACCGCGTATTGCTTAGTGATTTACTTCAAGGCCATGGCCAAGCGGCTCACGAAGCGGCTGTAGCGGCCAATGTTGCCATGCTGATGCGTATTAATGGCCATGAAGATTTAAAACAAAACAGCGAACACGCACTTGCAATTATTCGTAGCGGTAAAGCATTTGACCGCGTTACAGCTCTCGCGGCAAGGAACCAATAAAATGAAAGCGACAGTCTTACAAAAAATTGTTGATGATAAAGTTGACTATTTAATTGAACGCAAAGCCAAGCAGCCGTTAGAAAGCTTTATTGCTGAAGTTCAGCCTAGCCAGCGTAGTTTCTATAACGCACTAAGCGCTAAACGCCCTGTTTTTATTTTAGAGTGCAAAAAAGCGTCTCCTTCAAAGGGTTTGATCCGTGCTGATTTCGACCCTGCGATGATAGCCAAGACATATGCACCTTATGCGAGTGCGATTTCCGTTCTCACCGATGAAAAATATTTTCAAGGCAATATGGATTACTTAACGATTGTCAGTAATACCGTAAAGCAACCCGTATTATGCAAAGATTTTATCATTGACCCATACCAAATCTATCTTGCACGTTACTACCAAGCAGATGCCATTTTACTGATGTTATCTGTCTTAAATGATGATGAATATATCGCATTGGCTGAAGTTGCTCACCAACTGAGTATGGGGATATTAACGGAAGTCAGTAATGAAGAAGAATTAGAGCGAGCAATTCGGTTAAAAGCCAAAGTGGTTGGCATCAATAACCGGGATTTACGCGACCTTTCTATTGATTTAAATCGGACTCGTGAGCTCGCGCCTCGCTTAGCAAAAGAAACGATAGTGATCAGTGAGTCAGGCATTCATCAACACCAACATATTCAGTCACTGAGACAGTTTGCAAATGGTTTTTTAATTGGTAGCGCACTAATGGAGCAAGCTGACTTAGATAAAGCCATTCGAAACCTGCTAGTTGGGGAACATAAAGTCTGTGGTTTAACCCGCGAACAAGATGCAAAAGCCGCATTTAAAGCAGGAGCACACTACGGTGGATTAATTTTTGCTGAAACCTCCCCGAGAAAAGTGACGTTGTCACAGGCGCAAACTATCATCCATGCTGCGCCGTTAAAATATGTCGGTGTTTTCCGTAATCAGTCCGCCGATTTTGTTGCCCATATTGCCAAACAGCTTGCGTTATCTGCGGTGCAACTACATGGTGAAGAAGACTCTGCTTATATCAATACGTTAAAAACATTTTTACCAAACTACTGTGAAGTTTGGAAAGCGCTTGATATGTCAAGAACAACTTTAAATGACTATGACACACAAGACATTGATGTGTTACTACTGGATAACGGACAAGGTGGCACTGGTAAAACCTTCAATTGGTCAGAAATCCCTTCATCTGCAACACAAAAAATAATGATTGCGGGGGGACTTACACCAGATAACTGCCTAGATGCTGCAAAGTTACTGTGCAACGGATTAGACTTTAATTCAGGGGTTGAAATTGAACCCGGTATAAAAAGTGAACAAAAAATAAATTTGGTGTTGTCAGCGTTGTTAGCCGAATCAACGGCTCACTAATACACAACGAAAAGATAAAACTCCAACACCAATTAATGTAACTGTTAAAATGGACAATAAATAATGAGTAAATTAGATCCGTATTTTGGCGAGTTTGGTGGGCAATATGTCCCAGAAATTCTGATCCCTGCATTAAATCAATTAGAAGACGCGTTTATCGACGCACAGAATGATGCTGAGTTTATTCGTGAATTTCACGACTTACTAAAAAATTATGCAGGTCGCCCTACTGCACTAACATTATGTAAAAACTTAACTGCCGGTACGAAAACAAAACTCTATTTAAAACGCGAAGATTTACTGCACGGCGGCGCCCATAAAACCAACCAAGTATTAGGCCAAGCGCTACTGGCTAAGCGAATGGGAAAAAACGAAATTATTGCAGAAACCGGTGCTGGGCAACATGGAGTTGCAACCGCACTGGCTTGTGCATTATTGAATATGAAATGCCGTATCTACATGGGCGCTAAAGATGTTGAACGCCAGTCTCCCAATGTATTTCGTATGAAATTAATGGGTGCTGAAGTTATATCTGTTCATAGCGGTTCGGCAACCTTGAAAGATGCGTGTAATGAAGCATTAAGGGACTGGTCTGGCAGCTATGATAAAGCTCATTATTTATTAGGAACTGCGGCGGGTCCACACCCTTACCCAACAATTGTACGTGAATTCCAACGTATGATTGGTGATGAAGCAAAACAACAAATTCTTGAAAAAGAAGGCCGTTTACCCGATGCTGTCGTTGCCTGTATTGGTGGTGGCTCAAATGCAATCGGTTTATTTGCCTCTTTTATTCCAGAAGAAAATGTGAAACTAATTGGTGTTGAACCTGCTGGATTAGGTATTGAATCAGGCCAACATGGTGCGCCATTAAAACATGGTCGTGTTGGGATTTATTTCGGTATGAAATCACCGATGATGCAAACTAGTGAAGGTCAAATTGAAGAGTCATATTCCATCTCTGCAGGATTAGATTTTCCTTCTGTTGGACCTCAACATGCTCATTTAAATAGTATTGGTCGCGCAGAATATGTTTCGATTACCGATGATGAAGCCCTGAATGCTTTTAAATTGTTATCACGTAAAGAAGGGATTATTCCAGCATTAGAATCTTCTCATGCCCTCGCATATGCATTAAAAATGGCAGAGCAAGAACCCAATAAAGAACAATTATTAATCGTCAATTTGTCTGGCCGTGGTGATAAAGATATTTTTACAGTGCATGATATTTTAGCCAGCAGAGGAGAAATTTAATGGAACGTTATACCCAACTTTTTAAACGTTTAACTCACGATAACCAAGGGGCATTTGTTCCATTTGTCACTTTAGGTGACCCTGATGCTGAATTATCATTAAACATTGTTGATGCTTTGATTGCTGGTGGCGCTGATGCATTAGAGATTGGTATTCCATTTTCTGATCCATTGGCTGATGGTCCAACCATCCAAAATGCAAATTTACGCGCATTTCAAAGTGAAATCACCCCGACAATTTGTTTCGAATTATTAAGTCGAATTAGAGAGAAACACCCTACTGTTCCTATTGGTTTATTAGTGTATGCAAATTTAGTCTTTACCAATGGAATTGAAAGTTTTTATATTCGCTGTGAAAAAGCTGGTGTTGATTCTGTATTAGTTGCAGATGTCCCGATGTCCGAATCACAGCCATTTCGTGAAGCTGCGTTGGCACACAACATTGCTCCCATTTTTATTTGCCCACCCAATGCCAATGATGAATTACTACAACAAATTGGGGAATATAGCCAAGGTTATACTTATTTGTTATCACGTGCAGGCGTAACAGGCACAGAAAAACGCGCTGAAACGCCATTAGCTCATTTATTGAGTCAATTAAATCAGTATAACGCGGCTCCTGCCCTACAAGGTTTTGGGATATCTGAACCTAAACAAGTCAAAGAAGCGATTAAAAATGGTGCAGCAGGTGCAATTTCTGGTTCCGCCGTGGTTAAAATCATCGAAAACAACTTAAATCGCCCTGATGTTATGCTTACATCATTAACTGAGTTTGTTGCAAAAATGAAAGCAGCAACACAGAAATAGGCTAAACAATAAATAGTAATCAAGTCATACTTAAGTTTATTGGCTTGATTACTTAAATCATATAATTAAATTTTGTCTGGGCGATTTTCAATCCTTTTAACGTTATTTTTAGAAATATTATTTAAATATATTCAGTATTTTTCAGTTTAAAATCCCTCAAATAGTTCAAAATAACTAATCATAATATATAAATCACCAATATTAAAATTAACAGATACGCGTTATTATACTAGTACTTTCTCTTATTATATCTGTGGCGGAGTAAACATTACCATTTGATTAAATTAGTATTTTTCGCACTGGATATATAAAACACTATTTACAATAACTCTGGAAGTCGCCAAACGGGTAAAGACCAAGTTGGAGTAACTCTGTATGCTAATAACCTAACGAGCTTAAACGATACCTTATATGTCTCCGCCGGAAAAGATGCAAAAAACCAAGCACGAAACAGCACCAGTAATGCTTCTATTTATTATGCTGTTCCCTATAATTATTGGCTTTTCTCATTGTACGCAAGTAAAAGTGACTATAAACAAACTATTAATGACTCTGTACTTAGCTATAAATATTATGGTGACAGTAAATATTATAACGCTACGGCCAGTAATGTTTTTTTGCGCGGCCAAACGTTTAAAGATACAGCGTCAATCCAATTGATTAAAAGAAAATCAAAATATAAGTTGGAGGATGTCAGCCTACTTTCCCAACAACGAGACCTTACCAGCCTTAAACTGGGTATTAGCCATCGTCAAAATATCAACAATTCTACCATTGATGCATCATTATACCATCAACGTAACGTACCTTGGTTTGGTGCCGAAGAAAGTTGGGATATGAAATATGGTGATGTCAGCACAATGAGCCGTGTTTATACTGCCGATATTTCGGGAATGTTCCCCTTCTCATTTGACAATTTTATTATGAGTTATAACCCACAACTGTTTGTACAATATTCACGAGACCGTTTAACTATTCAAGATCAATTTTCGTTAGGTAGCCGTTGGACTGTTCGTGGTTTCGATGAAGAGTTTTCACTGATCGGTGATAAGGGGTTTTACCTGCGTAATGAGTTTAACTTTTATATTCCTGGCTTTTCCTTTTATCCCTATTACGCTATTGACTATGGTCGAATACTTGGGGGGGGTTATCCGCTAGATCTCTATTCTGATGACCAACTATTAGTAACGGCTATTGGTATGAGAGGTAATGTTAATATATTCAGCTATGACTTATTTTTAGGTGTGCCACTTTATAAACCTGATGAATATGAAACTAGTAGCGTCAATGCGGGGTTAAATGTGCAATGGTTTTGGTAAGTTAATATCTTAAAATTTAATCATACCTTAAAGCTGAATATCACTCCTATATTCGGCTTTTTATTTTTATGTAGATAATGCCGATATTTTGTTATTCAATCTTATTTATCTTAATAAAATAAGATAACCAATAAGTGTATTTACTTTATTATCACGCTATACACCAATTAATATATTATACCATCATCAATCTTTATGGTTATTATTTTACTGCCAGGTTGTTAAATATATATTTGTAGTTCATGGAAATTGAAAAATCCGAGAATACGAATATTCTCGGATTTCCTACTTCACTCTAATCCATCAGAATTCAGGTATTACCTGTATTGCATCCTATCAAATTCTTAGAAACGGTAACCCGCACCGAACATAAATACAAATGGGTCTAAACGAGTATCAACTTTATACTGTTCGCCACCTGCTTTAAATTTCACATCCGTTTCAATATTCATCCACCAAACAGAGGCGTTTAACATCCAGTTATCGGTCAGCATGTAGTCCATACCAGCTTGTGCTGCAAAGCCCCATGAGCTTGATAAGTCTAGATCAGATAAACCTGCCGTCTTTCCTGTTGAGTTAAATTTCTCATCAAAGAAGAAGGTATAGTTAACACCCGCACCTAAATAAGGACGTAATTTATCTTCTTTACTACCAAAATAATATTGTGCCATTAATGTTGGTGGTAAATGTTTAACTGTTGCAATATTACCTGTTGGGCCTGTGCCAACTTTATGCTCAAACGGAGTTGCTGCTAATAATTCCACACCGATATTATCAGTGATCATATACCCAAAAGTTAAACCTAATTGAGTATTATTATTCGCTCCAAACGTACCTAAATTACCTAAACCATTAATCTTAACATCATCTCCTCCAACATTAGGTCTGACTGTAGCAGTACCCGCGCGGAAAAGAAAGTCGCCAGCTTCATGAGCAATAGAAACTGCTGGAGCTAAAGTTGCAGCAGCTAATACAAGCGCAGTGAGTTTTTTCATTATCAATCCCATTCCTGTGTTTTTATTTTAGGAAAATATACCGCATTATTTAAATTGATGTTCAAATCAAGATCACATCTTTTACTAATTTAGAGGTAAACCAATAAATATGGATTTATTATTTCATTTATTATTTTTTTAATTTTGATTTAAATCAATTTTTGGAAGATAACTAACAAAATAAAAATTTGATTTCGAAATATATATATTTATTCCGAAACTTAAACATATATTAAAAATACAACTTATATAGTTTCATTTCTTTGGTTAATTAAATTCAATCATTATGTCTATTATATTTTTCTTAACCCCCCGAATTTTATTATCTTTCTCTACCTCTAGGCGTGATACTCGGTTACAATTGGCATAAATTTTTGATCCCGTTTGTAGATAGGAGCAGTGTCATGTCCATTTCGGCCAACTCACTCATTAGTGATAGTATCAATTTCTTTAAAAATCAATTGAGTGGCCTCTTCACCATCGTGCTTTTAGCCACCGTAGTGAGCCTCGTTATCTATGCGGTGATGATCCCAAGTGAACAGATGATAGGTGTTCTGGCACAAGCACAAAGCCAGATGATTGAATCTGGTAATTCGGGGTTACAAGACTGGATTTTAGGTCTATCTGAAGAAGATAAAAGTAGTATTTTGCGTGTTTCTTTCGGGTTGATCCTCTCCGTCACTTTTGGAAGTTTGTTCCTTATTTGTGGTACATTGTCCTATATCTCTGGTATGTCTCGCGGTGAAGATATTACAGGGCTACAGGCAATAACATCATCACTGAACAAAGCACCTTCTATGTTCCTTTTATTGGTCGTCTGTTCTCTGCTTATCCAGTTAGGTATCACAATTATGGTTCTACCTGGTATTGTCTTAGCCATTGGTTTTTCCTTAGCACCAGCGATTTTAATAACAGAACGTACCAACCCTTTCAGTGCGATGGGAAAAAGCTGGAAAATGGCTTATGCAAATTGGCGTGTTGCCTTACCGATGATTTTAATTTGGATGGCTGCTCAAATGCTTATTAGTGTTCTGTTGGGGAACCTTAACATGAATCATATTGTTATTAATGGTATCTCTTTTTTACTCAACAATATTGTAGCAGCATTCGCTTTAATTTACTTTTATCGTTTATATATGCTAATCACTAAAAATTAATTTTCCGCAGATAACACAAAGCGGGAAAAACAACGCATTTATCCCGCTTTGGCAATAACCTCAGGTATCAAAAGATACCTTTTTATTTACGTTATTTTTTAAGTATTATCTGAGCGAATATCCGTCGGTGTAATTCGATTTTCACAATCATGTTCCAATATGCCGAGATCTTTTTGACATTCTTGTGCTTTTCTTTCTTCAACGCATTTCATTTGAATTTGTTGCTTACTTTGAATTAAACGGATTGCAAAATAGATATCCGGTACCACTAATAAGTCATCATCTGAACGATTGATTTTATTTTGTTCTAGCCAACGATTAAGCGACGTTCTGCGCCCTGCTAATACTAAAGTCACCCCTTTCGCCTTCAACGATGTCACAATATCATTCAACGTGGAAAATACGCTCACATCATTGTGTGTGAAGCTGACCGCAGCATCCACAATCACCCAAGCAGGCCTCTTCCGCTGATTATCTAAATGTTTATTTAAACGTTCTTTAAAGTAATTCACATTGAAATAGGTAAGTGGGGAATTGAAACGATAAATCAGGACGCCATCAACTTCTTGAATATCATTTTCTGATGTCATCGAATGCAACATACCATGTTCATCAACGCCTAGTAGTTGATCTGTAGGTCTAAATATAATTCGGATAAACTGCAACAAACCTAATAAAACAGCTAAGCCTACACCACTAATCAAACCAACCACCAGCACTGCACATAGCGTGAAAATACATAAGAAAAAAGCTTCTCTATTGCGTTTTCGCATTGATAAAATACTGCGAAAACTAAGTAATGAGTAAGTTGAAATAATTAAAACTATCCCTAAAGCAGGCATAGGGATATATTCCAATAAATTTATGGAGAAAAGTAATACAGCTAAGATGGTTACCGCGGCAACAAGAGAAACTAGTTGTGTTTTCCCGCCCATCATATCATTAACTGCTGTACGGCTACTTGCAGCGCTAACTGCAAAGCCCTGACCAAAAGCAGAAGCAATATTTGCCATTCCTAACGCTTTTAGTTCTTGGTCTGCATCAACGGTATAACCGTTCTTGCTCGCAAAGCTACGAGCCGTCATCATAAAACTAACAAAACTGATCACTGCCAAGTTTAATGATGGAATGACAAGATCTCGGAGTAAGCCCGGTGGAAAATCCGGCATTGGGATATACGGGAGCCCTTCACCTAAACTCCCAACAGTGCTAATACCATATTGCTCGAGATTAAATAGGATACTTGCCGCTGTTGCCAATACCATTGCAATTAATAACGATGGCCACTTACTACGCACTCGCTTAATCACTAAGGTAACGACCAATGTCGCAATGGCAACTAATAATGTCGGAATATGTGTTTCCGCTAACGCTAATGGTAATGCTATTAAGCGTTCAATAAACCCTGAAGGTAACGTACTGATACCAAATACTTTACTAATTTGGCTGACGATAATCGTGAGAGCAACCCCATTTAATAAGCCCTGTAATATCGGTCTGGATAAAAAATCGGCAAAAGTTCCTAAGCGAAATTTCGCTGCAATCAAACACCAAACCCCAGTCATAAAACTCATGACAATAATCAGCTGCCAACGAACAGTTTCATCCCCCATGGCAAGAGGTGCGACTGCGGCTGCAATTACAGCACATGTAGCGGCATCAGGACCAATAATCAATTGTTTAGACGTACCAAACAATGCATAAAAAAACATCGGTAAAATACACGAGTATAACCCGACAATCGCATTCACCCCCATTAACTCAGCATAGGCAATAGCAACGGGCAAGGCAACTGCAGCGACAGATAGGCCAGCTTTAACATCAGAACCTAAATCTGAACGTTGATAGTTAAATAACGTTTTTAAACCTGGCATCCAGACAAATAGCTGTGCCTTTATCATCGGGGAAAAGTACCTATAAATTAGCAAGTTAAATTATTTTATATACTATATATATCCGAACTAATAAAGTTTATCTAGAAGTAAGTCAAATAATCGTAAAATAGTGCAAATATGATTGGTAACAAAGCATGTTTATTGGTAAAAAGGTGCAAACTTTTAACAATTAAAGCCAAAATCGGTTAAACTACTCCATTATCTTTACGTTGAGGCGCTGTATTCACTGTTATGAAACAACTTATTGATTTTATTCCTTTGATAATCTTTTTTATTGTCTATAAAAGATACGATATTTTCTATGCGAGTGGCGCATTAATGGTGACCACTCCTTTAGCGTTATTAGCAACTTATCTTATTTATAAGAAAGTTGAAAAAGTTGCAAAAATTACCTGTGCAATCGTAATGGGTTTTGCGGCTTTAACTCTTATTTTCCATAGTGATGCATTCATTAAATGGAAAGTCACTATTATCTATGCTGCATTTGCTGGTGCATTACTCTTTAGCCAATGGTTTACTGAAAAACCACTCATTCAGCGCATGTTAGGCAGTAACCAAGAAATAAAACTTGCAGATAGTTATTGGAATAAACTTAATAGTGCATGGGCTATTTTCTTTATTTTCTGTGCACTTCTAAATATTTATGTTGCTTTCTGGATGGCTCAAGATATCTGGGTTAACTTCAAAGTCTTTGGTCTGACAGCAGGAACATTAATATTTACAGTACTGAGTGTGGTCTATATTTTTAAAAATATGGTTAAAGAGCCTGCAGAAAAACACGAAGAATAATTTATAAATAGAGTTAAAAACCTGCTAATTGCATCTCGCTTAGCAGGTTTTTTTATATGTTAATAACGCTTGTCACCAAATGCTTTTTCAATTTTTTTATCTGTATTGTACTGTGATAATGCATATACCGACCAAATGGCGGCTGGTAACCAACCAATCAACGTGATCTGCAAAATTAAGCAAATGATCCCAGCAAAAGGGCGCCCTATCGTAAAAAATTGCAACCAAGGTAATAATATTGCCAATAACAATCTCATTTCATACCTCTAAATTAATCAATAATATTCATAATACTGAGTATAGCTAATTCAATCAGCTGACTAAATATAAAAAACACTTCTTGCTTTTTCTTTGCAAAAGTTGAGCTTTTTATCATATTTAGAAGCTGTTTATTAATAATAGGTATCATATTTGTCTTATTTTTGCAGCAATTCACTCAAATAGTCATTATCAATCAATAAGTACGAGGTTCAGGTTTACTATTGCCTATGTAATTTGCTATAAATGCAAAATCAAAAGTAATAACCCTTTTAATAAGAGTCTGATATGCAATTGCCGAACGGTGAGTTGGTTTTACGTACATTAGCCATGCCCGCAGATACTAATGCGAATGGTGATATTTTTGGTGGCTGGCTGATGTCACAAATGGATATAGGTGGGGCTATATTAGCGAAAGAAATTGCGCTAGGACGAGTAGTTACTGTAGCGGTAAATGGGATTAAATTTCAAAAGCCTGTTGCCGTAGGTGATGTTGTTTGTTGCTACGCACGCTGCCTAAAAACAGGGAAAAGCTCAATTACAATTAATATTGAAGTTTGGGTAAAAAAAGTAGCAACCGAGCCCGTTGGTCACCGCTATCGTGCAACTGATGCTGTATTTACCTATGTTGCCGTTAATGACGATAGTACCTCTCGTTCATTACCCAAAGAAAAGCAGCATTTTCAATTAGCAAGTTCTGAGCAACACGCAGACTAAACTTTAATACCTATATTAAGATAGAGACAAAACAAAAAGCACCTCATTGATTAAAGGTGCTTTTTTATTTTGCTAGAAAAGAATACTTATACTTGGCTGACGGTTCCATCCAATTTGAAATAAATTTCGGTCACATAGCCTTTTGCAGGTTGCTTTTCAAAAGTCCAACGGTTCATAGCACGTTTGACATCCCGCTCGAATAACCCTTTAGGTGAAGCTTCAACAAATTCAATATTTGTCACTCGCCCACCATCATCAATATCATAACGAACTTTCACATACCCTTCTTTCCCTAAACGACGTGCACGTTCAGGGTAGGAAGGTGCTTGTTTATGTAGAGCTCTAGGGCCGCCTTTTTTAGTTGATTGACTATTGCTTGCCCCTGTATTGTTTGCGGTCTTTATTGGGCTATTATTCGTTTTCGGTGCAGTAACATCTGATTTAAGATTATTCATAGCCAATTGCTTTTCAACCGGCTTAACATCTTCTTTAATCTTTTTCTTTTCTTCCTGTTTTGGCTTAGGTTTTTTCTTCACCTCAGGCTTTTTCTTAGGCAATGCAATAACGGGTTCAACCACCGGTTCAGGCTCTGGCTCAATAACGGGTTCAGGTTCTGGCTCTACCGGTGTTTCAACCTGCTCAACAGGTTCAGAAGCAGGTTCAGGGGCAGCAAAAGCAACCATAGCAATCGTCAATGGCTCAGGATCTCTGGCTAAATTAGGTTGATTAAAAATCCATGCCATTGCAAGGCCTGCATGAATAGATAATGAAATGACGATAATTAAAGTCCAACGCATCCAACGCATATGCAATTTCTACCCTACACCTGTCTACCAAAAAGAATATGACTGATAGTTTAAATGCAAATAGCAATCATATTCAATAAGGTTTGTCATACAAAGTGAAAAATGTGAGTGTACGCTGTAATAACCTTACTCAATCCATTGGGTAAAAAGCAGGGAATGTCGACGATGGTAAATATCAATTTTACGCATTGCATAGATGCGCATGTTTCGCCTTGAATGCCCTTCTAGCCAGCGTCTACGGCGACGTAGGGATTGTCTTAACATACGCCAACGCCCTACTTCATGCCTACTACGTCTCATTTAATTGTGTCCTTTTATCGTCTAAAAATTATTAGAAAAAAATATTATATTCCTTTGAAAAAAAGAACCAAGAGGAACTTTTTATGTGAGCTTAGAGTACAACATTTAATTTCAAATAGATAATATCACTATGCGTAACCATTTTTCCTTATGAATTACTCTATTTCACGAAGCTTTTACTGCAGAATTTTGCTAAATTCTATTAAGTTGATATTTTACTAACAGTTTTTTTAGCTAAACTATCTTTTTTTGAACCTTTTTTCTTATCAGTGAGGCATGTGACCCGTTATGGCAACCGTCTATACACTTATGAGTTGGCTTTTGTTCTTCCTATATTGGCTAATTATTGCAGCAATTACCGTCCGCATCTTAGTCAAAAGAAGGCCGGTCACCTCAGCCATGACATGGCTCCTGATCATTTATATCCTGCCATTAGTCGGTATTATTGCGTATGTCGCCTTCGGTGAACTTCACCTCGGTAAACGTCGAGTTGATAAAGCTCATGATATGTGGCCTTCTGTCGCAACATGGTTAGAAAATCTACGAAATTCAAAACATATCTTTGCCACTGATAACAGCCCCGTCGCTGAGCCATTATTTCAATTAGTTGAAAAACGCCAAGGCATTGCTGGGGTTAAAGGTAATAGGATTCAACTTTTAACCACTTGTGAAGATTCATTAAAAGCGATAGTCAATGATATCAATAATGCTCAGCACTCAATTGAAATGGTCTTCTATATTTGGCAACCAGGTGGTTTAGTTGACGGAGTTACCGAAGCATTACTCAACGCTGCAAAACGAGGCGTTAAATGCCGTATTATGGTGGACTCTGCAGGAAGTTGGCACTTTTTCCGTAGTGATTATCCCGAAAAAATGCGTGCTGCAGGCATTGAGTTTATAGAATCACTAAAAGTTAATTTGATGCGTTTCTTCTTGCGTCGAATGGATTTACGTCAACATCGTAAAATAGTCGTTATCGATAACTATATTTCATATACAGGTAGTATGAATATGGTTGACCCTCGTTATTTTAAACAAGATTCAGGGGTTGGTGAATGGGTTGACATTTTAGTGCGTATGGAAGGCCCAGTGAGTACCACGTTAGGTATTGTGTATGCTTTTGACTGGGAGATGGAAACTGGCCAACGCGTACTTCCACCACCGCCTGATAGTAATATTATGCCTTTTGAACAAGCGAATGGGCATACAACACAAATTATCGCCTCCGGCCCTGGCTTCCCTGATGAGTTGATTCAACAATCGCTGATGACCGCCATGTTTTCTGCACGCAAACAACTGATCATGACGACTCCTTATTTTGTGCCTAGCGATGACCTTTTACATGCAATTTGCACGGCAGCAATGCGGGGTGTTGATGTCAGTATTATTATGCCAAGGCAGAATGACTCATTCCTTGTCCGCTGGGCAAACCGTTCATTTTACAGTGAATTATTAGCTGCCGGTGTTAAGATTTACCAATTTGAAGATGGCTTATTGCACACCAAGAGTGTATTAGTTGATGGCGAGCTCAGCCTAGTTGGCTCAGTCAATCTTGATATGCGCAGTTTATGGCTCAATTTTGAAATCACCGTGGTCATTGACGATAAAAGTTTTGGTAGCGATCTCACGTTAGTTCAGTATGATTATATTGCGCGGTCAACACGTTTAGAAATCGAAGAGTGGGAACAACGCCCTTTCTGGAACCGTGTCGTTGAACGCATTTGTTACTTCTTTAGTCCATTGTTATAAATTTAGTTTATTAGGAAAGGTCATGACTGAAATACAAAACACACCGTTAATCGATGAAGATGACATCATTGAAATCGCTTATGACCTTTTTCTTGAAGGGGCAATGGATAATTTAGAACCCGCTGACCAGTTAATTTTTGCGTTGCAGTTTGAAGAGTTAGGTGCGGCAGAAATTGTCCCCTTTAGTCATAATTGGCAAAGCATTATCAATGATAACATTGAATTAGCGCAATTTAGTGAAGTGGTTATCGGGTTAGCTCAAACTCCTGATGCCGAGCTAGACGATGTCTTTGCCCGCGTATTAATTAGCCGCCACCCTTCTAAACCGTTTCACCATATTCTGTGGAAAAAATAGGAATATCACTATTCAGATTATTCGATAAAAAACAGAGCACTTGGCTCTGTTTTTAATTTATTGGGCATCTATAACAAACTAAAGAGGGTCAATTTTCAAACAAGACACCGCATGTTTGAAACTCCCTTCTAATAATGGCCTGGTTTTTGCACACTCTTCATCGGCTAATGGGCAACGGGTTCTAAATACACAGCCTGAAGGCGGATTAATTGGCGATGGCAATTCACCTTCTAAAAGCTCTATCACCTTATTTTTTTCTTTATCGGGATCAGGAACTGGCACCGCTGACATCAATGCGCGTGTATACGGTGCAGTGGGTTATTATAAACCTCATCATAGGTACCAAGCTCCACGGCATGCCCCAAATACATCACTAACACACGGTCAGAAATATGCTTAACAACCGCCAAATCGTGTGCGATAAATATGAGAGATAATTTCATTTCACGTTGTAATTCTTGCAATAAATTAACAACTTGCGCTTGAATTGACACATCTAATGCAGAAACGGGCTCATCGCAAATTACCAGTTTAGGTTCCAAAATCAATGCTCTTGCGATACCAATACGCTGGCATTGCCCTCCGGAAAATTCATGGGGATAACGGTTAATTAAGTTTGGTAATAAACCAACCCGCATCATCATTTTTTTCACTTTCTCTGTGATTTGTGATGGCGGCATTTTAGGATGATATGTTTTTAATGGTTCGGCAATAATATCACCAATGGTCATTCGCGGATTAAGAGAAGCCAATGGATCTTGGAAAATCATTTGGATATCACTGCGAACGCTGCGCCACTCTTTAGCGGTTTTACCTAATAAGTTCTGCCCAAGCCAACTTACAGTACCATCAGTCGCTTTCACTAAACCCAATGAGCGCTCGAGCAAAAGTAGATTTTCCACACCCCGACTCCCCAACCACGCCTAATGTTTCACCTTCATATAAACGCAGTGTAACGCCGTCGACAGCTTTGAGGCTTTTGTTTGGCTGCCAAAACCACTGTTTTTTGTCTCTAATCTCAAAATGGACTTTAAGATCATTCACTTCTAACAATACTGGTCTATTTTCATGGGTACTCATACCAACTCCTCCAGCGGTTTAAAGCAGGCACGTAACCGCGTTTGACCAAAAGTGGTTAATGCAGGTTCTTGTTCAACACATTGCTGAACGGCGTATTGGCAACGAGGTGAAAATGGGCACCCTTTAGGTAAACGTAGTAAATTAGGCGGGTTACCGGGAATGGTCGCTAAACTCTCGTCATCCCCATCAAGGCGAGGAACGGCAGCTAACAAACCAAGTGAATATGGATGAGATGGCTGATAAAAAATATCCTTAGCGGTACCATACTCCATCGTGCGTCCCGCATACATTACGAGAACTTTATCACATACCCCAGCGACGACCCCAAGGTCGTGAGTAATCAAAATAATCGCAGTATCAAACTCGTGTTTTAACTCATTGAGCAAAGTCATAATTTGCGCTTGCACTGTCACATCAAGTGCCGTCGTAGGTTCGTCAGCAATTAACAACTTGGGTTGGCACAATAATGCCATTGCAATCATGACTCGTTGTCTCATTCCTCCTGAAAATTCATGTGGATACATATTCATCCGCTTACGTGCTTCAGGCATTTTAACTGCATCTAACATACGAACTGATTCTTCGAAAGCCTCCCTTTTACTCATGCCTTTATGTAACATGAGAACTTCTGACAGTTGTGTGCCCAATTTTCAAATAAGGATTCAATGATGTCATTGGGTCTTGGAAGATCATTGAAATTTCTTCCGCTCGCATCCGGTTTAATTCTTTTTCTCTTAAATTCAAGATCTCACGGCCGTTAAATATAGCAGAGCCATTAATCTTGCCATTTTTGGCAAGCAAGCCCATCAGAGCAAAAGCTGTTTGTGATTTTCCTGAACCGGATTCACCAACAATTCCTAGCGTTTCCCCCGCACTTAATTCAAAGTTCAATTTATTTACGGCGGTAACGTCACCATCTTGGGTCGCAAATGTCACGCTGAGATCTTTCACGGATAACAGAGGGCTTTTCATTGGGTTATTTGACATATTATTCCCTCTAGCGATCTTTCGGGTCGAGCGCGTCACGCAGCCCGTCACCGATGAAGTTAAAACAAAAATAACGTAATGACTAAGAAACCTGCTGGGATCAGTAGCAACCATGGTGTGACCTCCATTGAGTTAGCTCCATCACTTAATAAAGCCCCCCAACTACTTAATGGCTCTTGTGTGCCTAAACCTAAAAAGCTTAAGAATGATTCAAACAAAATCATACTTGGAACTAATAATGAGGCATACACCACGACGACACCTAAAACGTTAGGAACAATATGACGTAAAATAATCTGCCGTGTACTAACGCCACAAACCAATGCCGCCTCAATGAATTCTTTGCGCTTTAATCCGAGTGTTTGCCCGCGAACAATACGCGCCATATCCAACCACGACACCATCCCAATGGCCACAAAGATCAGTAAGATATTGGTACCAAACAACGTGACTAAGAGGATCACAAAAAACATAAATGGGAAGGAGTTTAAAATTTCTAATATCCTCATCATGATGGAATCCACTTTTCCACCCACATAGCCAGCTAATGAACCATATAAAGTTCCTACCACCACGGCAACTAGCGCAGCTGCAACGCCCACCATTAAGGAAATACGCCCACCAATCGCGACACGCACTAATAGATCTCGGCCTGAAGCATCTGTGCCAAAATAATGTCCAGTTGCCATATCAGGTGGCATTGACATCATTTCCCAGTCGGTATCATCATACAAAAACGGCGATAACATGGGAGCAAAAATGACAAACAAAGTAATTAAAAATAAGACACATAAGCTGAAAATTGCCGCACGGTTGTGCATAAAACGGCGCCTTGCGTCTTGCCATAAACTGCGCCCTTCAATATCGAGCTGCTCTGAAAAATTCGCCAGAGCTTCACTATTTTTTTGATTCGATAGCATCGTGTTTCTCCGACTTAGTAACGAATTTTAGGGTCAATAACTGCATACAAAACATCGACAATTGCATTAAATGTAATTGTCAGTACCCCAACTAAAATCGTTAAGCTCAATACCAGTGAATAATCACGATTAAGTGCACCATTAACAAAGAGTTGGCCGATCCCCGGCAACCCAAAAATAGTTTCAATTACCATTGACCCGGTAATAATCCCCACAAAGGCAGGCCCCATGTATGAGAGTACGGGAAGCAACGCTGGTTTAAGCGCATGGCGTAAAATGATAGTTCTTAGTGGTAACCCTTTAGCACGTGCAGTACGAATAAAATTAGAATGCATAATTTCGATCATCGAACCACGTGTAATACGGGAAATACTGGCGATATAAGCTAATGAAAGCGCAACCATGGGGAGCACCATATGTTTTAGGTTTCCGCCATCCCAACCACCGCCAGGAAACCATTTCAAATGAATGGCAAAAATCAGCACCAATAACGGTGCGACAACAAAGCTTGGGATAACAACTCCCGTCATGGCAAACCCCATGACTGTAAAGTCCCATTTGGTATTTTGGTTTAGTGCGGCTATCACCCCTGCGGATACCCCAAACAAAACAGCAACAATAAATGCCGTTGCCCCTAATTTTGCTGAGACCGGAAATGCTTTAGCAACTAAATCATTAACACTGTAATCCTTGTATTTAAATGATGGACCAAAGTCACCTTTGGAAAGCTGAATTAAATAATTAAAATACTGCTTATACATTGGGTCATTTAAATGATATTTAGCTTCAATATTTGCCATCACTTCCGGTGGCAATTTCCGCTCGCCAGTGAACGGACTCCCTGGGGCTAATCGCATCATAAAAAAATGAAATGGTAATCAAAACCAAAAGAGTCGGGATGGCTTCTAACAACCGACGAAAAATAAATTTCAACATCGCTCTTTCCTACTTCTATTGCCTAAATAGGCGAATATCTGGCTCCAATAAATGGAGCCAGAGCAACTGTATTAGTGTTTAATAATGTATAAATCTTTTGTATGCAGGTTATCTAATGGGTCTTTCCCACTATAACCACCGACATAAGGTTTCACTAAACGCGTGTTAACATAGTAGTAAAGAGGAACAATACCGGAGTCTTTATCGAGTAATTTTTCGGCTTGTTGATAGAGTTCTGCACGTTCATCATCTGTTTTGACTTGCAATGTTTTTTTCATCACCGCATCAAAATCTGTATTTTTATAATGAACCGTATTATTACTGCTGTAGGAAAGTAACATATTCAGGAAGGAGGAAGGCTCGTTGTAGTCGGCACACCAGCCTGCACGCGCGACATCATAGTTACCTTGATGTCGGCTATCTAAGAAGGTTTTCCACTCTTGGTTCTCTAGTTTCACTTGCGCGCCAATATTTTTCTTCCACATAGAAGAAGCTGCGATGGCAATACGCTTATGTAAGTCTGAGGTATTATACAACAGGTTGAATTTTAATGGGTTGGCTTTGTTATATCCCGCTTCTTCTAGCAACTGTTTCGCTTTTTCATTACGCTGCTCTTGGGTCATATTCGCATACCAATCCGGTTTTTCTGTTTTCATACCGCTGGTAAATGGTGGTGTGAAACCATATGCAGGAATATCCCCTTGCGCTTTGACCTTATAAGTAATCGTATCTCTATCCATAGATAGCTTTAACGCTTCACGAACACGAGGGTCATTAAACGGCGGTTTTTCATTGTTAATTTCATAATAGTAAATACAGAGATACGGGTTTACACGTAACTCATTCGGCATGTTTTGTTGTAAGCTTTTAAATTGCTCGATAGGTAAGTTACTGTATGTCATATCAATTTCACCACTTCGATAGCGGTTAACATCAGTAACTTCTGAAGAAATAGGTAAAAATGTAACTTGATCAATAACCGTATTCGCATTATCCCAATAGCTTGGGCTACGTTCTAATACAATGCGCTCGTTTACCGTCCAATCCTTTAATTTATATGCTCCATTCCCCACAAAATTCTGTGGCTGCGTCCATTTAGCGCCATGTTGTTCAATGACTTTTTTATTGACTGGCGACATAGATGAGTGCGCTAATAATTTAGGAATATAAGGGACGGCTTCACTCAGTGTAATAACTAGGGTTTTATCATCAAGGGCTTTAATACCAAGTTCTTCCGGCTTTTTCTTACCCGCAATAACATCGTCAATATTCTGGATGTGAGCATATTGCAAATAACTTGCATAAGGCGATGCGGTATCAGGGTCAGCCAATCGTCGCCAACTATACACAAAATCCTCTGCCGTGACAGGGTCACCATTAGACCACTTAGCGCCATCACGAATTTTAAATGTCCACTCTGTAAAATCTTTATTTTCCCAGCTGGTTGCCGAACCAGGTAAAATTTCACCATCAGGCCCCACTATCGTGATCCCTTCGAAAAGATCTCTCGCTAAAGCGGATTCAGGCACCCCTTCAATTTTATGTGGGTCCAAAGATTGAGGTTCTGAACCATTATTACGAACCATTACCTGTTTTTCTGCCAGTTCAACACCAGCAGGAACCGTTGCAGCAAAACTTGTTGCTATAGAGCCCATTGCCAGCCCAGCCGTTACGCTAAGCGCAATAATCGATTTATTGATTAACTTACTCATCTTATCGGTTACTCCCATACATAATTATTATGATTGTGTGTTGATACATGTTCACCCAGTAGATGAACACTTTTTATAATTATTTAGATATTATTAATTAGGTTCACTTATATATAACCGTTTAATATCCGTATAATCAAGAGGGTCATTACCTTTAAATCCACTAACACTCGGTTTTATCATTCGAGCACTGACACGATAATAAACAGGAACAATAGCCGAATCCTTGTCTAGCAAAGCTTCCGCTTGTTGGTATATCGTATGACGAGATGAAGGATCTGGTGCAATTAACGCTTTCTCAAGTAAGGAATCAAAGTCCGGATTATTATAAAAAGAGGTATTCTTTGCATCATCTCGTAAAGTAAAAATCCACGTTGTGAAATTTTCATTACTCCAACTTTTAGCAACGCCAGGAACCGATTTACCGTCTACATCGGTATACAAGTAGGTTTAATATCACATTGCTTTCTGGCACCCCTTCCACTTTGTGGGGGTCAAGTGAAGTCACTTCTGAGCCATTGTTAATTGTAATAACCTGTTTTACTTTTTCCGTGGCACTTGCCTGTAACGTAACAAATAATAAAGAGAGTACACCAAAACCAAGTGTTGATTTGAACATCCTATCCCTCATGATTCATTGATGGTGCTATAACCTCACTAGCAACCTTCTTTATGCTTATATTTAAGCCCTAGTACCGCTATTTCCTTATGGGCAATCCACTTAATGAACTCAAACAATTAAAACAATTAATTAACATTTGCTAGTTAAAAATTTTAAGTAAGTTTTAAAAAAACAGAGGCTATAATTACAATTCACTTAAATTACAATAAGTTGATGAAGCATTGGTTATATACTATAAGATAGCCCCCAAGCACATTTCCAAACATATCATTAACAAACACCAATTAAAATAGTGAATAAATTTACGTAGCTCACAATTCCTTACTTTTTATCCCTATTTTAGCAATAAATGCCACATATAATTACAGGTATCATTTTTTTAGACGTGATTATTGATAGCCAAAATTTTAACCAGCCAATTAAAGTAAAGAGAAATATGCTATCTGAATAGCAAAACTGATATGTGTGATACGAGGGAAATTAGCAGTAGGTATGGCTGCAAATAGGGCCGATTTGCAGCCATAAAAAGAAATGAGATTACAATAGGCCTGGGAATATAGCCTTAACACCCGTCACTATAAACTCTATTCCCAGCGACATCAGTAATAACCCCATGATACGAGTCACTACGTTGATCCCTGTTTGGCCTAAGTAACGAACCAATAAAGACGCTGAACGAAATAATAACCAACAACAAAAGGCAAAAGCGATACTCGTCAATGCTAGGCCTAAAAAGTTTTGCCAACCATGCCAACGAGATGACCATACAATACAAGAACTTATTGCACCAGGCCCCGCCATTAAAGGTAAAGCTAAAGGTACAACACCAATGCTATCCCTAACCGCAGTTTCTGTTTTTTCTTGCTTGTTCTGTTTGTCTTCACCAATTTTACCGCTAATCATTGACATCGCAATTGTGACGATCAAAATCCCCCCTGCAATACGGAAGGAATCAATTGAAATACCAAATAATTGCAGTATAGAGTCACCAATTAATAATGATGTACATAAAATGATCGCAACTGAGGTATTTGCAATGGTGTTAGTCTTATTTCGCCCGGCATTACTTTGATAGTTTGTCATACTAATAAACACAGGTAATATGCCAACTGGGTTTACAAGTGCAAATAAACCAATAAAAAATTTAATATAACCCGATAAATCAAGTAATGCGCTACTCACCCATTCATTTCCTTAAGCAATTCTCTTTAGAGATTCATTGATACCTTTCATAATTTTACCACCGATGTTATTAATTTCCTTGAGTAAAACAATATTTTCTTTAACTTGCTAAATTTATTTAATATTTAGTTAGATAGACATAGATTATCTGCACAAATTGTTTTGATAATATTAAATTAAGTAATAGATGAACAACATTTATTCAACTTGTGCATAAATACACGTGCTGAAAGGAGTCAGCTTAGCATTTTCGTGATTTAGATCACTTTATTTAATTACCGTTTTGTTAATCTACTCTTAACTGATAGACAGAGCTAATTAGGATATTAACTCAATATTGAATAAGGTTTTTAAGCCAATAAGCGATGATGAGCAGCGTTATTATAGATTACATCTATACTTTCATCTTTAAGCATTTCTTCGCTCTATAGATGCATTGCTCATTGGCTTAAAAAGTTTAACATTTATCAGGAGTAATCTATATGTCCGTAACTAACGTTACCGAACTCAATGAACTCGTTGCTCGTGTCAAAAAAGCTCAACGTGAATTCGCAACTTTCTCCCAAGAAAAAGTTGATGAAATCTTTAGAGCTGCTGCCCTCGCTGCTGCTGACGCACGTATCCCCCTAGCAAAACTTGCTGTCGAAGAATCTGGAATGGGCATTGTTGAAGATAAAGTGATCAAAAACCACTTTGCTTCAGAGTATATCTACAATGCTTATAAAGACGAAAAAACCTGTGGTACGCTATCTGAAGACCCAACATTTGGGACAATTACGATAGCTGAGCCGATTGGTATTATCTGTGGTATTGTGCCAACAACTAACCCGACTTCAACCGCAATTTTTAAATCACTCATTAGCTTAAAAACACGTAACGCTATTATTTTTTCTCCGCACCCTCGCGCCAAAATTGCTACTAACCGTGCAGCACAAATCGTGCTGGATGCTGCTATTGCAGCGGGTGCACCAAAAGACATTATTGGCTGGATTGACTCCCCTTCTGTTGAGCTATCCAATGCCTTAATGCACCATCCTGATATAAACCTGATTTTAGCAACAGGTGGACCAGGCATGGTGAAAGCCGCTTATAGCTCAGGCAAACCCGCAATCGGAGTTGGTGCTGGTAACACCCCTGTGGTGATCGATGAAACGGCAGATATTAAGCGCGCTGTCGCATCTATTTTGATGTCAAAAACATTCGACAACGGAGTTATTTGTGCATCTGAACAATCCGTTGTGGTCGTGGATGAAATCTACAGCCAAGTTCGTGAGCGTTTTTCCAGCCATGGTGGCTACCTGCTACAAGGAAAAGAGCTTAAAGCAGTTCAAGATATCATCTTAAAAAATGGCAACCTGAACGCTGCTATTGTTGGTCAACCTGCCTATAAAATTGCCGAAATGGCCGGTATTAGCGTGCCAAAAACAACTAAAATCTTAATTGGTGAAGTAAAAGCCATTGATGAATCAGAACCGTTCGCTCATGAAAAACTGTCTCCATTATTAGCCATGTATCGTGGTAAGAATTTTGAAGATGCAGTTGCAAAAGCGGAACAATTAGTTGAAATGGGAGGAATTGGCCATACCTCTTGCCTATATACTGACCAAGATAACCAACATGAACGAGTTAACTATTTTGGCCAAAAAATGAAAACTGCGCGCATTTTAATCAATACGCCAGCGTCACAAGGCGGTATTGGTGACCTGTACAACTTTAAATTGGCTCCATCTCTTACACTAGGTTGCGGTTCTTGGGGTGGTAACTCCATCTCTGAAAACGTCGGTCCAAAACACCTTATCAATACCAAAACTGTGGCGAAGAGAGCTGAAAATATGTTGTGGCATAAACTTCCGAACTCAATCTACTTCCGCCGTGGTTGTCTACCTATCGCCCTTGAAGAGATTGCAACTGACGGTGCAAAACGCGCCTTTATCGTAACCGATGGTTATCTATTCAATAATGGTTATGTTGATGAAGTCGTTAGCGTTCTCAAAAAACATCACATTGAAACTGATGTTTTCTTTGAAGTTGAGGCAGACCCGACATTAACGGTTGTTCGTAAAGGTGCAGCACAAATGCAAGCATTCCAACCTGATGTCATTATTGCATTAGGTGGTGGTTCACCAATGGATGCGGCTAAAATTATGTGGGTTATGTATGAACACCCCGAAACTCATTTTGAGGAATTAGCATTACGTTTCATGGATATACGTAAACGTATCCACCGTTTCCCTAAAATGGGCGTTAAGGCAAAATTAGTTGCTATCACAACGACCTCCGGTACGGGTTCAGAAGTGACTCCATTTGCGGTAGTGACTGATGATAAAACAGGCCAAAAATATCCATTAGCGGATTATGCATTAACACCAAATATGGCAATTGTTGACGCGAACTTAGTCATGAATATGCCTAAATCGTTAACTGCTTTTGGTGGTTTAGATGCTGTCACCCATGCGTTGGAAGCTTATGTTTCTGTTTTAGCAAATGAATTTACTGACGGACAAGCACTTAAAGCCCTGAGTTTATTAAAAGATTATTTACCCGCCAGTTACCACGAAGGCGCTAAAAACCCTGTTGCAAGAGAACGTGTACATAACGGAGCAACACTTGCGGGTATTGCATTTGCAAACGCCTTCTTAGGTGTCTGTCACTCAATGGCTCACAAACTTGGTTCAGAGTTCCATATTCCTCATGGCCTTGCGAACGCATTATTAATTTGTAATGTTATCCGTTTTAATGCTAATGATAACCCAACAAAACAAACTGCGTTTAGCCAATACGATCGACCTCATGCACGTCGCCAATATGCAGAAATTGCAGATCATTTAGGGCTCACTAAAGTTGGAGATCGGACTGCTGAGAAAATTGAAAAATTACTCGCATGGTTGGAGGAAATGAAAGCTGATTTAGGCATTCCTAAATCTATTCGTGAGACTGGTGTAACTGAAGCCGACTTCTTAGCCCGTGTAGATAAACTTTCTGAAGATGCATTTGATGACCAATGTACAGGAGCAAACCCCCGCTATCCTTTAATCTCTGAAATTAAACAGTTATTACTGGATTCTTATTATGGTCGTGAGTTTGTTGAGCATCAAGATACGCCTGTGATTGATAAAGAGGAAAAAAAGCGCCTCAGAAAAAAACAGCCGTAAAAAAAGAAGTAGAAAAGAAAAACGCTAAGAAATAATGTGTTAAACATTATTTAAAATAAAGGCACTACAATTATTGTAGTGCCTTTTGTTTCACTATTTGAAATGGATGACAGCAAGAATACATAAAATCAATATTATATAAAATAATTTAACCCACTGAGTTGATTTCATTAACTGCCGTAATAATCCGATAACCGAAGCCTATTTTAGTCCCTACACCAAAATATTTCTGCTCATCGAAAATGAAGTGGCTGCTTAGGTATAACGCCCTCATTCATCAACTGAGCTTGTTTTATTGCTTCTGAATAGTGCTTACGACAAACAGAGATATACTTTTCATTACCACCTATATCGACTTGTAGGCCTTCATAAACAGGTATCCCATCACTTCCTATACGTAATACCTTGCTCGCCTTACGCCCGCAATAGCAAACCGTTTTTAGCTCAACTAATTTATCAGCCCAAGCAAGCAAATATTGACTCCCCTCAAATAATTGCCCAGCAAAGTCGGTACGCAATCCATAACATAAAACCGGAATATCCTCGTTATCGACTATGTCACATAATTCTTCAACTTGTTTTTTTGTTAGAAACTGACATTCATCAATAAGAACACAATGTACTTTTTGTACACTATTTTCTTTTTTGATCAGCTCAGCCATATTCGTTGTCGTTGAGTATAGTAACGCTTCCGCGGATAACCCTATTCGCGATGAGACCTTTCCTTGTTCAAAACGGTTATCTATCTCTGCCGTAAAAATAACCGTACGCATCCCTCTTTCATTATAGTTATACGATGATTGCAATAATGATGTTGATTTACCCGCGTTCATTGCTGAATAATAAAAGTAAAGCTGAGCCATTTGGCTGTTCCCTCAAAATTAATATACATAATAATTTTACCATAAAACATACTTGAGGATTAACAATATTGATGTCCTTTACTTATTGAAAATTTAACTTTTTTTTGGTTCAACTTGTACCTTATTGCAAATACTGCTTAGCTCATATGCAATAAAAATCAATTTGATATTAACTATAAACAGTTTCAACTAAAGCACATTCCGCTAAAAAACATCATCAAAAAAAGAAAATTTAAGCCAGACCTTCCCTTCAATTCATTCCGAGTAAAAGTAAAATGAGACACGCCTCTTCTTTTTTGAATTATTTAATCACTAAGATTTTGGCTTATTCCTATTTTTCGTTTAGCTCAGTTATTGATAATAGCTATATATATATCTACGAAAAGTTTATTTTTCTTTTGTAAAAAAATTGCATTCGTTAAAGATTACTTTTAAACTAAGAAAGTAATTTAGCTATTGCAGAATTTAAAATAGCATTCTATTATTACTGTACACATGCCAACAAATAATTTGAGACCAGGAAAATGAGCGAATCATTAAAAGCGTTAAATAACATCCGTACTCTTCGTGCTCAAGCTCGCGAAGTAACTTTAGAATCTTTAGAAGAAATGCTGGAAAAATTAACTGTCGTTGTTGAAGAACGTCGTGATGAAGAGAGTCAGGCTCGCGCGAAATTAGAAGAACGTAACCGTAAATTGGAAAAAGTTCGTGAAATGATTCTTGAGCAAGGTGTCGATTTAAATGACCTTCTGCAAACCATGGACTCAGGTAAAAGCACTAGCACCCGTGCTAAACGTGCTGCACGTCCAGCTAAATATAAATATGTTGATGAAAATGGCGAAACTAAAAACTTGGACAGGCCAAGGCCGTACTCCAGCGGTAATCAAGGTTGCCATTGAAGAACAAGGCAAATCTTTAGATGATTTCTTAATCTAATAGCCTCAACATGTATTCTAAACACCCTTTTATAAGGGTGTTTTTCTTTAAACCTTTATATATTATTTTATATTAACCTCTACTAAGAAAAAGCGCTTAGCTATTATACCCCCCTTTTTTAGCACTAAAGCCGCATAACTACCGCCCCACTTCAATTAACTGTTCTGTTTAAGCCTTTGCGCTGTATTACACTACCAATCAAATAATCATGATAAATAAAAAAGAGTAGTAAAGATATGTAAGCTTAATTAGATAAACTTAAATATTGTTCAGTGATTTTATTTATGTAATGGGGTTCTATGTTAATTTTTGTACACCTCTCACTTATAATTAGTAGCAACTAAACAGTCTAAATCAGAGCGATACGCCTTAATACCTGACGTTTATTGTTAATAATTTATTTTTTCACGCATAAAAAAGGCTAACAAATTAAGTTAGCCTTTAATAAAAATTTATTGTGAAATTTTATTTTGCTGTATTCAATGACGCTGATAATTTCTTCAACCACTGAGTAAACTCTTCACCCAACGCATCATGCTGCATTCCATATTCAACAAATGCTTTCATATAACCTAATTTATTTCCACAGTCATGACTTTTACCACATAAGTGGTACGCCTCTACAGGCTCATTATTTTCCATCATTAATGCAATAGCATCAGTTAATTGTATTTCATCACCAGCACCGGGAGTTGTTTTAGCTAATGCATCCCAAATCTTTTCAGATAAAACATAACGACCAACAATAGATAAATTAGATGGAGCTTCTTCACGTTTTGGTTTTTCAACCATACGAACAATTCTTTTGCTATCCCCAGGTGCTAGCGTTTCTCCACTGCAATCCACAATACCATAGCTAGATACATCTTCTTCAGGGACTGGCTCAACTAAAATTTGACTTGCACCTGTTGATTCATATTGTTCGAGCATTTCACGCAAGTTAAATTTAGTTAAATCTGTACTGTAACGGTCTAAAATGACATCAGGTAAAATAACCGCAAAAGGTTCTTCACCGACTAACGGTTTAGCACACAAAATTGCATGCCCTAATCCTTTTGCTATTCCTTGTCGCGTTTGCATAATCGTTACATGACTTGGACAAATAGATTGAACCTCATCCAATAACTGGCGCTTAACACGCGCTTCTAAAATAGCTTCTAACTCAAAGCTTGTGTCAAAGTGGTTCTCAATGGAATTTTTTGATGAATGTGTTACTAAAACAATTTCATTGATCCCCGCAGCAATACACTCATTAACAACATATTGAATAAGTGGCTTATCGACTATTGGCAACATTTCTTTTGGAATAGCTTTTGTTGCAGGAAGCATACGTGTACCTAAGCCTGCAACGGGGATTACCGCTTTACGCACCTTGCGCTGTGTCATTTTTATCACTCCAGATATCATCCTTGCCTCTCAAATTTCACTAAAGTATCAAGAGGCATTTTAAGTGCGCAAAAGTATATCAGGAAATATTTATGAATAAATAGCGACGAGTCTGAATAGAGTTATTTAGATGACACATGCATGCATTTTAGACATTAATTATGTCTCCGGGTTAAACATAAGTTTTATTTTCTGGCTATTATTACGAATTAAACACTGCCAAGCATTTCCTTTTACCTCTAAATGGTTAGATTGATAAAATTTAAGTGTACCTAAAGGAAGACTTCTTGGTAACTTAACATGCGTATTTTCTGTCGTTATTTCCGCTTCTAAGCCCGCACTCGCCATTATAATTACTTTATTCTGTGTATTAAAATACCCCAATAAGAGAGGAAATTGCCCACTAAACCCCGAATCCTCTAGTAAATAATTTATTTGATTAATAATCCTATCAATATTCGGTAATTTTTTTTCTGGGTAGCTTACCGCACTTTTTAATAGGTCATTGAACACAACACGAATCAAAAAAGCAGCCATAATACCTTCTTGGGGAGAGCGCTCAGTGTCAATGCAGTAAAATCCCTATTTGGCTGTCTGAAATAGCGGCTAAGTCTAATAATAAGCCAAAGCGGTTGGCTTCATTAAGTTGGCGATAGTTAATTCGGTAATTATTTATAATTTGGTTTACTGGCGGTTGTAACTGCTTCAACACCGTCAACATATCTTGAGTATGCTCTTGCATTAATGTAGAAATCTGATGAAGTTCCTCTCCCATTAGCTCTGTTAGGTTATTTTTCTCAGGATACAGTGCAGAAAGGAGGGTCACTTTAACTTCATCTAAATTTTTTATTGGCTTAAGCAAAGCATCTTTTGCCCCTAAACGAAACATTCTATCTAACTGAGTAAAATCGGTTGTTGCTGTAATCACAATGACTGGAATATCGATATTACGAGCAACCAACTCTCGCATAAACGCTTCACCATTCATTATCGGCATATTAAGGTCACATAGAATGATATCAGGGGTGATACCGTTTATTGTTAACATCTCTATTGCTAATTGACCATTATCTGCGGTATAGATCTCAATACCCAGCGTTTCGAGGTAATTTTTTAAAATTGTACAGAAGGTGATTTCGTCTTCTATTATGAGTACTTTTCTATTTTTCATAAGATACCTACTGCAAAAGCCTGGTTTAATTAACAATACAATTATTCATACGATAAAATCATTTATTCGCCATCATTTAAGTATAGTGACTTTTCAATCTTATACTTATTTTTATAGAGAGTGTTATGAAATCACAAGAAGAAGATAGGTGTTGCTGTGGCAACGAAGCACAATTTGAACAATGCTGCGCCCCTTTTTTACAAGGAAAATCTATTCCACAGACGCCTGAACAGCTTATGCGCTCCAGATATAGCGCTTATGTTCACCAAAATGCCGATTATCTGATTAAAACATGGCACCCGGATTGCCATGCTCAAGAATGGCACCAAGAAATTGTAAATAGTTTTTCGAAGACACGCTGGTGTGGTCTTCGTGTTATTAGTTCTTCTTATGCTAAAAATCCCGATGAAGCTTATGTCGAATTTTCGGCTTGCTTTATTGATGAAAAAGCTGATCATAAGCAGCTTATTCATGAACGTTCGCGTTTTATTAAGATGGATTCGTGTTGGTATTATATAGACGGTATTACCCCAAAAATCGGTCGTAATGATTTATGTCCTTGTGGCTCTGGTCAAAAATATAAAAAGTGTGGGCACCCAGACTAATTACCCTTTATTTAATGCCTGTCTAATGAGACACATTTAATACTCAATCTGTCGTTTTTTATATCGCTTTGTTAGTTAAGGATTAGGCTGCTTCATGCAACACAAAATTGTACAAAAGAAAATTCTCAGGACAATTTGCCCTGACGCGAAAGGATTAATCGCGAAAATCACCAATATTTGCTATAAACACCAACTCAATATCGTACAAAATAATGAATTTGTTGATCATCACACTGGCCGTTTCTTCATGAGAACTGAGTTAGAAGGCATTTTCAACGATGAAACATTATTAGCGGATCTCGACGATGCATTGCCTGTTGGGTCTCAACGTGAATTAAACACTGCAGGCCGGCGTCGTATTGTCGTCATGGTAACCAAAGAAGCACATTGTCTGGGCGACCTACTCATGAAAAGTGCTTATGATGGCTTGGATGTTGAAATTGCTGCTGTTATTGGAAACCACGACACGCTAAGAAACTTAGTCGAACAATTTGGCATCCCATTCCACCATATTAGTCATGAAGGCTTAACTCGCGAACAACATGACGAAAAAATGACAGCACAGATTGACCAGTATCAGCCTGACTACGTTGTGTTGGCTAAATATATGCGCGTATTAACGCCCGCATTTGTTCAGCATTATCCAAACCAGATTATCAATATTCACCATTCGTTTTTACCTGCCTTTATTGGTGCCCGTCCTTATCACCAAGCTTATGAGCGTGGCGTAAAAATTATTGGTGCTACAGCGCATTTTGTTAATGACAGCCTTGATGAAGGGCCAATCATTACACAGAACGTGATTAATGTAGACCATACATTCACAGCGGATGATATGATGCGTGCTGGACGTGATGTTGAAAAAAATGTACTAAGCCATGCCCTTTACTGGGTTTTAGCTCAACGTGTATTTGTATATGGTAATCGCACCATTATTTTATAAGCCAACATAGTGGCTTATTTAACAACACATTGTTGATTTAACACACATTAAGAATAAAAAAACAGCAAACGACCATTTTATTGAAAATTAATGCTTTACAGCGGCGCGTCATTTGATATGATGCCGCCCGCTGTCAATGATTACAGCAACTCAAAATCTGGTGGGATACCCAAGCGGCCAAAGGGAGCAGACTGTAAATCTGCCGTCACAGACTTCGAAGGTTCGAATCCTTCTCCCACCACCATTTAATTAACATCCCCCCCTAATTTATCAACAACACCCATAAAACGATTTAGTACACTAGAGTGTGATTTTGATTTATAAATGTAACAAACACTTTTCCCCAAAATCTTGTTTAATGGTATATAAATTAATGATTTATCAATTAATTCTTCTTCTGGATAGTGGTCTATAATGCCAATAAAGTCACCATCTTGAATAAAACTTTGGCAACAGCCAATATTATCCATTTGTCTCACGCTCGTTTTATTATCAACCGTTTCAATTTTTGCTAATAAATCGCTCATCAAAGAACTTTTATAAAATGCGGGGTCACATAACCAAGTACTTTTTTGTAATAATGTAACAAGATCATAATGAAATTTCTCATACAGTTCTTTCCGACAATAAATACCTAATGGTGAATTTTCTATTATTTTTTGTAATGAAAACCGCTCACTAACAACCTGCTCTGAACTAAGAATAAGTGTATTTCCATCATAATCGACAATTTCATCTACTTCATCATAATTAAACCTTAATATATTTACTTGTACATTATTTTGATGTGCTGATTGATATAAATTAATTAAATGATTTTCCTTACCCCAGTCATAATAAATATTAGCCTCATTGATTATATAACCTGAAAAATGTTTTTTCGTTATTTCTTTCTCCTGTAAATAAAGATCTCTTAGATCGTTATAAAGTTCTTGGCCATCCTTAGTTAATGTCATTCCAAATTTTTCTCGTTTAAAAAGCCGTTTACCTAGGCTTGTCTCAAAGTCTTTGATTGACTTCGCGATGGGAGGTGTCGTACGGTTCATCACTCTTGCCGCTTTGCTTAACGAGCCATTTTCAACAACCGCCATAAACGCCTCTAATTTTCTTGAAAAGAACATATCTATGACCCCATTCCATTTATTAAAATGTTAATCAACATACTTAACTTTCTCATTAATAATTATATTGATTAGCCCATAAATTAATCCAAAAAACAAAAAATCAAAGTTGATTTTTTATTGAATGATTAACAATATTTCATAAAAGTATTTTTATAATTTCCATCATTACAAAGCAATATATTATACTGTTTCGATTAATTATTTTTTATGCCTCCACTATTAAATCACATTAAAATATAAATAACCAATTGACTTTAAATGAAATTAAAACCAGTTAATATTGAAATTATTAATTTAATTTTAATCAGAAATTAAATTCTAGCACCCATAATAAATTTAATTAATTATAATATTTTTTGTTTAACTAAATTTATTATAATTTTTATATTACGCTCAGAATTTTGATATCATACCAAGAATGAGTTATGTAATATCCATTTTTATCATAATCGTTATTGGCTATAAAACAACCTAATCGTTGAAACATGCTACTCGGGGTTACAGTATTGCTACCATCTGGTAGAATACGCATAATAATCATAAAACTAGGTGATAAAAAACCATGAAATTCATATCGTTCAATATCAATGGCCTTCGAGCTCGCCCTCACCAACTCGCTGCAATCATCGAAAAACATCAACCTGAGGTTATTGGCTTACAAGAAACAAAAGTCCATGATGATATGTTCCCTTATGAAGAGGTTAGTCAGCTCGGCTATCATGTTTTTTATCACGGCCAAAAAGCCCATTATGGCGTGGCTCTTTTAACAAAAAATGAGCCTCTTGCTGTCCGCAAAGGCTTTCCAACTGACGATGATGACGCACAGCGCCGTATTATCATGGCTGACATCCAAACAGAGCGTGGCCCATTGACTGTTGTTAATGGTTATTTTCCTCAAGGGGAAAGCCGCGACCACCCAACTAAATTTCCCGCAAAAGAAAAATTCTATCAAGATTTACAAAATTACATTACATCAACACAAACGGCTGAGTCTCAATTACTCATTATGGGTGATATGAATATTAGCCCAACCGATCTGGATATCGGTATTGGTGATGCAAACCGCAAACGTTGGTTAAAAACCGGAAAATGTTCTTTTTTACCTGAAGAACGTGAATGGTTAGCTAAATTGTTAGGCTGGGGCTTGGTCGATACATACCGAGCTAAAAATCCTGATGTTGCTGATTGCTACTCTTGGTTTGACTACCGTTCTAAGGGCTTTGATGATAACCGCGGTTTACGTATTGATTTATTACTAGCCTCAAATAACCTTGCTGAACGTTGTATCGCAACGGGTATTGATTATGATATTCGCGGAATGGAAAAGCCATCAGACCACGCACCGGTGTGGTCTGAGTTTGACCTAACAAAATAAATTTCATCACTAGTTATAACGCAAAAAGGCGCTTAAAGCGCCTTTTATTGGTTAACCAAACTCAACTAATCCTCTTTCTTTTTCGTTTTCTTCTTGCCTGTTTTTGCAGGTTTTTTCCCTGCTTTTGCTGATGGGGCTGGTAACTCTCGAAATGTCCTCAAATTTGTAAATTGGCGTGCATGGTGAATTAATTGCATCAACGTTTGACCTAACGGATGCATAAAATCATCATAACGTGATTGTTTTTCACTAATTTGAGTCAGTACTGACTCCCAATGAGCAGTCATATCCGGTAATGTTGCCATATCGGGTAGAACATGAATTAGAGCCCTTCCCGCCGGAGAAGAATGAATGTAACGCCCTTTTTTGAAGAGAAATTGGCGCTTGAATAGTAAATCAATGATGCCCGCCCTAGTCGCTTCCGTACCAAGCCCATCCGTTTCTCGCAATACTTTTTTTAATGCTTTATCTTGCACAAACCGAGCGATCCCAGTCATTGCTGATAATAGCGTTGCATCCGTAAAAGGGCGCGGAGGCTGCGTTTGCCGTTCGACAACTTCCCCTTTCTCACATAATAACTCATCATTTTTACTCACAACTGGCAAAGGCATACCATCGTTTTCAGCATCGCGCTCTTTATTGCCTAATACAACTCGCCACCCCGCTTCAGCAAGAAACCGAGCTTTT
Organism: Providencia rettgeri; assembly: GCA_900455085.1. Classification (NCBI taxonomy): domain Bacteria; kingdom Pseudomonadati; phylum Pseudomonadota; class Gammaproteobacteria; order Enterobacterales; family Morganellaceae; genus Providencia; species Providencia rettgeri. Next base: position 2,204,633 of record UGTZ01000001.1, on the reverse strand, counting down.
GCAATAAATTTACCCTTTTCAATTTCAAGATCAATAGTACACTTACGGTAAACCGCATCCGCCATAAACTGAATAATATATTGACGTGCAATCAGTTGGTAAATTTTACTCTCATTTTCCGTTAATTTTACTGCTGCCGTTTTTGCTGTTGGAATAATTGCATGGTGGGCATCCACTTTTTTATCGTCCCAACAACGATTCTTTTTATCTAACTCTGGCAGTTCAAATTCAGTGAGTTCAGGCTGATGCACAGCAATGGCATTCAATACACTGTGTCGCCCTGCAAAATGTTCATCCGGTAAATATCGGCTATCCGAACGTGGATAGGTAATTAACTTATGTGTTTCGTACAAGCGTTGGCATATATCCAATACTTCTTGTGCACTCAACGCATACTTTTTAGCGGCTTCAATCTGTAAAGACGACAAAGAGAAAGGCAATGGTGCAATTTCAGACTCGCGCTTGTCCTGATATTGCGTCACTATGGCAGGCTTACCCTCAATACGCGATACCACATGGTCTGCAAGCGGTCGGTGGAACAAACGCCCTTCTTCGTCTTGGTAATCAATACAGGAGTCACTTGGCTGCCATATCGCCACAAAACGCTCATCTTTTGGCGTAACAATATAGGCTTTCACCTCGAAATAATCTTTAGGGATAAAATTTTCTATTTCTTCATCGCGCCTAACAACTAGGCCTAAAACTGGCGTTTGTACCCGCCCAACAGAAAGAACACCTTGATATCCACCTCGTTGCCCTAATAGCGTATAAGCACGAGTCATATTGATGCCATATAGCCAATCTGCCCGTGCTCTCGCCAAGGCTGAGACACAAAGAGGGATAAACTCACGATTTTCTCTTAAGCGGTCAATTGCCCGCTCAACGGCTTGTGGGTTAAGGTCATTGATCAAACAACGTTTTACGGCTTTGCGTTTCTCAGGATCGAGCTTTAAAAAATCAAGCACTTCGTCCACCAGCAGTTGACCTTCTCTATCGGGGTCTCCTGCATGGACGACTATTGAAGCTTGCTTCAGTAATGTTTCAATGGTTTTTAATTGTTTAGTTACTGCGGGACGGGGCTTCAATTGCCACTTATCTGGGATAATTGGTAAATCCTGAAGATTCCAACGTGCATACCGAGGTTCATAAGCATCGGGTTCCGCCTGCTCTAAAAGGTGGCCAATGCACCATGTTACGGTTTGGCCATCACCACATTGAATAAAACCATCACCTCGTTTATGGGGTTTGGGTAATACATCTGCAATGGCCCTTGCAAGGCTCGGTTTTTCCGCAATAAACAAACGCATAAATTAATCTATCACTTCAACTAAAGGAACATTATCCTGATGGGGTAATAATTTACCGATAGACTGTAACAAAAACACCTTGCTGCTGTGCAATCTCTTTAATTTTAGAGACTTCGGAAGGTTTTACTGCAATGAGTAAGCCACCAGAGGTTTGTGGGTCGCACAATAGCTGACGTTGCATATCACTCATTGGGCCAATAAGGTGACCATAGCTGTCGAAGTTACGGGTTGTTCCACCAGGAACGCAACCTGCTTCAATATATTTTTCGACGTTGACTAATTTAGGGACTTTACTAAAGGAAATTTCAGCGCGAACTTTAGACCCTTCGCAAATCTCACTTAAATGCCCCAATAAACCGAAACCGGTTACATCTGTCATGGCCGTCACCCCTTCTAAAGGCGCAACCACCGCCCCTAACTTATTCATTTGGCACATGGTTTCAGCCGCTAAGTGTTGATGTTCCGGCGCAAGTACCCCTTTTTTCTCTGCCGTTGTCAAAACGCCAATCCCAAGCGGTTTAGTCAAAAACAGTTCGCAATCTGCTGTTGCAGCACTATTTTTCTTCACATATTCCGTATTCACAACACCTGTAACTGCCAAACCAAAAATAGGCTCAGGTGCATCAATAGAGTGCCCTCCAGCCAATGATATGCCAGCATCCGCACAAGCAGCACGGCCCCCCTCAATCACTTCACGAGCCACTTCAGGCGGTAACTTAGCAATTGGCCAGCCTAAAAATAGCGATTGCCATAATCGGTTTTCCGCCCATAGCAAAGATATCGCTAATCGCATTAGTTGCGGCAATACGGCCGAATTCAAACGGGGAGTCAACGATCGGCATAAAAAAATCTGTCGTGCTGATGATACCAATGCCGTTACCTAGATCATAAACCGCCGCATCATCTTTCGTTTCATTACCAACTAACAAATGTGGGTCATTAAATTTTGCTTGTTCCGAGTGTAAAATTTGCTCTAATACTTTCGGTGCAATTTTACAGCCGCAGCCTGCACCATGACTATATTGTGTTAATCTAATTTTTTCAGTCATTATTATTCTCTTTAGAAATAAGATACAAAGCCTGTCATATCAGGAGTTTGCACTTTTGCTGGTGCTTTAAGCTCTGGCGTACCTAAATAAAGAAATCCGACAATACGGTCGTTATCTCCACAACCTAATCCGCACGAACCACGGCATCTTCTGTCCATGCTCCTGAGCGCCATATACCGCCAAAACCTTGAGCAACCGCGGCCATCTGCATTGCTTGTACAGTGCAACTCGCAGCAACTAATTGTTCCCATTGTGGTATTTTCGGATGGTCTTTTAATTTCGCAATAACGGTAATAATGAGTGGAGCACGAAAAGGTGCGTTACGTGCTTTTTCTTCTACTTCAGCACCTAATTGCCCTTCAATTGCCGCTTTTTCTAATAGCTCACTGAAGCGGTTAATACCTTCATTTTGCATAACAACAAAATGCCATGGTTTCAAAGCACCGTGATCAGGTGCTCTCATCCCCGCAGCAAGGATATTGTCGAGTACTTCGCCTTGCGGTGCTGGTGATGTGAGTCTTGAAGCTGAACGGCGGTTCAACAAAAGGGTTAAAGCATCCATATTTGTCTCCGTTTAAGAGTAAACTGATATGATAATCATTCAATTAGATAATGATACCCACGCTATCTATTGTTTAAGCTTAAAGGAAAATCGCTTACACTAATACAATAATAACGGTTATTCGCTAGGTAAAATTACGTTATAAATTCATTGAATTGTATCATTTATCACACATGAAAAATATCGTTGAAGCATTGTACCTTGCGTATCATAATTTTGTTATGCATAAAAATAGCCCGTAGTTGCAACTAATTGTATTGATACAACTAAGACATCAACAATTCGATGTGATGATCGGGTAACAGATTTGCTTTTGAGTATACTGTCGTAAATTCGTGCTACAGGCGGAAATAGCCCAACTGTAGAAAGAAATATTTATGTGATATCCAAAAATAGTTTGTGCCATAAGCCAACGGCAAACCAGTGAAGCTAACACCCGTGTGGTGCAAAATATACAGGATAGGAGAAAACATGCGTCAACTTTGGGACATCATCGCTACCATCTTTAGAATTAGCTGGCGAGCACTAAACTTTATTAGGGAATTCGTTTTTAACGCCATTTTCTTAGTGTTATTCTTTGTCGTTATTGGGTCAATTGCCCTTTACCAAACAGAGACTCAACCCGAAAAAAAATTATTTTGGTGCTTTGTATGTTGATTTGCAGGGCGTTATCGTAGACCAAGTTTCTGCTCCAGACCCATTTGGTCGTATGAGCCGTGAACTACTTGGTACTTCTAATAGCCGCATGCAAGAAAATTCATTATTCGACATCGTTGATACTATTCGTACCGCCGCAAATGATGACCGTATTACAGGAATGGTATTACGCCTAGATGATTTAGTTGGCGCCGACCAACCCTCTCTGGCTTATATCGGTAAAGCAATCAATGAATTTAAAAGTTCAGGGAAACAGGTTTACGCCATCGGTAGCAGTTATAGCCAATCACAATACTATCTCGCCAGTTACGCTGATGATATCTACCTCACACCACAAGGTGCTGTTGGGGTATATGGTTTCGCAACTAATGGCCTTTATTACAAGTCACTGTTAGAAAAACTTAAAGTCAGTAGCCATATTTTCCGTGTTGGTACCTATAAATCAGCAGTTGAGCCATTAATGCGTGATGAAATGTCCCCTGAAGCACGTTTGGCCAATAAACAATGGTTGGATGCCCTGTGGAACAATTACCTCGCAGATATCGCCAAAAACCGCAATACAACTAGCACGCAAATTTTCCCTGGGGCTGATACTATTTTAGAACAATTACGTTCTGTCAAAGGCGATAGCGCACAATATGCTTTAAAACAAAAATTGGTTGATAAACTTTATACAAACGAACAAGTTGAAGATTTACTCAGTAAACACTTTGGCTGGAATAAAGAAGATAAGCAATTCAATAATATTAGTATCTATGATTACTCCGCTAAAATAACAGATACCAATGCGAATCAAAGTGGCAATATCGCCGTGATTGTTGTTCAAGGTGCTATAATGGATGGCCCGCAAACGGCTGGGATTGCAGGAGGCGATACTATCGCAGCACAAATTCGAGATGCTCGCCTTGATGATAATATTAAAGCAATTGTGTTGCGCGTTAATAGCCCAGGTGGAAGTGTAAGCGCTTCTGATTTGATCCGCAGTGAGCTGGCTTCGGCCCATGCTGCCGGTAAACCCGTGGTGGTTTCTATGGGGGGAATGGCAGCATCTGGCGGATATTGGGTATCGACTCCAGCTGACTATATTATTGCTAGCCCAAACACGCTGACTGGTTCAATTGGCATATTTGGCGTGATCAATACCTTTGAAAAATCTTTAGATTCTATTGGGGTGTATACTGATGGAGTATCAACATCACCATTAGCCGATATTTCTCTGACTAAAGGGATTAGCCCACAATTTGCTGACATGATGCAAATTACGATTGAAAATGGTTATGAGACATTTATTGGCTTAGTCGCGAAAGCTCGCCATAAAACACCTGCAGAGATAGATAAAATCGCTCAGGGCCGTGTGTGGATCGGGCAAGACGCGCTTAAAAATGGCCTTGTAGACCAACTAGGTGATTTTGATAATGCGATAGATAAAGCCGCAGAACTCGCTAAACTCACTGATGTTAAGCTAGATTGGATGAAGCCTGAGATGACTTTCATGGATCAATTGTTGCTTGAATTAACCACTAACGTTCAAGCCGCGATGCCAGATGTACTACAGGTGTTTTTGCCCCCAGCAGTCGCAACGGATATCCGCCAGCAAGCTCAGTTTTTCTTAAAAATGAATGACCCTCAAAACCGCTACGCATTTTGCTTAAATTGCGCGGAAATTAACTGATCGCTAAATCCCCTTCAGCACTAATGAAGGGGATTTCTCTCACAAACTCATCAATAACCCCATATCAATCTAATTATTCGCAAGTTAACGATAGTAATACGCTAACAAATGCGTCAAAATCCTGATAATCACTCTCCTTCGATAAGTTGGATAAATTAGGTAATAAGATGCAGAAGAAATCAATTTATGTAGTCTACACTGGCGGAACAATTGGCATGCGCCATTCACCACAGGGATATGTTCCTGTTTCGGGTCATTTGCAAACTCAGTTAGCTCAAATGCCCGAGTTTCACCGCCCTGAAATGCCTGAGTTTACTATCCGTTAGCATCAACCGTTGATTGATTCATCTGATATCACCCCTGAAGATTGGCAGCTCATCGCTGATGATATTAGGGAAAATTATCCACTTTATGATGGGTTTGTCATATTACATGGCACTGATACCATGGCTTTCACCGCCTCAGCGTTATCTTTCATGTTTGAAAACTTGAAAAAGCCGGTAATCGTGACAGGGTCACAAATACCGTTAGAAGCATTACGTTCTGATGGGCAAACAAATCTATTAAATGCCTTATATTTAGCGGCTAATTATCCCGTTAATGAAGTCGGGCTATTTTTTAATAACAAATTATATCGCGGTAACCGCACCGTTAAGGCTCATGCTGACGGCTTTGATGCTTTCAGTTCACCTAACTGCTCCCCCTTAATGGAGGCGGGTATCAATATTCGCACATTCAATACGTGCCCTGCACCTATTGGCATAGGTGAATTTAAAAGCCACCGAATTACGCCTCAACCTATCGGTGTTGTTACACTTTATCCTGGACTTTCGGTTGAGATTGTTCGCAATATTCTCCAACAACCTGTCAAAGCACTTATATTGCGCTCTTACGGTGTCGGTAATGCCCCTCAACAACCAGAATTACTACGTATACTTCGCGAGGCAACGAACCGAGGCATTATTGTAGTGAACCTGACACAATGTATTTCTGGCCGTGTTAATATGGAAGGCTATGCCACAGGGCATGCTCTTGCAGAAGCTGGTGTGATAAGTGGATACGACATGACTTTTGAAGCCGCCTTAAGTAAATTGCACTACTTACTAAGCCAAAATTATACCCCTGCTTTAATCCGAGAGTTAATGCAGAATAATTTACGCGGCGAGTTGAGCTATGCTGATGAATAACAGATAACATACTGAGGACACAATGAAAGCAGCATTACTGTTAGTCGATTTACAAAACGATTTTTGCACAGGTGGCACATTAGCAGTAAATGAAAGTGAACATGTTATTGATGTTGCTAATAAGGCGATGGCTATTTGCCAACAAAAACAGATAGACATCATTGCAAGTCAAGATTGGCATCCCGCGACACATCTTAGTTTCGCGGCTAATTCAAATACTCAAATTGGCGAAGTCGGTGAGTTAAATGGCATTACACAAGTTTGGTGGCCTATTCATTGCGTACAAGGTGAGCACGGCGCTAAATTACACTCAAATTTAAACCAATCGCTGATTAGTGCAACTTTTACCAAAGGGGAAAACCCGCAGGTTGATAGCTATAGTGCCTTTTTCGATAACGATAAAATTAGCCAAACCCGCCTGCATGCATGGTTACAAGAACAACACATTTCACATTTAATTATTATGGGAATTGCAACGGATTACTGTGTCAAATTTACCGTGTTAGATGCCCTAAAATTAGGCTATAGCGTAGATGTTCTAGTGGATGGATGTAGAGGTGTTAATCTTGCAGCCAATGACAGCCAAGAAGCTTTAGACGAAATGAAAAAGCAAGGCGCGAGGTTAATCACGTTAACTGACCTGCATTAACCCAGGCTTTGTAGACAAGTTTTCTCATATCAATTGAGAAAACTTGTTTTTAGTGACGCTGTCACTGTACAACACCCTATTGAATAACCAACCTATTCTACAGAGTAACTGTTACTCATCATTATTTTGCGGTTTTAATGTTGCCAACATTTCACCTTGAAACAGCGTTTTTAGTTCTTGTTTGCTCTTCATCGTAATTTCGCCATTAGTCCCTACTGTCATATGTTCTGGGTCATGGTTATGCCGCGACTGCCACAATAATACCATTTGCAAGCTATGCTCTTTTTGTTTTGGCGTTAACATCACCCCATCAGGCCATTTACCGAGCTCAACCGCGGTCACTAGACGCTGATAGATTTCAGGTGTCATCACTGCTAATAATTGTTCAAGTTGCTCTGGATTGACTTCAACGCTCACGGTAAGGCTCCTTCAAGTGCGCAATTAACACGTTATTTTATTATTCTTAATTTTAGCTGATAGCTGAATCGTTTTTGTCATTCTGATATTAAAATTTCAGCACCCTTCAGCTCTTTATCCACGGGTCTTTTCACCACTATCATCATCAATAAAGCTTAATGATGCTGAATTAATACAGTAACGCTGACCGGTGGGCTGAGGACCATCGGGAAATACATGCCCTAAATGCGCATTACAGTGTTGACAGCGAACCTCAATACGATGCATCCCATGCGAGAAATCCTCAATGTATTTGATAGCCTCTTCATTGACGGGTTGATAAAAGCTTGGCCAACCACAACCAGCATCAAATTTGGTCTCAGACATAAATAAAGGTGAACCACAGCATAAACATTCGTACACACCATCTTTACGGTTATGCAATAATTGGCCACTGAATGGCGGCTCGGTACCTGCTTGCTGTGTAACGTAACGTTGCATTTCATTTAATTCTGAAATATCAATAGGTTGGTTATCTTTTTTTGACATGTCACACCTAAATATTTAAATAACTAAAATGTTCAATGGTTATCATACATCAATTTCAATCAACAAAAAATTAACAACATTTTCTGTAAAACTATTCTAAACTAAGAAGCATCTCACTTTCCGTTTTGATTTGTGAACCGTATCACATATATCACTGATAGATGGTTTCATTATGCTGCACAATCCCGATAATACGTGCGGCTGTATTTGCCGCTGAAGTGGCTGACAAATAAGCAATTGGTGGTATCAGAATTGATTTTTTTCAATAATTGACACGATTCCGCTTGACGGCTGGCAAGGTTTTGGTAACTTTAACTACAACTTAATTCACGAATAAATAGCTGGTGGAAATACTATGACTATCAAAGTAGGTATTAATGGTTTTGGTCGTATTGGCCGTATCGTTTTCCGTGCTGCACAAGAGCGTTCTGACATCGAAATCGTTGCTATCAACGACCTGCTCGATGCAGAATACATGGCGTACATGCTGAAATACGACTCAACTCATGGTCGTTTCAACGGTACTGTTGAAGTTAAAGATGGTCACCTAGTTGTAAACGGCAAAAAAATCCGTGTAACAGCAGAAAAAGATCCTGCAAACCTGAAATGGAACGAAGTCGGTGTTGACGTCGTTGCTGAAGCTACAGGTATCTTCTTAACTGATGAAACTGCACGTAAACACATCCAAGCAGGTGCTAAGAAAGTTGTTCTGACTGGCCCTTCTAAAGATGATACTCCTATGTTCGTTATGGGCGTTAACCACAAAGCTTACGCAGGTCAAGAAATCGTTTCTAACGCATCTTGTACAACTAACTGCTTAGCTCCACTGGCTAAAGTTATCAACGACAAATTCGGTATCGTTGAAGGCCTGATGACAACTGTTCACGCAACAACTGCAACACAAAAAACTGTTGATGGCCCTTCACACAAAGACTGGCGTGGTGGTCGTGGTGCTGCTCAAAACATCATCCCATCATCAACGGGTGCGGCTAAAGCAGTAGGTAAAGTTATTCCAGAACTGAATGGCAAACTGACTGGTATGTCTTTCCGTGTACCTACTCCTAACGTTTCTGTAGTTGACTTAACTGTTCGTTTAGAAAAACCAGCAACTTACACTCAAATCTGTGATGCTATCAAAGAAGCAGCAGCAGGCGAGCTGAAAGGCGTTCTGGGTTACACTGAAGATGACGTTGTATCAACTGACTTCAACGGTGAGAAACTGACTTCAGTATTTGATGCTAAAGCTGGTATCGCACTGAACGACAACTTTGTTAAATTAGTTTCTTGGTATGACAACGAAACTGGTTACTCTAACAAAGTATTAGACTTGATCGCTCACATCTCTAAATAAGAGCTGTAACGAAATTTGTTTAACTGAGCCGCCGATTGGCGGCTCTTTTGTATCGTATCCAATAACAAATTAATACTTCATATTTTCTGCTATATCGCTTATGGTTGATCTCCTATTGGATACGCTATAAACATGACTTATTTTAGAATGAATACTATTCACCGTGTCACCGCGCCTTTAAATATGTCGAATAGATACTCTAAATAATTCAAGTGAATGAACACAGTCAGCAATGCTGCAGTTTGAAAGATGACGAGTATTCACACTGTTCCATTAACACAGGCCTAATACCATGCACGACAAACTTTTTGCACTACCAGTCATTAAACAAGTCTCTGCTTACATCACTCAACGCCAACTCGACGAGCTTCCACTCATTGTCATCTCGCATCCTAAGGTGCGTGGGGCCGTCAGTTTACAAGGTGCTCAACTTATTGATTGGCAACCCGCAGGGCAAAAACCTTGCTTATGGCTAAGTTCAGAAAGTGCTTTTAAAGAAGGTGTTGCAATCCGCGGTGGCATCCCTATTTGTTGGCCTTGGTTCGGCCCTGTTGCTAGTCCTAGCCATGGTTTTGCGCGAATTTTACCTTGGCAATTCACCGCACATAATGAGCATGAAGATGGTGTTATTTTAACCTTCACATTAACGGATACCGACTATACCCGTAAATTATGGCCCCATGAGTTCACTCTGATCCTCCGTATGAAACTCGGTGAAACATGTGAACTTGAACTAGAAAGTTATGGAGATTTCGAAACTACTGCCGCACTGCATAGTTATTTCAATATCAGTGATATTCAAAAAGCCACCGTCTATGGGTTAGGCGGTCACTACTTCGATAAAGTCGCAGATAAAGAAGTTTATGCCAATGAACCCCTCAAATTTAATAAACATACTGACCGTATTTATTCAGAACCGGATGAATATAGCCTATTACGTGATGATGGATGGGCTCGTACAATAGAAATTCATCATTACCATAATAGTGATGTTGTCTGTTGGAACCCTTGGGCAGAGTTATCATGCAGTATGGACGATATGCCAAATAATGGGTACAAACAAATGGCTTGTGTAGAAACGGCAAGGATTAATGTCCCAATGAAAAGTGAGGCACAGCACCCTGCTCGCCTTTCATTAGTGATAGTCAGCCGCGATAATAAACCGCAAGATTAATTATCCAGTCTAAGTGTATAAGATTTCTAAATAGATAAAATTGAGCCCCTGATAAACATAATGATATCAGGGGCTCAATAATTTAACTTTCGATAACAAACTTAGAATGTGTAAGTGACACCTGTCCACATAATGGCGGAAACATCTTTATTCACCATTGGGCTATCTTTCACTTCACTTGGTAGGCGGTCAACACGGCCCATTGCAAATACCGTCCAATTTTCATCAAAGCGATAATTTCCTGTTACTTCAACGTACGGTGTCCAACTTGAACCTGGGTTATAACGTTTTAAACCGCTATTACGAGATTCTTTTGAAGAAATACCATATTCATAACGGTTTTGGTTCTTGCTATCCCATTTAATACCAAGACCTGGGGTAATTGACCACTTATCACCCTCAAAACCATACAGATAAGCAAACTCACCATGAATACCATTACTGATACCTAGGATATCACCAGAAATATTCGTTCTCAGCGTACCCCAATCAGCGTTATGACGATAAGTCAGACCCGTCATCACCGTATCACGGCGGCGGTCTAATTCACGCATGGCTTTATCATCATTGTCTTTAGGTTTAAAAAATTGCGGGTAATAAAAAGCATCTAATGATAATTGGTCTTGCGTATCATTCCATAGGTAATAACCGGCTGCTAATGTATGAAAATAGAAGTTCTCACTGTCATAATTAACAATAGGCACTGGCGTGACATAATCACGGCTCTTAATTCCTTTATAAGGTGTTGACTGAGCCAATACTGAACCACCAACAGACCAAGTTCCAGCAAACGCGGCCCCAGATAACACACTCAAAGCCACAGCAAGTGTCGTTAATTTAATTGCTTTAGACATATATTTAACCTAAAAATAATGAGAAATAGATCACAGCTATATATTATATCAATATAGCTATAATCCCAATATTCGTAATCAAAATCACATTTAAAGCTAAATTCTAACTGTTTTTAGCGTAATTGATTAATAATTATTCTACTTTATTTTCATAAGAAACAGGAACTCTTTTTGCAAGCGCACAAAGTAGCTCATAACCTATTGTCCCCGCGGCTTGCGCAACCTCATCAACCGGTAAATTTTGCCCCCACATCTCTACTCGCTCACCAAGCTTAACATCGTCACAATCACTAATGTCAATTGTCAGCATATCCATCGAAACCGCTCCCAATAGCGCACAACGTTTACCTTTACACCATACAGGCGTTCTATTTGCAGCATGCCGAGGATAGCCATCTGCATAACCACACGCCACTGTCGCAATACGCATCGGTTGAGTCGATGTAAACCGACTACCATAACCAATTGATTGACCTGCTGGAATTTCATGGATAGCAATCACTTCTGATTGTAATGTCATCGCCGCTTTCAAGCCTAACCCAGATATATCAGTAGATTTTCCACTTGGAGACGCACCATACAGCAAAATACCCGTACGAACCCAATCATATTGCGTGTGTTTATGCCACAGTGTTGCTCCTGAGTTTGCGATACAGGTTTCTAAAGATAAATGTTCAAATTGCTGGATTTGTTGAAAAGGCTCAATAACGCCTGTTTTGATATCTGAATTAGCAAAGTGGCTCATTAACGTTAAACTACGTACATTCGGCATTTTAGATAACCGTCGTACGACACTTTCGTAATCGTTCGGTGAAAAACCTAACCGATTCATCCCACTGTTTAGCTTAATATAGACTGAAATTGGTGATGATAATTGGGCATTTTCAATGGCGAATAATTGCCACTCACTATGAACACTAGTTGTTAAATTATACTGGTCAATTAATTGTAAATCTTGAGGCTGGAAAAAACCCTCTAACAATAGAATTGGCCCTTTCCACCCTTCTTTTCGCAATAAAATGGCCTCATCAAAATCTAATACCCCAAAGCCATCCGTTTCTTTTAGCGCAGGCCAAATTTGCTTGATGCCGTGACCATAACCGTCTGCTTTCATAACTGACCAAATTTTTGATTTTCCAACATGTTGCCGTACGACAGACAAATTATGTTGTAAATTCTGTAGATGAATGACAGCACTTATTGGGCGCGGCATTTTAATTCCTTAGTACGTTTAATTAATTCTAAAATTACAATAGTATAAAATATCAAACACTTAACGTGCTGGTGTTAAATCACCATGAGTAGTCAGCTTGGTATTAAAACCATCAAGATACCTAAATACCGATAAATCATCAGACGCTATCTCCGGTGTATTCCCTGAAATTAAATCTGCCAGCAGTTTCCCTGCACCACAAGCCATTGTCCAACCCAGTGTCCCATGCCCAGTATTTAAATATAAATTACCGTATGCTGTCGGCCCAACTATTGGAGTACCATCTGGTGTCATTGGACGCAGGCCCGTCCAAAATTGTGCTTGTGCAATATCACCACCGCCTTGATACAAATCTTGTACCACCATTTTCAATGTTTCGCAGCGTTTTTTCAGAATATTCAAATTAAAACCAACAACTTCAGCCATTCCACCAACTCGAATGCGCTGATCAAACCGCGTTACTGCAATTTTGTATGTTTCATCCAAGATGGTGGACATTGGGGAACGCTGTTCATCGATAATTGGCATAGTCAATGAATAGCCTTTGAGTGGATAGACCGGAATTTGAACTAGGGTTTGTAGCATTGAAGTAGAATAAGAGCCCATTGCAACGACATATCTGTCCGCTTGCAAAATTTCACCATCAATTTTAATGCCACTAACTTTATTTCCTTCTGTTAAAATCTGTTCTACATGGCCACCAAATTTGAATTGAACTCCAGCATTTTGTGCCATCTTTGCCAATTTTTTGGTAAATTGCTGGCAATCCCCTGTTTCATCATTGGGTAATCGCAGCCCACCGGTGAGCTTGTGTTTGACAAATTCTAACGCAGGTTCCGCTTTAACTAATTCATTTGATGCTAATAGTTCGTACGGAACACCTTCTTGCTGTAAGACTGCAATGTCATTCGCTGCATTATCGAACTGCTCAGTAGTACGAAAAAGCTGTAAGGTACCACCCTGACGAGCTTCATATTCGATACCTGTATCTGCTCTTAATTGGCGAATACAATCGCGACTGTATTCGGCGATACGTACCATACGACTTTTATTCATTGCATAATGTTGAATATCGCAATTTTTTAACATCTGCCACATCCAGCGCAACTGAAATAACGTTCCATCTGGGCGTATCGCCAGAGGTGCATGTTTTTCAAACATCCATTTCACGGCTTTAAGGGGGATCCCGGGAGCTCCCCATGGGGTTGCATATCCAGGGGATACTTGCCCTGCATTTGCTGCACTTGTTTCTTCTGCAACATCATATTGTCTATCCACCACCAGCACTTCGTGCCCTTCTTGTGCTAAATACCATGCTGTTGTTACACCGATCACTCCTGCACCTAACACTAGAATTTTCATAGCTTCCCCACAAAATAAAAGTATGCATCATTTATTTTAGGATAATATTCTAGAAATTATTTGCCAATATGGTGAATTAACACTTTTAACAATACAGATAATAAATCCATTTTGATTCACATCTCATTTACATTACAGATGAATATTCTCATCGAAGATTTCAAGGTTATTTAATACCTCATTGATTTTCAATAAATTAATCCAATAAGATCAATTATTGATGATTTCTTTAACTAATAAATTCAGTATTTAATACTTTAATATTGAAACATTATGTCGCTAACCATTTTTAGCAACATTTAACAAAACTAATGATACTATTTTTTTATCTCTTTAAATTATGATTGTATAGATAATTTGACTGCTCCATCAAATTAGTCATCTTAATAATGAAATAAACTAACCAAATCATCTTATTAATCAATTAGAATTTAGGGTATCCCCATGATTAGAAAAAGAAAATTATTTACCTTATTTATTATTTTATTTTTATCTGCAGGGATGAGTCTTGCCGATGAACTTTGTAAATCATCTCTCGCTTTAAGAACACAAGTTTATGATAAAGGAGATATTATCTGTTTAAGCACTAAACCTATTTCTGTATGCCTCAGCCCTGCCATCGTCATAGACAGTTATCCAGTAAGGGTTGATTACCATTGTTTATTTAAAACTGACCACCCGCTTCCCGATGGTCTGGATTGGACTGATAGAGTGGATTTGGACCTATCACACAAGAAAGTGGATTATTCAGAGACGACACTTGCTGCTAAGTCCTGTGCGTGCCCCAATAATTGACAACTAGCCTCAAGCCGTTTTAAAGCTTAAAAAACAAAAAAACCAGCCGCAAAAATTATCAGCTGGTTTAATTGGTGATAGAGTCATTCGAGTTTAGCGGATGTGTGCTAAGTCGCTAGGCATATTACCTTGCATACTATGCCAAATAGTGCCACTTTCCTTACCATAATTTCTGACACATTCCATAATACGGTCATAAGCTTGTTCACGACACAAATTAGCCAGTTGCTGATAAAAGTTCAGCGCTAAACGCCTCGCATCTGGGTTAGAAAAATAATAACGGCCTACCCTTGTGTAGAGCCCCTTGAGGCCATTAATGATCAATCCATAGATGGGATTACCTGATGCAAAAGCCAGCCCACGGAACACGTTATAATCCAAATCACTAAAGGCATCTGAATTATCTTCAACTTTTTCCCTACCCGCTAAAACCTCCAATGACTGCTCAGGGTTGTTACGAAATGCAGTACGAATAAAAATTGCAGCGATATTGGTACGTACAGCCAAGAGATTATCAATTAGCTGTGGCACTCTATCGTGATCTAACCGAGCTAATGTCTCCAAAATATTTAGGCCAGACGTTTCCCAATAGTTATTCACTTTAGTTGGCTTACCATGCTGAATGGTTAGCCAGCCGTCACGAGCCAAACGTTGTAACACTTCACGTAAGGTTGTTCGTGTCACACCGATTAATTCCGAGAGCTCGCGCTCCGCGGGTAAAATTGAACCTGGTGGAAAGCGGTTGTTCCATATGCTCTCAATAATATACTCTTCCGCGAAACCAGCCGGACTTTGAGCTTTAATAACCATATTTTTATTATTCCAAACATTTAGACGGATATTGGGCAAATCATACCAGATTGTCATCACCTGATATAGTTAGACTAAAAATAAAGAGTGAAGCAAATCATATAATTTCCATATAATTCATACATTATCAATTAGCAAATAAGCTTAAAATCCGTAAAAGATAAGAGTAGTATGTATAGCACAATACACGACATCCGCATAAAAGAGGATAACGAACCATAATGGATTTTAGTTTAAAAACAGCTTTTTTGAAAAATTTTCTGGGAAACTCGCCTGATTGGTACAAATTAGCAATTATTATATTTTTAATAATTAACCCTATTATTTTCTATTTTATCAGTCCCTTCGTCGCAGGCTGGTTATTAGTTGTTGAATTTATATTCACATTAGCAATGGCTCTCAAATGTTACCCATTGCAACCCGGTGGCCTTCTCGCTATAGAAGCCGTAATTATCGGCATGACCACCCCTGCACAAATTTCACATGAAATTAGCAATAACCTTGAAGTTATCTTGTTACTGATTTTTATGGTAGCTGGTATCTATTTCATGAAACAATTGCTGCTGTTTGTATTCACTAAACTGTTGATAAACGTGCGTTCTAAACGCATTCTTTCCCTTGCTTTTTGTATGGCGAGTGCATTTTTATCTGCATTTTTAGATGCACTGACCGTTATTGCTGTCGTCATTAGTGTTTCAATTGGTTTTTATTCTATCTATCACCAATATGCCTCTAATCAACCTAGCAACACAGACTTGCAAAATGATGGTTTCATTAAAAGTGCAGAACAAAAACAAACCCTCGAACAATTTAGGGCTTTTTTGCGTAGTTTAATGATGCATGCCGGTATTGGTACCGCGCTAGGCGGTGTCATGACTATGGTTGGTGAGCCGCAAAATCTCATCATTGCTAAACATGTTGACTGGGATTTCATTACCTTTTATATCCGCATGGCTCCTGTCACTATACCTGTTTTTATTTGTGGCTTAGTCGTCTGTTTTGTTGTGGAAAAATTCAAGTTATTTGGCTACGGTGCTGAACTTCCAGACTCTGTGCGTCAGATTTTAACTGAGCACGATAAAAAACTGACGGCGAAACGCACCAAAAAAGATCTTGCGCAGTTGGTCGTTCAGGGCTTAATTGGTATTTGGCTCATTGTCGCCCTTGCTTTCCATTTAGCGGAAGTTGGCCTGATTGGCCTATCCGTCATCGTATTGACGACCGCATTTTGTGGTATCACAGAAGAGCATGCGCTGGGAAAAGCCTTTGAGGAAGCATTACCATTTACCGCATTACTTACCGTATTCTTTAGCATTGTTGCTGTTATCATTGACCAACAATTATTCACTCCATTTATTCAGTTTGTGTTGCAATCTTCTGAATCGTCACAATTATCATTGTTCTATCTGTTTAATGGCCTACTTTCTGCCGTGTCAGATAACGTATTCGTAGGGACGGTTTATATTACTGAAGCCTTAAAAGCGGCAAATGAAGGTTTAGTCTCAACGGAACAATATCAATTATTAGCAGTAGCAATTAATACAGGAACTAACCTACCTTCTGTTGCAACACCTAATGGGCAAGCCGCCTTCTTGTTTTTATTAACGTCTGCGTTATCACCTCTGATCCGCTTATCTTACGGCCGTATGGTGTGGATGGCTCTGCCATATACCTTCGTAATGACCATTGTTGGGCTATTAGGGGTTGAATTCTGGCTAGTTCCCATCACACATTGGATGGAAAGCATCGGGTTGATTACGTTCGCACAATAACTATACTTTAAACAATTAGCCGTGCACCAATACGGCTAATTGTAATGTTAGGTAAAACCCTCTCTAAAATTGCATTATTTCACTTTAATTGCTTTTTTTATCGGGCCGATAGGGGCAAAATGTGCGCATTACTCAATTAGGATACTAAGTATGTTCAGATTTTTTAACTACTGTTCGCAAGGAAGAGGCGCTTGGCTACTCATGGCATTTATTGCCTTTATGCTCGAGTGTGCGGCTTTATATTTTCAGCATGTTATGAAACTACAACCCTGTGTTATGTGTATCTATGAACGTGTTGCATTACTTGGCATTATGGTTGCTGGCTTAATTGGAGCGATAGCACCACGGAACATAGTCATACGCTGGGTTGCTATTCTTATTTGGGTTTATTCTGCTTGGCGCGGTTTAGACCTTGCATGGGAGCATACCATGCTACAACTTTACCCTTCACCATTTGCATCATGTGATTTTTTCGTTAATTTCCCTGATTGGTTACCATTACAAGAGTGGGTACCAGCAGTATTCGACGCTACGGGTGACTGTGCCGTTAGGCAGTGGGCATTCTTAGGGCTTGATATGCCACAATGGTTAATTGGTATCTTCGCGGCGTATCTCTTAGTTGCAATCATTGTTATCATCAGCCAGTTCTTCCCAGCCAAAAAATAGCCTTTAAACCCCAAATGTTATATTCAACATTTGGGGTTCCTAAGTGATAAAATTAACCTATTGAATGACTCGCTCTAATTTCACAGGGATATTTTTATACGCAGGAATACCACATTGCGGGTCGAAATTATCCAACGAAATTAAATTATTAGCTTCAGGGAAATAAGTGGCAACACTACGGTCTGCCATATCATAAATCACCACAGTGAGGTTATCTAAACGCCGTTTTGTTGGTTTCTGCTCGCGGTCTAATGCGATGAGATTCACTTTATCTCCCGCTTGTAACTTCTGTTTTTGGGCTTCTGCACCACTGATGAAAACAACATCTCGTTGCCCAAACACACCGCGATATCGGTCATTTAATCCATAAATTGTTGTATTATATTGGTCATGGCTACGCAATGTTGCCAAAATGAGTTCACTGTTAACTGCTGAATTCGGGTCTTCAATAACGCCTTCTGTCGGTATAAAATTAGCTTTGCCTGACTGCGTTAACCAACGACGCTCAGAAGCCGCATTAGTCAGATGGAATCCCCCAGGGATTTTAATGCGTGCATTATAATCATCAAAACCAGGTAATACCGCTTCCATCGCGTCACGAATCAAATCGTAATTGCCGATAAAATCATCCCATTCAACTTTACTCTGCGGTATTGTCGCTTTAGCTATTCCTGCAATAATCGCACACTCAGATTTAAGATAAGGGCTACACGGTTTAAGTAAACCTTTTGAAGCGTGAACCATCGACATTGAGTCTTCTACGGTCACACATTGCACACCACTGCTTTGCCTGTCTATTTCACTGCGACCTAATACAGGTAATAAAAATGTCTGCTTAGCGGTTAATAAATGGGAGCGATTTAGTTTAGTTGCTGTGTGCACCGCTAAATCAAGCTTTTTCATACCTGCAAAACAAGCGTCTTTATCTGGCATGGCAACTGCTAAGTTTCCGCCCATGCAGATTAAAGCCTTCGCTTTTCCTTCAGAAATGGCTTGCATGCTCGCGACGGCTGCATGACCAAATTCGCTTGGTGGTTTAAAACCAAATCGTTGTTCAATTTTGTCTAAAAAGCTTTTTGACGGTTTTTCCGTAATACCAACGGTTCTATCACCTTGAACATTCGAATGACCACGCAAAGGGCAAATCCCCGCACCTTCCCGACCAATATTACCTTTCAGTAGTAATAAATTAACGAGTTGCTGAACATTTTGCGTACCATGCTCGTGCTGAGTGATCCCCATACCATAACAAATAATGGTACTTTTTGCCTCAATATAAAGATCCGCAATCTCTTCGATAGACTCACGCGGTAAGCCAGAAACCCTTAAAATATCTTTCCAACTCGTTGTCAGTAAGTCATTTTTTAAAGCTTCATAACCCTGTGTATGAGTTGATATAAATTCAGTATCAAGAATAGGCTCTTTTCCTGCATCTACTGCAGCTTGGTGTTTTTCAATCAATAACTTCATCACACCTTTAAGTAACGCAGTGTCTCCACCAACACGAACTTTATAATAGTGTCCTGCTAAAGGGGTAGACTCTAACGTTAGCATTTCTACCACGTCTTGCGGGTAGGTAAAACGTTCAAGACCTCGCTCTCTTAAAGGGTTTATGGCAATGATTTTAGCGCCACGTTTAGAAACTTCACGCAATGAGCTCAACATCCTCGGGTGGTTAGTCCCAGGGTTATGACCTATACAAATAACTAAATCCGCTTTATCAAAATCGTCTAGCAATACTGTCGCCTTGCCGACACCAATAGAGTCAGCAAGACCAACACTCGTTGGTTCATGGCACATATTTGAACAATCAGGGAAATTGTTTGTGCCATACT
This sequence comes from Providencia rettgeri, assembly GCA_900455085.1. Taxonomy (NCBI): domain Bacteria; kingdom Pseudomonadati; phylum Pseudomonadota; class Gammaproteobacteria; order Enterobacterales; family Morganellaceae; genus Providencia; species Providencia rettgeri. The sequence continues at coordinate 2,184,773 of UGTZ01000001.1, read as the reverse complement.
CACGAGCAAGTAGCTGATATAAGAATGCGGCTTCATTTGAAGTTCGACCTGATGTATAAAACTCAACAGTATTTGGGTCTGAATAACTTTGTAAACGCGTACCTATTTGTTGAAATGCATCTTCCCATTCGATAGGTTCATATTTATCTGTTTGTGAATTATATTTCATGGGGTGAGTTAAACGCCCTTCATCCTCTAAATGAAAGTCATCCCACTCAAGTAACTCTGTTACGGTATATTTAGAAAAAAATTCCGGCGTTGTTTTTTTAGATGTGGCTTCCCAAGCAATTGCTTTTGCACCATTTTCACAAATATCAAATGACGCCGTATGTACTGGGTCAGGCCATGCACAGCCAGGGCAATCAAAGCCGTCTACCTTATTCATTTCAAACATCGCAATTATGTCATGACCTACTTTCATTTGGCCACGTAATGCTTCTGCAACTGCTTTTACAGCCCCCCAACCGGCAGCGGGGCCATCATACTCTTCAATTTTCTTTTTCATTTGGCATTACTCTTTAATAAATGTAAATGTCTTTATATGTGCTTTTATAATTATCTAAAATATTCTTTGTTATTTAATATTAGTAATATCATCGTTAAATATCAATAATTAAAATAAGCACTTAAATAGATGCTCGTAATTAGACGACTTAAGAATAAGAAATGAAAATACAACTCAATAAATGAAAAGATAAATATTAAAACAAAACTAATTTAAATGAATACATATAGTTAATTAACCTCATATTAATGATTAATAAAAGGTTAATTAACTTCATAAAAAGAAGAGTTATATACAAGCACCCGATTGTATAATGTCAACAGCACAACGTTTACCATTCGCAAATTGGCATACAGCTGTTTGTGACCCATTTAATTCTAATGTGAGCGCTGGTAACCCACCCGCTGAAACACAGGCCTCTTGTGCCCCAGGGCCTAAATTGACCACTTGTTGAGCATATTGACTCGCAGAATGTTCCACAGAGTTATCTATGTTTGAGCTACCACACGCAGATAGCATGACAGATATAGCCCCAGTGAGTAACATTGTTAGTACTGGTTTAAAAAATTGATTAACCCTATGCCTCATTTCCTGCTTCTCCAAAGATGCCACCTGAACATTCTGCAATAACCGCTTAGTGCCCGCCGCTTTTTGAATATAGATTGATGACTAAGACACCAATAATAATTAATAGCATACCAATAATTGCAGGTAAATCGAGTTTTTGGTTGTAAATAAAAATTGCAGCAACGGAAACCAATACAATCCCTAAACCTGACCAAATTGCATAAGCAATACCTAATGGCATAACTTTTACCACCTGCGAAAGCCCCCAAAAAGAGACTGCATAACCGATAATAACAATCAACGATGGCCAAAAACGACTAAAACCATCAGACGCCTTCAGTGTTGTCGTTGCAATGACTTCGGCAATAATCGACATCAATAAAAAACCCAGCCCCTTCATTATATTTCCTTATTATTAGAATTAGTAATGATAAAATTTATTATTTTTTAGATTATTTACTCAGATAACGATAAAAAAGCTCTGTTTATCATTAAAATAACACAGAGCTTTCATCTCGACTTCATGATGAGAATGCGAGTTAGTGATTTGCGGCAACGTCTACTCTATCGTTAAGAGACTCACTATAGCGCTTGAATAAAAAGACACACAAAATGAATGCTATGACACCAATCGCACCGCCAATATAACCAATCTGGGTCATTCCCATATGAACAATAACTTGATTGCCTAACAGTGCGCCAGCACCAATGCCAATGTTAAAAATTCCAGAGAAAATTGACATAGCCAAGTCGGTGGCATCTGGAGATAAATCAATGACCTTAACTTGCATTCCTAAACCAATACACATCATGGCCATTCCCCAGAACACTGATAACATAATCAACGACCAAACATCTCTACCTAATGGCATCAATAATAATAAGCAAATCGTCATAAATGCGATTGCTGCAGGTAAGAATGATAATGAAAATTTGCTGCTGTAACGGCTAAATATTACGCTTCCAACAATACCCGCACCACCAAAAATCAGTAGTAATAACGTGGCAAAGTTTTGACTTTGTAAGGCAACTTCCCGAACAAAAGGCTCAATATAACTGTAAGCCGTAAAATGTGCGGTGACAGCCAAAACAGTTAATGCGAACATTCCAACGAGTGCTGGCCGTTGGAATAGCATCGGCACACTTTTTAACGAGCCTGAATGTTCACTTGGTAAGCGTGGTAAAAAGCGAATCAACACAACCATAGTGAACAATGCTATAACACCAATACCTAAAAATGTCGCTCGCCAACCTAAGAATTGCCCAACTACACGGCCAAGAGGAAGACCTAATACTGTTGCCAATGCCGTTCCCGTCGCTAATAACCCAAGCGCTTGAGCTTTTTTACCTGCAGGAGCAACCCGAATTGCTAAAGATGCCGTAATTGACCAAAATACCGCATGGGACAAAGCGACACCAATACGCCCTGCTATTAGAATATCAAAACTCCACGCAAACCCTGAAATGATGTGACTAACAATAAAGATAACAAATAAGAAAGCTAATAATTTGCGACGCTCTATTTTACTGGTTAATAGCATTAAAGGTAACGACATCAAAGCCACAACCCACGCGTAGATTGTTATCATTAATCCGGTATGTGCGACCGTCATGTCAAAGCTTTTTGCAATATCACTGAGTAATGCAACAGGCACAAACTCTGTTGTGTTAAAAACAAATGCAGCAACCGCTAATGCTATTACACGGATCCAAGCTGTTTTTCTAGAAACTTGCGTCATATTTCTCTTAGCCTTTACTTTCCCACAAATAATAGATGCCAACGGCTTAACCGTGTGTAAAAAATGCTGCGAAAGGATATTGGTATTTAGTACAGGATTGAGTCGTTACTAAGCAATCTATATTGCTAACGACACTTTTTTGTGAATTATATCACAATTTTTTATCACTCATAAAGGCTCCTATTTGCCTATTAGCAAGAAAAATATCATGCCAACTTATTTTTATTTCCCCAACTCTTACATTTAATTATGCGTTCAAATTTAATCCATTTATCTGAATATTTATTACATTCAGTTATCTGAAAACACATCCTATTACTTTCTATGCTACAATCTCACTATTATTTTTTATGCTCAAAGGATCGCTTTAATGAAAAACCATTTTCCAACTGAACCTAACGTTAATACTTTAGCGGATGAAGTGACTTGTCTTAAAAATTTACTGACACATATGCTAAAAGCTATCGGCCAAGCGGATGCAGGTAAAATATTAATTAAGATGCAGCGTGAAATTGCACAAATGGAAGACGAAAAGCAGGCAGAAACCTACAAAAATACGTTAGAACAGATAAAAACAGGGTATCGCCAATAGATTATTTAGCGATAAATGCTATTTTAAGGATATATCTACTATTAAGTGGTTTAAACTGCACAAATAACTAAGTTTTAATCGTGAAAATCATCTATCTTTATTCATGAATTAAACCATTCTTTATTCATTTAGCTCCCCCTTCAGAACCCTATGAAGGGGGCTTTTTTTCTACAGCTTATGTATTATTGCGTTTATAAATATCTTGGCAATGCTGAATGTATTCATCAACTGTTGTATCGTCGGTTTGCTTATCCCAACTTTTCTGCTCTTCAAAAGCCCACACTTGAAACGTTTGCCCAAAGTTAGCTCCAGACATGCCAACTTGCTTATATACCCGATGGTAAAAGCCTTGCTCAGAACGATAGATCTCAAATTTAAACGGAACTAACCTAGCGGGGTTTGTCGTTGTCAAAAAATCATTACCAAATAATAACGTTTTCTCAAGAATATCCATTCTATCCCCTTGTTTAATTTATAAAATACGTATGGTTTACACTATCCCTTCTAAGCATAGCGTGTTTAACGCAATTCCGTAATTTTACCTATAAAAATATATGATTTATATACTATTCATAGAGAAGATTGATTAATAACGGGAGATATTGACGAAATAATAAGCTTCACTATTAAAATGAAGCTTATTATCGCTGGTTTATGATTTGCTGTCGTACAACTGTTTTGCCATATCAATGCTGTCTGCATTCACATCTTTTATATGGTCACGTGTTAACCGATAAACAACGGGGCTTAACAGCAACAAGGCAATCAAATTAGGGATCGCCATCATGGCATTTAATGTATCTGCCAATAACCAAACAAAATCAAGTGATTGTGTTGCACCGATAGGTAAAGCAATCAACCATAACACTCTATATGGCTTTATCGCGCGCAACCCAAATAAATATTGCACACACTTTTCGCCATAAAAACTCCACCCCAGAATAGTGGTAAATGCAAATATGGCTAATGCGATAGCAACAATATAATTTCCACCTGGTATTGCCGTTTGGAATGATGATGCGGTTAATGTCGCTCCTGTTTCACTAGTCAACCACCCACCAGTTATAATGATAGTTAACCCCGTGACAGAACACACAATGATAGTGTCAATAAATGTCCCTAACATCGCAATAAGTCCTTGGCGAATAGGGTTTTGTGTTTTTGCAGCGGCATGGGCGATAGGTGCACTACCCAAACCAGCTTCATTGGAAAATACGCCTCGCGCAACTCCAAAGCGGATTGCGGCCCATACTGCCGCCCCCGCAAACCCACCTTGGGCAGCAACTGGGTTAAAGGCCGAAGTAACAACCAGAGAAAGTGCAGTAGGGATCTCAGTAAAATAAATGCCAAGTACAATGACACCCGCGCCAAAATAGGCAACGGTCATAAATGGGACAAGTTTTCCTGCAACATCAGAGATACGTCGCAGCCCACCAATCAACACCGCACCAACTAATAAAACTAAAACCCCGGCAGTCAACCATTTATGCACACCAAAGTTACTTTCTAGTACATCTGCCACTGAGTTCGCTTGTACTGTATTTCCAATGCCAAAACTGGCACATGCACCAAAAAAGGCAAACAATGTTCCCAACCAAATCCATTTAGGGCCTAATCCATTTTTAATGTAGTACATTGGGCCGCCAATATACTGGCCATATTTATCCACTTCACGAAAGCGAACGGCTAACACAGCCTCAGAATATTTTGTTGCCATTCCTACTAATGCCGTCATCCACATCCAGAATAATGCGCCTGGCCCGCCCATAACAACTGCCGTCGCTACCCCGGCAATATTCCCCGTACCGATAGTTGCCGATAACGCTGTCATTAATGCATTAAAAGGTGATATTTGTCCCTCACCCCGTGATTCGTTCTTTTGAAATAATAGCTTAAAAACCCGTTCCAATTTTTCTGATCGGTAAAAATGCAAGCCGGATTTGCATATATATACCAACGCCTAAGATCCCAACAAGCATTGGTACTCCCCACACCACTCCATTTAGTTCACTTAACCACGTAGTTATCAAATCCATCCTACCCCCAATTAATTCATGTTAATTAACAAAACAACCAAACCCATAACAATTTCTTATCAATCTAATAAAGATTAAAAGTAAAATAAAAGCGAACAAAATTTCAGTAATTCATCATTTAAAATAGAAGATTGTGAGTAAGCTCACTTGTGATTTATCGATTGCAGTTATTAATACAATTAATTGCGAGTCGAAATTAAGATTGAGTCTGTTAGATATGAATAGGTATTTTGAGGGAATATATTTCACATATTATATAAATAAAAATGCCCAGTAATTAAACTATTACTGGGCAGATACTGAGATTGTTGTCTATATAAAGCTAACTTAGACTCATTATCTCGGCTACTACTTTAAGTATTCACCTGAGCGCAATGCTTCAATACGTTTGTCTAATGGTGGGTGTGATAAAAATAACTCACTAAATGCTTTCCCACGGCCATTAATACAAAATGCCATCAAACGGCCTTCTTCTTGTGGCTCATAGCTCGTTTTTAACCGTTGCAAAGCAGCTATCATCTTTTCACGACCAACTAATTTTGCCGAACCAGCATCCGCATGGAACTCACGATAACGAGAGAACCACATAGTGATGATGCTCGCCAAAATACCGAAGACGATTTCAAGCACCATAGAAACCGCGAAATAAACCATTGGGTTACCATTGCTACTTTCACTTTCGTTATCACTGTTGGACATAAAACCTGCCGCAACCTGTGCAATTATACGTGAGATAAAGATAACGAACGTATTCACGACACCTTGTAATAAAGTCATCGTCACCATGTCGCCATTGGCAATATGGCTAATTTCATGAGCAATAACCGCTTCCGCTTCATCACGGCTCATATTTTCTAATAACCCAGTACTCACCGCGACAAGTGAAGCATCACGACGGGCACCTGTTGCGAACGCGTTGATATCTGGTGCATGATAGATAGCCACTTGTGGCATTTGAATGCCAACTTGTTGTGCTTGGCGCTCAACGGTTGAGACTAACCATTGTTCCGTTTGGTTACGTGGAGTTTCGATAACTTCGCCACCGACTGATTTCAGCGCCATCCATTTAGACATTAATAGTGATATGAAAGCACCACCAAAGCCAAATAGACCGGCCATGATCATCAGGCCTTGAACACTACTACCACGGATCCCAGTTAAGCTTAGGATTATCCCAAACACAAACATAACCGCTAAGTTCGTGAGTAAGAATAAAGCAATTCTCATCATTTTTTATGTATTCCTTGGTAAAAACAAATATACGTAGAATTTACTTTATAAATAAGGTTTTTTCACACTTTTTCAAGTGCATTAACGCGAAAACCCTAAAAAACAACATAACTTTACATAGCTATGCTCAAAACTCATTATCATAATCTAAATAAATTATAACTTCTTACGATAAAAATTTAACCATTTATTTTTAAAGGTTCATTTAATAACCATTTAAATTTAAAGTTAATTTTAATTGAAACGATAAAGCTGTTTGGTCAATCACCAAAAGCAATTTAGTGTATTTATCTATCTTACCACTCATTTTATTCACCAAATGAATGAATATTCATTTTTACTTTCATTCTATTAAAAAATAATGCCACATTAAGTGGCACTATTTTGTTCTATCTCGATCTGTTGTTTTGTTCTAAGGCTAATTAGTTTTTTCTTTAGTCGATTTTGTTACTTTATCTTTTGCTGCTTTAGCCGATTCTTTATCTTTGGCTTTAGACGCCTTTTCTTTTACTGCTTTAGCTGGCTCTTTATCTGCGGCTTTAGACGCTTTTTCTTTTACTGCTTTTACTGACTCTTTATCTTTGGCTTTAGCCGCTTTTTCTTTTACTTCTTTAGCTGACTCTTTATCTACGGCTTTAGGCGCTTTTTCTTTTACTGCTTTAGCAGACTCTTTATCTTTGGCTTTAGATGCTTTTTCTTTCACGTTTTTAACTTCTTTATCCGCAGTTTTAGAGGCCTTTTCTTTTACTGTTTTAGCAGTGCCAGATGCTTTGTCACTGGCCTTGTCAGCTTTATCAGAAGCTATTTTGCTGGCTTTATCACTCGTGCTTTTTATTGAATCAGATACAGATGGTTTACTTGATTGCTTGGCAACACCAGTGCCAATCACAGCACCAGCGGCTTTTGCTTTGTTGTTGATATCATTTTTTAGCTCGATAGTACATACTTGCTCTGAACGACTCGTTGAACCATCATTACAAATAAACTTACCATCTTCACAGCGATCAATTCCCCCTTTACTTCCAGAACAAGGGTAGTTTCTTGCATTCGCTGTGTTAATAGATGCAACTATCATTACACTCACTGCCATTAATCCTACAAATAATTTACGCATGGTATTGCCTCGTGACTAAGGGATCTATACCAAAAGTTTAGGATAAATTAAGTAAAGGTAAAGAAACCTATAGTTAATTTTTAATTTCAGTCAGTCATTTTAAAAATAAAGTAAATAAAGCATAAAGCTGTATCAATTTCGATACTATTTACTAAAAAGACTAAAATTAACAATAAACTAACATTTGGCTTTTATTGTGGGATATGTATTAAGATTGTATTGAAAAGACACAAAAATTAAGCCAGCTTGCGCTGGCTTAACCCGACAAATAATAAGAGGGATATTATTTATTATTTGATAATAGCTTAGTGTGCTGATTCGCTAAGTCGATCGCCATTTTCACCGTTTCATCAAGGTATGGGTCTGGTCCTTCATAATCTTTTGGCAGATCATCAATTGATTTCAATAGCGGCTTGCCTTCCCGTGTATTACGTTCGTTTATACGTTTCAGTTTTGTCGCTTCAATTTCAGAATCTTCTTTTTGACGTTCAGCATAGTTGAGTGAAATAAGATTCTTACTCTCTTTGTTTACTTTATAGCGTGCAATGTCTTCATCAATGTAATTGAATTCAGGGTCTTTGCTAATACGCGCCAAATGCTGCGTTTTTATTAACGATAAATCAGAAGAAACATCACCAACAGGCGTGTATTTTGCCGGTGGAATGCTATCCCATGGCAATGCGTTGTCCTCGAAACTTTCACCCGTTTCTGCGGGATCTTGGCCTGTTGGCATGACGACATCAGGGGTTACCCCTTCACGCTGTGTACTACCACCATTAACCCGATAAAACTTCTGAATAGTATACTGAACTGAACCTAATGAAGGCCATTCTGGCTTCAGCATTTGGTCGTAAACACGACTCAAACTACGGTGCTGCTGAACAGTTCCCTTACCAAATGTCGGCTCACCAACAATCATCGCCCTACCATAATCTTGCATTGCCGCAGCAAAAATCTCAGATGCAGATGCACTAAAACGGTCAACTAAAACAACGAGAGGACCTTTATAGTAAATAACGTCGTCGTCATCGATATCTTGACGAACTTGGCCATTGTTATCACGAACTTGGACAATCGGCCCTTGTGGAATGAACAAGCCAGATAAAGAAACCGCTTCAGTTAATGCTCCGCCACCATTACCGCGTAAATCAATAACCAATGCAGAAATATTATCTTTTGCCATGTTTTGCAGTTGAGCTTTAACATCATTCGTTAAACCAACGTAAAAACCTGGAATGTCTAAAACGGCAACTTTATCTCTACCTTGCTGTTTTATTGTCAGCTTGACTGCTCGGTCTTCTAGCCGGATCTGCTCCCGAACTATGGTGACTATATGAGGTTTCGCCCCTTTAGTATCAGAAACGACTTCCAACCGAACTTTACTTCCTTTCGGGCCTTTAATTAAAGCAACCACATCATCAAGTCGCCAGCCAACCACATCAACAATAGGTTTACCCGTTTGGCCTACACCGATAATTTTATCGCCGACTTTTAGTTCTTTGCTTTTAGCTGCTGGGCCCCCAGCAACCAACGAGTTGATAACTGTATTTTCATCATCTTGCTGTAAGACCGCACCAATTCCTTCTAATGATAAACTCATTTCTGAATTGAATTGTTCAGTATTACGAGGCGATAGATAACTTGTGTGTGGATCGATTTCACGAGCAAAAGAGTTAACTATCAATTGAAAAACATCTTCACTTTGCGCTTGTGTTAAACGTCGCAACGCAAAATTATAACGTTTCGTTAATTTCTCTTTGATTTCTTTATCATCTTTGCCTGATAGTTTTAAATTCAACCAGTCATAACGAACTTTTTGGTCCCATAGACGATCAAGTTCTTGCTTATCTTTAGGCCACGGTGATTTAGAACGGTCAACTTCAATAGAATCAGTCGCATTTAAATCGATAGGTTGCTCTAAACGAGCCAATGCATATTTAAATCGCTCGAAACGTCTTTCCTGAGACAGGTTATACAGGTCATAGAACGTATCTAACTTGCCATCCTCAAGCCATTGACCTACCTTGCCTTTATCTTTAGCGTACTGGTCAATATCGGATTGAAGTAAAACATTATGACCGAAATCTAACATATTGAGATAACGATCAAATATCTTCCCAGAAAATGCATTGTCTAAATCAAATTGGCGGTAATGTGAGCGAGTAAACCGAGATGTTACTCTTTCACTCACCGTACCGTGCTGTGCACTCTGTTTTAAGACAGGCAACTGAGCCGCAGTGACCGGAGTCACTGCTTGAGTATTAGCTATTGCACTGCCAAAAGTCGCTAGACTGACCACCAATGCAATTTTAAGAAGTTTGTTCATGACCTGATTGACCTCCGTATCAGAACTTTAAATGTTCCGCGCGTACAATCATTGCCAGCCCTGTTGGCAATTGAACCCTAACACCATCTTTCGCAATTTCTAAAACAGAGGCGTCCATCACACTGGTACCAACTTTTACTTTCAAAGTTTGGCCAATTTGGAGTGTGTTGATGTCTGTCACTGATTTCAGATTTTGCTCTGGTGCAGGTGTATTACGGCGAGGGGCTTTAGCTGATGTATTTTGCGAGCGTTCTTTATTGTCTGTTGGACGGCGGCGAGGCGCTTTTTGCTTAGTTGCGTCTTGTGTACGTGGTGTTTTATCACCCGTTTTTTGTGCAACTGGACGTTTTTGCGCTTTTTGTTCAGCACGCTGTGCTTGAACGCGAGCTTTCGCCTCGGCTAATTGTTGGCGCGCATGAGCAATATGTTCTGCATCTAATTCACCACAATCTTCACCGTTTAGGTCAACGCGTTTAGCGCCCTCTTTAACACCGTAGAGATAACGCCAGCTAGAAGTGTACATACGTAATGCAGAACGCAATTGCGTTTTGCTAATACCATCTTCTTCTTTTAAGCACCCTACGATATCTTGAAAAATTCCGACTTTTAACGGACGTGCTTCGCCTTCAGCGATAAAACAGCGAGGAAAACGCTCTGCTAGAAATGCGATAACTTCTTTACTACTATTCAACTTAGGTTGATTTTCCATGAAATTTCCTGATAACAACGATTTTGCCAACCTCACGGGCATGAACAAGCCGACATTATAATCGTGTTGCTGACAATTGCCACGTTACTATTAATTTAACTGACCATTATTTAGTGATATTTAGGCATAGAACACATTGCCAGGTGTTGACACAACTGGTTTACAAGGTATTGTAGCCCTTTTTCGTCTTCTTGGTCGAATTGGCTAATATTTGGGCTGTCGATATCTAAAACCCCGATAATTTGCCCATTAACTTCCAAAGGAAAGACAATTTCAGCGTTACTTGCTGCATCACAGGCAATATGACCTGGGAATGCATGAACATCTTCGATACGCTGAACTTGGTTATTGCTAAACGCTGTTCCACACACGCCTTTACCAAAAGGGATCCGAACACACGCAACTTTACCTTGGAAAGGACCCAGTACTAATTCTTGCCCATTACTGAGATAAAAACCAGCCCAGTTAACCCCTTCTAAACAGTCATATAATAATGCACTGGTATTTGCTAAGGTTGCAATTAAATCATATTCCCCTGCAAGTAGCGCAGAGAGATTGTCTGAAAGTTCGTGATAATACTTCTTTTTATCCATAATTATTTCTTGTAATAATCAAGCAATTAATCAAATATTTGTAAGCGCAGCCCTAAGGTTACCAATTTGTCACTTTGAGGTAAATTTTTTTACACTAGATTACATCGAGGTAACCACCTAAAATGAGTCAATATGAACTACATTAATCACACTGATTTGCTTTTTCAACGATGTAATCATTGCAATCAGAAGCTACTAACCCCTAAATTTAGCATACGGCAAGTCGTTGTTTGCCCTCGCTGCTTTAGTCAACTTAATGACGGGCGTTCTTGGTCACTCAATCGTTTATCAATACTGGCTATCACTTTATTGATGCTTGCCCCTATTGCATTTTGGCAACCACTTATTTCTATTCACTTATTAGGAAGCCAAATCAATGCAAATGTCATTGAAGGCATTCGCTTAATTAATCAACAAGGAGATCCATTTACGGCCAGTATAGTGGCATTTTGTGCAATTGCAGCCCCATTATTATTACCCATTTTAATTTTATTGTTATCTATTGGTCAGCATATTAATTTGAATCTCCGGCCTATTCTTTTAGTATTAAGTCACATCAAAGAATGGGTTATGTTAGATGTTTACCTTATCGCGCTAGGCATTGCTGCGATTAAAATGCAAGATTATGCGAGTGTTTTCATTGGACATGGTTTAATCGCTTTTATTACCATGTCTATTCTCAGTATATTAATCCTCATCCATATGAACTTAGATGAGTTATGGAACAAATTTTATCCGATTAATAATAAAAATGTACAAGACAACTCACTGACCTGTACAGCTTGCCATCATTGCGGCCCTGCAACTAGCAATGGAAAATGCCAACGCTGTCATCGTCCACTTCACTATCGCGAACCACATAGTTTGCAAAAAACCTGGGCCGCATTAATTGCTGCTATGGTGTTATTATTTCCTGCTAATTTAATGCCAATCTCTATTTTTTACCTCAATGGGCAACGTTTAGAGGACACCATTTATTCTGGTGTAGTGACTTTAATTGATTCAGGTAATTGGCCAATTGCAATTATTGTATTCATTGCAAGCATATTGGTTCCCTTTATTAAGATTATTATCATGATATTGCTACTGTTTTCTATCCATTTCAAAAGCAATACTGACCCTATTTTACGTATGAAATTACTTAGGTTTGTTTCATGGATTGGTCGTTGGTCCATGCTAGATTTATTCGTCATTGCCTTAATGATGACATTAGTTAATCGAGACCAATTGATGTCGTTTACGATGGGCCCTGCCGCACTGTATTTTGGTACAGCCGTTATTTTAACTATCTTGGCTGTTGAGTGGTTAGATAGCCGTTTAATTTGGGATTCTTATGGAAAATCAAAACCCGCAAAGTGAACCCTCTGAAGAAATATCAGAAGCTATATTACGTAAACGTAAGCAGATTTCACCGTTTTGGCTATTGCCCTTAGTCGCTATTTTCATTGCAGGCTGGCTTTTGTTTCAGCATTGGTCTGAACGGGGAACGAATATCACCATTGAATTTACATCTGCACCTGGAGTGGTAGCCAACCGTACGCCAATCCGATATCAAGGTGTCGAGGTGGGTATGGTGGAATCTGTCGCTATCAGTAAAAATATGAAAACCATTATTGTTACCGCTAGTGTGAGTAAAGACATGCGGCCAGCCTTGAATTCAGGGACTAAATTTTGGTTAGTGACCCCCAAGGCATCATTAGCAGGTGTTTCTGGTCTTGATGCGTTAGTTGGTGGGAACTACATTGGGATGTTACCAAGCACGGGAACAGAGCAATTCTCTTTTGTTGCACAGGATACACCACCGCAGCTAAACATAGATAAAGGTGAATTACTTATTCACCTTACTGCTCCGGATTTAGGCTCATTAAATGAAAACTCTCCGATTTATTACCGGAAAGTGCCTGTTGGATATATTTCTGACTATACCATTTTGCCAGATAACCAAGGTGTTTCTATCTCTGCTGTTGTCAAAAAACCGTATGCTAACTTAGTACGCAAAGAGAGTCAGTTTTGGAATGTATCTGGGTTACAAGGTAGCTTCGACCTTAAATCTGGAGCAAGTGTAAAAATGGAAAGCCTTTCTGCTGTGATAAATGGCGCCATTGCTTTTGACTCACCACAAAGCAGTCCTCAAGCAGAAGAAGGACAACAATTTGTTCTGCAAGATAATAAAAAAATAGCCAAAACCGCAGAGCAAGACGGCAAAGAACCCCTAATGCTAACGCTTTGGGCGCATGACACCTATGGTGTCGATAAAGGCCAACCCATTGTTTACAAAGGAATTCAAGTTGGCGAAGTGTTACAGCGTCACCTAGCAACTGAAAAAGTGAATTTTAGTATCCTAATCTATGATGAGTTCCAGCACCTTGTTCGTGAAGACAGTAAATTTGTTGCAAATAGCCGAGTGGATATCCAATTAGGCCTTAATGGATTACAATTCCAAGGCGCAACCCCCCAAGAATGGTTAGATGGCGGGATTCACCTGATAGCTGGACAAAGCCAAGATAAACTTCCCGAAACCTTTCCTTTATACCGTAGTGATGATAATGCAAAAGCCGGTATTTTAGGCGCTTTACCACCTACAACTATCACTCTCAATACTACGACACTACCAGACATTCAGGCGGGTTCTGTCGTTCTTTATCGCCAATTTGCAGTTGGCAAAATCATTGCCATTAAACCAACCAAATCCGGGTTTGCGATCAATGTAAATATTTCAAATGAATATCTTCATTTACTCACAGAAAATAGTGTATTTTGGGCTGAAGGCGGCGCAAAAGTTCAGCTTAATAGCAATGGTTTAACCGTTCAAGCTGCGCCTCTGAGCCGAGCGATTAGCGGTGCAATTAGCTTTGATAACCTAGATGGTGGCGTCGCCAATACTGCTCGACAACACACGCTTTACCCAAATGAAACCTCTGCGAAGGCAATAGGAAGCATTATTACGCTAACCACGTTTGATGCATCAAAACTTTCCGAAGGCATGCCAATCCGTTATTTAGGTATTAATATTGGTCAAATTGAATCATTAAAATTGTCATCTGACAAACGTGAAGTACAAGCAAAAGCAATTCTATACCCCGAATATGTCAGTACCTTTACCCGGTTAGGAAGTCGCTTCGCTGTGGTAACACCTGAATTATCCCCTGCGGGTTTAAATAATTTAGATAGCATATTGCAGCCTTATATCAGTGCTGAACCGGGACGTAGCAGTAAAAGCCGTTATCAATTTGAATTACAAACTGCCAATATTACAGACTCGCGTTATCTAGACGGTTTAACTATTTACCTTGATGCTATTGATGTAGGCGCAATCCAAATTGGTACACCTATTTTGTTTAGGGGCCTAGAAGTCGGTGTTGTTACAGGTCTCTATTTGGGAGAGCTTTCCGATCGCGTATATGTTGCGACACGTATTGGCAAGGAATACCAATATCTTATTCGCAATAATACCGAGTTTTGGCAGTCTTCCGGTTTTAACTTTTCATTTGGTTTAACCGGTGGCGTTGCCAAAAGCGGGACTTTCAAGCAATTTGTACGTGGCGGTATTTCCCTTGCTACACCGCCGTCAGTGCCTCTAGCCCCACAAGCTAGGCCTGAACAGCATTTCATCCTAAAATTAGAGCCCCCTAAAGATTACGTGGACTGGGGAACATCTATCCCGAAAAAATAATCACTATTAGGGTGCATATTAACCATATATAGCACCCTTTCCTCACAAGCACCTTAAAAATTATTTTGGAAATTAATTCCATTTATACTATGCTTAAATTCGTTGAGCTGATTATATATGGTTAAAATCGATGAATGAGGTGCTGTTATGTGTATTGTAAAATTGAAAATATCTTCCTATGAAATTAATGATGCGGTTATGGCTTCCCATAAAAGTGATACAGTAAGTATTCCATGTGATTCTGATACAGACTTTTGCATGCAACTTGATGGCTGGGACGAGCATACAAGTATTCCTGCCACTTTAGATGAAAAACCGGTTCTACTCTACCGTGATCGTTATGACAAAGAAAATCACCATTGGGTGATGAAACTTGCTTAATAGTTTTGTTAGTACTCTTAGGTTATTTACTAAGCATATAAATAGGTAGGAACCAATAAGCTGATATGAAATGAGAACTGACAAAATAATAGGCAAAAAAAGAGGCCTGGTAGATTCCGATTACCGGGCCTTGGGAAATGGCTCTGGCAGAGCCGTGCGCTAAAATTGCCATTGAGACGTTACAAAGTACACTCTAATACTAGCTTTCAATGCACGTTCTTACCATATTTATTATCAATATTTTTACATATTATTAACACAATTTATTTCTTAATTTTCTAAAATTGAACTATTTGTTTAATAGGTTATACCTATACATACAATCACTCAAACCTTTCAATTAATCAATGCATTGAATAATAACAATAATTTATTGTTTTCCACATCCCTTCTAGATTGAACATTTTAACTGAACGATAAATTTAATTACTCGCACACAATTTTGCAGCAGCTTCTTTTATAGGTAATATTCTTTCCTCAACTGTTTTGATGCTATCGGTAGGCTTAAGCAGCACATCAATAGGCTGTGCTTTAATTTCTTTTTTGATCATCAATTCAGTCGCTATGTCGTTTAATGGGTATTGCATTAGCGTGGCAGGGTTAATGACGACCAAAGCCCCATTATGACGGCACTCTAACATGACTTCCTCTCGAGTAAATGGCCAATCATCACCAAATTGTTTTTTACTCACGGATGTTAACGGTGCAGAAAAAGCAGTACTCACGGTTCCACCCAATAACAGTGAGCAAATAATGAGTTTAAATTTCATGGTAGTGACCTTATTAAACATTGAAGATATCTTACATATTATCAATTAAATATAAAAGTTTAGCTAGATTGGTTGGTAGCTTGCAAAAATTGCCACAGAAAGAATCGCCATCGTACCTAACAGTAACTCAACCCAACTGTTAATGATTAGGTAATTGATTCGCCCTTTTTGCTTAATAATAGGTACGATGTAATAACGATTGATAATCGCTAATAAAAGCATTCCTCCCACTAAAATGATCTTAAACCAAAGTAGTGATTGGTATTCTGACCCTGAATAATTTAATGGCCAGCCAGGTAAAAGTGTTATTGCACTAATGATCCCAGTAATGATCACCAGTACAACAGCGATATGGCCGAAGCGCGAAAAACGCATCATGGTATTCACAATTTGTTTGTCCATCCCTTCTGCCATTTCTTTTTTATTGCGCAAAAATTGGATGCAAATTAAAAATGGCCACAAACCGCCAAACCAATATGCAGAGCTAATGAGATGAATAAATTGATTAATACGATGGAATGTTCCGAGTAGGCCATCATGCATAGCCGCGTGCCCAATAAAGGCATGCAAACCAAGCAGGATCACTGAAAAAACTAATATTAGTTTCAATCGTAATTGAATTGATTTTATAAATAAGACCAATAGCAATAATACAGATGACAAAAGTTCCCAACGCCATACTTGGCCGAATGACGTCCCTAAAACCCCTTGCCATATCTGCCAATCAATACTATCTTCCCAACCATCACCCATCAGACCCGCTTGCGCAATCATCCAGCTGAAGGCTGTTAAGACAGTAACAATGGCACAAAAGAAAATGCCTTTATTCAAATAGCGGCTTAATAAATAATTAAATGAGCCGTGACTAAGTACCACTGCAAATATTGACATTCCACACATCAATATTGCAGCGATAAAATGAATAAAGCGAATAAGGGTATAAAAAGCTTCTAGTGACATATTATTTCACTGTAAAGCTATACGTTCCTTTTGTTTTGTGTCCGTCGACAGAAACGACGCTCCAATTAACATCATATTTCCCAGCAATGAGCTTGTCTTCCACAGGAACGACCACTTTTGTGTCGTTACTCGGGTCTAACGTTGCTTTACCGGTTTTCACTATTTTATTTTCAGGCCCGATAATACTGACCTTAGTGAAATTAACTTCGATACCTTCAGAAAAGCTTAATGAGATTGACTCTGGCGCTTGCTCCACTGCCGTACCTTCAGCAGGAAGCTGGTCTTTTAAATGTGCATGGGCAAATGCTTGTTGGAAAGACATGCCTAAAAATAGAACGGCGACAGCGCTAAGTTTGCGCCATGAAGATTTAATAGGGTTAATTGGCATAGTAACCTCTTAATTTGCAGGTGAATTTAGAATAATTGCCAATCATTATACGGAAAACAAACCATTTTACCGCTTAAAAATGGGTTTTATCGGCCTATCCTGTGAGTTTTCACACAAAATGAAAAGAAAAAGACTTATGAACATTGAATTACAGAATTCATGCCCATAAGCCTAGAGAGGTCTTTATGCATCAAGTAGGGAGAAAAACTAGATTTCTATCTACTTACTGGTGTGTAGATTAGACATGCGTTGCCGCAGACAGGTTTTTCAAATCTTTATCTAACAAGAATAGTGCTTTACCAGACTCACCCACCATATCCAGTTTATCCAGTACTGATTTAAATAATTTCTCTTCTTCATGTTGCTCTGCAACATACCATTGTAAGAAATTAAATGTAGAATAATCTTGTATTGTCATTGCTAAATGAGCCAATTTATTAATTTCACGAGTAATTAATTGCTCATGTTCATAAGTTTGGGTGAATACATCACTAATTGATTTGAAATCAACGGGCGGCGCAGCAATTTGCCCTAACAGTGGCAACGCCCCAGTGTCACTAAGATAATCAAATAAACGCTGCATATGTTCCATTTCCTCTTGTGAGTGTGCTTTTAAGAACGCTGCAGCGCCTTCATAGCCTTTATCACTACACCAAGCACTCATTTGCAAATAGAGATTTGCAGAATAAAACTCAAGATTTAATTGCTCGTTTAATTTTTTGACCATATCTGTAGTTAACATATTTAAGCCTTATCGGTTAATCATTCATGCGTATATTATGCACAGTATTACAATAATTAAAACCCTAAAACAATCTTAAAACAAAAAAATCCAATTCACTGATAATTAATAACTTTTGTTAAAAACAATAATAATCAATCTCATTATCTTTCCCTGTTTTTCTATTAATAGCTAAATATATAAATAGATAAATTTAACTCTTATTTTTATTATTACAATTAATGTAATGAGATTTTTTCTCATTATCCAGTTACAATAATAAGGTATGAATTTAACCGTAGAGATCAAATATGAGTCACAACCTTGCTTTATTGCCTAAAGATGAAATGGATAAGGTCAATGTCGACCTTTTGGCTTCTGGTGTTGCATTTAAAGAACGCTATAACATTGCCATCATTGCTGAAGCTGTTGAGCGAGAACAACCTGAACACTTAAGGGACTATTTCAGAGAGCGATTAGTATACTACTACCGCCAACTGTCACAAAATTTTGCTCGTATGCCTTATGAACCACGTAATCGCTAGGCTCACGGATACACAGAAAAAATGACACAAAAAAGGGATAACCTTAATGGTTATCCCTTGATATTCAATAAAAAATTTATTTAGTTGTATTATATGTCACGGTATTATTTTGGCAGTCTACCGCAACTGAATAATGCAAATCGGATTTTGCACCTCGAACAACCAGCGGTACGGTGTAACCTGTTTCAGTTTTAGTGACTTCACCATCATTGACCCAAGCAACCGCTTTTTTGCCTAAAGCCGCTTTTTCATCTGTCCAACGAGGCAAACGATTATGCATAAAGTCACTTTTCACCTGTGCTGCAATTTGTGGTTCAGTTAACGTACCACAGCTGACGAAAGGCGCAGCTTTGCCTTCTTCATTATTTGCGCTTAACGCAAAAGAACTAAAAACCAGAGCACAAGCACCTAAAATTACAGCAATTTTTCGATTCGCTTCCATACCATCCTCCGATACCTATTACTAGGTAAAGATTTTTGATTAGTTTAGCGGCTTATTTCAGCCTACCAGATACCAGTTATCTTCTGGTTATTATCTAGTCTTCATTGATAAATAGAATGACTTAACTAATATTAATCTATCAGATTTATGCATGAATGTTAATAGTATGTTTATAAATTATTAATTTTCATCATCGAAACGAACGTGGATCTGTTCTTTACCTTGGTGCTTTTCTCTAATTTCATGAGCGACTATTGCAATCGCCTCACCACTACTCATACCTTCCGCCATCAATTGATGAATTTTTTCAACAGCTTCTTGCTGTTCTTCGTGATTAAGTGCTGGCATACCAGAAAACATGGTTTAAACCTCATGAATAAAAGACTAAAATCAATGATTAAGATTTTAACATTTCTTCGACTATTAAGATAAGAATATATGTTAATCTGTATTGATTCACTTGCGGAAATTTAAACTCATCATTATGGTTATCAAAAAAATCCAACTACCTTATAGCCCAAATGCAGCCATTGATTATTTTACCCCATTGGCACACCTGCCATGGGCGATGTTATTACATTCAGGTAATGCAAAACACTCACATAATCGCTTTGATATTATCGTTGCTGACCCGATTGCCACACTGACTACTTATCAGCTTAAAACAACTATTACAGAACAAAATCACGCCTCTCTCGTTTCTGAGTCAGACCCTTTTGAACTCCTTCAAGGATTGCTGGATAAATACCAACCGAAACGCCAGGAAGATAATGAGAGCCCCTTCAACGGGGGGGCTCTCGGCCTTTGGAGTTACGATTTAGGGCACCGCATTGAAAAATTACCTGAAATTTCGACCACAGAGCTACAGTTTCCAGACATGGCAGTTGGCATCTACTTGTGGGCTCTCATTGTTGATCATCATGATAAAACCACTACATTAATTAGTTATGATGATGTTGATGCTCGGTTAGCTTGGCTAAACAACCAAAAAAGGCCACGTAAAAACAAATTTCAATTAACCTCTGCATGGCAATCCAATATGTCAGAAGAGGCATATCATCATAATATTGCGCGCATCCATGAATATTTACGTAATGGTGATTGCTACCAAATCAATTTAGCGCAAAGATTTAAAGCCAAGTATAAAGGGGATGAATGGAATGCATTTTTAGCACTACTTGATCGCAATGGTGCTCCCTTCTCTTCTTTTATACGTCTTCCCGAAAATGCGGTTATCAGTATTTCACCTGAACGCTTTATCTTTTTGCAAGATGGAGATATTCAAACCCGCCCAATCAAAGGAACGCTTCCGCGCTTAGACAATGAACAAGATGACCTTGCTCAAGTAGCAAAATTGTCTAATTCAGTAAAAGATCGCGCAGAGAACTTAATGATTGTCGACTTGCTGCGTAATGATATTGGCCGCGTCGCCAAACCGGGTACGGTCAGTGTTCCTGAGTTATTTGCTGTTGAAGCTTTCCCGGCAGTACATCATCTGGTTAGTACCGTTACGGCAAAGTTAGATAGCCAATACCGTGCAACTGATTTATTACGAGCGTGTTTTCCTGGCGGGTCAATAACCGGCGCACCGAAAGTCCGTGCAATGGAGATAATTGAAGAATTAGAACCCCATCGCCGACATGGCTATTGTGGAGCAATAGGCTATATTAGTTTCAATGGCAATATGGATAGCAATATTACTATTCGTACTTTACTGACATATAAAAAACAGGTTTATTGTTGGGCTGGCGGTGGTATTGTTGCCGATAGCCAAGCAGACAAAGAGTATCAAGAAACCTTTGATAAATTAAGCCTGATCTTACCTTTATTAGGAGCACTCAATAACGATGACTGAACTGAATAACTTTATCAATCGTTTTCAGTTTACTTTACCGGCTACCCGCCAATTTGAAGCTAAGGCGGGTAAATCGGCGGCTGTTCTTTTACCCATTATCAATAAACCAAACCCAACATTACTTCTCACCCAAAGGTCTCCTTTTTTACGCTCCCATGCAGGCCAAGTCGCCTTTCCTGGGGGGGCTAGTGACCCAGAGGATGGAACGCTTGTGAATACCGCTTTACGTGAAGCTTATGAAGAAGTCGCCATCCCACCGGAAAAAGTCACCGTACTGGGTCAGTTAAGCCCTTTACAAAGTTATGGTGGTTATGAAGTTACGCCAATTGTTGGGCTAGTACCAAATAATATTCAATATCAGGCTAACCCCAGTGAAGTCGCTGATATCTTTGAAGTTCCATTGTTTGATGCGCTTTCATTGCAACATCATAAATATGTCGATATTAAGCGTTCAGGACAGCATAACCGCATCTTTTTTTATTGGTATAAAGGCCATTTAGTTTGGGGATTAACCGCTTCGATTATTCACCAACTTGCCTTGCAGTTAGATTAATGGCTAACACAACTTTTCACCATACAATGCCACTATTGCAGTAAAATCTATTTAAGGTGACAAGATATCGCGTCATATATGACAAAATATACCTCTACCACATGTTGTTTTTTTAGCCATATCACAGACATTTTGTGCTATTTACAATCAATTACCCTTCAGCAACTACCTTATTTCAAAAAATACTTTAAACTTACTGGTTAACACTACTAAATAACAGTAAAGTAGCGCCTTTTAAAATAATGCACTACATTTTCATCTTTTTTTTAAGGAGTCCTGCGTGATAAGCGTTTTCGACATGTTTAAAGTGGGCATAGGCCCTTCAAGCTCTCATACCGTTGGTCCAATGAAAGCTGGGAAAGAATTTGTCGATGATTTAGTAAGCAAAAATTTATTACCTAACGTCACTCGTATTTCAGTGGATGTTTATGGATCATTATCGCTTACTGGAAAAGGGCACCATACTGATATCGCCATTATTATGGGGCTAGCAGGTAATTTGCCTGCCACTGTCGACATTGAATCCATCCCAACTTTTATCAAGAATGTAGAAGAAACAGAAAAGTTATCATTAGCAAATGGCCTTCAAGTCGTTGACTTCCCTAATGAGGGTGGCATGAATTTTCGTCAAGATAACCTGCCATTACACGAAAATGGCATGACCATTCATGCTTTTGCCGATAATGATGAAATTTACACCAAAACCTATTATTCCATTGGTGGTGGTTTCATTGTCGATGCAGAGCATTTTGGCGAATCAACGCTTGATAGCAAACCCGTCTCTTATCCATTTAATTCCGCGGAAGAGCTACTATTAAATTGCAAAAAATCCGGCCTTTCTATTTCTAGCTTAATGATGAAAAACGAGTTAGACCTTCATACCAAAGAAGAAATTGAAGCCTATTTTGCTGATGTATGGCATACCATGCAAGCCTGTATCGAGCGTGGTTTAAATACCGAAGGTGTTTTACCGGGCCCATTACGAGTACCTCGTCGCGCACCGGCACTTAACCGAATGGTGACTTCATCAAGTAAGCTATCTAATGACCCAATGAATGTGGTTGACCTGATCAATATGTATGCCTTAGCCGTAAATGAGGAAAATGCTGCAGGTGGTCGCGTTGTCACAGCCCCGACTAACGGTGCATGTGGTATCGTACCTGCCGTATTAGCTTACTATAATCATTGTATAGAACCTGTAACGCCTGAGTTATATATGCGCTATTTCTTAGCTTCCGGTGCTATTGGTATTTTATACAAAATGAATGCGTCCATATCAGGTGCTGAAGTTGGCTGCCAAGGTGAAGTCGGTGTGGCATGTTCGATGGCCGCGGCTGGCTTGGCCGAATTATTCGGTGGTAGCCCTGAGCAAGTGTGTATTGCTGCTGAAATCGGCATGGAGCACAATTTAGGTTTAACTTGTGACCCTGTCGCTGGCCAAGTACAAGTTCCTTGCATTGAACGAAATGCAATCGCATCTGTTAAAGCGGTAAATGCCACACGTATGGCTCTACGCAGAACAAGCGAACCACGAGTTTCACTTGATAAAGTCATTGAAACTATGTATGAAACAGGGAAAGACATGAATGCAAAATATCGTGAGACATCCCGAGGTGGGTTAGCCATCAAAGTACAATGTGACTAATTTTATTATCATTTAATCCTTAAGCACCCTTTTCTATTCTGTTATCACTTTAAACAGTATTTTGAGGGTGCTTTTTTAGCATGCATTAAAAAGTTTTTTCTAGTTTTGCTATGCTTCTTTTCCCATATAGTCCAATTCAACTAATCAATTACCCACAGTTTTTTCATTGAATTAACTTAATTTTCTTATACTCAACAAACCACATCAAAACAAAATTCATACTATTTTGTGCTAAAGACTGTTTTGACATGACGGAGAGACAACCGTTCCCCATTGAAATTTGGTTGTTTTTTACTCTAAAAATCAATATTACACTATTTTTTTGGCTATTTTTGTTACCTATAACAAAACAATATACCAATAAAATATAAATATTTGGTTTATTAATTTTTTCAAATAAAAATAAACCGCAACTAACTGCGATTTAATATCATTTTTTAGATGTATTCTTATTTTTCTGACGCGAAACAAGTTTTTAGGATAATACGAGATGATATGCTAATAATGTAATTGATACTAACAACACCATGAGTTAGCTCATGAATATTATGAGACGTTTGTAATTATTCAGCTAAAATTATCTTACAGGGGAAACTGATAAAAAGGAGTCTAACTTAAGTGTCCATTTTATCAACAGATGATATTTTGTTTTATCTATCTATGAGGGAAAAATAGTGAGTATAGCTATTATGATTGGTACACACGGAGTCGCTGCAGAGCAGCTTCTTCGAACAACCGAGATGTTAATAGGCGAACAAGAAAATGTGTCGTTTATTGATTTTATCCCTGGGGAAAACGCAGACACCCTATTTGATAAGTACACCCAAAAGCTAACTGATTTAGATACATCAAAGGGTGTCTTATTCCTTGTTGATACGTGGGGAGGCAGTCCATTTAACGCCGCTAGTCGCATTGTTAATGAAATAGTAATTATGACATTATCACAGGCGTGAATGTTCCAATGTTAGTTGAAACCTTCATGTGCCGTGATGATGATCCATCTATGAATGAGCTAATCACTGTCGCACTTGAAACAGGACGCGGGGGAGTTCGTTCATTTAAATTCAAAGAAGCTGAAGTAGAAGTAGAACCCGCTCCTGTAGCAGCCAGTACCCCTGCCCCAGCACCAGTGAAAGCTGGCCCCGGCGAACATATGGTGATCGCACTTGCTCGTGTTGATGACAGATTAATTCACGGACAAGTCGCAACACGCTGGACGAAAGAAACTCAAGTTAAACGCATTATTGTGGTCAGTGATGACGTGGCTAAAGACCAAGTTCGCTCAACATTACTGAAACAAGTCGCACCACCAGGTGTCACCGCGCATGTTGTCGATGTGGCTAAATGTATTCGCGTTTATAACAACCCGAAATATGCCGGTGAGCGTGTTATGTTGCTTTTCACTAACCCAACTGATGTTAAACGTATCGTCGAAGAAGGCGTTGACGTGAAATCCGTGAATATTGGTGGCATGGCATACCATGATGGGAAAACCATGGTTACAAATGCCGTTTCTATCAACCAAGAAGACATTGATGCATTTAACTATTTGAACGACAAAAATATTGAACTTGAAGTCAGGAAAGTTTCATCAGATAGCAAAGTTTACATGATGGACTTGATTAATAAGCTCAAAAAATAATTTCTATCGCAATTTTTATATTGATTTTAATCCATTACTCAAAACAGATTTTAAAACTTTTGGTTACAGGAGATTAAACAATGGAACTTACCGTTGTTCAAATAGTAATGGTCTTTATCGTCGCGTGTATCGCGGGGATGGGATCAATCCTTGATGAATTCCAATTTCACCGTCCCCTCATTGCTTGTACGCTTATAGGTATCGTTCTGGGAGATATGAAAACGGGTATCATCATCGGTGGTACATTAGAAATGATCGCACTTGGGTGGATGAATATCGGTGCTGCTGTTGCACCTGATGCCGCTTTAGCCTCGATTATTTCAACTATCCTCGTCATTGCCGGTGGTCAAAGTATTGGTGCAGGTATTGCCATTGCCATCCCACTTGCAGCAGCTGGTCAAGTATTAACCATTATCGTTCGTACTGTGACAGTTGCATTCCAACATGCTGCCGATAAAGCCGCCCTCAATGGCAATTTAACGGCTATTGGCTTTATTCATATATCAGCATTACTACTGCAAGCGATGCGTATCGCAATACCCGCGTTGATTGTTGCCATTTCGGTTGGTACATCAGAAGTACAACAAATGTTGGATTCTATCCCACAAGTTGTTACTGATGGTCTTAATATTGCGGGTGGTATGATTGTCGTTGTCGGTTATGCGATGGTCATCAATATGATGCGCGCAGGCTACTTAATGCCATTCTTCTACTTAGGTTTTGTTACCGCGGCATTTACTGACTTCAACCTAGTTGCACTTGGGGTAATCGGTACTGTGATGGCTATTTTATATATCCAACTCAGTCCAAAATACAATAAATCACAAACTGTTGTTACCCAAGGAAATAGTAGCAATAACAACCTTGATAATGAGCTAGACTAGGAGGAACGTATAATGGTAGATATAACAAAACCGACAGCTAAAAAGCTTACACAAAGCGATATTCGCGGCGTATTTTTACGGTCTAACCTATTGCAAGGTTCTTGGAACTTTGAACGTATGCAAGCCCTAGGCTTCTGCTATTCAATGGTCCCGGTTATTCGTCGTCTTTATCCTGAAAATAATGATGATAGAAAACAAGCAATTAAACGTCATCTTGAGTTTTTCAATACCCATCCATATGTTGCAGCGCCTGTTCTGGGTGTCACAATGGCAATGGAAGAGCAACGTGCCAATGGTGCAGACATTGATGACGGTGCAATAAATGGTATCAAAGTCGGTCTAATGGGGCCATTAGCCGGTGTTGGTGACCCAATTTTCTGGGAACTGTTCGCCCTGTATTTGCGGCTCTCGGTGCCGGTATCGCAATGACAGGTAGCTTACTTGGCCCTCTACTGTTCTTTGTTTTGTTTAACCTTGTACGTTTATTAACCCTTTACTATGGTGTTTCATATGGCTACAAAAAAGGGATTGATATTGTTCAAGATATTGGTGGCGGTTTCCTACAAAAGCTCACCGAAGGAGCATCCATTCTCGGTTTGTTTGTCATGGGGGCATTGGTAAACAAATGGACACATGTCAATATCCCACTTGAAGTTTCACGGATCAAAAACCCAACA
The DNA here is from genome assembly GCA_900455085.1 of Providencia rettgeri. Lineage (NCBI taxonomy): Bacteria > Pseudomonadati > Pseudomonadota > Gammaproteobacteria > Enterobacterales > Morganellaceae > Providencia > Providencia rettgeri. The sequence continues at coordinate 2,158,226 of UGTZ01000001.1, read as the reverse complement.
ACGGGCACTGAAGATATTACCACAGTCCAAATGATCCTTGATCAACTCATGCCTGGCTTAGTCCCGCTATTGCTAACCTTCGCCTGCATGTGGCTGTTGCGTCGTAAAGTCAACGCGTTGTGGATTATTATCGGCTTCTTTGGCTTGGGTATCCTTGGTGCTTGGCTGAACTTCTTAGCGCCATAATTTTCCATCATTATTTGAATTGGGAGGTTGCAGCCTCCCTTTTTTAATTTTAAGCTCTGCATTATGTTTACTTATCCAAGGGCTCACAAATGACCTTCAATGATGCCATTCTTGCTATAATCATTTTGATCATGCTTGTTTATGCGATTTATGATGAATTCATTCAGCATTTGTTAAAGGGTAAAACCTTATTAAAAATTAATCTAAAAAGAAAACATCGAGCAGATGCTATTATTTTTATTGTTCTAATTTGTATCGTTATTTATACAAATATTGTACGCCATGGTAATTTATTAACCACTTACTTATTATTGATTACTATTTTCATGTCAATTTATTTGGCATTTATAAGAACACCAAAGCTATTCTTTAAACAAACTGGTTTTTATTTTGCCAATGCCTTTATATTATATGACAGAATAAAAACAATGAATTTATCCGAAGACGGTATATTAATAATAGGTTTAGAAAAAAAGAAAATTAACATCCAAGTTTCACATCTTGATGATTTACAACGAATTTATGAATTCCTTATTAATCATAAGTAAATAGATTTTATATTGTCACTAAAAACAAGGTTAATTATTAATTTAATTAACCTTGTTTTTGCTAATAACCTTGTTGATAATAATTCTCACTACCGTTTAATATCCACAATTAATTAAGTGTTGCCTTTAATATAAATTATGGTATCTTTCTTTCCACGTCATTGGGGAGTAGCCTGTTCTGGTTTCATATATAATACCAGAAAGTCCGTATCAACATACTCGTTTGGTTTCAAACGTGGTGCGGACACCAAAATTCGGTTGGCAAGACCATAGACACATAAATAAGCCTTTTGGTTGGGGGTAATTTATGTGTATATGGAATCACCCAACCGAGGTTCTGTTATGAGTTTCTATGCTACCCTTATCTTAGCCCTTGCCCTGTCAATGGACGCCTTCGCCGTTGCTATTTGTAAAGGTGCAGTGCTTCATAAACCCCGCTTTAGAGAAATTCTCCGTACTGGTTTTATCTTTGGTTTTATTGAAGCCATTACACCCATTATTGGTTGGGGCATCGGTATTTTAGCCAGCCAATATGTTATCCGCTGGGATCATTGGATTGCATTTGGTTTATTATTTGTTTTAGGTGCTAGGATGATCTGGCAGAGCATTAAAACAAAAGATGAAGAATGCTGTTCTAAACCTTCTAGTCATAGCTCAACAAGCCTGATTTTTTCTGCAATAGCCACCAGCCTTGATGCGATGGCCATCGGCTTAGGCTTAGCATTCTTACAAGTAGATATCGTTCATACTGCAATGACTATTGGCTTAATGACAATTATCATGGCCACTATCGGTATGATGATTGGCCGTTATGTAGGCCCATTACTCGGAAAAAAAGCAGAAATTATCGGTGGATTGGTACTAATAGGTATTGGTTTTAATATCTTATTTGAGCACCTTGAATTATTTATGTATGCCCATTAATTTTTGTGCCCCCTATATGGGGGCAATAGCTCTACTCTGCATTAGATTGATAAACACGAATTAAAAAATCAGCCGTATATTCTTTCACCTCTGCTTTCTGTAAATCCTCTTTAACCTGTTCTGATGCACGCCAAGCAAATGGTGTCATCATCAATAATTCATAAGCTTCTTGCCCAGTCAGCGCCATCTTATAATTTAGTTGGCAACTATCTATTAACGAAAAATTTGGCAGATCTTCATCTTTCGCTGGGTGTAACTTAACCTCATCGTAGATTAACGCTTTTAATTCTTGCAGATGTTCCGCCGCAGGCGTAACGGTTATTAACATACCTTTAGAAACTAATACACGACTTAATTCTTGTGCCTTGCAGGGTGCGTAAATTCGTACAATTCCCCCCAAGCTGTTATCAGAAAATGGCAAGCGATGACTTGTACCAACGCAAAAACGAACGGATTTATAGCGTTTCGCCGCATAACGAATCGCAGCCTTCGAAACATCTAGGCCTAAAACTGTATATTTTTCAAAATGTTTTGCAAGTTCTCGTGAAAAATAGTCTGTGTAATACCCTTCTCCGCACCCAATATCCAGCAGGCTAGCACAAGATGATGGAATAAACTGAATAAGTTTTTCTGCCACCTTTCCACGCATAGGGTGGTAATGCCCTGCATCAAGAAATTGCCTACGCGCTTGCATCATTTCAGCATTATCACCGGGGTCTTTAGAACGTTTATGCTGTACAGGTAACAAGTTAACATAGCCTTCTTTTGCACAATCGAACTGATGATTTTCTGCACAACGATAACTGTTATTAGCAAGATTTAGTGGTGTAAAACAGAGAGGACATTGATAATTCATAGCAGTCACTGATTTAAAAATAAAGGGGAGTATACCATATTCAAATTAGTTTTCTTTCTGTTATATATCTTGCTTTTTAACTGTATTTTTTGTTCTATAAAAGTAATAAAAAAACATTAGCGGGTGTCTCATGATAAAAATTAGGTTAGCAACCCCCGATGAAGCCGAACTTCTTTGGTCTATACGTAACCAAGCCATTCGCCATGGTTGCACAACGAGTTTTGATGCAAAAACGATCCGTGCCTGGACCCCTGATGAAATGCCGGTAAGTTATATACACATTGTGAGGAATAACCCATTCTTTGTCGCGGTAAATAAAAATGATGAGCCCGTTGCAACTGGTTATCTTAATTTAGAGGCTAACAGTGTTGATGCCATATTTACCTTACCACAATACACTGGCTGTGGAGCTGCTAGCTTAATATTAGATGCCATTAAAGCTGAAGCCAAAAAGCGAAATATTAAAAAATTGGTATTAGATTCATCACCAAATGCTGAACGCTTTTATCAGAAACATGGTTTTACTTCGATTAAACATGCTAGCTACTACTCTTGTCTCGCACAAGTCGAGTTAGATTGTGTTCAAATGGAAATTGAAATATAACTTTCAATTTAATTGGAGTTAAAAGCCACTAAGCTATTCTGTGGCTTTATTCTATTTAATATTGACTGTATTTTAGGCTAACTGTATTTGTGAATGCAGTTTTGAATAACAACTAAAAATCAGCTAATTCGGCAATAGGCTTACGCCCATGGGACTCTAAAAAGTCCAATACACGACGTGGAGAAACATTTAAAATTTGTGATTGTGGAAAACTAATTGATTCCAACATTTCAACTACGCGATCAAAACGGCCGAGATACCCGGCAAAATGTGAGTCTGAACCTAATGCAACCCACCCGCCAGTTTCTTTAACTGCCTTAGCTATTTCTAAGCAATTCTGTTGACTACCCGCTCTTGAATGTAGGAATGAAGAGTTATTCATTTCCAAAGCAACATTACACTCTTTCGCGGCTTGCGCTACTGCTTTGATATCAATAGGATATTTAGGGTTGCCTGGATGGGTAATTATTTGCACTTTACCACTACGGATCGTGGCAATCATAGCTTCTGTATTATCAGCTAAACTTTGGGGCTCAAGAACCGGTTCATGAAAACCAGCTAAAATAATATCTAAATGACGAGCGATCTTTTCATTGCAGTCTGTCTCACCCAACTTGTTCTTTATATTTGCTTCAATACCGTACAATAAACCAACACCATCAACAATTCTCGGCAAGATAGGCATATTACCAAAATGCCACTCATGTGGAGCATCTTGCATTTCAGGCCCGTGGTCGGTAATCGCAAATAGTTTGACACCACGGCTTGCGGCCTCAGCGAAATATTCATTAACTGTACTATAAGCATGGGTGCTGGCAATAGTATGCGCATGTAAATCAACTTGATACATAAAATGATATCCTTCTATTTTTTCTACTTGGCTTCCGAGCCTACCTGCTCAGGAAAGATTCAACCAAGCTAACATATCAATTTAAAAGTTTCGATAGTCATTCACCTAAACAGCATTTTATCAACATATTGCAATATATTAGATAATATCCTAAAAAACTTTCAGGATAAAAAAACCCGCGATTATTGCGGGTTAAAATACACAGAATTAAAAATTAACTTAATCAACTAAGATACGTTTATTGGTCGCTCCCCACAAAATTGACATTTCGGTAAATAATGCACCACTGATATCCTCAACCTCTTCGGCAGTAATTTCAGCATTACCTTGTTTACCAAAAAATACAACTTCATCTCCTGGGCTAACGTTTTTTAAATCAGTAACATCAACCATGACTGTATTCATTGATGTTTTTCCTAAAACAGGAACTGTTTGGCCATTAATTAATGCATGTCCCGCATTGCTAAATACACGGCGATATCCATCCGCATAACCTACAGGGATATTTGCTAATACAGAATCACGTTTCAAGGTATACGTTCTATCATAACCCACCGTATTTCCTTTTGGATAATGATTCACAGAGGCAATGCTCGATTTCAGTGTCATCACGCGTTTATAGTCATTTGTCGCAACGGTATCGCCGTAGAAAATGCCACCGACACGTACCATATCCAACCATGATTCAGGTACCGTAATAGTTGCATAAGTATTCGCGACATGTAATGTAATGTCTTCACGCTTTAGCCCTGTCGTATTCAATACTTGTTGAGATTCTTTCTTGAATTTTTTGAGGTCCTTACGGATCTGAGTTTCATCCTCTTCTGGGTAATGAGACATAATACCGACGATTTTTAACTGAGGTAATTGTGAAATCAGCTTAGCTTCATTAAGGCCAGCAAGTGTACTCACCTCTAAACCGTTGCGCGACATCCCGGCTGAGTTCAGTGCCAGATGAATAGGAATCACTTTATTCTGCTTTTTCGCAATCGCATTCAAGCGCTGCGCCATTTCTAAATTACCGATTAACTCTTCCGTTTCATATTGTGTAGCCTGAGCCATTTCTTGCTCTGTCGCACTTCTCACTCTCATTAATCGGCCTTTAAAACCTAAATCTCTCACGGTCTTAAGCTCTTGATTATTTGTTACCCCAATGCATTGCACATTATTTTCAATCATTATTGGTGTAACTAAAGAAAGGTCATGCCCATATGCATCTCCTTTCAAAACGGCACACAGCGAAGATTTATCTCCTAGTAGGTTTTGTACTTTCTTAATATTAAAATCTAATGCGCTGCGAGATATTTCAATCCATGCGTTATTAACCACCACCGGTTGGTTTTGTGTCGCATATGTTTCTACCGGTGTTGTGATATTGTTTGGCTGTTGACAAGCTGTTGCAGCAACCAGTAAAGGGAGTAATGCCAGATACTTCAAACGAAAAGCCACGTGTTGTTCCTTATCTCTAGTGATTTTTACCAAGACATTATTTTTATAATTCTGGGTGGAAATAGATAAAATATGTATCGGTTTTAAATAATACCAACCTTCATACCCCTAACAAGTAATAATTCACTTTTTTTGCATAAAAAGACAAAATATCTTTTTCGAGTTAATTTTTCTTTTTTAGAAATAAAACATTTGGTTGAAATCATCGTAAATCAAATTATTTTTATTATTTAATAGGTTATGGCAATAATTTCACTAACATTTACTTTTGTTACACTTTTTATTTGGCGAATTAACATGCTTAAATGATAATAACTATCAATTAGGAATTTTTACTAAATATCACTCAATCCATAAGGCTATGTTATGAAGTACAAATTACTCACACTCATTATTCCAACACTACTTACTGCCAATGTTGCTAACTCCGCTGAAATGTACAATAAAGATGGTAATAAACTTGATGTATACGGACAAATTGATGTCCGCCATCATATTGCCAAAAGCCGTAGTGGCGAAGATGGTGACGACTCACGTGTCAGACTAGGGCTAAAAGGTGATTCGCAAATCACCGACCAGCTCATTGGCTTTGGGCGTTTTGAATGGGAAACAAAAACTAACCAATCGGAATCAACCGAAGAAAATAGCAATCGTTTAGCTTATGCAGGCTTAAAATTTGCAGATTACGGCTCCCTTGATTATGGCCGCAATTATGGTGTTATTTATGATACCAATGCTTGGACAGACGTATTACCACTCTGGGGAGCGGATACGATGGATCAAGAAGATAATTACATGCTAAGCCGTAACCGCAATTTACTCACTTATCGCAATAATAATGCTTTTGGTTACATTGACGGTTTAAGCTTCGCACTACAATATCAGGGTAAAAATGGTGAAAAAAACCTATCATCCGGAGATGAATTAACCGATAACGGCGATGGTTTTGGCTTATCGACTGCTTATGAGTTAGGTTATGGTATTTCCCTTGGCGGTGGTTACTCCTCATCTTCCCGCACACCAAAACAAAAAGATGCCACAACCAGTAGTGCAACGGGTAAACGCGCCGAAGCATGGAACGTAGGAGGGAAATTTGAATACGAAGACCTCTATCTCGCCGTCATGTATGGCCAAACACTTAATATGAGCCGTTTTGGTAATGATGATATGGAGTCAATAGCAAATAAAACTCAGAATCTTGAAGTGGTTGCCTTATATTCTTTTGACTTCGGTCTAACCCCCTCAATTGGCTATAACTATTCCAAAGGTAAAAACTTAGGCAACTTTGGGGATAAAGAATTAGTGAATTATATCGCTGTCGGCTCAGCTTATGACTTTAATAAAAATTTGAGTGCTGTTATCGATTATAAAATCAACTTGTTAAACGATAATGATTTTACTGACCATTACAAAGTGAATACCGATAATGTGCTTGGCTTAGGGTTAGTGTATCAATTCTAAAATTATTATCCCTAGCGTAAAGTAAAAGCATCCGTTATAGACGGATTGCTTTTACTTTATAATCCTGTTGCTCAATCATGCATTAAATATCTAACTGAATTTAATATATCAGTAAGCCCTACTTTCCCCTCATTAAAATTATCTCTCATCATTTTATAAAAGTTTTAAAATTCGTAATCAGGTAAAAATTTATTATTGCTACAGCATGGCTTCAAAAATACCACTTTAGGTGATATTTATTATCCCTCATCGATAAGTATATATTGACCTAATATCCATTTTATTACCGTTACGATAGACGTCATTGAAGCACAGATATAGTATTTACGAGTACTCTATTGAAGTGCTTTTTAGGTTACCTAAAAATCTAAGAGCATCTATTATAACCATTGTTACTTTTTTCATTCCAGTTCCACCTATAAGCATATAATCAATAAAGTGATCATCACTTAACCAAAGTAAAATGACCTACTCGTCACCAAAAAACAAAAAGGCACCAGTAACTAACTGATGCCTTTGGATTTATCGATAACTAAAAACTGTTATCAACAATAGCTATATTATTCCCACTCAATTGTTGCAGGCGGTTTACCGCTGATATCATAAACAACACGGGAAATGCCATCGACCTCATTAATAATACGGTTTGAAACTCGGCCTAGGAAATCATATGGTAAGTGCGCCCAATGCGCGGTCATAAAGTCGATAGTTTCTACTGCACGTAATGAAACCACCCAGTCGTATTTACGGCCATCACCCATGACGCCAACAGAGCGGACAGGTAAGAATACGGTAAACGCTTGGCTAACTTTATGATATAAATCCGCGTTGTGCAGTTCTTCAATAAAGATAGCATCTGCGCGACGTAATAAGTCACAGTACTCTTTCTTCACTTCACCTAATACGCGAACCCCTAAACCTGGGCCAGGGAATGGGTGGCGATACAGCATGTCGTACGGGAGGCCTAACTCGAGACCAATTTTACGGACTTCATCTTTAAACAATTCTTTTAATGGCTCAACCAAACCAAGTTTCATGTCATCCGGCAGACCACCGACGTTATGGTGAGACTTAATAACATGCGCTTTGCCAGTTGCTGATGCCGCTGACTCAATAACGTCTGGATAAATAGTTCCTTGAGCCAACCATTTGATATTAGGCAGCTTAGATGACTCTTCATCAAATACTTCGATAAATACATGACCAATTTTCTTACGTTTAGCTTCTGGATCGCTGATCCCAGCTAACGCATTTAAGAAGCGATCTTCTGCTTTAGCATGGATAATGTTCAGGTCAAATTTACCTGCAAACATTTCCATCACTTGGTCTGCTTCGTTTAAACGTAATAAACCGTTATCAACAAATACACAGGTTAAACGTTTACCAATTGCGCGGTTTAATAGCAACGCAGTAACCGATGAGTCAACACCACCCGATAGCGCGAGCAGTACATGGTCATCACCAATTTGCTCTTTTAAACGGGCTACCGTGTCTTCAATAATTGCAGCTGGCGTCCACAGTGCCTCACATTGGCAAATATCTTTCACAAAGCGCGTTAAAATATTTAGGCCTTGGTGAGTGTGAGTCACTTCTGGGTGGAATTGAACACCATAGAATTTTTTCTCTTCATTTGCCATGATGGCATATGGGCAGCTTGGCGTGCTGGCAATAGTTTTAAAATCCGCAGGAATAGCGGTAACTTTATCACCATGGCTCATCCAGACATCAAGTACTGGCTTGCCAGCTTCGTTCAGAGAGTCATGAATATCACGGAATAATTCACATTGCTCAGTGATTTCAACATTGGCATAACCGAACTCACGTTCACCAGAGACCTCAACTGCGCCACCCAGTTGCATTGACATGGTTTGCATGCCATAACAAATACCTAATACAGGAACACCTGCATTAAATACGTAATCAGGAGCACGTGGACTATCTGATTCAGTCGTACTTTCTGGCCCACCAGAAAGAATGATACCGTTTGGATTAAATTCTCGAATTTGTTCTTCTGTAACGTCCCACGCCCAGAGTTCACAGTAAACGCCAATTTCACGGATACGACGGGCGATCAGCTGTGTATATTGCGAGCCGAAATCAAGAATAAGAATGCGATGTTTATGGATATTTGTTGTCATTTGAGGAGAATTCCAAAAATTCAAGTCAAAAATAAGAATCGGTGACGCAATCGAACGAATGCGCCACCCTGAGAAATTTTATCGATTATTGCCCCAAACGATAGTTTGGAGATTCTTTCGTGATAGTAACATCATGGACGTGGCTTTCTTGGATACCGGCTCCACTGATACGAACAAATTCTGCTTTTGTTCTCAATGCATCAATAGTACCACAACCTGTCAGCCCCATACAGGAGCGTAAGCCACCCATTTGTTGATGAATGATTTCTTTTAATCGGCCTTTATACGCTACGCGGCCTTCAATACCTTCTGGCACTAATTTGTCTGCCGCATTATCTGATTGGAAGTAACGGTCTGACGAGCCTTTAGACATTGCACCAAGTGAGCCCATACCACGGTATGCTTTGTAAGTACGGCCTTGGAATAAAATAGTTTCTCCTGGAGACTCTTCAGTTCCTGCGAACATTGAGCCTACCATCACACACGCAGCACCTGCCGCGATAGCTTTAGAGATATCGCCAGAGAAACGAATACCACCGTCAGCGATAACTGGAATACCGGTCCCTTCAAGGGCTTCTGCCGCTTCAGCGATAGCAGTAATTTGCGGTACGCCCACGCCTGTTACGATACGAGTCGTACAAATTGAACCTGGGCCAATACCGACTTTAACGGCACTAACACCTGCATCAGCCAGTGCTTTCGCCCCTTCAGCTGTTGCGACGTTACCACCAATAATTTGTAAGTCAGGATATTTTTGACGAGTTTCACGAATACGTTGTAAAACGCCTTCAGAGTGCCCGTGTGATGAGTCGATAAGTAAAACGTCAACACCTGCTGCGACCAGTGCATCAACGCGCTCTTCATTACCGCCACCAGCACCTACTGCGGCACCAACACGTAAACGGCCTTGTTCATCTTTACACGCGTTTGGTTTACGTTCAGCTTTTTGGAAGTCTTTAACGGTGATCATGCCTAACAGGTGGAAATTATCGTCAATGACTAAGGCTTTTTCTACGCGTTTTTCGTGCATTTTTTGTAATACGATTTCGCGTGCTTCGCCTTCTTTCACGGTGACTAAACGTTCTTTTGGCGTCATCACCGCAGTAACAGGTTGGTCTAAGTCTGTGACGAAACGAACATCACGGCCTGTAATAATACCAACTAATGAGTTATCGTTTGCCACGACAGGATAACCTGCAAAGCCATTGCGCTCAGCCATCTCTTGGACTTCACGAATGGTGGTATCAGGTGTTACGGTGACAGGATCAGTAACCACACCACTTTCATGTTTTTTCACGCGACGAACTTCTTCAGCTTGGCGCTCAATAGACATATTTTTATGAATGAAGCCAATACCACCTTCTTGAGCAAGTGCGATAGCCAGATCAGATTCGGTGACGGTATCCATCGCTGCAGAGAGCATAGGAATGTTCAGGCGGATTTTTGCAGTCAGTTGAGTAGAGAGGTCTGCCGTATTTGGCAATACAGTTGAGTGTGCAGGGACGAGTAAAACATCGTCGAAAGTTAGAGCTTCTTTTTTAATGCGTAACATAGGCAATATCCCACCAGGCAGCGTTATGAAAGGGTTAAATATTGCCGCGGCATTATACACACCGTAATCGGTTGCTTCCAGCCTTTTTTTGAAAAAAAACTTGATAACTCCTATAGCTGCGTTAGTATCTATCGATTAAGTCATTGTTTTAAAATTTGATCTGGCTCACATGTCGACTTCACAAAATAACGCGATTTACTCTGTTAGCAAGCTTAACCAATCGGTTCGGGAACTTCTCGATAGCCAAATGGGGCGTATTTGGTTAACAGCTGAAATTTCTAATTTTTCGCAACCCAGTTCAGGTCATTGGTACTTAACCTTAAAAGATGACCGAGCGCAGGTGCGAGCGGCCATGTTCCGTGGACAAAATACACGGGTCACTTTCCGTCCTCAAAATGGCCAGCAAGTTCTAGTTCGAGCGACTGTCACCTTGTACGAACCGCGTGGTGACTATCAATTAATCCTTGAGAGCATGCAACCAGCCGGTGAAGGCTTACTGCAACAACGTTTTGAGCTATTAAAACAAACACTAAGTGCCCAAGGTTTGTTTGATATTATTCATAAAAAACCACTACCTAGCCCAGCTAAATCCGTCGGTATCATTACCTCGGCAACGGGTGCAGCCCTACATGATATTTTAAATATTTTACGTCGTCGCGACCCTTCCCTGCCTATCATTATCTACCCAACGGCCGTTCAAGGTGAGATGGCACCAGCACAAATTGCTCGGATGATTGAGCTAGCAAATTTGCGTCAAGAATGTGATGTGTTGATCGTCGGTCGCGGGGGCGGTTCACTTGAAGATTTATGGGCATTTAATGAAGAAATCGTTGCTAGAGCCATTTTTGCTAGTCAACTGCCTATAATTAGCGCTGTTGGTCATGAGACCGATGTGACGATTGCCGACTATGTGGCGGACGTAAGAGCACCCACCCCATCTGCAGCGGCCGAGCTTGTTAGCCGTAACCAGTTAGAAATGCTCCGTCAGCTAAAATCTGCGCAGCAACACCTTGAAATGGCAATGGATTATTACGTAGCAGGTCAACAACAAAGGTTTGCTCGTTTGCATCACCGTTTACAGCAACAACACCCACAATTACGTTTGGCACGGCAACATAATCAACTTAATTTATTGCAACAAAAATTGGCGCAGTCGATGACTCGACAACTACAAAATTCAACGGTTAAATTCGAAAAAGTTAATCGCCGTTTACTGCAAAATGATTTGCGCCCTCAATTGCAAAAACAGCAGCGACAGTTGCAGCAGACACAGTATCATTTGCAGAATATGGTCACGAGTTTGGTTAATAGTTACCGCCAACGTTTCGCAGTAGCTTGTTCAAAAATGGAAGCGGTTAGCCCATTAGCGACCCTGGCTCGTGGGTTTAGTATCAGTGAAACCGCTAAAGGCACCGTGTTGAAAAAAACCAGCCAAGTGAAAGTCGGCCAACCACTAAAAACTCGCCTTAATGATGGCTGGGTTGAAAGCCAAATCACCCATATTGAGAAGGTTAAAGCCAAAAGAGTATCGAAATAATTATTTTATCCACTTATCTCGATAAAAATAACGAGATAAGTGGTATTAAACTGATACGTTGATTAGAAACGCACCTGTCCGCCAATCATATAAGTGCGCCCTCTAGCTGTTGCATTATTTTTACCCCGTTCTTCCATAATAGCGGTAGAATTTGCACGATTTAGTGCATCCGAATAATTTTTATTCGTGATATTATTGACCGTCATCATCAATTTAAAGTTTTTATTAACTTCATAGTCTGTATATAAATCAATGATTGTAGGTTGTTTTTCATACTTATCTTTTAGTGCATTTCCATCGTTATCAACGATAGACTCTACACCAATTCGTTTTGAAGGGCCGGTCCATGTAATAGTTGTACCTACGGTTAATTTTTCATCCAATAAACGCACACCTGAATCCAAGGTCACATAATAATCAGGAAGCTCAGTGAAATCTCCCGCACTAAAATCAGCAACCTTAGCTATGGAGTTAGGTTGATCCCCAGTTTCTTTGGTATAGGATAATGTTGAATAAACTATACCTGCATCATAATTAGCCTGTAATTCATAGCCACGAAGATTAACATCATGAGGCTCATTGACATACATATAGCTTTTACGCATAAATTCTGGGAATTCTTTGTCCCATACATCATCATTCATTAAACACCAAGCCAGTTCAGCATTTGATCTTGGGCGACAAAGTAAATAAGGCTTACTCGTAATATAGTCTTTAATTTTTGTATGGAACCATAATGCCTTCATATTAAATTGGTCACCTTCAAAAATTAAATCCGGTTTAAAGCTATTAAAACCAACTTGCCATGTCTGTGATTTCTCTTCTTTTAAGAATGGGTTCATTGAATTACCACCTTCTTGAGAATAAAAAACTTCTTGCGTATTCGGCGCTCTCATTGAATGCGCATAACTGACAAATGGCTGGAATTCAGGAATAATTTCTGCTGATAATAAAACTCCGGGGTTAAAACCATTACCCCGTAAATTTAAAGTTGCAGCTTCCTGTGGAAAACAAAAATCTTGATCACCACATGCAGGTTTAAAACCTTTTAAGTGATAATTCATATAATTCAAATCAAAAATTGCTGTATAGATCCCATACTTGGCTTCCAATTGTGTATATGCGCTCGCAAGATCTAACGACCCACTTGGCGAGAATGGATTATAGTTCAACGTATCTTGGTCAATAACAGAACTAACCTCTCGCTCATACTTCGTTTTAGATAACTTAGAACCTATTTTCCATTCAAAATCAATATCACCATAGGAAAACCTGCTTGTATTAGAAAGATTAAGACCATCGCCAATATTTTTGGATTTACCTTGCCTTAATGCCCAACCTAATGAGTCACCTTCAAATTGTTGGTCATTTTTTCGGTCGTGTATTCAATATAGAGATCATCACAATAGGTAATGCTCCCGCTCGATGAATGTGCCGATGATTTTATCATGCATTTCAGGCGACTTCGAGTAACCTAACGTCTTACGGTTAAGACGCTTTAAGCGATTTCTTAAATTCAAATTCTCTCTTTCTATTCGTTGGGTATAAAACTTACTTGCTACGTGTTTTTGTTTAGGCAATATCTCATAAGCACTGAACTTATCCGTGCACCAAAAAGCCACATTAAACCTAGACAGTAAAGCCAGTAACTGACGAAGAGTTCTCTTGTTTCGACGACCAAATGTATGAGCAATAATCCGTTTTAGGCGAGGTTCCCAGGCATACCAAAGCCAGCGTTGTTGTTTCTTATTAGCCACAAAAGACCACTGTTCATCAACTTCGCAAAGGAGTTCAATCTGCAAATTATCAAGAGGTAAAGAAGTTACCTGCTTCGGCGAGAGTTTTTTAAAGTACGAACAACCGCATTAATGCTGATATGAAGGGCCCTAGCAGTATCACGAATACCGGCATTATTCATCGTGAGGTCGATAATTTTATCTTTAGTTCCGGGTTGGCAAGCACGATATTTATAATCGAGTTGGAAGCTTCGGCAGCAATTTTGGCAGCGATAACGTTGATGACCAGTGCTCCCTAGGCCATGTTTTTTCACTGAGGGAGTTTGTTGACAAAATGGGCACCTTACATCGACTTTAGCCATGAATATTCTCCGATAAATTACCCTATATTACAGGTTAATCACCGGATTGAATACATGACCATTTTTTCCATGACTCGCTAAAACCTCAACATCAATTAATTCATTTAGCGGCGTATATTTATATTTAATATAATAATCTTCACTATTAATCTTTCTTCGTGTGAGCTTATTTTGTAAGAAACGACCACTGAATTCTAATTCATGGCTGTCATTAGGTTTATATTTCAATTTAGCTAATTGCGATTGTGGCTTTTGTTTGAAAGTGGAGTCGGTGGCAAATTCATCACTATCAAACCCATCACCATTTTTATAACTGCCAGGAATATTATGGCCACTAACCGCAATTAAACCGCCAAAATAGCCATCATCTTGCAATAATGTCTTTCCTGCGACCGCTACCATGCCATTATAACCGAGACCATTATCTCCCCAGCTAGCTTTACTACGCAGCCCATATACATTATCTTTAAAAATCACATCATCAATACCGATAGTACGAAAATTTGCACTCCCTGCTAAAGCGTTAACACTATTGCCTCCATTTAATTGCCCTTTCTCTACTTCAACTTCAACAATAAAATTTGGGTCAATTAAAGCGCCAAAATCATTATTTGGCTGTTGTCCATGTGTATATTGACTTGGGGAAATTCCATAATAACTTTGCGTGACACCATCCACCATCATATTCACGCGACCAAAACCACTCAACCCGCGAATATTGATATTAACGGTACCTTGGCTGGCATCCATTTGAGTATAGGTTCCGGGCATAGTACGAATAATTTTATCCATCGATTGCAATTTATTTTCCGTACCCACCGCGCTATAAGCACCCGGTTTTTCCAATGCTTTGACTAATGGCGTTTGTTTCTGCGCACCTGAGACTTTTAATTGGCTAAAATTAACCACACCTTCTTTCTGCTTATTCTGCTGCTGCGTATTTTCAGCCAAAGCAATCCCTTGGGAGCTAGTGGCAATAATGCTAGCAACCATAATTATTGTTTTATTATTCATTAAACCATTCCTGTAAACGTACTGTGTGTCATACGCTCACACTGCTAGCACAGGCCAAATAAAGCCTGTGAAGAGACTCAGCAACAATGTCATTCATATTGTTGCTGGCCTGAAATCACCTAAATTTTATAGGTTAATTATTATTTTAAATGTGGAAAATATTTATCTTTATTTCAAGCATGAGAATAAAACTATATTCTTGGGCGATATCATCTAGTGCATTAAAACGCCCTGATTTACCACCATGCCCCGCATTCATATTAGTTTCTAATAATAATAATGAATTGCCTTGTTTAATATCTCGTAATTTAGCTACCCATTTTGCAGGTTCCCAATATTGAACTTGAGAGTCATGTAACCCTGTCGTCACTAAAATATGTGGGTAATGTTGTGCTTTGATATTGTCATAAGGGCTATACGCTTTAATTCGCCAGTAATCTTCTTCATTTTCAGGGTTACCCCACTCATCGTATTCCCCGGTGGTCAGAGGGATTGATGGGTCTAACATTGTGGTTACCACATCAACAAATGGAACAGCGGAAACAACCCCCTCGTATAAATCAGGCGCCATATTCACAACCGCTCCCATTAATAAGCCACCCGCACTGCCCCCCATGGCATACACATGTCCTGCTTTACCATAACCTTCTGATAATAACCCTTTGGTTGCATCAATAAAGTCAGTAAAGGTATTCATCTTGTGGATTGTTTTGCCTTGTATGTACCAATTTTTACCTAAATCACCACCACCACGAATATGTGCAATCGCGTAAACAAAGCCACGATCCCAATAAAGACAAACGAGATGAACTAAATGAAGGATCAATGCCATACCCATAAGCGCCATAACCATAGACTAACAATGGATTTTGGCCATGTTTGAATAGATCTTTACGGTAAACTAAAGAAACCGGGACTTTTACCCCATCTTGTGCAGTAACCCAAATACGCTCACTTTGGTAGTTTTGCTTATTAAAATCTTTAACTTCTTCTTGTTTTAACAGCTGCTTTTCTTGAGTCAGCATATTAATTTCATATACTGAAGACGGTGTGGTCATTGATGAGTAACCGTAGCGTAGTTTATCCGTATCTGGCTCAGGGTTATTTCCGATCCACGCCATGTATGTTGGGTCATCAAAGCTCACTTGGTTTTCTTTATTAGTTAACCAACTGATTTGGCGAATATTCACTAAACCATTTTGGCGTTCTTCCACAACTAACCAATTATTAAATAAAGCAAAACCTTCAAGATCAACCCCATCACGCGGTGCAATAAAGCTTACCCATGGTGCTGAAATATTGTCTGCAATATATAAACCAAATAATGGATGCTGGTGATTAGAACGAATATAGAATTTACCATTGAAATGGTCAGGATAGTACTCAACCCCCGTTTGACGTGGTTTTAAAATTTTAACGTCATTTTGTGGCTGATTGGCATCAATTAAACGGTACTCAGAGGTTTCAGTACTCGTGATCCCCATTAAAATAAAATCTTTTGAAGTCGATTTCGTTAAACTAACGTAAAAAGTATCATCCTTTTCTTCATACACCAGTTTATCTTGAGTTTGCTGTGTACCATATAGATGTTTAACCACTTGATAAGGTAGCAATGTTTGCTTGTCCTTATTCACATAGAATAGCGTTTGGTTGTCATTAGCCAGACAATATTACCTGAAGTATTAGTTAATACATTTTCCTGCCACTTGCTCTCATCAATTTTGCGAAATGATACTGCAAATTCATTACGTCCTTGGCGATCTTCAGCAATCGCTAGCGTGGTATTATCCGGCGAAATCGCTAACGCTCCCATACGATAATATTCAGTGCCTTCGGCTCGTTCATTACCATCAACTAATACAACCCATTCATCTTGGCTATTTACAGGGCGTCTTTCAAAGATAGAATAATTTTTCCCCGCGACAACTCGTGAACGGTAGGTATAACCATTATAATCATAGGGAACTGACTCATCGTCCTGCTTCATACGTGAAAACAATTCATCGTAAATTTCTTTTTATAACGATTCACCTTTTGCAAGTTGCTGCTGCGTATAATTATTCTCTTGCGTTAAATATTCGATGATTTCTGGAGACTCGCGTTGATCATCTCTTAACCAATAATAGTTATCTACACGGGCATCTCCGTGAGTGGTGATAGTATAAGGTTGTTTTTTGGCTATTGGTGCTGACATTCTATCCTCCGCAGCACTGGTTGCTGCATATAAACCAAGTAATGTAATAAAACAAAACTCAGTGAGTTTATTACGCATAATTTATCCAATCTATTTTTCATTAAGAGTAAAATCAATAGGTATCCTGACAGTTACCCGCCCATTGATTAAAATTTCAGCTGGGGGTTCAGGTAAAGGTGCTGCTCTCGATAGCACCTGCAATGCTTCTCTATCCAAAGATCGTGTTGCTGATGAACTTACTAGGTCGCTACCAAGCAAAAAACCTTGTGGGTCAACCGTAAATGTTACTGTTGATTGACCGACTCGCCCCCGCCTTACGGCGTCTTCAGGAAACCGCTTGTATTTATTTAGTTTCCCCAATACTTGTGCTTCCCATAGCCTTTTCGCGTTATCTACCGATTGTGACTGGCTATTAAATTCTGCGGCAATTTTTTGAGTTTGTAATGGCGCTGCAGCATCACTGGTGACAGGGGCATCATTGGCTTTTGAATCAGTCGCTTGTTTTTGTTCAACCGCCTGCTTTTCATGCTTTTGTTTTTTGACTTCAGCAGTTCGTTTTGTACTCACCGCTTTAGCGACTTGCACTTCAGCCTGCTCATTGATGGCTAATGGTGGGATAATTTTCTCTTCCGATGGGGCTTCATGAGCCTGGCTCGCCACCGATAACTCTTGTAGTTGGCCAATGTTAGCTTCTGTCAATTGTTCGGCTTGCGATTCAATCGAAATCTCCATCACCACTGATGGCGGAGGCAATAACTCATCCCATTGTTGATTGTGAGTTACCCATATATACAACCCAACAACCCCAATATGAAGAGCAATTGCCAATGCGAAGCCCCCACTTATCTTCGTTGTTCGCCTTAAATACTCATTTTCAAATGTTGTTATACTCATTTTTATCTTATGCACTGACGTATTTATGTATAAATGCAAAATGATAATTAATAACAAATGAAAATGGAAATCATTTCTTACTGGAAATAAAGATTACTTCACAAAATTAACTTTTTTGAAATCATTAGCTTGCTATTACTTAGTCATCCTTTAGGCGTGTACCACACAAAATCAGCATGTAAATGGTCTATTTCTTCACCTCTTTCTGAAATAATTAATACTTTTACGGGTTCTTCGGGCGCTAGGTCTTGCACATGTAAAGGCACACCAATTGCTCTTGTTGCATGATAGCCACCTGCGAATAGAAGCGCGGGTGTAGGTGCATTTAATAACGACTCTGCCATACGGCGGTCACGCAACTGCTGTATAAAGGTCATTTTAGCCACTTGTTCCGCTGTCAGTTCCCCACCATGAGAACTTTCAATCGTTTTACTGATAAGTTCTTGAACAATGGGTTGAGCTGAATATTGCCCCGTTACTGATGACGGGTTAGCGTAGGCGGCAAGTACCTCTTTTTTATCTAGGTTTGCCGACAGTAGCGGATAAGGCGAGCTCAGCAAATGGCGGATTAAAGCCCCATATTGCTCCCAAGGCCAACCACTATTCCAATTTAAGGCGGACTGTAGCTTTTCGTCACGAATATAAGGGTTATTTTGCATCTGCGCCTGTACACGGTTCACACTATTTTGCTGCGACGGTGTCAACATTTCGAGTAGAACCGCACCTTGAGGCCGTATTTTGGGCATTTCTTGTGCAAGCCATTGCTCAATTTGGTGGTGATAATGGTTATCATGCTTTTCTCCGACAATGACGCGTGGAGATTGAGCAAGCTGCTCGATTAATTGCTGAGGTGTTAAAGACTTACCTGTTGCTAAGTCAATAATTTGGTTGCTTACTGTTAGTTGGCTATCTAATTGTACGATTGTCGGTTCAATTTTTTGTGTACAACCGATAAGGAAAAATAACCCAACCATTAAAGTGGCTATTTGAGAGGTCAATCTTATTGAAATCATTATGCTTTCCATCTTATGTCGTCAAGCTAATAAGATACAGATAATGATAATCATTTTCAATAAAAAGGCTCCTATAAAATCATAGAAGCCTTTAATACGTATTAATTAATATTAACCGTTAGAGTGGATTGGTTTGCGCTTCAACCACTGCTAATGCCACCATATTCACGATACGGCGTACCGACGCAATTGGTGTCAAGATATGTACCGGCTTCGCAACCCCCATCAATACCGGGCCGACCGTCACGCCATCAGAGCTTGTCACGCGCAGTAAGTTATAACTAATACGTGCAGCTTCCATATTTGGCATAATTAATAAATTTGCTGAACCTTTTAATGGGCTATCAGGCATCACATCTTTACGGATCGATTCAACTAATGCGGCATCCGCATGCATTTCACCATCAATTTCAAGATGAGGGTCACGTGCTTTGATCATCGAGAGCGTATCACGCATTTTTTGTGCTGATGCGCAGTCTGAAGAACCAAAGCTAGAACGCGATAACAGAGCCACTTTTGGCTCAATACCGAAGCGTCTTACCGTATCCGCTGCCATTAACGTGATTTCTGTTAACTCTTCCGGAGAAGGGTCTTCATTAACATAAGTGTCTGCGATAAACGTATTACCCGTTGGTAATAACAATGCATTCATTGCACCGGCAGCATGAACACCTTCGCGGAAACCAAATAAATCTTTAACAACTTCATAATGTTCACCATAGCTGCCCACGGTACCACAAATCATCCCGTCAGCTTCACCACGTAACACCATGATCCCACCAATTAAGGTTGGGTTATTAATCACTGCACGACGTGCCATTTCTTGTGAAACACCACGACGTTTCATGATTTGGTAGTATTCTTGCCAGTATTCTTTATAACGCGGGTCGTTTTCGTTATTGACCACTTCAAAATCTTTACCTAACTCAATGTGTAGGCCAAGTTTTTGAATACGCATTTCAATCACACTTGGACGCCCAACTAAGATTGGGAAAGCCAAACCTAAAGAAACCAGCTCTTGTGTGGCATGTAATACACGCTCTTCTTCCCCTTCAGCTAAAACAATACGTTTTTTGGCAGTCTTAGCTTGAGAGAAGATAGGTTTCATGAATAAATTTGTCTTATAAACAAACTGATTTAATTTTTCGATATAGACATCGAAGTCTTCAATTGGACGCGTTGCTACCCCTGAGTCCATTGCTGCTTTTGCCACAGCAGGTGCAATTTTAACAATCAAACGTGGGTCAAATGGCTTCGGAATAATGTATTCAGGGCCAAAGAATAAATCTTGGTTACCATAGGCTGAAGCCACTTCTTCACTTTGCTCTGCCAATGCAAGGTCTGCAATGGCATACACACAAGCCAGTTTCATTTCTTCATTAATCGTTGTTGCACCGACATCTAACGCACCACGGAAAATGAATGGGAAACACAACACGTTATTAACCTGATTTGGGTAATCAGAGCGGCCAGTACAGATGATGGCATCAGGACGAACTTCTTTCGCCAATGGTGGCAAAATTTCAGGCTCAGGATTTGCTAGCGCTAGGATCAGTGGATCTTGCGCCATGGTTTTCACCATTTCCGGCGTTAAAAGACGTGGACCTGAACAACCTAAGAAAATATCCGCATTAGGAATAGCATCCGCCAAAAGTACGTTGGCCGTTATCTTCAATGGCATACGCAGCTTTGGTGACATCCATGCGTTCATCACGGCCTTTATAAATCACCCCTTTTGAATCACAGACGGTGATATGTTCACGTTTCAGCCCCAACGCGACTAATAAATTCATACAAGCGATTGATGCTGCGCCAGCGCCAGAAACCACAAGGCGGACATCACCAATTTCTTTTTTTACAATTCGTAATCCATTGATAACAGCAGCTGTACAAATGATAGCGGTTCCGTGTTGGTCATCATGGAACACAGGGATTTTCATCCGCTCACGGAGCTTTTGTTCAATATAAAAGCATTCTGGTGCTTTGATATCTTCTAAGTTAATACCACCAAAAGTCGGCTCAAGAGACGCAATGATATCAACTAATTTGTCTGGATCTGTTTCATCAACTTCAATATCAAAGACATCAACACCAGAAAACTTTTTAAATAGTACACCTTTTCCTTCCATGACTGGTTTACCAGCCAAGGCACCAATATTACCTAACCCAAGGACGGCAGTACCATTAGAGACAACCCCGACAAGGTTACCTTTAGCAGTGTAACGATAAGCTTTAAGTGGGTCATCTGCAATTTCAAGACATGGCACTGCAACACCTGGTGAGTATGCTAATGCGAGATCTCTCTGGGTTGTTAGTGGTTTAGTTGGGGTAACCGTAATTTTCCCAGGATGTGGAAACTCATGAAAATCAAGAGCACTTTGTTTTAATTTGTCATCCATCGTCAAGTCCTTTCAAAATAAGTAAGGTAAGAGCGATAACAGTATAAACACATCTCACTAGCAAATCATGATCATACCGGCAATTTCCAGAAAAATCTTTCAATTACAATAGAGTTAGGTCACTGTCCGAGTAAAACATAGTCACCTTGGTTATATTGTTCATAGCGCAACCCTGCTTTAATTTTAAAAAGCACGACTAAAAATAATTTATTATTAATTTTATTAGGTTAATATATATAAATAATTAATTGCATAATAACACAATGAAATCCCACCTTAAATATGTTCATCTGTTTAACTTTAATTTAACTAGTCGATATTATTTTTTCTATTTTAATGTATTATCAACAAGCACAATATTATTAGTATGGAACTATAAAATATTAAGCAAACGATTAATATCAATCTCACTTCTCCATACTGCTGATTATATAATTATTAAAACTCCAATTAAATATAATAAACGTACCGAAATTAAATTGTCTATTTTATAGGAAATACCTGAGTAGACGTTGGCATTTGAGACATAAAAAAGGAACCCTCTATGTCTAAATATACAGTAATGATTATTGACGATCACCCTATTATACGCTTGGGATTGCGGCAGCTCATAAATACCGACACACACTTTATTATCACAGCAGAGTGCGCTTGTTGTTATGAAGCTTTAAGCATGGCAAAGCAGTTAAAACCTAATTTAATTATTATAGATACCAATATTCAAGGTATTAAAAACATTTGAAACTATACGATTACTTCGTAAACACTGCAATGATAGCTACTTATTAGTGTTATCTGCATCGACAATTAAAACAGATATATATGGTGCTATTGACGCAGGAGCACAAGGTTATTTATTAAAAAACAGTGAACTTGATATGCTATTCTACAGTATGAAGAAAGCCTCTAAAGGGCAATTGGTTTTTAGTGAAAAAATTTATCAACATCTTATTTCACGTCATCATTATAGTGACCCACTATCCGCATTGACAAAACGAGAGTCTGAAATTTTGCATGAAATGGCTGTGGGTTTAAAAAATCGTGAAATATCTAACTTACTTTTTATTTCAGAGGAAACCGTTAAAGTTCACATTCGAAATATTCTTAAAAAATTACGCGTTCGATCTCGCCTTGAGGCTAGCTTAATTTATATGCGTTCAAGATAATCTATTTTTAATATATTAATTATCGGGGCTAAATTACATTTAATGTAATTATAAGGTTATTATAGATTTCTCACATTTGGGCTAGATCCCAAGTGAGTTTTGCCGCATTATGTAAGGATTATCGCTAGTTTTTTGAGGAAAATCATATGCCCAATACACCTAACTCTCCTTATATTATGTACGGAATTAAAAACTGTGACACCATTAAAAAAGCACGCCGTTACTTAGAAGACAATGGAGTTAACTATCAATTTCATGATTATCGTGTTGATGGTATTAGCGATGAACTGCTTTCTATCTTTATGGAACATATTGATTGGGAATTGTTAGTCAATAAACGAGGAACAACTTGGCGAAAATTGACTGATGATGAAAAAAATGCAGTTATTGACGCAGATAGTGCTAAAAAAGTGCTAATTGCAGAGCCTGCCATGATCAAAAGACCCGTACTTGTTTCTCCAGATAACCGATACTTAGTTGGGTTTAACGCTAATGACTACCAAAACTTCATTCGATAATCAGGTGGATTTAATGGATTGTCCCGTTATTCAGCTTGCCAAAGAACTAATTGCACGCCCTTCTATCAGCCCCGATGACCAAGGCTGCCAAGCGATCCTTACCGAGCGCTTAAACCAACTTGGTTTTACCATTGAACCAATGCATTTTGGTAGCACATTAAATTTTTGGGCTCATCGAGGCACTCAAGGACCAACCCTCGCATTTGCAGGTCATACCGATGTTGTACCAGCAGGCAATAGCGAAAATTGGCAGACTCCTCCGTTTAACCCAACAATTATTAATCAACATCTGTATGGCCGTGGTGCAGCTGATATGAAAGGTTCTGTCGCAGCAATGGTTGTCGCAGCAGAGCGCTTTGTCGAAAAACACCCTCACCATCAAGGGCGCTTGGCCTTTTTAATCACATCAGATGAAGAAGCTGATGCATTAGATGGCACGGTTAAAGTTGTTGAAACATTAATGGCTCGTAATGAGCGTGTTGATTATTGTTTAGTCGGTGAACCATCAAGCCAATCTCATTTAGGTGACATCATAAAAAATGGACGTAGAGGCTCTATTACAGCAAATTTGACTATTTTAGGAACACAGGGGCATGTAGCTTATCCACATCTAGCAGACAACCCGGTGCACCGAGCAACCGCTTTTTTGCAAGAGCTCACTTCAACTATCTGGGATAACGGCAACGAATTCTTCCCTGCTACCACCATGCAAATTGCCAATATTCATGCGGGCACTGGGGCAAGTAATGTAATCCCCGGTGAGTTATTTGTTCAATTTAATTTTCGCTTCAGCACAGAATTAACCGACACACAAATACGTGACAGGGTCACAAGCATGTTAGACCGCCATGGCCTCGTATATAAAATAGAATGGTCATTATCTGGTCAGCCATTTTTGACTGAAAAACAAGAATTTGTCACTGCAACCTTGCAGGCAATCCATGAACTAACGGGTCTTAACGCAGAGCTATCTACCAGTGGTGGTACATCTGATGGTCGTTTTATCGCTCAAATGGGCACTCAAGTAATTGAGCTTGGCCCATTGAATGCCACTATACATAAAGTTGATGAATGCGTTAGTGTCAAAGACTTGCAACAACTGGCCTTAATTTATGAGCGAGTCATGGAGCTATTGTTATTATGATCACCATCGCAATGTTAACAGGCCGTTCCACGGACCATTTAGTGACACTTGGCGGCACTCATCGTCTACAATTTAATGCCACTAAGGCATTTTTAGCCATGCAACAAGCTGCAGTAAAAGCGGGCTTCAAGTTACAATCAGCAAGTGCATTTCGTGATTTTTCACGTCAACAGTTAATTTGGAATGAAAAATTCACCGGTCTCCGCCCTGTTCTTGATGCACAAAGCCAACCTTTAGATATTACAACGCTTTCAGAAGGTGAGCTGTGTGAAGCTATTTTACATTGGTCTGCATTACCCGGAGCAAGCCGTCATCATTGGGGAACCGAAATAGATGTTTATGACCCATTACGGATCCCAGCAGGGCAAACTTTACAATTAGAGCCTTGGGAATATGAAACTGGCGGCTATTTTGCTGAATTAAACCACTGGCTCACGGATAACATGGCGACATTTGATTTTTACCGTCCCTTCACGGCAAAAAATGCAGGGGTTGCCTATGAACCTTGGCATATTAGTTACTGGCCGTTATCCCATGAAGCTGAACAGCTGTTAACGCCAGAAGTCATTACGCAAGTTCTTGACCAAGAAGATATTCGTGGGAAAAATTGGTTAAGCACTAACTTAGATTATGTATTCGAACGCTATATTAGAGCTCCTGAATAATTTCTAAGCTAACAAAGCAATTTCTATAGCGCCAATGCCCCATAGATGATGCGACATCATTTATGGGGCTCCTTTATTTTGTTTGGAAATTTGTTCATCAACAACTGGAAGCCGATACATAAAAATAAGCAGCCAACACAACAGAGCCAATAAACCAATTTTTAACCATAAATAACTAACAACCCAGATTGATAGTGAAAAAGTGAGAACTATCAATATAATTGCTTTTGGTTTTGCCCCTTTCGGTAACCCTTTATGCTTTTGCCAGTGACGAATATACCCCCCAAACCAAGAGCGATATAATAACCAATGATGAAAACGTGGAGATGAACGAGAAAAGCACCATGCCGCCAATAATAAGAAAGGTGTGGTAGGCAAAACAGGAAGAACGACGCCAGCAAAAGCCAACGCAACGGCTAACCATCCAATAACAATGAGGAACAATTTTTTCAAAATTACCCCTCCTCCCGAATAAATAAATTAAATGGTAAAAACCGCATAAAATCTGTGGTAACTCATAATAATATCAATGGTATACTCTAATGGTAAACAAGCTTAATGAAAAGTCGCTTTTGCCTGTTGATGCGATTATTATTCTCTTGTTCTACGACGAAAAGAGCGCTAATAGCCCCAGTCATTGACTTGCAAAGCCTTAGAAAATGACAGGAGCCTAAACTTAAGACTATTAGGAAGCCCCATGAATCATTACTCTTTTTTTATGAAGGCCGGAAAGGTAATTGCTATCGTTACACCAAATGAGCAAGAGACCCAAAAGCTAATTGCTGCCGGATATGAAAAGCAATTTGAAGAGATTGAAGCCGTTTCAACAGAAAAAGCGCTTGAACGCTTTGCTAATATTCGCGGTGAAGAGGTTAAAAATATCTACGCACTTACAGGCTCTGATATTTTGCTTGGCATTGTTGGTGCATTTGCCATGGTATTTAAATAAACAATAAGCTCTGTAGGTATATTTTCTGTAGCTATCTCTGAAAAAACACACAGTTTCATATAAAGTGTAAATGGTACTCTAATGGTATAAATTTTAAATAATTTAAAATCAACATTTAGCTTTTACCCAATTTCATAGAGGTAATGTATGCAATGGTTAGCCGACTACTGGTGGATAATTTTACTCTTATTGGTAGGTATTATCTGGAATTCAGTCAAAGAAATGATGAAATTGGACCCCAAAAAGTTTTTAGATGACAAGCCAGAAATTCCCCCACATCAAGATAATAACCACCTTTGGGATGATGAAGACGATTGGCCTAAAGACAAGAAGAAATAACCTTTTGCTTTATTTCAGCTAAAAGCGCTGGTTGGTATTGTTTTACCTGCATACCAACCTCTTCTCTTACTCGTTGTAACCATTGCTTTTTCCCTGTCATACCAATATCCGTACAAATCTGTGCGATAGGCTCGCCTGACAGCAAGTGCCGTCTGAGCAGCGCAAGCCCGGCTGTTTCTTCCCTTAATAAACGCATAATCGCACTTTGGCTCGCAGAAATAGGCCGTTTAAACTCACTAAAACCGATCAGTTCTATCCAATCATCAGGGGTTAATTGCTGCTGCTCACTGGTTTCTAAAGCAAACTCAGACAGATCATTTCGCCAATAAATATCGCGTTTTAATTGTATTTCCCCTTGCTGGCAAAGTCGCCTTGCTCGATCTGATAGCGGTAATATCGCCATTGCCGTGAAACAGCCACTACTCGCTTCTTTGTGCGAACCTATTCGTATTAACCGAAAGCCCGCTTTTTGCCAAAATGCGACTAAGTCTGGTGTTAATCCAAAACTAACAGACAAAAAATCTAACCCTTGCTCTGTAGCAATTGCTTTCTGTTTTTCTAAAAGCGTTAAACCAATTTGGCGCCTACGGTGGTTCGCATCAACGGCAATACGCATCACTCGGCGAGATAGCCATTGTGCCGCAATAGGGAAATAACTATGAGCTGCTAAAGATTGGACAACTAAATTTCCTCTTGGTCGACGAAGCCCAGCCCATATTTGCCAGCTCAATGATTCGGTCAACTGTCCTTCATCTACCATCCATAATGCACCTAAATAAGCACAATTATGAGACTCAGTTTTTGCCACCATAAAATGTTGCTGTTGGGCATCCAATAGTCGTCGTAAATCTAATGGTGACGTTCGATAATGTGCACTCATCAATAAGCCATAAAACGCTTTTAATTGCTCATTATTTTCCGCTAAAGATGCCTGGGTTAACGCTTTATATTCAATATTTCCAGCAAAAACCGTTTGAGTGGCGGGTTCTTGCAGCAATAAAGCCTCATTGACCCATAATTCTAAGGGGTCATTAGCCGCATAGCGCATTGGGTTATCAAGTTGCAGTAAAGTGAAATGGGCTAAACTTGCACAGAATTTTAGCGTAAATCCACGCCCTGTTCCTTCATAGCCATCGACTGTCGTGGTTAATAAAACTCGAGGGAAATACCCCACTAGTTCTCGTAAAATATAATTAGGGATTGCAGAAGCTTCATCGATGATCAGCCAATCTGCGGTTATATTTTCATTGCTACGGCAGTATGCGAGTAAGCTATCTGGGGACCAAAAATTAATCTTTTTACCTGCATGCCGGCTTAAGACTTCCGTCGCCACTTTTGCAGGAGCACAACACCAACACTCTCCTGCAAAATGCTGTATTAACATCCCTGCTATTGCCGATTTACCGCGCCCCTCGGCGCTATCAAACCCCAAATTCCATGTTCCGCTCTTAATAATCGGCTAATTATTTGCTGCTGCTGTTCTGTTGGCTGGCCTGTCGGTGCTTGCCATAATGGTTTGTTTTTTAGTAATGAAAAATCAGGCTCATTCCCTTGTTTATAAAATAAAATATCGGGAGATGTGTGGAAAGTTCGCTGCAAGTGATGTACAAAATTCGGTGTCGAAATAAGCCCCAATTGTTCATTCCAGCGCAAGCTGTCTAGATCGGTATTTGTCGCCCACTCTTTTTGAGGCGCCGTACATAAAACTAACAAGCTCCCTGCTTTTAATGTGCCAGCAAGCATGGCTAGTGCTTCACTATGAAACCCTTTACGTACATCAAAAATGCCATGTAAAAATTCACGACCCAATAATAGATGTGCATTTTCAGGGGAAACCCCTTGCGGTAAGTTTGATGAAATCGTTAACCAATCGCCATCAATAGCAACTTGAAGTTGTTTGAGTTGTTGTTCTACCCATGCATAGTCGCCAGAAAGAACCATAAGACGACGCATACCAACTATATGCAGTTGTTCTATAATGACAGGAAGTAATTTCACCATCGTAATACTATGATTTACCAATTAATAGTGACAAAATCCCAGCAGCAATTAAGGGCCCCACTGGTACACCACGGAATAAAGCAACACCAATGACGGTTCCAACCAGTAAGCCTGCTACCGTAGACGGTTGATGGGACATTAATGTGACGCCTCGGCTACCTAACCAAGAAACCGCGATCCCAATAACAATTGCCAGAATCGACTTCCAATTCAAAAATGAGCTTAATACCTCATTAGCCGTTATTTTACCACTCGCAATTGGCGCCATAACACCGATTGTTAAGATAAGTATCCCAATGGTTAAGCCATATTTTTCAATCCATGGAAAATAATTATTTAATGGTGTTATTCTGACCACCAATAAAAATAGCATCGCAAGGGTGACTGTCATATTATGACTAATGATACCTAACCCGGCTAAGACCAGTAAAATGATTAATGTTGGATCAACATGACTCATAGATTTGTCCCTGTAAAACGCACAATTATAATTTATTAGCAGCAACTAGGCTGATTTAAAAACATGTTATTGGCTCATCATCAAAGAAGCAAATATTAACGCCAACTCTTTTTATTTTTACGGCGACGATATTTTTAATTAATAAAAAATCTCACTATCTCCACACAATTAATTAACTAAAATGCGACATTTTAGCTGTTCTTTATTATCTATTTAATACTTTTTAAAAGATGTATTCTCAGCATATTTCACGGTAACAAGCTTAATTGTACAAAAATTAGCATGGCAATACAGATAATCCCCACCACCAGCAAAACTTAAGCTAAATATTCGGAATATTCATCACTGTTTATTTTTTTATTTCTGCGTTTTTCTTATATTTATCATGATAAAAACCAACTTATAGTGCCTTTTGCTGAAGATAGGTCTAAATATCTTTACAACCAGACAATCCATTTCAATTGCGTATAATAATCACAGATAATTAATACAGAAAAATCATAACTTAGCATTATTTATAATTTTAATGATTTAAATGGTTGTGCGACGCTCTGCATAAGCACAATTATTAGGATTAAGAATATGAACCAATCTTTATCGCCCTATTCAAACGCGCGTTTTATTGCTATTCGTTTAATCCCTGGCGAAGACGCACTTTTAACATTAAGACATAAAATTGAGCAACATGGCCTACAAGCTGCGTTCATTGCTAGCAGTGTCGGCAGCTTAACTGACGTTGCACTACGTTTTGCAGGCCAAGAAGAGACCTTTCACACAACAGGTAAATTTGAAATTATTTCATTAATTGGCACTTTAGATGCTAAAGGCGAACACCTGCATTTAGCTGTCTCTGATGAGCAAGGGCAAGTCCTCGGTGGTCATATGATGCCAGGTTGTACGGTCAGAACAACACTAGAGCTGATTATTGGGGAACTGGAAAAGGTAAATTTCATTCGTGAGCCTTGCCCGTTATCAGGTTATGAAGAACTTATCATCACTTCTCGCTAATTTTATTATTCCATTACTGTAAGGAATGACTTTGCCATGGGTAAAACGTCGATTATTTCTAGTCGTACACTGACTTTAATTGTTTTTTCTATTGCCATTAATATGGTTATTGGCCAATTAAGTTCAATGCTAAAACTGCCTATTTTTCTGGATTCTATAGGAACGTTAATTTGTGCGTTATTAGCAGGCCCTTGGGTTGCGTTATTAAGTGGTTTATTAACTAATTTATTATGGGGTTTACTCAGTGGGCCAATTGCCGCTGCATTTGCACCTGTTGCGATGATGATTGGACTCAGCGCTGGGTTATTAGCTCGCGCAGGTGGTT
This sequence comes from Providencia rettgeri, assembly GCA_900455085.1. Classification (NCBI taxonomy): domain Bacteria; kingdom Pseudomonadati; phylum Pseudomonadota; class Gammaproteobacteria; order Enterobacterales; family Morganellaceae; genus Providencia; species Providencia rettgeri. The sequence goes on along the minus strand of UGTZ01000001.1, from coordinate 2,127,934 downwards.
TTCGCACCTTACCAAGAGTGGTTTTATCCGGTGTAGTGATTACTTTTGCATTAATGATAGTTGCTGTTCCTATTCGTACATACTTATTTGCAGGAACAACCGGTAGCGGAGCAGACTTTTTTGTCGCGTATTTCCATGCTGTTGGCGATAACTTATTAGAATCAGTGGCAATTACGGTATTAGGCGCGAATATTGCGGACAAAGTTGCATCTGCCATTATTGCTTGGCTACTCGTTCGACAATTACCAGAACGTGTCCAACGTAATTATCCAAATATGGCGAAGGTCAGTTAAATGCATCCATTCACCTCGCTGACAATTTGGTTTTGGCTCAGTGTAAGTTCGCTTTTCTTACCTCTGAACTGGCTATTAATTGTGCTAGGTTGCAGTATTTTCGCTGCTTTATTGTTTTGGCGACCTGCACGTCATCGTTGGCGCATTGTTGCATGGATTATGCTCCCCATGGCGGCAGGGCTTTGGTTAATTCACGGGGGTTGGCTAGCTCAACAATTAACCGGGGATGCCTTAAAAAATAGCCGTCCTGAATTTGCACTAGCATTGTGGTTTAAGTTATTAACAATTATTAGCGCTTCTCAGCTTTGGTTGCAATATGTACCGACTGAACGCTTTATTCGTGCGTTGTTTGCTAGCCGTTTACCTGCTAGTTTTGCATATCTACTCGCGGGTCCGTTATTGCTTGCAGAACAATTTCGTCAGCAATTAAACACCATCCGTGAGGCACAATTGGCAAGAGGCGTCCCTCTTGACGGGCGCTTTTGGCAACGTGTTACATCATTACCGGCCCTATTATTTCCACTTGCCAGTAATACTCTTAGTGATCTGAGTATTCGTGGAGCCGCATTAGATATGCGTGGTTTTCGCTATTGCGCTAAACGCACGACATTGAACCCACCTACGGATAGTTCATTCCAAGCCCTACTTAGGTATGGGCTAGTTTTGTTAATTTTTATTGAAGGTGGTCTCTCTCTATGGTGGTGAATCTACAACAAATGCGCTTCATTCCACAAAGCGCGGAGCTGTCCTTATTAGGACCGATAGATCTTCAGCTTAATGCAGGCCAATGGCTATGTGTATTTGGCGGTAATGGCAGCGGGAAAAGCACACTAGCGCAAATACTTGCAGGTTGGCATAGTGACCTTATTCAAGGGAAAATAGAAGGAACCGCTGAGGTATTACAAGCCCCCTTGGCTGACAGCTCTGTGGTTCAGGTATCTATATCGCGCCAGCTTGTTCAGCAATCCCCTCAATTACAACTCTCAGGTTGCGCGTTTACCGTTGAACAGGAAATTGCGTTTGGACCTGAAAACCTTGGCTTATCACCCAGTGAAATTAGTCAACGAGTTGAACACGCGATTGCGCTCACGTTTTGTGAAGCTCTACGTACGCGCCATCCTGCGACATTATCGGGTGGCGAAGCACAACGCGTCGTGTTAGCAAGTGCATTAGCGATGCAACCTAAACTTCTCTTGCTCGATGAAGCCTTTAGTCGGCTAACACCCAGTGCAACACAACGTATTTTAGTGCAATTGCAACACTATACAGAACACACAAACTGCAGCATTATTTTTTTTGAACGCAATTTATTACCTGCCATCAGTTTCTGTGATTCATTCCTTTTGTTGAGTACTGGCAAAGCCTTTTTAGAATCTGGGAAAGTGGTTGCTATAGGCTGTTTGGATGATGTTTTTCTTGATGCTATTGAAACAATCAATATGCCAGAGGCTTGGCGTGCTATAGGTGAACTGGTCAAATTAGGGCATTGGCGAGACACAATTCCCCACAATGAAGCGCAATTGCTACAGATGTTTAAGGAGCGGCATGTTACAGCTTAAAAACCTGAGCTATCGTTGGCCAAGCTCTACTATTGATAATATACAATCTTTATCGCTATCTATTCACCCTGGTGAATGGGTCGCTTTAGTTGGGGATAATGGCGCAGGTAAATCAACATTATTACGCCTGCTCGCAGGGTTATTGCGCCCTACACAAGGTGATATTCAGCTTGATAGCCAGCCGCTTAACCTTCTTTCCTCACCACAAAGAGCCAACCATATCGGTATTTTATTCCAAGAAGCTGAGAAACAAATTTTTCATAGTTGTGTGCGTGATGAGATTGCTTTTGGTTTAAAACGCCAAAGATATCATAAACGTGATATTCACGCGCGAGTACAGCAAGCACTTGAAATTTGTCACTTAGTCGATGTAGCAGATAAACACCCTTTAGATTTACATGCAGGCCAACGCAGGATGGTTGCTGTTGCCTGTTTAGAGGCCGTTTCACCTAAGTTATTGCTGCTTGATGAACCAAGCCGTGACTTCGACGCTTTTTGGCTGCGTAAATTTGAACATTGGCTAACCTTGCAACGCGAAAAAGGGGTAACCGTCGTTTCTATTAGCCACGACCTTGATTTTGTTGCCCGCCATTTTCAACGCGTATTGCATTTATCAAATGGCCAACTCATCGCTGACGGTCAGCCAACGGAAATATTAAGCCATCCAGAGTTACAAGTCGAAAGCCCATTGCCCGCGCCTACGTTGACGTCACTTAGTCAACAACTACAAATAAAGACTACTGATACCGCTCTCTCATCATGGATTACACATTTTATTAGCCAACAATCACCCTCGATTAGCGACTAAAAAATAGCCTGCAATGCAGGCTAAAATCTCATTCAAATTATAGGAAATTGATTAATCTAGCTGTACGCCAATACGGCGTGCGACTTCTTCGTAAGCTTCGATTAAGCCACCAAGGCTCTGACGAAAACGGTCTTTATCCATTTTATTGAGCGTTTCTTTATCCCATAAACGGCTACCGTCTGGCGAAAACTCATCGCCTAATACCACTTGGCCTTTATACAAGCCAAACTCCAGTTTAAAATCGACTAAGATTAACCCTGCATCCGCAAAAATTTTACTGAGTACTTCATTGGCTTTGTAGCTTAGCTCACGCATTTTTGCCAAGTTTTCTTTGCTCACCCAACCAAAGGTTTCACAGTACGATTCATTCACCATTGGGTCGTGTTTGGCATCGTCCTTTAAAAATAAGTCAAATAGTGGCGGATTTAACACCATGCCTTCTTCAACACCTAAGCGTTTTACTAGTGAACCTGCGGCACGGTTACGGATCACACACTCAACAGGCACCATATCTAACTTTTTCACCAGGGCTTCTGTGTCAGACAATAATGCTTCCATTTGTGTTGGAATACCGGCTGCTTCTAATTTGCTCATAATGAAATGGTTAAATTTGTTATTTACCATACCTTTACGGTCAAACTGCTCGATACGCTCACCATCGAGTGCTGATGTATCATTACGGAACTCCAGAACCAGTAGATCAGGATCCTCTGTGGTATAGACTGTTTTTGCCTTACCACGATACAACTCAGCTTTCTTTTGCATCTTACACACTCCAGGGATGTGATTAAACTAAACAAAAATCAACCTGCACAGCAGATTCAGATAAGTAACAGAAGAACAAAAACCAATTAAATGGCCTATTCATTGTTAATTTTCTGCTCTGTTTCAGTCAGTTACTGAAATTCACCATGTGAAACGCTAACTAGCTGATATTCAATATTTTATAATTCACTGTTAATCATGATAATAAAATTCCCGAGCAGACGCAAACGATTACTTAACCATAAACACTGATTTTTTGTCCATTTGTTTTAGGTGAAAACATGAAAGATAAAATTAGCCTACCAGAGAAGGAAAATTCAAATTGATGAAATGCTATTTAATAACTAACTAAGTATATAGATTACGAGTAGCATGAAATAAACAAAATACAGAGCTGATAACCACCAGCCTATGCGTATGAAGCTTAATATCTTTACCCCAATACAAACCCATCCAATTTAAATAAAAAAACCGCAGCTTGTATTTAAGCTACGGTTTAATTAGTCATCTCAAAATGTTGAATTATTACTTTTTGGCAGGTGCTTTACTAAATGCTGCTTTCAGCGCTGCAACCATTTCATCATTTTGTTTTTGTGTTAAAGGTACACCTTTGGTGGTGATAAATTGCAGTGTACTACGGTTATTTAAGTCACCAACCTGCACTTTATAATCTGCTTCTGGCACAGTTGGGTCATCAATACCCAAAGCCTGCCATTCTGAGCTGCTTAAACCTTTGTAAGTTACCATCACAGAACCACTTGAGCGCGTACGGTCACCCACTTTCATACCAACACTTTCTAAGGTGTGAGGTAAACGTTCCCATACTGCATCAAATGGCGCACGAACCACAACTAAAGGTAAGCCAGTATCATCACTACCGGTTTGAACATCAATGATACCGTAGGCATTTTGGATACTATTTTTGTTTGAAGTATCACGTAACGTATATAAGTTATCGGTTAATTCATTCAATAACAGCTTGTTATAACGTTGAGTTTCGACAACATCGGTAATTGTCTCTCCCCCTTGACGTAAACCTAAGCTAGTTACCGTTAATGCCATCATACCGTTTTCTGGCTGCACTGTAACTTTATGGCGACTCTCAATCGGTACGTTTTCATCTGCGCGATCCCATTTCACCCAATCGGTTTCAATTGAGCGAGAGCCATCGTCTTTAGATGAAACTGGAATCCCTCTTTGCTCTAAGATCATCGTAACTTGTGACCAAAGTGCACTATTTTCAGGTGTATTTTCTAGCAACAAACGACTTGCTTGAGCGCTATCCTCTGTACGAGAACCCGCTAATTGCGAAATTGTCAGTACTGGTGGACGAATGTCTAACGCTTTTCCTATTGCCCCTGTTGATGTGGCTTTAGGGATATCATACTCACCATTTTGTTCTGGTAATGTAAGCCCCTGTGGCACATTCAACACTTTCAATGGCGCAGCATTGAGATATTCCTCATCACCACTGACCTGACGTTTATAGCGCTGATCGCTGGAGCAGGCTGCCAGTAACACAACAAGTGACAGGCCAGCAACCTTCATAACCTTCGATTTTTGCAATAATGTTGCCATTAAAATTCCCTAAATTTTACAGTAATCCAGCGAGTTTCAAGGCTTCCTCAACTTTTTGCTGGCCCGAGGTGGTTAACGGTGTCATTGGCAACCGTAATGTCCCATCTGCAATCAGACCTAAGCGATGACAGCCCCACTTCGCTGGAATTGGATTTGGTTCAACAAATAACTGAAGATGAAGCCCCATCAGTTTTTTATTTAATTCACGCGCCTCAGTATATTTGCCTGCAAGCGCTAAGTCACACATTTTTACCATCTGTGCGGCCGCAACGTTAGATGTGACCGAAATAACGCCTTTACCACCTAGTTGCATGAAATCAAGCGCCGTTGCGTCATCACCTGTTAACAGTACAAAATCATCATCAACCAGTTCTTTGATTTGATGAACCCTAGCTAAGTTCCCTGTTGCCTCTTTAATTGCAACAATATTCGCCAGTTTTGCTAAACGCCCCACAGTTTCAGGCAACATATCACAGCCAGTCCGTGATGGTACATTATAAAGAATCTGTGGCAAGCTCGTGTTTTCTGAAATTGCTTTAAAGTGTTGATATAACCCTTCCTGAGAAGGTCTATTATAATAAGGTGTTACCGTCAGGCAAGCAACTACACCACTGTTTTCAAACTCATTTGTCAGCGAAATAGCTTCAGCGGTAGCATTTGCACCGGCTCCTGCAATAATAGGAATACGGCCATCCGCTAATTCAAGTGTCGCTTTCACGACATCCACATGTTCTTTGTGCGTTAAGGTTGCTGATTCGCCAGTTGTACCAACAGAAACAATCGCAGTTGTTCCACTTTCAACATGATAATCCACCAACTTCTTCAAGCTCGCTTTATCTAAACGCCCTGCCGAATCCATTGGTGTAATAACTGCAACAATGCTTCCCGTTAAAAAATCTTTATAATTTGCGTTTCCATTAGCCATAGCGATACCCCCTTAATAATTGAACTACCATGTTACTTTTTCATTTCAAAGAAGAAAACCACCCAATAGCAAGAATTTAATGAATTTTGTTAATGCCGAGGACATTAACTTAAATAGAAGTAATAATTCACTGATATTTCTCGCAAGAGTCTATTTACCCCCTTGGCAGATTACCTTTTTTATGGTTTCCTTACCCTCATAGTCAGTCAGTTGTTAGCGCTAGAATTTTACTGCTATATTCTAATTAAATGTTTAACTGACATAATTAAAATACTAAGGAATAGACTTTGCCTAAGACTGAACAGCAATTTCTTGTCATTACTGCGCTGGGAACAGATCGTCCGGGCATTGTGAATACCATTACACGTCTCGTCAGCGAGTGTGATTGTAATATTGAAGATAGTCGCTTAGCGATGTTTGGCAAGGAATTCACCTTCATTATGATGCTCTCCGGCAGTTGGAATGCTATCACCCTTTTAGAAGCGACATTACCACCTAAAGGCGCCGAGCTCGACTTGCTTATCGTAATGAAAAGAACTCAGAGTGTGCAAACAACCTATTACCCATCGACAGTAACAGTGAATGTTGTTGTCGACGATGCACCTCGTATTGTCGAGCAATTCACAAATTTATTCACAACTTCGCAGTGTAATATCGCAGAGCTTGTTTCTAAAACACAACCAGCCAATAATGATATGCCCGCTCAACTGGAAATTCAGATTACTGCACACGATCCGTTGGACGATAATGGCATAATTATAAAAAATAAATTTCAACAACTATGTACAATGCTAAATGCTAAAGGCAACATAAGTATTGTTAACAACCCCAACATGCAAAGTTAACGGAGATATATGTAATGAACCCATTGAAAGCCGGTGATAAGGCGCCTCACTTTAGCCTTCCTGACCAAGATGGTGAGCTCATCAATCTTTCTGATTATCAGGGTCAGCGCGTATTAGTTTACTTTTATCCTAAAGCGATGACTCCTGGCTGTACTGTTCAAGCGTGTGGTCTACGTGATGAAATGGATACACTTAAAGCGAAAGGTGTCGAAGTATTAGGTATTAGCACAGACAAACCAGAGAAACTATCTCGTTTCGCTGAAAAAGAGATGTTGAACTTCACTTTGTTATCAGATGAAGACCACCAAGTATGTGAGCAATTTGGGGTTTGGGGTGAAAAACAATTCATGGGGAAAACCTATGATGGGATTCATCGCATTAGCTTCCTTATTGACCCTACTGGGAAAATAGAGTACGTCTTTGATAATTTTAAAACCAGTAACCACCACGAAATCGTGCTTGATTACATCAATACACACGCTTAATCGTTACTTCTTAGTGCTGTATGCCCTCATACAGCACTATTACTAACCTAGTTCGTTGACTCCGTTGGCTCTTCCGGCCAGACATGAATAACCGCTTTAATCAGTGTTGCTAAAGGTATTGCAAAAAACACGCCCCAAAAGCCCCATAACCCACCAAACACCACAACAGATAAAATAATCACTAGTGGATGTAAATTCACGGCTTCAGAAAACAATAAAGGCACCACAACGTTGCTATCCAAACCTTGAATAACTAAATAAAACAACATTAAGTACCAAAATTCACTACCAATACCGTACTGAAAGAGCGCAACAATAACCACGGGGATCGTGGCTGCGACCGCACCAATGTAAGGGATTAATACCGCTACCCCGACAAGAACCGACAGCAATACGGAATAGCGCAAGTCAAAGTAAGCAAAACATAAATATGTTGCCACCCCAACAATCACCATTTCAGTAACTTTTCCTCGCAAATAATTGGTGATTTGTTCATTCATTTCGACCCAAACTTTACCCACTAACAAACGATTTTTCGGTAACAGCTTGAGGAAGCTTTTGCTAATACGCTCTTTATCTTTTAAAAGAAAGAATGTCATCAACGGCACTAGAACTAAGTAAACTGCTAAAGTAAAAATACCTATTAATGAAGCAACTGACGCTTTAACCACAGAGTCTGCAATACCCGACATACGGCTACGCAGGTTATCTGCCATCATATCGATAATGCCTACATCCACTAGTGCTGGATATTGCTCTGGCAGTTTTTGTGCAAATTCATTGAAACGGTTAACCATATTTGGCAGATCGGCCATCAAATTAATCCCTTGCTGCCATGCGGTTGGTGCAATAATTAAAATAACCATTGCACTTATTCCGGCGAATAAGGTCAAAATAATACCGACAGCAACTGAACGGGATAACCCTATGCGTTGCAATAAATTGGTTGGCCATTCAAGCAAATAAGCTAAAGCAATTGCCGCCAGCAATGGAGCCAGTATACTGCTGAAAAAGAAGATGATCACAAACCCTGATACGAGTAATGTAAAAAGGGCTATGGCTTGTGGGTCAGCAAAACGCCGACGATACCACTGTAAAAACAATTCCAGCATTTATTGCTCCTAGGGAATAACACAAAGGACAGTTCCTAAAGTAACGAAAATTATACCGAAGAACAGATTTTACGATAGCTTTTGCTATCATGTGTTTTAAACTTTTCGTATTTTTAAGTGCCTTACTTAAAGCACACCCGAAATAAAGTCGGTACTTACCCTAAATTAAAATGTTGTATGGGATACTCACGTTTCATGAAGAAAAATTTAAAATATCCATTATTGGCTTTCATGATCGCTGCGCTAATGAACGGTGCAGTTTTACCTGCTTATAGTGCAATTGAAGATACCTTACCCGATATAGGAACCACAGCAGGAGGCACACTTAGCATCAACCAAGAAATTATTATGGGAGATGCTATTACACGCCAAATACGTGCCAGCACCCCTCTTATTTATGACCCATTGTTAACCCAATATGTTAACAAACTTGGCATGCGGTTAGTGAAAAATGCCGACTCAGTTAAAACACCGTTTAAGTTCTATTTAGTCAACAACCCCAATATTAACGCATACGCCTATTTTGGGGGTAATGTAGTGCTACACTCCGCATTGTTCCGATACAGCCAGAATGAAAGTCAACTAGCATCCGTCATGGCGCACGAAATATCCCACGTTACGCAAAGGCACCTTGCGCGAATGATGGAAGACCAAAAAAGCACCACTCCTCTCGCGATTGCAGGGACGATTGGTTCTTTGCTGTTAGTGATGGCGAATCCTCAAGCCGGTTTTGCCGCTTTAACAGGCACAATGGCAGGGGTTCAGCAAGGTATGATCAGCTTTACCCAAGCCAATGAACAAGAGGCTGACCGTATTGGTTTACAGACATTAAGGCGCTCTGGCTTTGACCCGCATGCGATGGCTGATTTTATGCAAACAATGTCAGACCAAACTCGCTATATGTCAAAGCCCCCTGAAATTCTATTAACGCACCCCTTGCCGGATAGCCGTTTAGCTGATGCCAGAAACCGATCGAACCAATACCCTAAAGTGAGTGTGCCATCATCACTGGACTTTATGTTAGCCCGAGTTCGTATTTTAGCTATGTATAGTACCGAGCAAAAACATGCTTTAGACCAAATCATTGAAAACTATGGTAAAGGTTCTGCACAAGAACAAATTGCAGCGCAATACGGTAAAGCGCTACTGCTTTCTCAAGACAAAAAGTACGCAGAAGCAGGAAAAATCCTGACAGAGCTATTAGCGAAACAACCCGATAACCCTTGGTTTATCGATAGCATGACTGATGTCGACATTGAACAACATCAAGTCTCTAGAGCAGTCTCTCGTTTACAGAATGCTTTGAAAAAATCACCGAAAAATACCGTATTTATTGTCAACCTAGCTAACGCATTAATTAATAATCATCAATATAAAGAAGCAACAACCTTGCTGAATAAATATACGTTTGATTACCCTGATGACCCGATTGGTTGGGATTTACTGGCAGAAGCGTCCGCAAAACAAGGTAAGCGTACCGAAGAACTTGCTGCCTACGCAGAAGGGATGGCGTTACGGGGTAACTATGACACTGCAATTAATTATCTCAGCGATGCTAGCCGTCAAAGCCGTTTAGGCAGTTACGAACAGCAGCGTTATGACGCTCGCATTGATGCGCTTAGAAAACTACAATTACGTGACAAAAATGCAAAACCGTAAGGAGTTATAATAATGACGGATTCGATGAAGATTTACCACAACCCACGCTGTTCTAAAAGCCGTGAAACCTTAGCCCTTTTAACTGATAAGGGTATCTCCCCCACGGTGGTCGAGTATTTAAAAACGCCCCCAACGGTCGCTGAAATCAAAAAACTCCTTAAAATGTTAGGCTTTAAAGATGCTCGTCAATTAATGCGCACCAAAGAAGAGTTGTATAAGGAATTGAATTTAAACGATGACAGCTTAACTCAGGATCAACTCATTAAAGCAATGCATGAAAATCCTAAATTGATTGAACGCCCTATCGTTGTTAATGGTGATAAAGCACGTTTAGGTCGTCCGCCTGAGCAGGTTTGTGAAATCTTATAAACTCTATTTTGGCAGCTATATGGCTGCCAACTCATTTAATCAACTAGAGTTTTAAAATATCTTTTACGAAAGGAATCGTTAATTTTCGCTGAGCGACAATTGATGCGTGGTCAAGTTTGTTTAAGATATCAAACAACGTTCCCATTTTTCTATCTAGACGTTTTAATACGAAACGACAAACATCTTCCGGTAATTCAAAACCACGAATACGAGCGCGTAATTGCAGTGCCCAAATCTTATCTTCGTCACTCAGTGGGTGCAGTTTATAAATTTGCCCCCAATCAAGGCGAGAGGCTAAATCGGGTAATTTCAGTTCGATTTGCCGAGGAGGCCTGTCCCCAGTAATTAATAGACAAGTGCGACCAATTTCCAAAATACGGTTATACAAATTGAAAATCGCCATTTCCCACTCTTCATCACCCGCGATGCACTGAATATTATCAATACAAACGAGTGATAAATGTTCCATACCGTCTAGTACTTCAGGAACAAAATACGCACGTTTATCCAAAGGAACATAACCGACTGCAATGCCTTGTTCAGACAGCTCTGCACAAGCTGCGTGCAGTAAATGGCTTTTCCCGCCGCCTTCACGCGACCAATAATAGATATAACTGCCATGGGGTTGATTAATAGCAGACTGAATAGCAGACAGCAACGCCCCATTTTCCCCTGCATAAAAGCTCGCAAAGGTTTCATCATCTGGCAGATATAGTGGTAATGAAAGCTGTGATGGTGTGTTCAGAAGCGCCTCTGGCTGTACAAATCAATTTTCATCTAGCAGTTTACCATAAAAAACACGGATAGATGAATAAGAACGGTGACCAAATGCCGTTCAAACAATTGAACGGCAATATGGAAAATTGTGTGGCTTATTTTTTATTGCTATCAAGCTCTTGGACTTCAGATGTCACAAACTGCTTTTCAGGCCTAACAAACGTTATAAAACGGAATAATAATGCCATAAAGATCCCAACTATTGTTGCTAGCGCCATACCTTTGAGTTCAGCTTGACCAATATGGATAACGGCTCCGCTCACACCAATAATTAAAATCACTGAGGTTAAAATCAAATTTTGTGGCTTGTTATAATCGACTTTTGAATCAATCAACACTCGAATACCTGATGCACCAATTACCCCGTACAATAAGAGTGAAACCCCGCCCATCACAGGAACTGGTACTAATTGGATAGCAGCCGCTAATTTACCAACACAAGATAATAAAATAGCAATAATTGCGGCTCCGCCAATTACCCAAGTGCTGTATACCTTGGTAATAGCCATGACCCCAATGTTTTCACCATAAGTCGTATTTGGTGTCGAGCCAAAGAAACCGGAAATCACCGTAGAAAACCCATTAGCAAACATTGAACGATGTAAACCTGGTGATTTCATTAAGTCACGTTCAACAATATTCGCAGTGACGACCAAGTGCCCTACGTGCTCAGCGATAACCACTAATGCAGCGGGCAAAATAGTTAAAATAGCAAACCATTCGAAGCGTGGAGTATAAAATGTAGGAATAGCAAACCACGGCGCTTCAATAACCGGGGTAAAGTCCACAATACCCATAAAATAGGACAATGCATAACCCGCTAAAAAGCCAATCAAAATTGGAATAATAGATAAAAACCCACGGAAAACGACCGCGCAGAGAATAGTGACTGACAACGTGGTCAGGGAAATAATTAACGTGTTCGAATCAACCACTGCGCCATCTTTAGGTAATAGCCCAGCCATACCTGCAGCCGTTTGAGCTAATTCTAAACCAATTACGGCTACGATTGCCCCCATTGCTGCTGGGGGGAACATGACGTTTATCCACCCTCTTCCTGCAACTTTAACAATCAGTGCAACAATACAGAACAGCACGCCACAGATAATGAAGCCGCCAAGTGCCAGCTCATAACCTAATGGTAATAAAATCAGCACTGGGGAAATAAATGCAAAACTTGAGCCTAAATAAGCAGGAATTTGCCCTTTACAAATAAACAGATACAGCAGCGTTCCGATCCCATTAAACAGCAAAATTGTAGCGGGGTTTACACCAAACAGAATCGGTACGATAACGGTTGCGCCAAACATAGCAAATAGGTGTTGAAGGCTCAGTGGTATAGTTTGTAATAATGGTGGTCTTTCTTCAACACTGATGGTGCGACGTGTCATGTGGCTTTATCCTCTTTTAGCGAAATGGCTAATCACTGAATAAGCAGTGAGTCTCTACAATTAATCAAAAAAAAAGCCGACTTCTCAGTCGGCTTATCATTATTTAGTACCAAATATCTTGTCGCCCGCATCACCGAGACCCGGAACGATATATCCCTCTTCATTTAAATACTCATCAATTGAAGCGGTATATAATTCAACATCTGGATGCGCAGCTTCCAACGCTTTTAAACCTTCAGGCGCTGCAACAAGAACTAAGATTTTAATCGAGGTACAACCCGCATTTTTTAATAAATCAATGGTAGCAATCATTGAGCCACCCGTCGCTAACATTGGGTCGACCACTAATGCCATACGTTCTTCAATGTTAGAGGCGAGTTTTTGGAAATAAGGGACAGGCTGCAGTGTTTCTTCATCACGATAAACACCTACCACACTGATACGTGCACTTGGAATGCTATCTAATACACCGTTCATCATACCAATACCCGCACGAAGAATTGGTACTACAGTGATTTTCTTACCTTTAATTTGTTCTATTTCTACAGGACCACACCAACCATCGATAGTCACTTTTTCAGTTTCAAGGTCAGCAGTTGCTTCATAAGTCAGTAGGCTACCAACCTCTGAGGCCAGTTCACGAAAGCGCTTTGTGCTTATATCATGATCTCGCATCAGGCCGAGTTTATGTTTAACGAGAGGGTGTTTTACCTCAACGATCTTCATGGGTTTCTCCTACTATTTAAGACGGCGGCGGACAAAAAAATCGCCGGATTATACCTCTTTTAGCTTTGGTTGCCACTAGATAACGCTTGATTTTGGTCAAAACAACAACGATTAACGCCATTTTTTAAAAATTATACCTCATCTCAGTTAAGTTGAAATTGGCAAAACCGCAAATTTGATTTAAATAAATACATTTCTTATTTTGCTATACAACTTCTATAACGTTCTACCATTCTTCGATTATACGTACCCAAAAATTTCCAACACAAAGCTATCGCAAACGTTTGCCTAGCCTGTTAGAATAATGTCAATGATGTTATTTTTCTCAAAAATGTAATTGCCTTGGGGGCCGTAGTGACTGATAAAACCTCTCTCAGCTATAAAGATGCCGGTGTTGATATTGATGCGGGTAACGCCTTGGTTGAACGTATTAAAGGTGTCGTAAAAGAAACCCGCCGCCCAGAAGTCATGGGAGGTCTTGGGGGATTCGGTGCATTATGTTCCCTACCGCAGAAATACCGTGAGCCTGTTTTAGTTTCAGGCACTGACGGTGTCGGTACCAAATTACGCTTAGCAATGGATTTAAAACGTCATGACTCCATTGGGATTGACCTTGTGGCTATGTGTGTCAATGACTTGATTGTTCAAGGCGCAGAGCCTCTGTTCTTCCTTGATTATTACGCGACCGGTAAACTAGATGTCGATACCGCGGCGAGTGTGATTACGGGTATTGCAGAAGGTTGTAAACAGTCAGGTTGTGCGTTAGTAGGTGGTGAAACCGCGGAAATGCCGGGAATGTACCATGGTGAAGACTACGATGTGGCTGGTTTCTGTGTGGGTGTTGTTGAACGCTCAGAAATCATCGATGGTAGCAAAGTGAGTGCTGGAGACGCCTTAATTGCTTTAGCCTCTAGCGGCCCGCATTCAAATGGTTACTCGCTGGTTCGCAAGATCCTCGAAGTGAGCCAAACCAACCCAGAAGAAACTCAATTAGATGGGAAGCCTTTAGCTGACCACTTATTAGAACCAACACGCATTTACGTTAAAAATGTATTAGAGCTGATCGCAAACAGCGATATCCATGCAATTGCCCACATTACTGGTGGTGGTTTCTGGGAAAATATTCCTCGCGTACTGCCTGACAACACACAAGCAATTATTGACGGTAGCAGCTGGCAATGGCCTGCTGTCTTTAACTGGCTGCAGCAAGCTGGTGATGTGAGCACTCATGAAATGTACCGTACCTTCAACTGTGGTGTGGGGATTATTATTGCTCTACCACAACAGGAAGTTGAAAATGCACTTGTTCTGTTGAACAAGCTTGGCGAAAACGCATGGCAAATCGGTACAATTGGCGCATTACCAGCGGGTGAAGAGCAGGTTGTGATCCGCTAATGAAAAAAATTGTTGTCCTCATTTCTGGCAGCGGTAGTAATTTGCAATCATTAATTGATAGCTGCCGCACTGGGGCAATTGGCGCTCACATTGTTGCTGTCATTAGCAACCAAGCCAATGCTTATGGGCTTGTTCGGGCACAACAGGCTGGAATACCAGCCTGTTTTTTAGATGCCAAACAGTATACTGACCGCCAAGCATATGATGCTGCATTACTCGCACAAGTCGACCAATATCAGCCTGATTTAGTCGTATTAGCGGGTTTTATGCGTATCTTATCAGCCCAATTCGTCAACCACTTTGCGGGTAAATTACTCAATATCCATCCTTCTTTGTTACCGAAATACCCCGGTTTACACACGCATCGTAAAGCGCTAGAAAATGGGGATAAAGAACATGGCACATCCGTTCATTTCGTTACCGAAGAACTGGATGGCGGGCCAGTTATTTTGCAAGCTAAAGTGCCTATCTTTGAACAGGATAACGAAGACGATATTATCGAGCGGGTAAAAGCCCAAGAACATACGATTTACCCATTAGTTGTTGAGTGGTTCATTAGTGGCCGATTAACAATGCAAAAAGGTAACGCTGTGTTAGATAACCGAATTTTACCGCAACAAGGTTACGCTAACGAATAATATTCGTGATGAGCAACACGTCATTTCAAGGGTGGGTATCCACCCTTTTTCTTCGCATTCACATAAAAACACGATCGCAAGCTATTACATAAAAACATTAGCGTTGGGTAAAATGAATTATTTTTCAACAAGGTGATAATCTCTCTGTGCTGTGTCATTATTTTATCGCAAATAAATGTTATCCTTATACTCGAAGAACAAAACCATTTTCCTAACTAAATAGAGGTATTTTTATGACAACCGGGCAAGTTCATCCGTTTAGGTTGCGCCCACTTGAACGTGAAGATTTAGCATTTATTCACCAGCTTGATAACAATGCCAGTGTTATGCGTTATTGGTTTGAAGAACCTTATGAAGCTTTCGTTGAATTAAGCGATCTTTACGATAAACATATTCATGACCAGTCTGAACGCCGCTTTATCGTTGAAAATGACAGTGAGAAAGTTGGCTTAGTCGAATTGGTAGAAATTGATTATGTTCACCGACGCTCTGAGTTTCAAATTATCATTGCACCGAGCCATCAAGGCCATGGCTATGCGAGTCGCGCTGCGAAATTAGCAATGGACTACGCGTTTTCCGTACTAAACTTATATAAACTTTATCTTATTGTTGATAAAGAAAATGTTAAAGCTATCCATATTTATAATAAACTAGGCTTCCATACTGAAGGCGAACTGATCGACGAATTCTTTGTCAATGGTCGCTATCACACCGCTATCCGTATGTGTATTTTTCAGCAACAATATTTTACGATGAAGCAACAATCTGCTAATCCAGAAAGTGTTATTACCCAAGATAAAGCAATTAAACAACACATTTAGCTAACTGACTGGTATCATAGCCATAAAGTAACAAGAGTCTAATACGGAGTTAGAATGTCCCAAGAACGTCTCTATCATGAAAAAGAGTTAAGCTGGCTGTCTTTTAACGAGCGTGTTTTACAAGAAGCAGCCGACAAGCGTAACCCTCTTATTGAGCGAATGCGTTTTTTGGGAATTTATTCCAATAATCTAGACGAGTTTTATAAAGTCCGCTTCGCCGACGTTAAACGCCGTATTTTAATTAATGAAGAACGCGGCTCGGCAAGCGGTGCTCGCCACTTGTTAAAGAGAATTCAGTCAAGAGTTGCCAAACAAGAACAAGAATTCGACATTCTCTATAATGACTTATTATTGGAAATGGCGCGCAATCAAATATTCTTGATTAACGAACGTCAAATTTCGCCTCGCCAACAGATATGGTTACGTCAGTATTTCCGCCAGAATCTGCGCCAGCATATTACGCCAATATTAATTAATCCTGATACCAATCTCGTTGAATTTCTAAAAGATGACTACACTTATCTTGCAGTTGAAATCATCAATGGCAATCAGACTCAATATGCACTATTGGAAATTCCATCCGATAAAGTCCCGCGATTTGTTAACCTGCCTCCAGAAATGCCAAAGCGTCGCAAGTCAATGATCCTAATTGATAATATCCTTCGCTATACGCTCGATGAAATTTTCAAAGGTTTTTTTGATTACGATAAGCTCAATGCCTATTCGATGAAAATGACGCGTGATGCAGAGTACGACATCGCAACAGAGATGGAATCGAGCTTGCTCGAAATAATGTCATCTACATTAAAACAACGTTTAACCGCAGAACCCGTCCGTTTTGTCTATCAGCGTGATATGCCTGACGAAATGGTTGCTCTTTTACGTGAAAAACTGGGGCTATCCAGCGATGACTCCGTGATTGCCGGTGGCCGCTACCACAATTTTAAAGACTTTATTAATTTCCCTAATGAAGGAAATAAAAACCTATTAAACAAGCCATTACCAAGGCTGCGTCACCGCTGGTTTGATAACTTCCGTAACGGTTTCGATGCCATTCGCGAGCGCGATGTACTGTTATATTATCCCTACTATACCTTTGAACATACTTTAGAATTATTGCGCCAAGCGTCTTTTGACCCGAATGTATTATCGATTAAAATTAATATTTACCGTGTCGCGAAAGACTCACGCATTATCGATTCTGTCATTCATGCCGCTCATAATGGAAAAAAAGTCACAGTGGTCGTTGAGTTACAAGCACGATTTGATGAGGCCGCTAATATTCATTGGGCAAAACGATTAACTGAAGCGGGCGTGCATGTTATTTTCTCCGCGCCCGGGCTTAAAATCCATGCAAAATTATTTATTATCTCACGCATGGAAGAAGGCCAAATCGTGCGTTATGCCCATATCGGTACGGGAAATTTTAACGAAAAAACCGCTCGGCTTTATACTGATTACTCCCTACTCACTGCAAATGAACTGATCACCAACGAAGTTCGTCGGGTATTTAGTTTTATTGAAAATCCTTATCGCCCAGTGACTTTCGATAATCTAATGGTGTCACCACAAAATACACGTATTCGTTTGATGGCCTTAATTGACCAAGAAATCGAAAATGCGCTCGCTGAACGGCCCAGTGGCATTACATTAAAAATTAACAACTTAGTCGACAAAGAATTGACTGACAAACTGTACGATGCCTCCAATGCAGGTGTCAAAATTCGTTTATTAGTCAGAGGGATGTGCTCTTTAGTCGCCGGCCAAGTCGGCTACAGTGAAAATATTCAGGTAACCAGTATTGTTGACCGCTTTCTTGAACATGACCGTGTTTATGTTTTCACCAATGCGGGGGACGAAAAAGTCTTTATTTCTTCTGCTGACTGGATGACCCGCAACATTGATTACCGCATTGAAGTCGCCGTTAGCTTAGTCGACCCGCATTTAAAACAACGGGTATTGGATATTTTAGAGTTGCAATTTAGCGATACTGTTAAAGCACGTTATGTTGACAAAGATTTAAGTAATCATTATGTTCCCCGCGGAAATAAACGTAAAATTCAGGCCCAGCTTGCTGTGTATGATTATTTAAAATCAATCGAAACACCGGATACAAGAGCTTAAAAATATGCCAATAACCAACGCCTCAACACCGAGACCACAAGAAATTGCGGCTATAGATTTAGGCTCAAACAGTTTTCACATGGTCATTGCTCGCATTGTTAATGGTGCATTGCAAGTTCTCACACGGTTAAAAAAACGTGTTCACCTAGCTGATGGTCTAAGTGATACCAATGAATTAAGTGAAGAAGCCATGGAACGTGGGCTTGCCTGCCTCGCGTTGTTTGCCGAACGGTTACAAGGCTTTCCCCCTGAAAACGTATGCATTGTTGGCACTCATTCATTACGTGTAGCAACGAATGTAAAACTGTTTTTGCAGCGCGCTAAAGAAATCATGCCTTACCCTATTGAAATCATTTCAGGTCAAGAAGAGGCACGGTTAATTTTTATGGGCGTTGAGCACACTCAACCCGAAAAAGGCCGTAAATTAGTACTCGATATCGGTGGTGGTTCGACAGAGTTAGTTATTGGTGAAAAATTTGAGCCGCTTTTGATTGAAAGCCGCCGTATGGGCTGTGTTAGCTTTGCCCGTACTTACTTTCCAAATGAAGAAATTACCCCTGAATATTTCAATCGAGCCTACCTAGGGGCTTGCTTAAAATTAGAAAGCACCGCGATTTTATTTAAGAAACAAACTTGGGACGTTGCGATGGGCGCCTCGGGCACCATCAAAGCTGCCCATAGTGTGATACAAGAATTAGGCTATAAAGACGGTATTATTACACGGGAACGTCTTATCGAAATCAAGCAAATGGCGTTGAAATATAAGTCATTTAGCACCCTGAATATATTAGGCCTATCGAATGAACGTAAACACGTATTTGTTCCTGGCTTAGCGATTTTACTTGCCGTATTTGATTCATTAGAAATTAAAGAGTTACGTTTATCTGACGGTGCATTGCGTGAAGGTGTTTTATATGAAATGGAAGGCCGTTTCCGCCACCAAGATATCCGCCAGCGTACTGCTTTAAGCCTTGCTGAGCATTATAATATCGATAGAGAGCAAGCTAAACGCGTATTAAAAACCATGGAAGAACTCTATTTCCAGTGGGGACAACAAAACCCCAAGCAACTTAACCCACAACTGGAATCCATTTTAATATGGGCAGTTATGCTCCATGAGGTTGGGTTAAGTATTAATCATAGTGGTATGCACCGCCATTCTGCTTATATTTTGCAAAATACCAACTTACCGGGCTTCAACCAAGAACAGCAACTATTACTGGCAACATTAGTACGTAATCATCGTAGGGCTATTAAGTATGACGATATCCCTAAATTTAATTTATTTAAAAGAAAACAATTTATGCCGCTTATTCAAATTTTGCGGCTAGCCATTTTGTTAAATAATCAACGCCAATCTACCACAATCCCCTCTTCGTTACGGATAGAAACGGATGATGGGCACTGGACTCTCTATTTACCATCTGAATATCTCGTGCAAAATACATTGATGATATTGGATTTAGAAAAAGAAAGTGGCTATTGGGAAGATGTCCCCGGTTGGTCGTTAACTATTTGTGCAGAAAATGAGTGATTTGCGGCCATTATTGTAGTGATTTATGCTTATTCTTCATCACTGATGACTTTGAAATCACCGCTTATTTGACTCAACTATTTGATATATTATTTAAATAGGCGACAATAATGATAATAAATTTCGTCCGCTCGCAGACGAATTCATAAAAAGCGCTTTTGCGCTGCTATTGCTTTAAGGATTAAAATGTCACAACCTGCTTTTTCAATCGATGCGGTGCCAACAGTCAACCCGCACTCTCAAAAACTGGCACATATTCGCCAGCAAATCCTGACGCTATTTTTAGATGACGAAGAGTTCGTCCATGCGCTTGTTGAAAATGATCAACACGTCAGTATTGATGACAAAGCAATTAGTGAAAAAATTAGTCTTGTAAAAGAATTGCTACTTGATTTACACACTGCGGATATCGCCGATATCTTAGAAATGCTCCCTTATGATGAGCGTCTCGCGTTATGGCGTCTTGTTGATAATAACGAACGTGGTGAAGTCTTAGTTGAGGCCTCCGTATCTGTTTGGGATAGCCTAATTAAGGATATGTCTGACAGAGAACTGCTTCGCGCCGTTGCTAATTTGCATGTTGACGAACAAGCTTATATTGCTGAGCATTTACCTCGTGACACCATGCGCCGGCTCCTCACCTATTTAGAACCTAGCCTACGTAGCCGCATTCGCGAAGTTTTACAATATGCGAAAGATAGCGTCGGGCAAATGATGGATTTTGAATTCGTCACCGTACGCCCAAATGTGACGCTAAAAACGGTTCAACGTTATTTACGCCAACGAGGCAAGATCCCAGAAGCCACCGATAAAATTTTTGTTGTCGATAACAATAATTATCTGCAAGGTGAATTACCACTAACCACTATTTTGACGCAATCCCCTGAAAAAATAGTGGCCGATGTCATGAAAACTGACACTGTGACCTTCTTGCCCGATGAAAAATGCGAAGACGCCGCTAGTGCGTTCGAACGTTATGACTTAATCTCTGCTGCGGTTGTTGATAACAGCGGCCTTCTGATGGGCCGCCTGACGGTTGAAGATATCGTTGATAACATCAGTGAAGAAAACGATAACAGTATTCGTCGTATGGGGGGGTTAAGCCCTGAAGAAGACGTTTTCGCCCCTGTTGGCCAAGCCGTTAAAACCCGTTGGACATGGTTAGCCATTAACCTATGTACCGCTTTTGTCGCTTCTCGTGTTATTGGCGTCTTTGAAGATACCATTTCCCAATTAGTCGCGTTAGCCACATTAATGCCAATTGTAGCAGGAATTGGGGGAAATACGGGAAACCAAACCATCACCATGATTGTTCGTGCCATTGCCCTGCACCAGATACAAAATAATAGTTTCTCTTTCTTAATGTTAAGGGAGCTTGGCGTCGCCTTTATTAATGGCGTTGTTTGGGGCGGAATTATGGGTGTCGTTACCTATTTCCTGTATGGCGATATCGCTATGGGCGCAGTAATGACATTAGCGATGATTTTGAACCTACTGATGGCAGCGATTATGGGGGTGCTTATTCCACTCATTATGCTGAAAATGGGCAAAGACCCTGCTATCGGCTCTAGCGTGATGATTACCGCTATCACCGATACAGGTGGGTTCTTTATTTTCCTTGGCTTAGCCACGCTATTCCTCGTTTAAATTTACTTTGCACGCGTCCTGTTTCTTGGTGGGCGTGTGCATTTTACAAAACACTCCCTGCGCTAACAAAATCCCATCAAAATCCCAAGATTTCGCAAGTAAGCTTATTATTTATCTATTAGTTAAATGCTTTTATAGTTATTTAGTTTATCGAGATTAATAAAGTTAATTATAGCGAAAAATAATTAGGTAATATTTGTTTACTATATTTAAGGAAGAATTTATTAAATTAAATATAATTAACACTGTAACTGACTAATTTAAATATACGATATTCTGCAAAATTCATATTATTAACATCATATAAGGTTATTTATCATCACACCAAATCAATAATCCAGATAAACAAAACTAATTGGAATGTTATTCTTGTTTTTAGGGTTGAGGTTTACAGAATATAGAATTTCCTGCTATAAATATACGCATGCAAAAAAGATACTGTGTATTAAACTAAGTTATACCCATCCAACGTTTTATACCTCTTATCTGCACCAATAAAAATGATTAGCTCATTATTATGAGCCAATGCTTATTATTTTGAATTTATGCAATTTAGTATTTCAGGTAGTTAGAAGGAAACTATAATGACACCGCAAACAGCCAGCCAGCCCTCTGCGAGGCCTTTGGGCAAAGAAGACTATAAAACATTAGGCTTATCCTCTTTAGGGGGTACCCTTGAGTTTTACGACTTCGTTATCTTTGTTTTTTACGCAAAAATTATTTCCCAACTATTTTTTCCAGGGGATAACGAATTTCTCGCGCTAATGGCAACACTGGGCCTATTTGCAGCAGGTTATCTTGCTCGTCCTCTTGGTGGCATTATTATGGCTCACTTTGGAGATAAAATTGGCCGCAAGAAAATGTTTACCTTAAGTATTTTCTTAATGGCATTCCCAACATTTGTGATTGGTTTTTTACCGACTTTTGAAACCATTGGTGCTGCAGCCCCATTACTGCTGCTGTTAATGCGTATTATGCAAGGTGCCGCGATTGGTGGTGAAATGCCAGGAGCATGGGTATTTATTGCAGAGCATACACCAAAGCAACGCTATGGCTTAGGTGTTGGTACACTGACTTCTGGGATCACTGGCGGTATTTTATTAGGCTCTATCGTCGCTATTATTATTGAACGCTCTTATACCACAACTGAAATTCATGATTTCGCATGGCGTATTCCATTTATTCTTGGTGGTATTTTTGGGTTTATTTCTGTGTATTTACGCCGTTTTTTACAAGAAACCCCAATATTCAAAGAACTGGCCGCTAAAAAAGCTTTGTCACAAGAATTACCCGTCAAAACTGTGATTAAATCTCATAAGCAAGCCTGTATGATCACGGCAGCACTGACGTGGTCATTATCAACCGCTATCGTTGTCACTATTTTGATGACGCCAGATGTGGTGTTAAAAGGGATCTATAACATTGACCGAAATATTGCATTGCAAGCTAACTGTGCCGCAACATTAACCTTAACATTAGGCTGTATCTTCTGGGGTTGGTTAGGTGATAAAACAGGAACACGTACCTCAATGACTTTATCCTGGGGTGGATTGGCCGTAACGGCAATTTACTTCTATTCGTCATTATCCAGTGATATTGCGGCGAGTACATTGATTTTTAACTATGGCTTGATGGGCTTCTTTGTTGGCGCGATTGCAACGACACCAATTATCAGTACACGCGCATTTCCACCTGAAATTCGCTATTCTGGCCTGTCATTCGCTTACAATGTGGCTTATGCAATTTTTGGTGGTTTAACACCAATATTAACTGGTGCTTGGTTGCAGCAGTCTCACATGGCACCTGCCTATTATGTTGCTGGCGTCTCATTATTAGCGGTTGCTGTAGCCTTTATTCCTCTATCTTGGAAGGGTTGGACAGTCAATTCTGAATCCTCAAACGAAAAATCTGCGGTTCTAAACGCTTCTAGCTTATAACATTTCTTGCACCCTATTTATTAGGGTGCAATTCTTATTGAGAAAAATTAATTTCCCCCACGCCCTCCTTTACACACACCGCAGCATACAAGTACAGAAATTGACACTTATTCATATTTCCTCCATTTTTCTTTGTACCTATCACGTTAAACTACTAATATGTCTAACTGACTCTTTTTTGTTAGTTTTTTAGTATACAGCCTGACGGATCTCATCCACTTTTTTGAGTTAAGCGAATTACCCAAAATGAATAAACAAAAACAACGTAAACCTTTTATTCGCTCTGCCATTCTTATTGCCATTATTGCGGCAGCTGGCGCTTCTTGGTATTTTTATCATCAAGAAAAACAATCAGATACACAATCTACTGACGCCGTAGCAAAACCAAACTCACAGCGAAGTGCAATGGGCCGCCCACCACGTGTTTTAGCCCCTGTACAATTTGCCGTCGCAGAACAAAAAGTCGTTCCGCGCTTTTTATCGGGATTAGGCACAGTCCAAGCCGCGAATGTTGTCACTGTAACCAGCCGTGTTGAAGGCCAGTTAATGCAGCTGTATTTTACCGAAGGGCAATACGTCAATAAGGGAGATTTATTGGCACAGATTGACCCTCGCCCATTTGAAGTTCAGCTATCACAAGCAGAGGGGCAATTGGCAAAAGACAAAGCAACATTAGCAAATGCACAATTAGATTTAGCTCGTTATCAAAAGCTTGCTGGTACTAAAGTGATTTCGCAACAAGAGTTAGATAACCAAAAAGCGGCGGTATTACAGGCGCAAGGCAGTATTAAAGTCGACCAAGCGGCTGTTGATAATGCCAAACTGCAATTAACCTACAGTAAAATTACTGCGCCTATCTCAGGACGCGTGGGTTTAAAACAAGTGGATGTTGGAAACTTTATCTCTTCCGGAACCTCAACTCCTCTTGTCGTCATCACGCAAACTCAACCTGCAGATGTCCTTTTTGCGTTACCTGAGGGCGATATTCCCGCGATCCAGCAGGCACAATCCTCTGGTGAGAAAGTATTGATTGAAGCTTGGGATAGAAACAATATCGCGCTAATCGCAAGTGGTGAGCTACTCAGTACTGATAACCAAATTGATGCTGCGACCGGCACGCTGAAAATAAAAGCGCGCTTTACCAATGAAGAAGAAAAACTTTTTCCTAATCAATTTGTTAACGTAAAAATGCAAGTTGAAACGCTGCAAAATGCCGTGGTGATCCCAACCGCTGCACTGCAAATGGGCAATGAAGGCCATTATGTTTGGATACTGAGTGATGATAATAAAGTCAGTAAACACAATGTAACCGTGGGTATGCAAGATAGCCAACAAGTGGTTATTGAAAGTGGGCTCGCGGCAAATACCAAAGTCATCACGGATGGTGTTGATAAACTCACCGATGGCACAACAGTCGAAGTTGTTACCCCTGAAGGCATCGCTAAAAAAGAGCCCCGCAAAGGTAAACCTAATAGCGCGGAGAAAGCGTAATGCGGCCTGAAATGTTAAAAGGCGGTGGGCCTTCTCGTTTATTTATTTTGCGCCCTGTAGCAACCACATTATTCATGGTGGCTATATTACTCGCAGGGATCATCGGTTATCGCTTCTTACCTGTTTCTGCCCTGCCTGAAGTCGATTACCCAACGATTCAAGTTGTTACCCTTTACCCAGGCGCCAGCCCTGATGTGATGACCTCGGCAGTGACAGCACCACTGGAAACCCAGTTCGGTCAAATGTCAGGGCTTAAACAGATGTCATCGCAAAGTTCAGGAGGGGCATCCGTTATCACGCTGATGTTCCAATTAACCTTGCCTCTAGAGGTTGCCGAACAAGAAGTTCAAGCAGCGATTAATTCTGCCAGTAGCTTACTACCTTCGGATTTACCCTATCCTCCAATTTATAATAAGGTAAACCCTGCTGATCCACCTGTACTCACCTTAGCGGTCACCTCTGATGCAATGCCGTTAACGCAAGTACAGGATATTATTGAAACGCGAATTGCCCAGAAGATATCCCAAGTAAATGGAGTGGGCTTAGTGACGTTAGCCGGCGGCCAACGTCCTGCTGTTCGTGTGAATATCAACCCACAAGCCATGGCTGCTAAAGGGCTAGATAGCGAAACAATTCGCCTTGCCATTAATAATGCGAACGTTAACTCCGCAAAAGGGAGTTTCGATGGCCCTACGCGCGCGGTAACGCTGTCTGCTAACGACCAAATGAAGTCACTTGACGACTATCGTCAACTTATTGTGGCCTTCCAAAATGGTGCGCCGGTACGTTTAGGTGATATTGCAACCATTGCACAAGGTGCTGAAAATGCCTATTTAGGTGCATGGGCGAATAATGAGCAAGCGATTGTGATCAATGTTCAGCGACAGCCCGGCGCTAACGTGATTGAAACCACTGATACCATTCGTACGCTATTGCCCGAATTGATTGAAAGCTTACCTAAATCGGTTAATGTCGAAATTTTAACCGATAGAACCAGTACCATTCGTGCATCCGTTAATGATGTCCAATTTGAATTAATGCTAGCCATCGCCCTCGTAGTGATGGTGATTTACTTATTTTTACGCAATGGAATTGCCACCTTAATACCGGGTATTGCCGTACCGTTGTCACTTGTTGGCACCTTTGCAGTGATGTATTTCTGTGGTTTTTCTGTCAATAACCTCACCCTAATGGCTTTAACCATCGCCACCGGTTTTGTGGTCGATGATGCGATAGTGGTGATTGAAAATATTTCTCGCTACTTGGAGCAAGGCGATAAGCCGCTGGTCGCCGCACTCAAAGGGGCTGGTGAAATCGGATTTACCATTATTTCCCTCACCTTTTCCTTGGTTGCAGTATTAATCCCACTGTTATTTATGGGGGATATTGTCGGCCGGTTATTCCGCGAGTTTGCCATTACCCTAGCCGTGGCTATTTTGATCTCTGCTGTCGTCTCATTGACGCTAACGCCAATGATGTGTGCGCGTTTATTAAAACCGGAGTCGCAGCATAAACATAACCGTTTTGAACTAGCGTGTGAGCGCTTCTTTGACCGTATGGTTGCTGGATACGCAATTTGGTTAAAACGTATTCTTAACCACCAATGGTTAACCCTTTCTGTGGCGCTAGGTACCATGGTGCTGACTGTTTTACTGTATCTGTGGATCCCAAAAGGGTTTTTCCCTTTGCAAGACAGTGGAATTATTCAGGGCTCAATTGAAAGCCGCCAATCTATTTCATTTGCAGCCATGGCGCAAAAGCAGCAAGAAGTCGCGTCAAAATTATTAGCAGATCCTGCAGTCGACAATGTCACCACCTATGTGGGTGTTGATGGCAGCAACCCGACATTAAACAATGCGCGTCTCCAAATTACATTAAAGCCTCTTGATGAGCGTGAAGACAGAGTGATGGCGATTATTGATCGTCTCCAGCAATCCGTTGATAACATTGCTGGAGTGAATCTCTATCTGCAACCCATGCAAGATCTCACCATCGATACGCAAGTAGCGCGCACACAGTATCAATTTACTTTACAGGCTGGTTCATTAGAAGAATTAACCACTTGGGTTCCACGCTTGTTAGATGCCCTAGAACAACAACCTGAACTCACCGATGTCAGTAGTGATTGGCAAAATAAAGGGTTAGTTGCCTATGTGAATGTTAATCGTGATACGGCAAGCCGTTTTGGTATCACGATGTCGGCTATTGATAACGCCTTATATAATGCGTTTGGGCAGCGAATGATTTCGACTATCTATACGCAGTCAAATCAATATCGTGTGATATTAGAACATGACACACAAACCCGTGATGGTATGGATGCGCTGAATGATATCCGTCTAAAAGGGACTGATGGTGCCATTGTACCACTGAGTACTTTAGTGAACATTCAAGAAGGTAATGGGCCATTAGCCATTAATCACCTAGACCAATTTCCCGCGGTGACTTTTTCGTTTAATGTAGCGGATGGCGCTTCTCTAGAGTCAGCTGTCAATGCAGTGAAATTGGCCGAATCTCAAATTGCGATGCCAAAATCTATTACAACGCAATTCCAAGGAGCGACTTTAGCCTTTGAAGCGGCACTGAGCAGTACTATTTGGTTAATTGCAGCTGCCATTGTGGCGATGTATATCGTATTGGGCATTTTATATGAGAGTTTTATCCACCCGATTACGATTTTATCTACCCTACCGACAGCCGGGGTTGGTGCATTACTTGCTTTAATGATGGCAGGGAAAGACCTTGATGTCATCGCGGTCATCGGCATCATCTTACTAATTGGCATTGTGAAAAAGAATGCCATTATGATGATTGACTTTGCCCTTGCCGCGGAGCGTGAACAGGGAATGTCCCCTTATGATGCCATCTATCAAGCTTGCTTGCTGCGTTTTCGCCCAATTCTAATGACCACCATGGCAGCCTTGCTGGGTGCTTTACCATTGATGCTGAGTACTGGTGTAGGTGCAGAATTACGTCAACCATTAGGGATTTGTATGGTTGGTGGCTTAATTATGAGCCAAATCCTCACTTTATTTACCACACCGGTTATTTACTTATTGTTCGACCGTCTTTCTCATTACTTTAAAGACCGTCGCCAAGCGAAGAAGGCACAGGTGTCATAATGAAGCGCTTTTTTGCTCTGTTTATTAGCCGACCGGTAGCAACGACGCTTATCAGCGTTGCGATTACTTTGTGTGGTGCCCTGAGCTTTCTGTTTTTACCCGTTTCTCCGTTGCCTCAAGTGGACTACCCTGTGATTAACGTGACAGCGTCACTTCCAGGGGCATCACCCGAAACTATGGCGTCCTCCGTTGCGACGCCACTTGAACGCTCTTTAGGCAGTATTGCTGGGATCAGTGAAATGACCTCAAGCAGTGCGCTTGGGCGAACCACCATTACACTAGAGTTCAATCTCGACAAAGACATTAATAACGCTGCACGCGAAGTTCAAGCCGCAATTAATGCCGCACAGAACCTGCTACCCAGCGGTATGCCAAGCCGTCCACGTTATTACAAGTCAAACCCGTCTGATGCGCCAATTATGATTTTGACCATGACCTCAGACACCCTAAATACTGGCGAAATTTATGATATTGCTTCGACGCGTTTAGCCCAACGAATTGCCCAAATTGAAGGGGTTAGCGAAGTTTCTGTGGGGGGAGGCTCGCTCCCTGCCGTACGCGTTGAACTCAACCCAACCGCCCTATTTAACCAAGGGGTTTCCCTTGATGCCGTGCGCTCAGCCATCAGCAATGCTAACGTTCGCCAACCGCAAGGCTATATCAATGATGACGAAAAACGTTATCAGGTACAGACCAATGATGAACTAAAAAAAGCCGCAGATTATCGACCCATTATTGTTCATTATAGCCAAGGTAATGCCGTTAAACTCAGCGATGTCGCCAATGTTAAAGATTCCATTGAAAACGTGCGTGCGGCAGGTATGGCAGACGGTAAACCGGCTATTTTGATTGTCATTCGTCGTGAAGCGGGTGCCAATATCATTGAAACGGTTAACCGTATTCGTGATGAATTACCCGAATTCAATGATATGATCCCCGCCGCCATTGAGTTAAAAGTAGCACAAGATAGGACACCGACCATCCGCGCGTCTTTAGCGGAAGTCGAGCGCGCCCTACTGATTGCCGTTGCCTTGGTGATCCTCGTGGTGTTGCTATTCTTACGTTCAGGTCGCGCTACTTTGATCCCTGCTGTTGCCGTCCCCGTCTCATTGATTGGAACTTTTACGGCCATGTATTTATGTGGCTTTAGTTTAAATAACTTGTCATTGATGGCATTAACGGTTGCGACTGGCTTTGTGGTCGATGATGCGATTGTGGTATTAGAAAATATCTCACGTCATATCGAAAATGGCACAAAACCGTTTATTGCCGCGGTTAAAGGCGTGCATGAAGTCGGCTTTACTGTCGTTTCCATGAGCATTTCCTTAGTGGCTGTTTTTATTCCCCTATTGCTAATGGATGGGCTAGTCGGGCGCTTATTTCGCGAATTTGCTATTACCCTTGCAACCGCTATCGGTATTTCATTGGTGATTTCGCTAACGCTCACCCCCATGATGTGTGCTTATTTACTGAAGAAACGTCCTCGCAACGTCAAAGCCAAACATCGTGTGTTTGGACGTGTGTTACTGCGTTTGCAAGAAAGCTATGGTGTCGCTTTAAATTGGGTGCTCGGACATCGCCGGAGTGTTCTCGCGGTGCTATTTGCCACAATCGGCTTAAATGTTTACCTGTATATCACTGTTCCGAAAACTTTCTTTCCTGAACAAGATACTGGCCGAGTGCTGGGCTTTGTGCGCGCAGACCAAAGCATTTCATTTCAGTCAATGAAAGAAAAAATGACCCGTTTTATGCAGCAAGTTAAAGCCGACCCAGCGACGGATAATGTCACCGGTTTTACTGGCGGTAGCCGAGTAAACAGCGGTTTTATGTATATCTCATTAAAACCACTGGGTGAACGTACTGAAAGTTCAGCTGAAGTCATTAATCGGTTACGCATGAAATTAGCCAATGAGCCTGGGGCTAACCTGTTTATGATGCCAGTACAAGATATTCGTGTGGGAGGTCGACAGGCCAATGCCAGTTACCAGTTTACCCTGCTTGCAGATGAACTTTCAGCATTGCGTGACTGGGAACCCGCTATTCGTAAAGCACTCGGTGAATTGCCACAGCTAACAGATGTGAACTCGGATAAGGAAGACAAAGGCGCGGAAATGGCGATCACCTACGATAGGGACTTAATGGCCCAGCTAGGTATCGATGTCCGTGAAGCTAACAGTCTGCTTAACAACGCATTTGGCCAACGCCAAGTTTCCACTATTTATGAGGCGATGAACCAATATAAAGTCGTGATGGAAGTTGCTCCTGAATATACGCAAGATGTCAGTGCTCTCGACAAAATGTTTGTCATCAACAAAGATGGAGACGCTATCCCACTGTCTTATTTTGCACGTTGGCAACCCGCAAATGCACCGCTAAGTGTGAATCACCAAGGGCTATCTGCTTCATCCACTATCGCGTTTAATGTTGCGGACGGCTATACCTTAAATGATGCCATTGTCGAAATTGAAAAAACCATGACTGCACTTGGCGTACCATCGACGGTGAGAGGCACTTTTGCAGGAACGGCACAAATATTCCAAGAAACCTTACAGTCACAATTGTTTTTAATTTTAGCCGCCATTGTGACCGTTTATTTGGTTCTGGGTATATTATATGAAAGTTATATTCACCCACTGACTATTTTATCAACCCTACCCTCTGCAGGTGTCGGGGCATTATTAGCTCTTGAATTATTTGATACGCCATTTAGTTTAATCGCCTTAATTGGCATCATGCTATTAATTGGGATCGTCAAGAAGAACGCGATTATTATGGTGGATTTTGCCATTCAAGCCCAGAGAACGGCGGGTTTAACCGCCCGAGAAGCCATCTTTCGTGCCAGTTTATTACGTTTTCGCCCTATTTTGATGACAACACTCGCGGCTATTTTTGGTGCATTACCGTTAATGTTGGGTAGTGGTGATGGCGCAGAACTCCGTCAACCTCTCGGGATCACCATTGTCGGTGGCTTAATAATGAGCCAATTGCTAACCTTATTTACCACCCCTGTTGTGTATTTAAGTTTTGATAGCTTGAGACAACGTTGGCAGCGCAAGAAATCAGTAACGCAGCAAATTGCGGAGGATACCCATGAAGCTTAGGTTGAATAGCGTGAGTACTCGGCTTTTTCTGGCTATTTTTGCGACATGCTTGTTGTTAGTGCTGATTATGCACCAAGGCGTACGCATGAGTTTCCAGCACGGCTTTATTGATTATATTAAAGAAAATGATCAACAACGCGTTGAGCTGGTTTCTTCTGCCCTTGCGGAACAATATGAAGAAATGGGCAATTGGCGGTTTTTGATTGGCAATGATCGCATTTTCTTTCGCATTTTGCGTTCTGTAGAACATCAACAACATCGTGGCCCGATGCGCCAACGCTGGCGAACCATTTTTTGGGTTTATGATACGCAAGACCGACTCATTTTCGGGCAAGACTCGCCCTTGCCGAGTAAAGTTCTTCGTGAACCTATTGTTACTAGCAATGGCGATACCGTCGGCTGGCTCGTTGCCAGTTATGAAACAGGAATTAGCAGCGCCCTTGACCGCCGTTTTGATACCAAGCAAATGTATACCAGTTGGATCATCGCTGGGCTGTCTTTGTTTGTGGCTCTGATTGCCACATTGTTCCTTGCTCGTAGCTTTTTAAAACCGATTAAGCGGTTACTCGAGGGCACTAACCGGCTCGCCAATGGTGACTTTGCCACACGAGTTCCTGAATCTGGCCGCGATGAACTAGGGCAACTGGCTAAAGATTTTAACCATCTGGCCTCGACTCTCGAAAAAAACGAACAAATGCGTCGTGACTATATGGCGGATATTTCCCATGAACTCCGCACACCATTATCAGTTCTGCGAGGCGAATTAGAAGCAGTGCAAGATGGCGTCCGGCAAGCCACTCCCGAAACAATCAATTCTCTACTCAATGAAACCCAAACTTTAATTAAGCTAGTTAATGACCTCCACCAGCTCTCATTATCGGATAGAGGTTCATTGGTCTACCGTATGCAACTTACCGATATTATCCCTTTAATTGAAATGGCAATAGGCCAAGCCCGCTGGCGGTTAGAAGACCAACAACTTTCAGTTGAACGGAAATTTATTGCAGAAGGCTACGTGTTTGCAGACCCAGATCGCATCACCCAGTTGTTCTATAATTTAATGGAAAACAGCTTACGCTATACGGATCCACAAGGTAAAATTGCCATCCAAATCACACAAGACCAAGACCAGCTCTGTATAATTTGGCAAGATAGCGCCCCGGGGCTTACAGCTGAGCAATGCCAACATTTATTTGAGCGTTTTTATCGCGCTGAAGGCTCACGTAATCGCGCCAGTGGTGGTTCCGGTTTAGGACTGGCCATTTGCTATAATATTGTTGAGGCTCATCATGGTACAATTTCTGCAGCACCGTCATCATTAGGAGGTGTCAAAATTACCATCAATTTGCCGATTCAATTAAAAGATAAAGGGTTATGATCATGGCTGAACAGAGCAATACCCCTATTTTGGTTGTGGAGGATGAACCCAAACTAGGCCAACTGCTGTTTGATTACTTACAAGCTGCAAACTACCAACCTGCGTTAATTGCACGTGGCGACGAAGTCATTGAGTATGTGAAACAACACCAACCTGCGCTCATTTTATTAGATTTAATGTTACCGGGTCTGGACGGTATTTCAGTGTGTCGTGAACTGCGAAAATTCAGTGATGTTCCCATTATTATGGTGACGGCAAAAACTGAAGAGATTGATCGTTTGTTAGGGTTAGAAATCGGCGCTGATGACTATATTTGTAAACCATTTAGCCCACGAGAAGTTGTGGCTCGAGTCAAAACGATTTTACGTCGTTGCCAACCAAACATAACGACTAGCAATAATCAAACCAAACTTATTATCGATGAAAATGCCTTCCAAGTACGCTATGGCTCTCAGCTACTTGAACTCACACCTGCTGAGTTTCGGTTGCTTAAATTTATGTCTGATAATGCAGGTATGGTATTTTCTCGCGACCAGTTACTGGATATCTTGTATGACGACCACCGCGTGGTAACAGACCGCACAATTGATAGCCACGTCAAAAATTTACGCCGTAAATTAGAGTCCCTCGATAACGAAAAAACTTTTATTCGTTCAATCTATGGCCTTGGCTACCGTTGGGATGAATGCTAAGTAATCAATAGACATACTATTCTTGTGGGATATTTGGTTTTTTAAGCAAATAGGAGTAAAATCCCCATCCCTTAAAAACACTCTCTCATATGAATGAGTGCTGACTTGACATCAGATAGAGAATAACCATGTTTACACCAGAGCTTTTATCCCCTGCCGGTTCGTTGAAAAATATGCGCTACGCTTTTGCGTATGGCGCAGACGCCGTTTATGCAGGCCAGCCTCGTTACAGCTTACGCGTACGAAATAACGAATTTAATCACGAAAACTTAGCCAAAGGCATTCAAGAAGCCCATGAGCTGGGTAAAAAGTTTTATGTGGTCGTGAATATTGCCCCTCATAATGCGAAATTAAAAACCTTTATTCGTGATTTAACCCCCGTCATTGAAATGGGACCAGATGCACTGATTATGTCTGATCCTGGCCTTATTATGATGGTTCGTGAAGCGTTTCCTGAGATGGATATTCATTTATCTGTGCAGGCCAATGCGGTTAACTGGGCATCGGTGAAGTTCTGGAAACAAATGGGCTTAACACGCGTGATCTTATCGCGCGAATTATCCCTCGACGAAATTGCTGAAATTCGCCAACAAGTACCGGAAATTGAGCTTGAAGTTTTTGTCCATGGTGCCCTTTGCATGGCCTATTCCGGCCGTTGTTTACTTTCCGGTTATATTAATAAACGCGACCCTAATCAAGGGACTTGCACTAATGCTTGCCGCTGGGAATATAACGTACAAGAAGGTAAAGAAGACGATGTGGGTAACATTGTCCATATTCATGAGCCCATCCCAGTACAAAATGTGACGCCAACCTTAGGTGCGGGTGCGCCAACAGATAAAGTCTTTATGATAGAAGAAGCCAAACGACCTGGCGAGTATATGACCGCCTTTGAAGATGAACATGGCACTTATATCATGAACTCAAAGGATTTACGCGCAATCGAGCACGTAGAAAATTTAACAAAAATGGGTGTT
The DNA here is from genome assembly GCA_900455085.1 of Providencia rettgeri. NCBI lineage: Bacteria > Pseudomonadati > Pseudomonadota > Gammaproteobacteria > Enterobacterales > Morganellaceae > Providencia > Providencia rettgeri. Next base: position 2,093,785 of record UGTZ01000001.1, on the reverse strand, counting down.
CACTCATTAAAAATTGAAGGCCGTACAAAATCGTTTTATTACTGTGCTCGTACTGCGCAAGTCTATAGACGTGCAATTGACGATGCTGTCGCTGGAAAACCCTTTGACCCAACGTTACTCTCCACTTTAGAAGGATTAGCGCACCGTGGTTATACTGAAGGCTTCTTACGTCGCCACACCCACGATGCCTATCAAACCTATGAATATGGCTACTCTGTTTCTGAAACTCAGCAATTTGTGGGTGAATTTACCGGCAAACGTGTCAATGGTATGGCAGAGGTTGATGTAAAAAATAAATTTAGCGTTGGAGATAGCTTAGAGATGATGACACCTGCGGGTAATATTGTCTTTACCTTAGACGCCTTAACAAACCGCAAAGGTGAAACGATTGATGTTGCACCAGGCAACGGCCATGTGGTTTATCTGCCAATCCCTGAAGATGTTGATGTCAATTTTGGTTTGTTGATCCGTAACCTAGCAGGAACAACCACCCGAGCACCTCATCAAGCTCAGCCAGCAGAGCAAATTGCAGGCTAATCACCACTTAGTTATTTTTAAATAGCTTGTTCACTATAAGCCAAAACATCATCGTTTAATACTTTGATATTTTGGCTTTTTTTAATATATAAAACGATATTATTTCACTTTATATGCTTTTTTCTTATATGATAATCATTCGCGTTATTGACATTTCCATTAAAAAATGCGCTGAATATCCAATTTTATGCAACAGATCACATCAATTGGTTATTCAATATCGTATAGTCACTCTCGAAAACGAAGAACTAGAAAGTCATAAAATAAGACTAGGAACCACCTCCTTGGCTGGCTCAATCTCCCTTGAGCTAGCCATTTCTTTTATCTGCTACTTTATTTCATTTCTCTTGTTAACTCTATTTCTGTAAAAAAACTAAAAAAAGCTCATCAATATTTTATTAATCCATTTATACTCATTTTAACGAATATTTGACATACGTTAAGCCAAATGGATGGGTATTTATGAATCAATATCAGTCAGCCATGGTTATTCTTAATGGTAAACAAGCAAATCACATTGAGCTGCGAAAAGCCATTACTCACCTGCGTAAAGAAGGCCATAAAATTCAAGTCCGTATTCCTTGGGAGCTGGATGATACGCATTATTTTATTTCTCAGGCGATAAAACACGGTGTTGATACCATTATTGCCGCCGGAGGTGATGGCACAGTGAATGCGGTTGCCAGCACCCTGATGAAGTTCCCTAGCGAGTCTCGTCCTGCTTTAGGGGTCCTTCCGATGGGTACAGCAAATGATTTTGCCACTAGCGCGAATATCCCAATGGATATTGAATCTGCCCTAGCACTCTCATTAAAAGGCAAGGCTGTGCCTATTGATATTGCGCAAGTCAATGAGCAATATTATTTCCTCAATATGGCCACTGGCGGCTTTGGGACACGTATTACCACCGAAACACCAGTAGCACTAAAGTCAGCATTAGGGGGAGCGGCTTACGTGATAAATGGCTTACTGCGTCCTGACACACTAAAAACGGACATTTGCCATATTGAAGGGGAAAATTTTAGTTGGGAGGGAGAAACGTTAGTCATTGCTGTCGGAAACGGCCGACAAGCAGGTGGAGGTCAGCAATTGACACCACAAGCACTCATTAATGACGGTGCATTAAATTTACTGATTATTCCTGCAAGGGATGTGATACCCGCATTTTTATCGAATTTATTTTCAGCTGATAAAAACGAACACTTAGTTGAAAAGCAATTATCGTGGGTAAAAATTTCATCTCCTCACGATATGATCTTAAACCTTGATGGTGAGCCACTCTCGGGAGATACCTTTACGTTCTCAGTGCAGCCAAACGCCATTCAGTGCCGGTTACCTCCTCAATGCAACTTATTAACCTAAAACATAATATGAAAGCCCAAGTATTTGGGCTTTCAATCTTTTAAGGTTACCACCATGCATGGAAGTGATGCACAGGACCAATTCCCTTTCCAACCTCTAAGCTATCTGCTTGTTCTAACGCAGCTTGTAAATACGCTTTAGCCTGCGTAACCGCTTCTTGCCAATCAGCGCAACGAGGCCGCAATGCAGCTAAAGCTGCTGACAAAGTACACCCTGTACCATGGGTATTTTTAGTATTTATACGAACTGACGTAAAACGCCATTCACCTTCTGGTGTGATTAACCAATCTGGGCTTTCAGCATCACTTAGATGACCACCTTTCATCAATACCGCTTGGCAACCTTTCTCAAGCAATTTATACCCTTGAGTCAGCATTTGGCTTTCTGTTTGTGCGACTTTTTCGTCTAACAATACCGCGGCTTCGGGTAGATTTGGTGTAATAATAGAAACGAGGGGTAATAACTGTTGACGTAGCGCATCAACCGCATCTGGTAATAGCAACGGGTCGCCACTTTTAGCCACCATTACAGTGTCCAATACCACATACGGAATAGGATATTGTTTCAGCGCATTCGCCACAACTGCGACATTACTTTGGTTAAACAGCATACCGATTTTTGCGCTATCAATTCGCACATCACTGAGAACCGAGTCTAATTGTGCCGCTACAAATTCAGGGGGTAAGTCTTGAACAGATTGCACTCCTCGGGTATTTTGAGCCACCAATGCTGTCATCACACTCGTACCATAAGCCTCTAATGCAGAGAACGTTTTTAAATCTGCCTGAATACCCGCCCCACCCGATGGGTCTGTTCCGGCTATGGTTAACGCATTGATCCTCATGTGTGATTCCCCTTTTCGTCGGCTAAAGCAATTGAATAGATTGATAAGCAAGGTTTACTGACATCATTTTAAACCAAACAATAAAACCGCCTTAATTGTCTCATAACATTTAACAAATACCAGCGGTTAGTGAATGAATTTTAATGAGTTAGATAAAAAGAGAGGATATCTCACACAGGAAAAATTGACATGATTTATAAGTACACATTAGGCAAATGAATATAACCAACGCCTCGTTGTCGTAATAGTTGAGCGAATGCCTCCACTTCTGTTTGGGTTGCCGCAGGCCAGCTAGCTGCTTCATTTTTTACGCCATGTTGTTGAAAGGCGTTAATCTTTATCCGTGTGTTTGTAGGCAATTGATTTAGGAAATCAGCAAGTTTATCAATATGCTCTAAGTAATCTGTTTGCTGAGGAATATACAATAAACGCAATTCATACAATTTCCCCACTTGCGCCAAATATTGAATTGATTGAAAAACACGCTGGTTATCTTTTCCTGTTAGCCTTAAAGCACACTCATCACTCCATGATTTCAGGTCAATCATCACGCCATCCGTATACTCAATCACTTTATTCCAACCCGCAGAAGCCAGATGCCCATTACTGTCAATAAAGCAGGTTAAATGCTTGAGCTCCGGTGTAGCCTTAATTGCTTTAAATAATTCAATAATAAAAGGTAATTGTGTTGTTGCTTCCCCACCACTGATCGTTACTCCATTCAGGAAAACAACATTTTTTTTCAAGTCATTGATGGCGTCATTAACACTTAATGGCACCGTCATCGGGCTTGAATTTTTAGTGCAAGTTTGTAAACAGGTATCACAAAGCTGGTAGGCATCGCTATCCCAGATAACCTGACCATCTACAAACGATAACCCATTGTGAGGACAGGTAAAAACACAGTCCCCACAATGGTCACAAAGCGCCATGGTATATGGATTATGGCAATTCAAACACCGTAAATTGCAACCTTGCAAAAAGATAACATGCCGATTACCCGGCCCATCTACACAGGAAAAAGGAATAACCTTATTCAGCGTAGCGCATCGATTGCTCATGACTAATTACTCGTTGCTGACGGGCTGTAATTTTACAGTTCTTAGTCGCTTCCTCCCCTAACCAGGTAGTGTTACTTCTAGAACCTTGTTCTTTGTATTTTTCGATATCCGACAGACGTACCATGTAGCCAGTAACACGGACTAAATCATTACTCGCCACGTTTGCAGTAAACTCACGCATTCCACAGTTAAATGCCCCTTTGCATAATTGCATTAGTGCTTGCGGGTTTTGTTTAATCGTTTCATCGATGGTTAAAATGTCACTGATCCCAGATAAATAGTGTTTGTGATGAGGAGCTACGGCTTGGATATGCGAAACAGGATCCGGCTCTTCACCGTATGGAATGCGAGCCCCCGGTGTAGTTCCTATATCCGAACTGATCCCAGATTGAGCATGGAGCATGGCTCGGTTTTTATAACCATATTTAACAGGTGTGGTTTCGACAAAGTCTGCCAACTGTTCACTGATTTGATAAGACAGTGGTAAGGCGGGTGAATTTGCTTGATATGCGCCTTTCGCTCCGTCTTTTTCCATGAGGATATTCACGGCTTCGGCTAAACCATAAATACCAAACATCGGGGCAAAGCGTTCTGGTTCTATTAACCCTTCTTGAACAAGAAAACTGGTTTGGAAGAAGTTTGATTCCTCAAATAAAAATGCGCTACGTGTTTCAATGAGTTCCATTTGTAACTCACAATACTTTTTCAATTGCACATTTAAAAAATCAGCTGAATTTTGACTGCGTAACGCAACCTCACGCAAATTAATACGGACTAAAGTGCTTCCTCCGCCTGCAACAGGCAATGCATTATAACAGCTAACAATGCCGTAACCTTGTTCATCAAATTCAGCACGATGAATGATATCATTCGCAATATGCGGTTTGCTGCATTCACAAATATTTTCAATCGCTTGTAAGAAAAGTGATTCAGGTGTGCGCTGTGGGTGATAAACAAATGTCAGGTTAGGTGCTACTTGTTTCAGTTCTGCATCAATACGTAAAATCAAACGGCAAATCACGTTGTCATCCGGCCCAATATTGGCATGCATAAAGGCATCAGGTAGAGTTCGGTCTAATTGTATCCAAAATCTTTTTAATTTTGTATACAATTGTTCTTCTGTCAATTCACCTACATATGGCATGAGTACTTTATCTAAGTACCCTAAAAATACAGGGAAATTGGTTACCGACGGAACGTGATGATACAAAATCATCAGATGATTAAGCGCATCATCAAAGTCCTCTGCAGGGGCTAATTCTAAGTATGTTGAACCTTGATTGAGGTATTTTACATAGTCAGGCAACACATAGCGCGGCTTATATGGTGCATTTCCTTCATACATATCACAAATAACACGTTCACTTAACGCCTCTGCGAGGGGTTCGCTCACCGCAAGATAGGGAATGTGGCTATCCGCTTCTACCGCTAAAAAATTGGCTTTTTGTTTTGGTGATAATATTTTATCTGTGGCGATAGCCAAGCATTTAGCTTGGTATTCAGTCAGTGGTTCTTGGCGTTTCATCATGGTGATGTTCCTTTTTTAGTTAGAAGCTAATGTTGCTTACAGCAATGTATCTGCCATAAACTTTCAAAAATTAGCTCCTAGCCGTGTTGACATGCAGCAACTTATAACCGCCGCCTATGTCCTCCATTTCATCCCATTGAGACAAGTCATTATTTGACGTGCGTCATACTTTTTGGATTTGTTTGCACGCTATTTTTCATAAATGTCTGCTCTATCAACATTATTAGTCCTTATCACCTAAATAATACGAAATATCTCTTTATTACAGAAAGTTAGCCACAGCTATAATGAGTGATACATTAGTTTTTCTTATCTTTTTTTAACTCAATTCAGCTCATTTATTTTCATCAAGTAATCACATTATCTAATTTAAAAATGGAGTATTTTGTCAATTATTGGTTTTTAGGAGAATTAACCTATTCAATAACCAATTTGATGAGCTAATATCCCTTTCTACTGTCGGTTATCCCCCTTAAAAATAGGCAAAATTAAACAGTTCTAATATGACCAGCGAGTTATTATCCTTAACTATGTAATTAATACTGTTATATTCTGTACATCTTAATTAAAATAATTGAGCTCAAAATTATAATAATAATGCTAATCTGATAATCATTAGCGAGCTAATCATCATTTTTATATCTGCGATACAGAACTGGATTTACAATGAGAGTTTATAAAAACATACAGTTGGCTGTAGGTGCTTCGCTACTCATGAGCGCCTCAATCTGCATATCATCGCCTGCCGTTGCGCAAGAACAATCGGCAAATTTATGGGATAAATTTAAAAATAATGTCAGTACCACATGGGACTCTGACAAATATGAGTTATATGTTCCAGCGGTGACTTGGCACAACCGTGCAATGTACGACAAGAAAAAAACGGATGAGTATAACGAGCGACCTTGGGGTTTTGGCCTTGGTAAATATCGTTATGATGAAGACAATGACTGGCATGCTATCTATGCAATGGCATTTAAAGATTCACATAATGATTGGGAGCCAATTGGTGGTTATGCATTCCAAAAAATGTGGATCCCAGGGGACATTGATGGTTTTCGCATGGGAGCAGGTTTCACTCTGAGTGTCACTGCCCGTAGGGATATGTACTATATTCCAATCCCAGCACCGCTCCCGCTAGTATCAGTGGAATATGACAAGCTTTCGCTGCAAGCCACTTATATTCCAGGGACTTATAATAACGGTAACGTATTATTTGCTTGGCTACGTTGGCAATGGTGACCTAACGACTTCATCGCAGTATAAAAAGACCGGTCGGGTATTCCCACCGGTCTTTTTATTATAAGAAAAAACCAAATCTAACTTAATTGTTGGCTTTTGGCTAGGTCTTGTTTTTTAGCCCCTGAGAATTGGTATCCAACCCATAGAACTGCTATCCATAATGGCATAATTAATACTGAAATGCGCAAACCGTCCATTGTTAGGATGATCCCTAAAATCAGCAGTAAAAATGCTAAGCACAGATAGTTCCCAAATGGATACCAAATGCTTTTAAATTTCGTTTCAACACCTTGTTTGTTCATTGCTGCTCTGAACTTCAAATTTGAAACACAAATCATAATCCAGTTTAGAACTAACGTTGTCACGACCAATGACATTAACAATTCGAAAGCTTTACCTTCCATCACAAAGTTAATTAAAATCCCGCCAGAAGTCGCAATACCTGAAACCAATAAAGCCATGACGGGAACGCCACCTTTATTCACTTTCGCAAGAAATTTAGGTGCGTTACTTTGTTGTGCCAAGCCATATAACATACGGCTTGTCGCGTAAGCCCCACTGTTATACACCGACAACGCAGCGATTAGAATGACAACGTTCAATGAATTAGCAACCAGTAAGTCCCCTAATTCATGGAAAATTAATACAAATGGGCTTGTTTTGCCATCAAGGTCAACCCAAGGATATAATGCGAGTAATACCGCTAACGAGCCAATATAAAAAATTAAGATACGGTATACAACTTGGTTAATCGCTTTTGGAATGCTTTTATCTGGGTCTTCTGCCTCTGCGGCGGTAATACCGACAAGCTCTAATCCCCCAAATGAAAACATAATAATTGCCAAAGCCATTATTAGCCCATTAAAGCCATTAGCAAAGAAACCACCATATTCCCATAAGTTACTGACTTTCGCTTGTGGGCCGCCATGACCGCTGAGCAGTAAGTAGCAACCAAAAATAATCATAGCAACCACTGCAATGACTTTGATTAATGCAAACCAGAATTCCGTTTCCCCATAAGAGCGCACATTGACCAAGTTAACCGCATTCACAGCAATAAAAAATACCGCAGCAGAAACCCATATCGGGAGCTCAGGCCACCAATGTTGCATATATTTACCTGCGGCGGTGAGTTCTGTCATCCCAACAAGGATAAACATGACCCAGTAGTTCCACCCTGAGAGAAAACCCGCAAAGCCACCCCAATACTTAAATGCAAAATGACTAAACGAACCCGCGACAGGTTCCTGAACAATCATTTCTCCCAACTGGCGCATAATAAGAAAAGCAATAACCCCACACAGTGCGTAGCCAAGTAAAACCGATGGCCCTGCCATTTGTATGGTTGTTGCTATTCCAAGGAATAACCCTGTACCAACAGCGCCTCCCAAAGCAATCAATTGGATATGCCTGTTTTTTAATCCCCGCTTTAGCGTCTGTTGCTGTTGCGCCATAACTTTACCCTTTCGTCCTCTTACTTGCTTTTTATCGTCCAAAATAATGATAATGACACAAGTTTATTTGAATTTTCTTATTAACACTACATTCTTCTGGCGCTGTTTTTACCATATCTTACGGCCCAAAAGCAGGTGCTATTAGTTATTTTTTTTCATCACATAACAAAATGATACAGCGGGATAGCTACCCCAACTCAATATCATGGATTGTGCATTAAAAAGCAAATTCAAAATGGTAACAAGTCAGTTACACGACAAATACCAAAAATAAAGTTTTCTCCTCCCTGATCACACAGGTTGTCCATCGCTAAGAGATAGAAAAAAAGACACGCTAAAACAGCACTTACAGCAATAATTAATTTACGACCAAACACCGACAATTCCTTCATATTTCTATGATGATTTTATTTTTCAAATGATTACAATATTAAGGTACTGCCATTTTATGATAGATATCATTTATGGCATTGCACGTAATGCGTTTATAGAATAAATGGTACTCTAATTTAGAGCGTCAAATTTGAGGAAAATATGCAATTAACCTCTTTTTACAAAAATTCCGCTCATTTTAGGTGCTATTGGCCAGTAACTTATTCTGATTGTGCTTTTTTTACCCTAAAAATGGGAAATACCGCACAAGCAGCCTTTGTCATCATGAAATGAAGTTGTGTATACTTCTGCTACCGTAAAACTAGAAAACATTTGAGATGCCACAAGATAACCACTTAGCACTTGTTTATGCTTTGAGTAAATGGATAGAAGAACACTTAGGGCGCGTGATCCACTTAGAAGAGCTCGCGGCTTATTCAGGCTATTCACTTTGGCATATGCAAAAAATCTTTAAAGAAGTCACAGGGATTTCACTGGGTAAATATATCCGTCAACGCCGTCTTGCTGGTGCGGTTAACTTACTGCGCAATAGCAGTAAATCTATTTTCGATATCGCTCTGGATTTTGGTTTTGGGTCACAATCCCACTTTACCTATATGTTCCGTAAAGAATATGGCATTACGCCATTTGATTTTAGACAGAATGACCAAATTCAATTAGATGTGAAGCAACCGCTTCATTTGATTCATAATTATGAGTGAGAATATTTTAGCCGCATTAATCTATTGATTCACATGCTAATGCTATAAAACATTGTCATTTCAAGCTTCGACTATTGAACAGAGTTCCTGCCTTGTATTCTGTTCAATTTCAAATCAAATACCCATTATTCTATTGTGAATAAAATTATAACTATTTGTATAATTTACATTCTGAATAATTGGAGTAAGGTATTGGCAGAAAGCACGCATTTTAGGAGGCATTGGATGTCAATCAAACTGGTCGCCATTGATTTAGATGGCACATTACTTAACTCCCAACACCAAATATCTCCCGCAGTAAAAGAGGCTGTCACTCAAGCCAAACAAAAAGGTGTACATATTATTTTAGCCTCAGGTAGGCCATTTTCGGGGATCTCCCCTTACCTACGGGAATTAGGTTTAAATACCGCAGATAACTATTGTATCAGTAATAATGGTAGTGTCATTCACCAAGCCAATGATGGCAGTCATCTGGCAGAGAATTTGTTAGATTTCGCTGACTTCCAATATTTTGAGGAACTGGCTAGAAATGTCGGGGTTCACATGCATGCTCTTGCGGATAACAGCATGTTCACGGCAAACCGCCATATTAGTCACTATACAGTTGCAGATGCTTATTTAACTCACACTCCGCTTATCTATTGCCCCGTTAATGAAATGGACTCTTCTTTGGAATTTACTAAATTTATGATGATTGACCATCCAGAGAAATTAGATATTGGTATCAGTTATCTTCCAGAGAATGTCTTCGATAATTACGCTTTAACCCGAACAAGCCCGTATTTCCTAGAGGTATCAAATAAAACCTCAAGTAAAGGCGCGGCATTGCAATGTATCTGTGAAAAACTGGGTATTACACCTGACAAAGTCATGAGTATTGGTGACCAAAATAATGATATCCAAATGCTACAATACGCCAGTGTTTCTGTCGCAATGGGCAATGCTTTAGAGCCAATTCGCCAAATGGTTAAATTTGTGACCACAACTAATGATGAAGATGGCGTTGCCGTCGCCATTAATAAATTTATTAATGTATAAGCCCGCAAAAATTCACTTCAGTATATTTTCTGTTGCAGCGCTTATCTGGGACGCGCTGCACCTTTTAACCGCGTATTGGTTTTTGCCTCGTCGCTAAAAAGCAAATCACCGACCCCATTGTCACCATTAACACACCTTGCCAAAAACTTAACGTTAATGCCGTGCTTAATAACATAGACGCGAATGCAGTTGATATAACTGGGGTAAAATAAGAGAGTGTCCCTAAAAAAGCCACATTGCCCTTGATAACCGCAAATGTCCATAATGCATTCGCACCGCCAGTCGCAATTGAGGCCACCACTAATAATAACAGGCTTTCTTTATTGATAATAAACGGTGTTGGAGTACTGAAAAAATACAATATCCATAACCCAATAGAGGTCATGATAAAGAATAGTACCATACCATTGTAACCTCCAGAAATACGCTTAGTGACATTGCTGTAAAACGACCAAACAATAGCCCCAATAAAGGCTAAAAAATAACACAGTGGATTACTTTGAATATTTGCCCAAATACTTTGCACCGACAATGGTTGATTTCCTGAAATTACCCAGATCAACCCCATAAATGCTAAAACTAAACCTAATCCTAATAATAAAGTGAAACGTTGACGGTTAAAAAATACAGCCAGTGCGATAGTAAAACTTGGCCACAAATAATTCACCATACCAAGTTCAATAGCTTGCTGCCGGCTATTGGCTAAGCCTAACGCTAATACAAAACAGATTTCATAGCTAACAAACAGTACCGTTCCCCAAAGCAAGTAGCGTTTGGGATACTTCGTTATTTTAGGCACCCCCATGGCAAGTACTAACACAAGGGAACCGACTGTATAAACTAATGCTGCACCACCAACAGGCCCAAAATTTTCACTTACACTGCGGATCAGTCCTACCATTGTGCTCCACAACAAGATTGAAATAACTCCATACAGCGTTGCGGCGTACTGATTCAATTTCATAACTCTCTCGGCTATTTAAATTAGAAAATGATATATATTGTGATAATACATTTATTTCACCATCTTAAAAAACCTTATAGCTCAAAGAATTATAAAACAAGCGTTTATTCTTATTAAACCTTGATAATATTTCATAAAAAAATTCTCAGGCTTTCACCTAAGAATTTTATGCTTTACGTTTTTTATATTAGCGAGATGTTTCTTTCTCAACCCACTTATCGACTTCTTCTTTTTCCCATATCCCCTCCTCAAACTGTTTCTTTAATTCAGGGTGCTGATTAATATCAAAAGTCGGTATTTTACCTGCAACCAATTGCTGGTTATAATCTTTAGCGAGTTTGAAAGCGATACCCGATAATAAAAGGATCGCGATTAGATTTGTTATTGCCATTAACCCCATGGATAAATCAGCAAGTTTCCAAATAAATGGCATTTCAGCAAGTGCACCAAACATCACCATCCCTAATGCAGCTAAACGGAAAATAAATAAACCCGCTGTATGGTTATTCTCTAGAAAAATCATATTGCTTTCAGCGTATGCATAATTAGCGATGATTGACGTAAACGCAAAAAAGAAGATAGCAATCGCAATAAAAGTACTTCCCCAGCTACCAACGGCAGAAGATAGCGCAAGTTGTGTCAACTCAATGCCATTAATGTTATTCATCCCACTTTCTAGAACACCAGATGACAAAATAATAATTGCGGTCGCACTACAAATAACAATGGTATCCATAAAAACACCAAGCATCTGCACATATCCTTGAGATGCAGGATGAGGTGGATAAGGCGCTGCGGATGCCGCTGCATTTGGTGCTGACCCCATCCCTGCCTCGTTAGAGAATAGCCCTCGCTGAATACCTTGTGTCATAGCCTGAGCAACACCATAACCAACAGCACCACCCGCTGCCTCTTGCAAACCAAATGCATTTCGGATTATCAGCATAAAAACTTCAGGTAATCGTTCAATATGGTGCCCAACAACCCAAAATGCCAATAACAAATAGGCTAACGCCATAACAGGAACAACTAATTCAGCAACCCTCGCAATGGATTTCAATCCACCAAAAATAATAATCCCACTTAATAAAACTAAGCCAATGCCAACATAAATTGGATTGAAATCAAAGGCGACTGCGGTTGCTTGAGCAATAGAATTAGCTTGTACTGCATTAAATACTAAACCAAAGGCAATAATCAGAAATATTGAAAACAACACCCCCATCCAGCGTTGGTTTAAGCCTTTTTGCATATAATATGAAGGCCCACCGCGATAATTTCCTTTATCATCTTTGGTTTTGTATAACTGTGCTAAAGTACATTCAATAAAAGATGTTGCCATTCCGAGTATAGCAACGACCCACATCCAAAAAATAGCACCGGGTCCGCCAGCTGTTAGCGCAATTGCGACCCCGGTTAAGTTTCCTGTACCGACCCTAGCGGCTAAACTTGTACATAGTGCCTGAAAAGATGAAATACCTGCGCTATCAGATTGTTTACTGTTTTTTAAGACACTAAACATATGGCCAAAATGCCTAATTTGAATAAACCCTGATCGAAGCGTAAAATACAGGCCTGCCCCCAGTAATAAATAAATAAGTAACGAACCCCAAATAATATTAGTTAGTGAGTTTATAAATTCTATCAAATTACACTCCTTTTTTATTAGAACGATTAATATTGAATTAATCGAAAATCAACCCTCACATTTAAAACATAACTCCAAAAAAAGGAGTTTAGCTTACCAAAGCCAAATCATCTTAATATGATTATCAGAAATTATATTTTTTTCTCTTTAATGTAAATTAATTTCCGATTCGTCTACCGTTAACTACATTACGTTTTAATTAAAACGAGTTAGATGTTCACAAACAAATACATATAACACCTTGAAAAACCTAACCAAGAAAAAATCCTTTATAATTAAGCAAGAAACAAATCAAATGATTGATTTGCAGTATTTATTTTAACCAGTAAGTTACTTGAATAAATAAAAAATCGTTATTCATTTCATCGCTTCAATCTTAATTAACTTATTTCTCAACAAAAATATTTATAATATTTTTTTTGTTTAATTCAATTATTACTTGGAATATCTAGTCAATGAATGAGGTTAATTTATAATCAAAAAGCCTATCACGTTACAATCGTCACAATTAGATAGTTGCTTATACTTTCACTTAACAATAAACTGAGCCTAATTAAATTTTATAGACAAGAGGTTAACGTATGGAAATTAATATCAAGTTATCTGATGACCCACTTTCTCAGCTCCCTGAAAAATCATATGAATCCTTCATTGCTGAGCTAAAAGCACGTGTTTTAGAAGTCTACCCTGGCAGCTATCTTTTGATTACTCATGATAATGGCCCAACAACCTTTCAAACTAAAGGCTTTCATGATGATAACGAAGCACATATTGTCTTACATGAACTTGTCGAAGATGTCTTAAAACATGGCCATTGGTTAAAACAGTAATCTCCTTGTTAGGTTACATGAACAAAACCAGCTATGAGTCTACCTGACCTCTAGCTGGTTATTTTTTATTTCTCCCATATTTCGATAACACGCCTCTAATATGGGTTCAAACTCTGATCAAGATCATACTTAATCTTAACTTTCACCAAAACAAGTTAAAATCGCTTTACCTCACACCGTTATATGATACTGTATATAACGTAATTTTCATTTACATTGCTTTTGCTAATTATAGCGGCCAGTATTTATACTGGCTCTTTTTTATGAAATCATGCTAAAACCCTCTTTGTCATCCCCCATTTTAGGCCTAATCTGCTATAGTATTTTTCTAGTACCAGATAGAGTTATTATTCATTGTGTGCAAAATAGAGGTATGACTATGAAGCGTTTGTTACTGGCTTTTTGCCTGGCTCCAGCCCTTGTTATGGCTGATAATGCCCCATTAAATATTAGTGAAATAGCCAAAGATTATTGTGAGATCACTGGTCAAGCACTAAGTGAAGCATACAGCACTGACAAAACTAGCAGTGAATTAACCCAATCAACCATTGCTAAATTGAAAAGTGAAAATGTCGACCTCAAGCAATTAGCTACTGTAGAGTCAGACCTCCGCGAAAATCTAACATCAGCGATTGACGCCGTACGTAGCAATAAATCTAAGTTTGCTAATGAAGCTGACTTCAATAAATCATTAAATGACTCCATTTCAGCTTGTAAGATTCAAACTGAACTGCTTTTGAATAAATCTTAATCATTTGATTTTAAAAAAAAGAAAAAGCGCTCAAACTAAAATTTGAGCGCTTTGTTATTAATTGGTTTGTTTTTTAATACACAACTGTTCAATCGAAAATTGTAATTCAGGAGTTTCACTAATAATCAATTGCCCATGCTCAGAAAAACGCCCTTCTTTAATGCTGACATTTGCAACAAATGGTAGCGAGCTATCTTGGGTCGATAAGCGGTATAAGCCGCAAACCCGATAACTTTCTCCTTCCTTAAACTCACTTTTTTGTACTATATCCACATCACTGAACTCAATCGCTGATGCGTTTCCTAGCTTTTTTTCCACCATGCTTTGCGCTTCATTTTTAACATCTGAGTCACCAATACTGGTATAAGAATGGTATGCAAATACGCCTAAAGCCAATAGCAATACAATTAATAATTTTGTTTTTATACGTTTCAACGCATCACCCTTTCTATTTTATGATAACTCAACCTAGTATAAATGTATTATATCAATTTGAGTAAACAATTTGAGCTTTTGCCTTACGCATTTACGTTTGTCCTAACCAGTTGACACTACTTTATAAAAATTAGTTTTTTAAATTGAAAACATTACCAATGTCCTTCCTGTTATTATTGATTCAATCTATATCTATTAAATTAACATTAATAAAAAAAACATTTTTTATTTATTTATTTAGTTTTATACTGGCCTATATACTACCTGACTGATTTAATATATTTTTATGAAAGAAAAAATCGTTAAAAACCTTGTTAGCCTAACTCATGGTACCAACAATGATGTTAAAATAGCGGCGATAAATGCATTAGGCGATTATATTTGTTCTATTGAACAAGAAGATGCTATCGATAGACTATTAGCTTTATGTGAGGATTATAATAAAGATATTGCTGTAGCATCAATTGTATCAATTAGCAAACTAGCTAAATTCTTCCATGAAACCCAACAAAACAAAACCAATTAAAAAAATAACGATTTAACGTAAAATTCATTTATTTAACAAATGATTTGCATTATGAGAAAATAAAGGAAGAAACATGACTGAATTATGGTTTATTCATTTAGATAAGTAAATTCAATTGAATTAATTAATTCCAATGGCAGAATAATAATCAATAAATATCTAAAGGAGATATAACATGAATATATTAAAACCATTAATTCTCAGTGCAAGTTTAATCGCGATTAGTTTTTCAACATTCGCTTACCCAGGAGATGGTAATGGTTCATGGCACCGCGGAGGGTACCAAAACCAACAGCAATATAATGATAGGCCTTGCGATAATTACCGCCACTCTAATCATGCAAATCGTCACCGTGGTATGATGCAGTATTCAACATCAATTCAAACTACTCAACCAGATGAAACACTGAAAAAAAATTGCTGCAGATGCTCCTAAAGGAGAAAATGGTAAACAATATATGGTTAAAGTTGCGGTTGTAGAAATTACACCTAACTTTCCAGTACAAGGCCAATAATTTTTACCAAGGGTAGAATAAACTACCCTTTTTTGTTTATATGACTTCAATGGTTATACCCCCCAATAATTGATCCCCCTTACTTTGCTATCTTGGCATGACATGTTTCTTTTCTTATTTACCGTAGATAAATTTGCAATAGTTCAGAAACCAACCAGATGAATAAGTAATCATAAAAAGTAAATAATTATTTACTTTGGAACTATTTTGAGTAATCTAATACTTTCAAAGATAATAATTTCAGGGAATAACTATGGATCGCCGTTCGTTTCTTAAATCCACATCACTAGTTGCAGGTGGAATTGCACTTAACTCACTTTTTAATCAAGCCATTGCGCAAACAAACAACATAAATATACCAAGTGAAAAACAACCTCTCTTGCTGAATTTTAATGAAAATTCATTAGGGATGTCACCGAGTGCAAAAGAGGCCATTATCAAAGCGTTACCTAATGCATTTCGTTATCCGGATGACGCCCGTGCTGAATTACAGCATAACATTGGTGAGCTCTACAGTTTATCTAATAAGCACATTAGTATGGGTAATGGATCATCTGAAACGATTCAAGCTGTTGTCGCTATGTTGGCAAATAAAGCAAACAAACTCGGTAAAAAAATTCAACTAGTCACCCCTGACCCGACATTCAATTATGCAGAACTTTATTCTCTGCCATTGGGTATTACGATAACGAAAATTCCTTTAAAAACTGATTTATCATTTGATCTAGAAGGAATGGAAAAAGCTGCTAATGATTTTGACGGTTTATCAATGGTCTATATTTGTAACCCAAATAATCCGACAGCAATGATCACGCCTTATAGCCAGTTGGTAAAATGGATGAGTAAAGAGTCTGACAACTCATTTTTTATCGTTGATGAAGCTTACGCCGAATTTGCTGAAGACCCAAACTTTACGAGTGCTATTGAATTAGTCAAAAAAGGCCAAAATAACCTGATTGTCACACGTACTTTCTCAAAAATTTTCGCCTTAGCAGGTTTAAGAGTTGGCTATGGCGTTGCGACTCCCGAAATTATTGCTGCTGTAGACGAATTTTTATCTATTGATAATACCAATACAGCGGGAGCAGTCGCTGCAATAGCGTCTCTAAAGGATAAATCATTTATTGAATACAGCCTAAAATCTAACAATATTTCGAGAAAAATCGTAGAAAAAGCATTAAATGAGATTGGGTTAGAATATGCCCCATCACAGGCTAATTTTATTTTCCATAAAGTTAAAGGTGATGTAAAAACCTATCAACAACGTATGGCTGAAGCTCATGTTATGGTTGGCCGTGAATTCCCACCAGCCATTGGCTGGAGTAGACTCACACTAGGAACCCCCGAAGAAATGCAGCAATTTGTTGTGATATTAAAGCAGTTTCATGAAAAAGGATGGGTATAAATTAAGTTCCCCCCCAAAAGAGCAGTTCAAGCTGCTCTTTTTACATTAAAATGGCCCCTTAAAGATAAAAAAGGCGCCTGCAAAAATAAGAATAAAACCAATCAAATGGTTAATGGTAAAACTTTCACCTAAATATAATACCGAAAAAAGAACAAAAACACAGAGTGTTATCACCTCTTGCATTGTTTTTAATTCAGCCGCACTGTAATACTGATGCCCTAACCGATTAGCTGGCACTGCAAAACAGTATTCAACCAATGCAATTAACCAGCTAAAGAAAATAACAACATACAACGGCTTTGTTGTGAACTTTAAATGGCCGTACCAAGCAAACATCATAAATACATTTGAAATAATAAGTAAGAATACTGGATAAAATTTAGTTAACATACTGATTCAATAGACAAACAATAAATAACCGATATTATGAGGTTAGAATTAACACACGACAATGTGCTCCCATAAATACCCCTGCGCTTCATATCATAAATTTAAACGTATTTAGCAATCATTACGAGGTAATAATGAATATTAAATATGAATTAATGACACAACCAGATTGTCCTGCTGTTGCTCAATTATTGCAATCTAATTCTGAATCTCAACAAGGTGGATTACTCGGTGAATACCCTCAAGCCAAAGTCAATGCAATGTTTGCAGGAAGTCTGACTACAGTTGTAGCTCGAGATGGAAATAAAATTATCGCTGTCGTATTTAGCTTTGACCCTAATTCCTCATCCCTACCCCCTATAGCACATTTGATCATTAAACAGCATGCAGAAATTGTACAAGGCAACTGGTTCTATGGTCCTGTTTGTATCGATAGTGATTATCGAGGGAGAAATATTCTCAAATCACTTTTTGATAAAATTTGTTCGTACAACCAAGGAAAGCCTATTGCCTTTATTAATGCAGACAATCTCAGATCGCTTATGGCGCATCAAAAAATAGGCATGAGCAATGCCACTAACTTTGAATTTAATGGCGTCACATATCATCTAATGGTAGGGAGCTAATTGTGTACTAATTGGTACATTTTCATTTTAATTTGCTTATTTTTTGCTACACTGTGACAAATTATTGTATACAGGAGTCATTTTATGACAGATTTCATTAGTGCAAATCAAAAAGCATGGGATAAACAAGCTGAATCACAACTTGCTTGGTCAACCCCCGTTGATTCCAAAACTATCAATGATGCCAAACAGGGAAAATGGCAAGTTCATTTAACACCAACTCCTGTTGATGATACTTGGTTAGGGAATGTAAAAGATAAAAAAATTCTTTGCTTAGCTTCTGCGGGGGGGCAGCAAGCTCCGGTACTCGCGGCAGCAGGAGCAAATGTGACTGTTTTTGATTTTTCTCAGAAACAGCTTGATCAAGACAAAATGGTGGCAGAAAGAGATAATTTAACCTTAGAGATTGTTCAAGGTGACATGCGATCATTACACATGTTTGCTAATGAAACATTTGATATTATATTTCATCCTATTTCTAATCTGTATATTCCGGATGTTAACCCTGTCTGGCAAGAATGCTACCGTGTTTTAAAACCAAATGGACGGCTGTTATCCAGTTTTTTTAATCCTGTTGTTTTTATTGGGGAACGAGATAAGCAATATGACGAACAAGATATAATAAAACCAAGTTACACTATGCCTTACTCCGAACTATCTACTTTATCAGCAAAGCAAATAGCACAAAAGCAGGCAAAGCAAGAAGCTTTTGTATTTGGTCATTCACTGACAGATCTCATTGGTGGGCAAATAAAGGTAGGTTTTCATATCACAGGCTTTAAAGAGGACTGGCAACCTAATCCACGCTTTGTCGTTGATAATTATCTACCCACATTCCTAGCGACGATGGCAGTTAAATCAAATTAATATTAGTGACGCTCGTTTTGCTAGCAACTCAACGAGCTATCATTAATTTAGCTTCTTTTACAATATCTATCCCACACAGCTTCAAATTGTTCTGCGGGAATAATATCATCTGTTTTTTCTACAAAAGGAATGGATATCATTACTTTTCCAGCTCTATTTTTATGAAGCCTAACGATAAATCTTTTATAGCCATGGGGTAACTCATTTTCAAAACCAAAGACTTCACCGCAATAATAGCCCGTTTCATCCCCTTCTTCATTTTTCGTCAATACATAATATTGAACATTTTTATAATTTGCAGCCGAAGGGTAAGCAAGAAAATCTTCGACAGAACTTTTCACTCGGCTTTCGGTATCTAACTCAGCATCAAGTTTAACTTCAGTCATAATTCCTGCAATATACGCACAGCCAGTAACTAACAGTAATACCAGGGTTCTTAATAACATTTTAATGGTACAGCTCAATAGAAAACATTGCTTATCATTATAGTTAATACTTAAATTTTTACGACTATAGCCAACCATGTTTAAGCCGTCAGCATATCGAGAGAGTTTAGTTTTATGATGTTTTATAGCTAATTATTTTACTCTATGTTATTTATTGAGTGAGTTGCCATATATAAACTAATATTGCCGCTGTTATTATCCAAATAGCGGTTGCCATACTTAAACTTCCCCAAGCGGTCATTTTCGTTGCTAATAAATATACCGTTAGTAAATACATTGCATAAGGAATGAGAGACCAGAGCCCAAACAGTGCAGTTTTTCTGAGAGCTTCTGTTCCTTGTTCTTGAACGACGATAACATGAGCAATTAATGCAAATGTAGGAAATAACGGAACTAAACCTGCAATATAGTAAATTTTACTACGTGAAAATAGTGCAATAATCAATACGGCTAAAGCACCTAAAAGGCATTTAAAGAATAAAGAAAGCATACCGCACTCTAGACTCAAATTTTAAACGTTGACTATTATTATCACAAATCACTCGTAAATTAACTCTCTTGTAGGTAGCAATCTACAACAATTATTTCCTCTTATTCCCTCGTTATCAGTAAAAGTTGCCTAATCCCTTTCAATTTTATGAGCTAAGTCAAATTGTTGAATATAAAGTATCCAGAATTAGTGCCGATACATTTACTTAGTCCCTACGCCTGATGCTTTCGCGTGACTACATATAACTTTTTAGCTATCGGACAGCTTCGATTTGCTCATGGTTAATAACGTTATGTTTAGAAGTCGTTCTTAGTATGCGTACAAACATACTACTCGATGGTATGAAAGGAAATAATCAATGATGTCTGGTAATTTAAAAAAAATTAATTTTAGTTCGGCTAAATTCTCTTTTTCTGGTTTTAAGACAACAACCCTAGTCTGGTTTATTTCAGGCCTGCTTATCGCCCTTCTTCTTTCAACCTGTTGGTTTTTCTTTAGTTCTTTAAAACAATATCAAGAAACATTAAACAAGCTCGATACTATCTATAACGAACAAACACAGTTGAATAATACATGGCAGTCTTTATTACAGGCACGAAATACTTTAAATCGTGCTAGCTCTCGCCATTTGTTGATTATCAATAAGATGAAAACTTCAAATACTGACATAGATAGCCTTATCGAGTTTTATCATAAAAAAATGGCAGAAACAGGTAATTATTGGGATGCATTCACTGCCACCTCACTCTACAAAAACAGCGATAAATTTGCTGAGTTAGAAAAATCATATAAAGCGTTATATGCTGCATTGAATGAACTTTCAGTCTTTCTAGTTCAAGGAAAAACATATGACTTTTTAAACCAGCCGACTCAAGGATTTCAGGATACATTTGAGAAAAACTACGTAAGTTATCATCAACAATTAAATAGTAGTTATCATGATATTGCTCTTGCAAGTGAGCAACTGTATAAACAAAGTTTGATTGGTTTAATCATTACTATCTCAATAGTTATCCTCTTAGCTCTATTTATTCGATTTATTCTACAACTTTTCTTTATTCGCCCACTAAACCAAGTTATTGATGGTATTGAAAAAGTTAGCCAAGGCGTTTTATATCACAGCTTTGATAATAAAGGGTTATATGAGATCAAGTTACTTAAACAGCATGTGTCTAATATGCAAAGTAAATTGATTGATATCGTCAAAAATATTTATGACAACACTCACCATATAAAAGTTGAACTTGGTGACATCACTCAAATGAATCACGACCTTTCTATTCGAGCAGATCAACAGGCCGCAGCCATTGTTGAAACAGCAGCCAGTGTCGAAGAGCTCGATTCCTCTTTTAAATTAAATACGGCCCACACTAACCAATCGTGTCAATTGATGTCCGAGACGAGTGTAACGATTGATAAAAGTAATGAACTTATTTCTGATGTTGTAGAAAACATGGATGATATTGTCGATTTTCCAAAGAAATCAGTAAAATCACCTCCACCATCGATAACATTGCTTTTTCAAACTAATTTATTAGCATTGAATGCCGCTGTAGAAGCTGCCAGAGTGGGTGAACATGGCAAAGGCTTTGCGGTTGTCGCAAATGAAGTACGCGAATTATCAATTAGTTGTACTCAGGCATCCAAAGAAATTAAGCTATTAATTAATAATTCAAACGATAAAATTAATCACTGTTTCCAATTAGCTGCGGATGCAAATGATAATATCGTTTTCAATTGCACAAGACACATCTAATATCAATGAAATGATCCAAAGTGTTGCCCTTGCTTCGAATGAGCAAACCCATGGGGTAAGCCAAATACACCTAGCAATTAATGAGTTAGATAATACCACACAAGCGAATGCAGCAATGACTCGCGAATTGCAATCATCCTTAAAAGCGTTAGAATCTCAATCAGATTTATTAGAAGATATTATTTCTATTTTTCACACTGAACCGAAAACTGACCATGAAGTTGACAGTGATATTCACCACGAAGTGAAAAAAGTAAAACAATTTGTCTAATCATGTATTATTTTGTATGCAGTTTATTTAGGAGGTTGGCTTTCGATGGTCGCCTCCGATAATTTTCTCATGTCCCTCTCATTCCTCCAATTTTTGTTACTATGTTTTATCGCCATTTAATAACTTTTTACAGTTTATCTGATATAACTGATTACGATTACTTCTATTAAACATGAGTTCATGATGACAATAAAAATTACTGTTCTTGTAGATAATAATACCCTGATTGATAGTTATTTTTGCGGTGAACCCGGTGTTTGCTACTATATCGAAGCTGATAATAAAAAAATATTATTCGATACAGGCTATTCAGATATATTTATTGATAATGCACATATCTTAAATATTGACCTTGCTGATATCACTGATCTGGTTCTTTCTCACGGCCACAATGATCACACATGGGGCTTAGGTCACTTAATTCAACATTTTGACCGCCGTAACATTGAAATACAAGAAGCTAAGCACCTGATATACCATCCAGATGCCTTAATTCCAAAAAAATTTCAATCTAAAGTCATCGGGGCGAATACACCTAAAGAGTTTTTAGCTTCTTATTTTCATTGTATTGAAACGACTAAGCCATATTATCTTTCTGAAAATATTATATTTTTAGGCCAAATTCCTAGAGCCAATAGCTTTGAAGGAAAAGAACCCATTGGTACTACCCTCGACTTCAACCATAATATCGTTGACGACTATGTCTTTGATGACTCTGCACTTGCCATTAAAACATCGGAAGGCCTAATTGTGATAACGGGTTGCTCTCATTCTGGAATTTGCAATATTACTGAATATGCAAAGCATGTAACTGGCATCAATAACATTGTGACTGTGATAGGCGGGTTTCATTTGCAGCAAGCCTCAGAAGAAGTTTTAGAACAAACAGGTAATTACTTTCGCCAGCAAGATTTAAAATTTATACACCCATGTCACTGTACCGATCTTAACGCCAAAATACATTTAGCGAAATTTGCGCCCGTACAAGAAGTTGGCACAGGGTTGCAGTTAACTTACTCAAGTTAATATAAAACCAGTTAACAAAAATAGAATAAGGTAAAACCTAGTGTTACATTAGGTTTTACCTACACCAGTAATATTAAGCCCTTACAAAAACAATCAAAATTTAGGTTCTTGAACCCAAATCTTCATCCGTATTACTGCCTTTAATCATTCTTGTCATTTCTTCGCAACGGATAATTTGGTCGTGTATTCAATATAGAGATCATCACAATAGGTAATGCTCCCGCTCGATGAATGTGCCGATGATTTTATCATGCATTTCAGGCGACTTCGAGTAACCTAACGTCTTACGGTTAAGACGCTTTAAGCGATTTCTTAAATTCAAATTCTCTCTTTCTATTCGTTGGGTATAAAACTTACTTGCTACGTGTTTTTGTTTAGGCAATATCTCATAAGCACTGAACTTATCCGTGCACCAAAAAGCCACATTAAACCTAGACAGTAAAGCCAGTAACTGACGAAGAGTTCTCTTGTTTCGACGACCAAATGTATGAGCAATAATCCGTTTTAGGCGAGGTTCCCAGGCATACCAAAGCCAGCGTTGTTGTTTCTTATTAGCCACAAAAGACCACTGTTCATCAACTTCGCAAAGGAGTTCAATCTGCAAATTATCAAGAGGTAAAGAAGTTACCTGCTTCGGCGAGAGTTTTTTAAAGTACGAACAACCGCATTAATGCTGATATGAAGGGCCCTAGCAGTATCACGAATACCGGCATTATTCATCGTGAGGTCGATAATTTTATCTTTAGTTCCGGGTTGGCAAGCACGATATTTATAATCGAGTTGGAAGCTTCGGCAGCAATTTTGGCAGCGATAACGTTGATGACCAGTGCTCCCTAGGCCATGTTTTTTCACTGAGGGAGTTTGTTGACAAAATGGGCACCTTACATCGACTTTAGCCATGAATATTCTCCGATAAATTACCCTATATTACAGGTTAATCACCGGATTGAATACATGACCGATAATTTTCCCATCTTCTATTTGAAAACAAGCAAATACCTCAAATTCACTTATTGAACCATCTTTTTTAGTCGCTTTTGCCAGATGCTGAGTATGAACACAGCCATCCCCTTCTGCGATCGATTTTATAGTAATAACGATTGATTCAGTGGCTTCTTTCAATACCTGCAAATGGGCAATAAACTCATTAAAATTAATTTGTTTTCCATCAACAACTTGGATATATTTATCTGAAAAATATTGCTTAGCCACAGACAACGAACCTATATCCTCGCCCAATACCACATTTAATGCTTGTGTTACCCACTGCGCGTTAGTCATATTTTATCCCTTATTATAAAAACAGCTTTCATAATTGTTATGGGAGTATTATTTTGTATTTCAAGTCAAAAACCAATTTATTATCTTTTTAATTTTATTCTTATACTATATTTCAATAATTTCTTATTTGTCCGTAATTTAATCTACAAAATACCACTTAATTTACCATTTTTATGATTACTCTGATTTGGATTAAGCACTAATCACTGGTATTATCTAATGGTCTATCTAAGCAATAGACACCTTATAACAATAACTATAAATATACATTTCCATTAGATACCCCTGCATGCAGGGGCTTTTTTTATTAAATAATTTCATTCCCCAAAAAAACCATTATTGATAACCTGTGACTTTTTCCTCATTTTACGACTCTCCTAATTGCTAACATCATACTCCAATCCCATACTTTTTAAGCATTGTGAAAATATCTTAGCTAACCACCTAAAGAGGTTAATCATGAAGTTACTTTTGTTAGGATGCATACTTACTGCTTCTTTTTCTTTGCAAGCAATTGCCGCTACTGAAATGCCGATCCGGCTAGTTATCCACGGTGGTGCAGGTACTATTACGAAAAACACAATCACGCCTGAACAAGAAAAAGCATACCAAGATAAACTAAATGAAGCGCTAAAAGCAGGTTATAACGTATTGAATAAAGGAGGTTCTAGCCTTGATGCAGTACAAGCTTCCATTAATGTAATGGAAGATTCGCCTTTATTTAATGCAGGCAAAGGTGCGGTATTCACTCACGATGGAAAAAATGAAATGGATGCCTCAATTATGGATGGTAGTAACCTGAAAGCAGGCGCCGTTGCTGGTGTTACCAATATCAAAAACCCAATCAATGCCGCCTATGCTGTTATGACAAAAAGCCCTCACGTGATGATGGTTTCTAAAGGTGCTGAGCAATTTGCTGCAGAGCAAGGCATTGAAATTGTTGATCCATCTTATTTCCGTACTGATTTTCGCTGGGAACAATTGCAAAAAGCGAAAGAAAAAGAAAAAATCGTATTAGATCATGATGGGAAAACAGCTGCACTATTTGTAGACCCTATGTTATACGATTATAAATATGGCACTGTTGGAGCTGTTGCTTTAGACAAACAAGGTAATCTTGCAGCTGGTACATCAACAGGGGGTATGACAAACAAACGGTATGGTCGCGTTGGCGACTCCCCTATTATTGGTGCAGGAAATTATGCAGATAATAATACCGTAGCTGTTTCCGCAACAGGCTCTGGAGAAATGTTTATTCGTACAGCAACGGCTCATAATATTGCAGCACAGGTAAAATATAATAAAGCCAGCCTTTCTGATGCATCTCGTAATGCACTCGATGACGTTAAAGCTATCGGAGGCAGTGGCGGTGTAATTGTATTGGATAAATCTGGCAATTACGCAATGGAATTTAATTCAGAAGGTATGTACCGTGGAACTATAGGTGATGACGGTATCCCCCATGTATCTATTTATAAAGAATAAACTTTAAATAAACAACAATCCCTCAGACTTAATTAATAAGTATTGAGGGATTTTTATTTCTATTATGACAATATTAAGATGAATGTCAGTTACAATCTTTAACTATTTGTAAAAGAAATAAACATGCAACTAGAGTAGGTTAATTAATAATTATAACTTTTATAAAAGGTATTTTTATGCGATTTAATCTAACTCAAGTAAATATATTAGAAGAAAACACAAAAGTTATAGGGTTACATATAACTTTACTCGGTGATGATAGTTCTGTTTATACACTTAAAATGGATATAAAAGGTTTAGACACCATGAATATGAGCTTAAGAGATATAGAAAAGTATGCCATTAAACAACTTAAACATAACTTTGAACATTGTTCTAATGGTTAAATTTTACGATTACTTCTAGGCAATAATAAAATTTATTGCCATATAAATAAAATTTTTACTCTTCATCAGGATTTTTAAGCACTTTATATATTTCTTCTTTTAATCGTAGTTTCTGTTTTTTTAACTCAACCACCTCATCGCCATACCCTCTTCGGTCTGAATGTTCCAATCTTGCAATTTCATGGTCTAACTGATTATGTTTTTCAAAAAGAGCACGAAAATGTGGGTTTGATTGGCGAAGTTGAGAAATTAAATCGCGATACTCTGGAAACATAAGTTATTTCTCCTGCGTTAGTTTTATCAGCACATAATCTAGTCATTTTCACCTAAATCAAGAATAATATCATCCACCTTATATCAAATTTACAACCGACTTCAACTAAATTCCATGTCATTTTGAGTTAAGCATCATCACTATGTTAGCTTAAGCAAGTTATTAATACTTTATTTATGGGTTCATTAAGTTATCAATAAAAGACAGCATCATAATGACTCTATTACACAATGCGTTAATGTTAATATAGCGTTTCTACCTCTCATGAAATTTAAGCCAATGAGTAAGGTACACTCGAAAATTTAAGATATCTATTTAGAACTCGGGAAAATAAATGCAAATTAAAAATACCGGCGAAATTGAGCAAGAGATTCAGGTATACCTTGTGAATTCTTTCACACAAAATAATACTGGTGGTAACCCTGCTGGTGTTGTTCTCAACCCGCCAGCACTTAGCACCTCACAAAAAACAGCTATTGCGCAACAAGTCGGTTTTTCAGAAACAGCATTTGTCTATACTGGCGAAGAAACTGATTTTGAAGTAGATTTCTACACCGCTGAAGGTGAAGTCGATTTTTGTGGTCATGCCACATTAGCGGTGTTTTTCACTTTAGCGTCACTTAAGCTGATTTCCTCTGGGTGTTACACCCAAAAAACCAAGGCCGGTATTCTAAGTGTGTCTGTTAGCCCGAACAATATCGTTATGGAGCAAGCGCTACCCACCCTGCGAGATGGACCTAATATCAATGAAGTTGCAGCAGCCCTTGGCATAACGAGTGACATTATCACTGAAACAAGCTTACCTATCATGATAATTTCAACTGGGTTACCCGACATTATTATTCCCGTAAAAACAGGTTATTTAGATTTACTACAGCCTAACTATGAAACAATAGCGAAACTAAGCCGTGAATTCAATACGATCGGCTTCCATGTATTTGAGTTAAGTAACACTCTTCCTATCACAGCGCATTGTCGAAATTTCGCACCGCTCTATGGAATAAATGAGGAATCGGCAACAGGCAGCGCTAGCGGAGCGCTTGGCTGCTATTTGGTCAATTATGTCTTACCAAATGAAACTCAATTTCTATTTGAGCAAGGTCGTGCCATGGGATGCACCTCATCGATTCAAGTAAATATTCACTCACAAGCGAAAAAGATTACTCAAGTGAAAGTTGGCGGCCAAGCCACCATGATGGGAACTCGATTAATACATATTTAACTAGAAACACAATATGTTAGGCCATAAATTATGATTTAATTATTCAATAAAACAATGAGGCTAGCACATGCAAGATTGGAACCCTGATTTGTATCTGCAATTTAAACAGGAAAGAACTCGCCCATCATATGACTTAATCAGCCATATTCATGCCGATAACGCATGTAATTTAACCGATTTAGGTTGTGGTCCAGGTAATTCAACTCAAATACTTCGTGAAATGTACCCATTAGCAAGAATAATTGGGGTCGATAACTCTCCGGCCATGCTAGTTGAAGCGAAAAAGAACCTTCCTGACTGCCAGTTTATAAATGCAAACATTGAAACCTGGGTTCCTGAAATCAAACAGGACCTTATATTTGCTAATGCTTCGCTACAATGGTTACCTGATCACAACCTATTATTTCCTCATCTAGTTAACCAATTAAAAAGTAACGGTATTTTAGCCATTCAGATGCCAAACAATTGGAATGAACCCACACATGCTTTAATGCGCAAGGTGGCCAATGAGCAAACTATTTCTGCTGTCAATAGAACAGCACTTTTATCAATAGCTGAATATTATGATTTGCTTTCAACAACCCATTGTTCTGTTGATATATGGCAAACAACTTATTATCACGTCATGCCATCGATTGATTCAATCATTGATTGGTTAAGCGCAACAGGATTAAGACCTTACCTTGAAAAACCTAGGTAAAAAACAAACCAAACAATTTCTCGCTCGTTACCATGAATTATTAACAGAAGCTTACCCAACACAAGACAATGGTCATGTTTTAATGCCATTTCCTCGATTGTTTATCATCGCAAGAAAGCTTAACTAATTAGTATGGAAACTTTTCCCACGGATGGGATAGTCTAGCAATATAATGCTATGCTGTTAATCTATAACTATCTTCTATTAACTCCTTAAGTTCATCATCAGTAAGGCGCCCGGGCAACTTTATTGTAATCCAATGCTCTTTATTCATGTGATACGCTGGATAAATATCATCTTTTAACCGCAATGAACCAATGAGTTCAGGAGGCGCTTTAAGGTTGATAATATTAATTACCTCCTCATTTTTATTTATTTCTAATTTTTTAGATGAAATACACATAATAATTGCAAAACCATTTTGCGTTATTTTTTCGCCTAAAAACAATATATTCAGGATACTTCATCCATGGACTTTCAGGCTCCACGCCATAATTATACTGAATATAATCAATCAATTCACTTCTGTTCATTTTATCATTCCATCTCATCAATGATGATTAAATAAAATTACTTACCTACAGAATTATACGCCTTCTCGCTCACTCTGTAACAATATCTTTATTAATGCGGTTATGCTCAAAGGAGCTTTCTTTTACTATAATTCTTATGGCAACATGAATATCAGCAGTGAATCTTCTAGAGGAACTATCGCACCGATATTTATTTTTCAAACGATAAATTAACAAAGAATAGTTACTAAATAGAAATCACTTTAATGCTCCCAAGCAACCACAACACCATTGTAGTGAATAATGTGCTTAATTACTGACATCGATTATCCCAAATCTTCTGAAAATCCGGCTCAGGGATCATTTCCCCCTCGAAATCAAATAAAGGAATAGAAAACACGCACTGGCCTTCATGATTAGCAGCAACTTCAACAATAAACCGTTTATACTTATATGGTAAATCATCTTTAAATGTAAACACTTCACCACATACATCCCCAACAACCTTATGACCCATCATTGAACCATGTGAATAGAATTTAACATTCCTCATATCAGCAGCTTTCGGTTGGTGCATAAAATCCACTACTGTTTGTTTAGCGCCATCAATAAGGGTTGGTTTTTTACTAAAGTTTATTGAAACACCTATGATAAAGGCTAATAATATCAACAATAAAACACATAGAACTCGCAAAATTTTGGTGTACACAACAAGTTACCACTCCTGAAATTAATTACTTGTAATGTATTCCTAATATACGTTTAGGGCAATCATAACCCTCATTTAGCGTGTGATTTGCTTAAGTCCTTTGAAGAAAACCATATCTGTTTTGCGCTTACATGACCCCTTTTCTGTTAAAACTCGCTATTATCATTCGATATTGTATCTATCATGGCAAATAAAATCTGATACAAAAATTACAACTGATAAAACATCAATTATGTGTATTTAATCAATCTCGAATATATATTTATCCATTGTTTTATAAGAAAATTAATATTTGAGAGTGCTATTTTTACATTTAGTTAAATACACACCAATTTAATTAACATAGATAATGATTATTTAAATAATATAACAATAAATACTAAAAACAATCTTTACCTTTGGAAATATGAATAGCTATACTGTTTTATTTTTCAGCAGTAAATAAATAATAAACGCATGGTTCCATATTGAAACGAGACATGAAAATTTCACCCTTCACAATTAATTTACTCAAGTATATAAAACCACTGCCGATACTCTAAATAATCACGACTAGATTTAATATAGATCCGTTATTACTCATAGTAAAATCAGTACATAATAAAATTCCCTGGACTGATTTATTATTATCCAATCAATTAATTTGTAACAAAACATTTCAATTGGTAATATTTTATTACTAATATGATACAGCATTGTAAATAAGGATATTTATATATGTATAAATTAAATAGAAATATAGAATAAAAAAATAGAATAAATAAAATACTAAACAATAAGCATAATTTAATCATTAAAATTAATATTCAATGTATCATATAAAAATGAAATCGCAAATACTCTTTATGCGAGTAAATGCAATTGTCAATTCATTTATCTCGCAATATTGGAAAAATAGCAAAAACTGATTTAATTGCTATTTATCAATATGTTGTTACAAGCTGAAAATTATAATCAAACGATTGACTTTTCTCTTTCAATCGATTACGCCTATGAAAAATATATCATTAAGCGTTTTAAACGATTGTACTTAATATTATTATTTGATTAATTTTTATCTCAGAAAATTCTTACTCACTATAGGGGTTAATATGGATCGTGCTATTTTAAATAGCAAAGTAAACATCTTAATTGGAAATTATTTAAGGCAGAAACGTATCGAAAATGATCTGACAGGAGAAGATATAAGCAAATTACTTCATGTCAGTCAACAACAGGTTTCACGCTACGAAAATGGTGTTAATACTATATCATTCAGTCTAATTTTAATGTTTTTAATACAATTAAACATTAGCGTAGAATCCTTCTTCGTTTCTTTATTAAAAGAATTGGAGAGCGAAGGTGAAATTATTGATTTGGGTTTAAATTTATATTCAAATTCATTACCCAACAGAAAACAATATCTTTATTTATAATAACATTCATTATCAACAAAAATACTGCACCAACACCAATATGCTAGAAAAAGAAATAATAAAGAAAGAAATCACACAAAGGAATAAGAACCTTGGTGAATATATAAAAATTATAAGAGTGAAAAATAAAATATCAACTCATGAAATGGCAATTAATTTGGATATTACAGAAAGTCATTATATAGAGTATGAGCATGGAGGCACCTCAATTTATGCAGATCATTTAATAACCATATCTAAAATTTTTAATATAAATATAAATGTATTCTTAAATGTATATATGAAAAACTAGATATTACCACCTGTGTTAAAAGGCTTGGCTGCTGCTAGCCTTTTAACCTTTTCCCCCTGATTTGTCTACATGCTTAAACTTGAAACTAAGCCATCGAGTTGGGCAAAAACCTATGTTATGACCGAAGAATTTTTCTAAATGCACAAACGGGAGTTTTAAGCTCTCGTTTTTCATCTCATAATACCAAGACTATGTAATGCACTACCCTTAGGGTTTATTAACAATTTATTGAATTGACAATGATTATTATTCAGTGCTAATTATGATTATAATCACTAAGTTTGAACATTTTTCTTTACGCAAGATTAGTAAGTTAACCAAATACCCTGTAGGGCGTAACATGAATAATTACTGCTTTTTTATCAAGTCGGAAAAAACCTAAATCAAGCGAACAAGAAATACAAAAGCTGCTGGCTATATACAGCAATTTGAAGAGGTTGAAGCCCCTTCAAGCAAGAAAACACTTGAACGTTTTGCCGATACTCGCAGTGAAGAAGTTAAAAATATCTATGCCTTTGCTGGTGCTGATATCCTTTTAGGCATCGTTGGCGCTGTCGCAATGGTGTTTAAATAGCGTAGGCTGAAGATTACAAAAGTAGATGCTGAGAATATATGCATTCAATTTCCTCATAGCGTGTTTGCTTCTATCCTGATAAGTTTACTAGGTTGTTAGTCCGTATCTGATTCATTATATCCACACGAATTTTCAAGCAAATCGTGGTGAACAAATAACTACAAATATAATAACAACAAACTTTAAAAATGCGCTAAATAAGTCCGGTTCTGATTGTGGAGAAAAAACGCCAACTTTATTCTATGAGCGACGCTCTTTATCAGAAGGCTATATCTCGAATAGAGAATTGATACATTAAACTCAAATCAATCCTCTCCATGATATCGACTCGTTCTTATTGGAAAACCTAACCACTTAAAATAGATAAAAAGGAATGTCTTAATGTTGTCTAAAGTCACTCGATTATTCCCATTATGGGCTCTACTCTTATCCATATTTGCTTATTATACACCAAACTCATTTACAGGGATCTCCCCGTTTATTAGCTACTTACTGATGCTAATTATGTTTACTATGGGAGTAACACTTAGAATTAGCGATTTTAAACGCGTCGTGACAAGACCCGCCCCAGTGATTATTTGTACCTTTATTCATTACTTGATTATGCCCCTAGCAGCTTGGCTTTTGGCTAAAGCTTTTGATATGCCAGCTGATCTTGCCGTTGGAATGATATTAGTGGGTAGCGTGGCGAGTGGAACGGCTTCAAACGTGATGATCTATTTAGCGCGCGGGGATGTGGCATTATCTGTTACGATTTCATCGGTATCTACCTTGGTTGGCGTATTTGCAACACCTTTATTGACTCTGTTATATGCAGATACATCAATTAGTGTAAATGTCATGGGTATGTTGCTGTCTATCTTACAAATCGTAATTATCCCTATCATTGCAGGGTTAGTCATTCATCATCTTTTCAGTGAAATAGTGAAAAAAATTGAACCATTTTTACCTTCTTTATCAATGATTTGTATATTAGCAATAATCAGTGCTGTCGTTGCAGGTAGCCAAAGCCATATTGCTTCTGTTGGATTTATGGTCGCTATTGCTGTTGTATTACATAATGGAATCGGTTTAATTGGTGGCTATTGGGGCGGGCGTTTATTTGGTTTTGATGAGTCAACTTGCCGAACTTTGGCAATTGAAGTTGGCATGCAAAACTCAGGGTTAGCAGCAACTTTAGGAGCGCAATACTTTGGTGCTATGGCTGCTCTTCCAGGCGCATTGTTTTCTGTTTGGCATAACTTATCGGGCTCTTTACTCGCCGGATATTGGCAAGGAAAACCAACTAAATAGATACTGTTTGAATACTTAATATCCCCATTAAAAAATTGAGCTACCCAATAATTTGGGTAGTTCCAGTAAAAAGACCATTCCTTGTCATATAGAGGACTAAAGATTTAATATAATGAAAGGTACTCCGCAATAATTTGCCCTTGATGCATTAAAATAATGTGATCAGCAAAGCGAGCCGTAAGGTTTAAATCGCGTAATACACAACACACATTTATTTTTCGTGTATTGACTAGATGCCGTAACAAACGAAAAAGATGTTGTTGGTGGTGAATATCGAGTACTGATGTCGGTTTATTCAAAAATAACCATTTAGATACAGGTTCATCTCCCCAAAGCTGAGCCAATAATATTGCCAACACCCTGCCCACCAGTGCTAAAAACTAACCATCTTGCCATTAATTATTCTCTTTAAGTTGCTTAACTAATAAACGAAAAGCTTCAAGTTGTTCCTGTAATAATTGACGGTGTTCATCACGCCCTAAGAAAATTTTAAACATGGCATCTCCTGATTGATTAAAAAATAAAATCGAGGCGGTATCCATTCCCATAAACTTTCGTTCAATTAGTGCAATATATGTACAATTTTCAGCTTTGATATGCCCTGCCATGCCTTTTTTGCCACGTAAATTAAAATAACCATGGCGATGAAAACCTGAAGGCAACTCACCTGAAAATTCTAGAATAACATCCTGAGTATGAACTAGCGTGGTGACATTACCCCATGTGTGGACAGCATCCCAAATCAAGTCAAAATGTTTTCCTATCGTCAAAGCCATATCGGGCAAATGTCTTACTACATCCAATAAGGTGGTATCATATTGTTTTGCAATAGTTTCTAATGTTCCATCGGGCTCTGTTTTCAAAAAATCAGCTAACGCTACATTACTCATTAAATGTTCCTTTACGATATTTTTTCTTGCGTGAATTGGATAGAATTAAGATTCACGATAATCTCTTGAAGTGATTGAAGAATATTACTTGCCCAAAAACGGCCTTCATTCGTTAGTCTTAAATCAGTCGAAGTATCTTGTGTTAATCCTGACTGATACCACTGCTGTAAGAGTGGAGACAGCATTTGTGCATGAGGGGTAAATTGTTCAAGTACAACTCGCGCTGTTTCAATACCAGCCTGTAAGCGATGGCGCCATTGATACTGCGGATCGGTCGTCTGCATCATCATCATGAGCGGTTTTCTTTTCGCATTAATTGCTTCATAATACGAGGTCAGATTCCTCTCCCCCATCCATGAATATCCATTGATAGAGCCCCCGGCACCAGAGCCAAACGCCAAGCAATCAGCCCCTTGTTTAATCAACAAATTATATAAATTGCGCTCCCGTGTTGTCCGCGCCCAGTGGCTATTACTGATGCAGTGCCAGCCTTGTTTATCCATAAATTCGCAGCCTTGTAAATACAAGTCACGACGCTTGGCAGGATCAGGAACTGTGACTCGATTATTTTCAACCGCTTTACCAAGTGGCGTACTTGGGATCAAATTAAGTGCATAAAGGTCGACACCATCTAGGCCAATCTCACTTGCAATTCTCAGGTCTTCACCCCAAAACTCGGTTGTCTGCTCAGGTAAACCAAATAACAAATCACAAACCACCGCCGCTCTATCTCGATGGCACAATTTTTCCATAAATTTCCGAGCTTCCTCACCATTTGATGTCCGGGCCATTTTTTTACGAATTTTGCTATTAAATGACTGAATACCAATTGAAAAACGATTTGCTCCTGCATCTAAGCATGCATCAATACGTGCATCATCAAAATTAAGAACTCTCCCTTCAATGGTTATTTCACAATCAGGAGCTAATGGTAAACGAAGGCGTAACACATTAATAATACGCGCTAAATCATTAGCAGAAAGTGCAGAGGGTGTTCCACCGCCAAAATAAACAGCATGGATCGGGGCAGACTGGTGTAATACGTTGTCGGCTTCCGTTTCAATCTCCCGGATCAAATACTCTGTATAAATATGGCTTTCAGAGGCATCATAGCGATTTTGGTAGAAACCACAGAAAGTACAATGTGTTGCACAAAAAGGAATATGTAGGTATACCAATCGCTTACGTGGTTCGAACGTCGAATTGATTAATTTCTGCCATGTGTCTTGTCGTTTATCAGCACTAATTGGTACCGCCCCTCGCCAAGGCATTGTTGCATGCCTATCTTTAAATGGTTGATGGCCTTCTAATGCAAAATAAGGCGATAAATCAATATCATATTTCATATTATCACTCACTATCGGTTTCATCTGGCCAAATATTGTGGTGTAAAATCTCAACGGCATCCGCAATTCGAGGCCCCATACCTAAAATGAGTGCCTGATCGATACTCACAATGCGTTTATTTTTCCAAGCAGAAGTTCGGGTAAGTCCGGGAACTTGTTCTAGCTGGTTAAGGCCCTTTTCTACCATCTGGCTGGTTACAATGATCACTTCAGGGTTTGCCGCAATCAAACCTTCTGCGCTATAACTTCTGTATTGTGTGTGTTGCGCAAGATTGTTCGCACCAGCCAGTGTCAAAATGATATCGGCAACGCTACCTTTCCCTGCAATTTGTGGCGCACTACTACCCGCGGAAAGAATAAATAGCACATTGATTTTTTTGCCTTTCTTTTCATTTATTTGAGCAATATTATCCAATCGGCTACGTAACTGATTAACCAACGCATTCCCCTGTTCCGGTTTATGTAACACCTCCGATAAGGTATGAATATTGAGATACATTTGTTCAACCGTAGCTGGTATTCGAGGTAACGTTAATACACTAACTTTTTGCAGTTTTAGCTGATCAAAAACCAATTGAGGGCTTGCATCTTGCCAAGTGACAAACAACGTTGGATGCAAAGATAAAATTCCTTCGGCACTTAACTGTTTCCAATAACCAATATGAGGTAATTTTGCTGTTTCCACTGGCCAACTTGTTGTTTCATCAACACCAATCACTTGGTTTCCAGCGCCTAAAGCGTAAACTAACTCTGTGAGAGAGCCTCCTGCCACAACAATTCTTTCACTCGCAGCACTCACTATTGAAAAACTGAGTACAAATAGTGCAGCTATCATTTTTTTCATTTTTAGAATTTCCATACAAAGCCTGTTGCAGCGCTAAAACCAGAAGCAGGGATTGATTCGTGGGCAGTTTGGTATTTTTTATTGGTTAAGTTATTTAACGATAAGTTAATTTGGTACTGATCGTCTGAGCCAAATTCTGTATTAAACGCAAGGTTAAGAGTGGCCCAGCCTGCTGTGCTCGTTGGCTTTTCACCCGTTTTATCCTGTGCTTTTGCAGCAGCTCGAAGATATAAATCTGAGGTTAAGTTCACTTGGTCTAGAATCAATTGATGTTTAGCTCCAAAGCGCCCACTAACATTAGGCTCTCCGGTATCCCAAGTTTTTATATTCACACCATCAAATTGACGACGTAAATAATTCCCTGTGGCATAAGGAGTGATATCCCATCCTTGGTATTCGACGGTCATTTCTAGCCCGTATGTTTTCGCACGATTGATATTGTCATAATAGTGATATCCTGTTCGTGAAGAATTACTGTTTCCACTGCATATTGACTGCCCTGAACATGTGACTAAAGCGATATAATCCTTCGCTTCAGAATAATATAAAGCGCTATCGATATACCATTGATTACCGTTATAACGCGCACCGATTTCATAGTTGTTAGAACGCTCTGCTTTTAGTCCCTCATTTCCATAATTGATACTTCCCCCCGCTGAGGTTTGCATAAATAATTGGCTCAATGTTGGAAATACATAACCTTGAGCGAATGCGATACGCAGCTCTGTATTCTCAAACCCTGAATACCGTAAGCTTGTTGATGTAATAAATTGATTATCATGCGTTTTTGAGCTTTTAAGGTTATGATAAGTGTTCCCCGTTGTTGAGTGATTTGTATTTTCAAAACCACTTAACAACTCCGAACTTAACCAATATTGCCGCGCCCCTAATGTCCACTTCCAATCATCTGCAAAAGCATATTGATTTTGAGCGAATATCGACCAGTTTGTTTGCTCTGTTCGATTATGTGAATCACTGGTTTTTGTATAATTGACGGCAGGAGGGAACTGCGTTGAGCTTTGGGACTCTGTTGAACTTTTTGAAGACTGCTTTACACGGTCGCGCTGAAGCTGAGCTCCCACAACCAGTTGATTATTCGCGGGTAGTGTAATATCTGTTTGTAGTGT
Source organism: Providencia rettgeri (assembly GCA_900455085.1). Taxonomy (NCBI): domain Bacteria; kingdom Pseudomonadati; phylum Pseudomonadota; class Gammaproteobacteria; order Enterobacterales; family Morganellaceae; genus Providencia; species Providencia rettgeri. The sequence continues at coordinate 2,056,329 of UGTZ01000001.1, read as the reverse complement.
GATCCCTTGAGTATATTGTTTGTCATTCGATTGAGTCTGATTAGCTACTCGTAAATCGCCAATCATTGGGCTCCCTGTTGGTGTCACAACCGCCAGCTTATTTTCAAAATCACGCTCAATAGTTTGTTCATAAGCATCTAAATGAATATTTTTAATATATTCACCATCCGCTTGATAATCATAAAAAAGACCAATTTTTTCACGAGTTAAATCAGGAATTTTGACACTGAAGTGTTCATAGCTTGGGTCTTCATGCCATGTTTGTGTCGACAATTTATATCTATCAAGGGAAAGACCAAATTTATGTTTACCTTCGGTGTAACCTAACCACATACCTTGGCTATTATTGCGATGGTTCGTATTTTTTAGGCGCCCCTCGGGAGTATCTCTGTCACCTTGATCGGAGTAACTTCCGTTGAGCCGATAATCAAACTTACCTATGCTCCCCCATGCCGCTGCTGACTCTTCCCACCCTGTCGTTGCGGAGTTATATACCGCCTTAACAGTGCCTCCCAATGGCTTATTGCCACCTTTTTTGGTTATGAAATTAACGATACCACCAATAGCTTGAGAGCCGTAAAGTACTGAATAGGGGCCTTTCACCACTTCAATGCGTTCCAATGCGGATTCATCAATAAGCAGCCCAGCACCATAATCTTGCCCTGCCCGTTGATAAGTGACTTCTTGCCCATCAATTAAGATCAATACTCGAGAAGATGCTTCCCCACGAATGCGAATTTGTTTACGTCCCGCTAAGGCATTATCGGTAATTTCAACACCTGGAATATCGCGTAAATCATCTGCTAGCGCTATGTTTGTCGAACTATCAAGCTGTTGCTTATCAATGACTTGCATTGTTACTGGGCTATTCCATAAACTACTTTCACTTCGAGTTGATGTGACAACCATCGTTTCACTGGCATCAATATGGGCACGCGGTGGAGGCGTTGATGCAGAGAAGGCTCCTTGACTAACAAAAAGCGCTAATGAGCTGAGTAAAAATGTTCCATTAATATCCGTACGCATAGTTAACCTTTATGATAATAATAATCAGTATCATTACCATTTGTAATTTAGGGACTAATTAATGGTCAATTAATAAATTGCAAATAGCATGCAACTTTGATTTAAATCAAAAAAGCATAACGAAAATTATAAGTCCACCCTCCAGCAATCCGCTGCTGCAGTGCGCCGAACTTATTCACCCATAAAACTGGAAGGGGAAATATTGCTCAAGGTTGCCCCTGTTCCTGAAAGAAAGGTCGTCAAATTCTCGCTGGAGCTTATTAAGTTCATAGAGGTTATGATTATCACAAGCTGTAATTTCTTAAGCTTTATGACAAAATTCGGGATGGCAATTGCGAATAATTATTTATGTAAATAATAAAATTAAAGCACTAAACTGTACCATCAATATCTTCAATGCTACATCGCACACATTTGAGGACTAGAATATGAGTACCTTTTACCAATTAACGGCTAGAAGTCTTAGTGGCCAGCTTGTCTCTATGGCAGACTACGCAGGTAAGGTGGTTCTAGTCGTTAATACAGCCAGTCATTGCGGTTTTACACCACAATACGGTGGACTTGAATCTCTCTACAAGAAATACGCCGCCCAAGGTTTGGTGGTGCTTGGTTTCCCCTGCAATCAGTTTGGGAAACAGGAACCTGGCAACGCTGATGAAATCGCACGGACCTGCTATATTAACTATGGTGTGAGTTTCCCGATGTTCGAGAAAATAGAAGTCAATGGAGCCGCTACACATCCAGTGTTTCGCTATCTTAAGAACGAACTGCCCGGTTTGCTAGGTAAGAGAATTAAGTGGAATTTTACTAAGTTTTTGATTGGTCGTGACGGCACCCCGCTCAAGCGCTTTGCACCCAATACTACCCCTGAAAAAATGGAAACGGCAATCTTTGCAGCACTTTCGAAAGAACAATCATAATTAAATATCTACATCACAGGAGATTGATTATATCTGTTATCTTGAAATAGCGAGAAACGGAATCCTTTTCTACCTGTAGTCTTCCCAAGAGTTTTCTTTGACGCCAAACTCAATATTCGCTTCCAATCCTTTTATCTTCTTGATTATAAGTGGGATAAATTGTGATATACATCGCGAATAATAAATTTTCTATCGCCGATATTTTCCTTTTCCAAACAACTCAATAGGCTTTGAATTTAGAATTCAAAATACCTCAAAATATTATTAACCATCATGATAATTTAAAATCGAGTCCCGCTTACCTGAATGCAATTACGAAACAAAACGAAGCAATGAAAGCAGTCATAGGTAGTTAATCTGGTATACCAAATTCTACAAATACTACTCAATGCATAGCATTTGTAGAATTAAATAAAAACAATCTCGAAGTATTCTAATGAGGGAAAACACCGAAGTTATAAGCACTGTAGATAAAGTAAGGATTAACCAATAATCCAAAGTAAGGAGTTTTTGACAGGCATACCACTTGAAGTTACCTTATTGTTATAGAAAACAAAAACCACACAGCACAACCTCATGGATTTCTTTGCGCTTTGTACTTAACCTTTGTAGCCTCAGAATACCCCCTTTAAAACAGGATAGACAGTATGCATAAAAACAAAGCTATATTAGTATGTTTTGTTATCGCTTTAGTAACAGCTTGTTCACCAAACACTAAACCCCAAACTAAGTCAGATACTTGCGAGATAAAAATGGATACTCCCGAAGGTAACTTACCTGGGAAAATAGAGCAGTCCAGTGGAAATAGTCCCGAATGTAAAGCGATTGAAAGAGCAATAGATAAAGCTATCTAACATACGAATTAGACAGAAGCTAGCAAGCGGAGTTTTCATTACAGAAAAGCCCCAATCATGGGGCTCATTAAAGATTTACGACTATTTATTGATAATAGTTACTCGCTTCACATCAACTTCTAATGAAGCCCACTCTTTATCAATTTCACCATCTAAACGAACTTTTGTTTCAGGCGTCACAACCTGTCCACGCCAGCGTCTATCATCAATATCTACAGCGATTGAGCCAGTACTATCTTTAAATTCGTAAAGCTCTTTACCAATCTGTTTAACAATATGACCTTCAAGTGAAACCCATGCATCATCAGGAAGCTCTTTCGCTTGAACGACAGTTGTCACTGCTTGAGCCGTTGCAACAAACCCACCTTTTGGACCAACAGAACCATCATTCGAAACAAATCCACCTGCATGGTTGTTAGCTAACACGCCAAATGAAGCTGCTGATAATACGAGCGCAATAATTGCCTTATTCATAATAATTCCTTTTGTCTGTTAATTTTTTATAGTTTATCGATTAAATCTTAACAGAACCTTAAGGCAAATAATTAACACTTTAGATCGGTTATTGCATATAACTACACATATAACCCTGACCAATCGTGACGATAAATCTTATGTTTATTTTAACTATAAAAAAGACCGCCTAAGCGATCTTTTATGGATAACTGATATAGCGCAGACGAATCGTTTAAATTAGGGGTGCTCAAATATCCAAGCACTGTGCGCTTGGTTCTCTCAATAAAACTTACATCATCTTTATAGAAAATAGTCAGATTCAGCGCAAAACCAGAAATTAACGAAAATAATTAGATGGTAATAATAAATATTCCACTTGTGATATGAGCTGACTCTTAAAAAAGAAAACCCGCCATTGCTGACGGGTCATAAATTATAACTCTATGATTTTATATCTTTATTTTCAATAGCTATAACTCGAGGTTTTTCTTCATCTGGGATTTCGTATTCAATGTCCAAAGTGAGTAAACCACTAGATAACTCAGCGCTTTCAATCTTTACATTCTTACCGAGATTAAATTCAAGCGAAAATTTATTTTGAGTGATTCCTTGATGGATCCATTTCTCTGAGTCATTAACTAATTCAGCTGATTGCTCACCTTGAACATACAATTTCCCACCTTTTAAGGATACGCTTAAATCATCTTCCTTATAACCTGGAACACTAATAGTTAATTGATAACTCGTTTCATTTATTTGTTTTAAATTATACGGATGTTCTGAAGTTAAAGGCCTATTACCTGTAAGTTGACTAAACAGACGATCCATTTGGTCAAATCTGTTAGAAAGTAAGCTATCCGATAATGTTGGGAATAATGAAAAAGATCTAATGTTAGACATAATTTCTCCTTCAATATTTTATATATCAAATTAAACACATACTACTCATGCACCATTAATTATGCACTTAGTGTAGAATAATGTTTTATCTTGGTGCACTTCTTATATAGTGTCTCTAACTAGAATTTCAAGCTTGTAATTACATTTCTTTACAAATTAATGGTCATAGAATAAAAGACACATCATTGCTGACAGGTCTACACCGTAATCCTAAGGTACTAATCGATATCTTCGAGAGATATAAAGGTAACAGATGAGCAACATATCGACGGTTACAATAGATAATGCCATAAGCGATTAGAAGCTCGTTAATGATACCATCAAATTTATGGGAGAGAATGTCGGGGGAGCCCTAGTTGCTTTCGCTTCCACTTTGCTTTATCACCTTGTAATCCTCTAAACTCAGCGAGCCACTTCCGAACCTTTATGACTTTTTTATTATTTCTGCCACGTGTTTCTTATGCCAAAAATTAACAAATTAAAACGCAAGCGCTCAGCTATCGACTGAATAGGGAGAGCTTCAACACGCTTTATCTGAAAGGTTATATAAAACAAGGCATCGATACTAAGACTTTATTGGGGCATAAGAGCCAAGCGATGACCGATAAATATCATGATGACAGAGGAAAGAATTGGCAGGTTTTAGCTATAAAATAACGCTTATTTTGTAGTCTATTTTGCAGAAGAGTTTTGCAGAAGAATTTTTCTAGGCAAAATAAACGGGAGTTTTTAGGCTCCCGTTACTAATTACACCACGTAATAAATTACATGTGTTTAATGATTGCGTCACCGAACTCGCTACATTTCAGTAATTTAGCGCCTTCTAATTGACGTTCGAAGTCATAGGTTACAGTCTTAGCTTCGATTGCGCCTTCCATACCTTTAACGATTAAGTCAGCCGCTTCAGTCCAGCCCATATGGCGCAGCAGTATATAGATGCATTAATCATAACCATCTGATATTTATGATATTACCATCAATGCTTTATCTTTTTCATGATAAAAATAGAGGATTTTAAGTCATTGATAATATAAATGATTAATTTAGTTTTGATAACTGCTATTTTTCAATAATTGAATATAAATCAATCAATTTTAACACGCTTAAATCCTATCCTTCCACTTAGTTTTTTATAGAGAAGATAAACCAACCAATTAGTGTTTTTAAATTTTAAGCTGAATATAGCTAAGGTTAACCCCATCACAGTAATCGTCTTTTCTAATTGCTCAAACTTTCTTTACTCTATATAAGACAACTAAACCTGACGGTCCGGTCTGAGCGAAAAGCGGACGCCCGCATAGCGGAACAGGCGTCCGATATTTTGAAGTGGGTAGATTACTTAACCCGCTTCCCCGTCTCGTCAATGACCTTCTCGCCATCCTCTTTGGTAAACGCTCCTTTCTGACCTTCCGGTAGAATATCCAACACTATTTCTGAAGGGCGGCAAAGACGAGTACCAAGCGGCGTAACGACTACTGGCCGATTAATCAGGATCGGATGTTGAAGCATAAAATCAATCAACTGCTCATCACTAAATTTCTCTTCATCAAGACCCAGATGTTCATAAGGGTCAATATTCTTACGCAGTAATTCACGCACCGTAATTCCCATATCTGAAATAAGTTTAATCAGCTCATCACGGGTCGGTGGCGTATCGAGATAATAAATTATCGTTGGTTCGTTGCCGCTGTTACGGATCATCTCTAGCGTGTTGCGAGAAGTACCGCAGGCAGGGTTGTGATAGATGGTAATGTTGCTCATATCTGTATCTCATTACAAAGTGATGGAGAGCCGCAACGCCAGCGCGGCCAAAGTGACCAACAGCACCGGAAGAGTCATGATAATGCCGGTGCGGAAGTAATATCCCCAGGTAATCGTTATATTTTTCTGGGCAAGCACATGCAGCCAAAGCAGGGTTGCCAAACTGCCAATCGGGGTGATTTTCGGGCCTAAGTCGCAGCCGATCACGTTGGCATAAATCATCGCCTCTTTGACGACGCCAGTCGCCGTACTACCATCAATCGACAGCGCGCCAATCAGCACTGTCGGCATATTGTTCATCATCGACGACAGGAGCGCGGTCAGGAAACCGGTGCCAAACGTTGCTGCCCATAATCCCTTTTCTGCCAGCAGGTTTAATACACCAGACAGATACTCCGTTAACCCTGCATTGCGGAGCCCATAAACCACCAGGTACATGCCCAGCGAGAAAATAACGATCTGCCATGGCGCACCGCGCAGGACTTTTCCGGTGTTGATGGCATGACCTCTTTTCGCCACTATAAACAGTACTGCTGCGCCAGTAGTCGCTATCGCGCTGACCGGGATCCCCATAGGCTCCAAAACAAAGAAACCTACAAGCAGCAATAACAGGACAATCCAGCCCACCCTGAACGTTGCCGGATCTTTTATCACACTGGCAGGAGTCTTCAGTAGCGAAACGTCATACGTCGCCGGAATGTCCCTGCGGAAAAAGAGATGCAGCATGACCAGCGTGGCCGCAATCGCTGCAACATCTACGGGGATCATAACGGAGGCATACTGAGTAAAGCCCAGATCGAAAAAGTCCGCCGAGACGATATTCACCAAGTTAGAAACAATGAGCGGTAGGCTGGCCGTATCTGCTATAAATCCTGCGGCCATCACAAAGGCTAGTGTTGTGCTCTTGCTGAATCCCATTGCAAGCAACATTGCAATCACAATTGGTGTCAGGATCAGCGCGGCGCCGTCATTGGCGAACAAAGCAGCGACAGCGGCACCGAGCAACACTATCCAGGTAAACAGCAGGCGACCACGCCCGTTACCCAAGCGGGAGACGTGCAGTGCGGTCCACTCAAAGAAGCCGGCCTCATCGAGCAGCAGGCTGATGATAATGACCGCAATAAATGCCGCTGTCGCGTTCCAGACGATATTCCAGACAATGGGAATATCAGTGATATGAATGACACCAGTTACCAGCGCCAGCATAGCCCCGATACTCGCACTCCAGCCAATGCTCAAGCCTCTGGGTTGCCAGATCACTAGTATCAGCGTCAGTAAAAATATACTCCCTGCCAAAAGCATCTCAGACTCCTTTATATATGATTATGTACATGTGTTTTCTTTTCTTAACAGGAGGTGCAGGCTGATTTATCCAGCCATTCACGCACATCCTCTCGCATACACTGCCAGGACGTTGTGATTGTCTCAGCTGCCCATGCCGGTATGTGGGGTGACAGACGATAGTGGATCCATTTGCCTTCACGACGATCTAGAACCAACCCAGCCTCGCGAAGAATAGCCATATGTCGCGAGACTTTGGGCTGCGATTCGGAAATGGTTGCGCAGATATCACAGACGCATAGTTCTCCCGACTCCTGGAGAATCATGACGATGGCGAGCCGGGTTTCATCCGACAGGATTTTGAAAAGCTGAACAGGTTGTAGCATTTTTCACTCCGTTTCCTTTAGAATATACATATGGTAAATCATATGTGTTAAATTTGAAATCATCTGATATCTCCGGAGTAGAAAAATGGAACATTTTCCAGCTCTAAATAGTGAATACTTTGATCAACACATCGCCGAGCGCCTGCACATGCACGAGCCGCCGCGGATTCTGATCCTATATGGCTCAGTTAGAGAGCGCTCCTACAGCCGCTTTGCTGCGGAAGAAGCTGGTCGTCTGCTGACAGCGATGGGCGCAAAGGTAAAACTCTTTAACCCCTCAGGTTTACCCCTGCCGGATGATGCGCCAGATACGCATCCTAAAGTCACCGAGCTGCGCGGTCTGGTCAGATGGTGTGACGGGATGGTGTGGTGTTCTCCGGAACGGCACGGTGCTATGAGCGCAGTTATGAAGGCGCAGATTGACTGGATACCCTTAAGTGAAGGCGCGGTTCGTCCTTCGCAGGGCAAAACACTTGCGGTAATGCAGGTCTGCGGCGGTTCACAGTCCTTCAATGCTGTGAACCAGATGCGTATTCTGGGTCGCTGGATGCGGATGTTTACGATCCCCAACCAGTCCTCTGTAGCCAAGGCATGGCAAGAGTTCGACGATAACGGACGAATGAAACCTTCTTCATGGTATGACCGCATCGCCGATGTAGCCGAGGAGCTGTTTAAAGTCACGCTGCTGCTTAAGGGACAAACCGATTATCTTGCAGATCGTTACAGCGAGCGAAAGGAGAGCCATCAGGAGCTTTCATCCCGTGTAAATCAGGACAAAATATAACTTATGTTTTTCGTGAATCCATACTGACTGAGCTTAATAACGTCCGCTATTGGCACAGAGCAGCCAATCATATTGAATCTAGCTCTGTGTCCCAGCTGTGTCAGGCCAAAAAGCACAGTCCATATTGCTTGTATTTCACAGCTCTTCTCCCTGCTTTTTTTACTTATTCAGCAATACATTTAAAACGTTCAACCTATTTATTAGCTTTTAACCACCGGCAATTCATCAAAATTTGTCGTGTAAGCAGGTGACAACATTTCTCTTTTCATTTTGTATCCGCTATCACCGCCCTTACTTGCAAACCACACTTTACCCTGCCCGCTCTTATTAATGGCGTCTAATGTTTTCATTAACTCATCGCTATTACGAAATGGCTTTTGTGTTGAAAACATATCAAGCTGAGCAATATCTGAATCAGTAAAATCAGATAGTATGATGCCTGCTTTATAATACCGGTAACCGTCACGCCAAATAGTATTTAACCCGCGCATTGCTGCATTGATAATATCTCTGGTGTCACTGCTGGGGTATTCGAGTTTTATATTAATGCTATTTGCGTAATCTTCACCTGATACGTGACGGCTAGTTTGAATAAATAATCCGATAATTTTGCAACGTTGCTTCTCTTCCCTTAATTTTTCTGCTGCACGTTCTGCATAATCACACACAACCTTACGCATTGTTTCTATATCTAAAACTTTCTGGCCAAATGAACGAGAGCACAGTATTTGCTGCTTAATTTTTCGGACTTCTTCTAATTCAATACATGGCTCACCATTGAGTTCTCTCAATGTCCTTTCTAAGGTAACCCCAAACGTTTTACGGATAGTTGCTACTGGTGCATTCGCTAAATCCAGAGCGGTATTTATACCCATAATTCTTAATTTTGCCGATATTCTACGGCCAATACCCACACCTCTTCGATTGGGATAAGAGATAATAATTTTCGCTGCCGTTGCTTGCAGGAGAGTTCAACAACTCCACCTGTTTTTCTCCATGTTTTTGCCGCATGGTTAGCTAGTTTAGCTAAAGTTTTTGTAGGGCCAATACCGATACCTACAGGGAGGTGAGTGTTTTGGAGGATAGTTGATTGAATTTCACGGCCGTATTCCTCAAGATTAAAGGTACTATTCATACCTGCAAAATCAAGAAAGGCCTCATCGATTGAATAGATTTCTAGGCGGGGTGCAAATGTTGACAATAGTGACATGATCCTATTACTCATATCCGCATAAAGTACGTAGTTAGAACTAAATATATTGATGTTGTTTTGCCTATAAAAACTGTGGCGCTCGTAATATAGTTCACCCATCTTTACGCCAAGTTTTTTCGCTTCTGATGAACGTGCAATTACGCAGCCATCATTATTACTCAAAACAATTACTGGCTTCCCTGCCAGATCTGGCCTAAAGACTTTCTCACAACTTGCATAAAAACTATTTACATCAACAAGCGCAAACATTATTGAGCCCGATGAATAATGTAGGTGACAACACCAAATATTTGAAAATCCTGCTCATCGTTGATAATGATCGGTGAATAAGCGGGATTCATTGGAAGTAACATAGGTGGGTTGAGGTGTAGTTTCTTGACCGTAAACTCGCCCTCGAAGCTAGCTATAACGATATCTCCCTCTTTTGCTGTGACCGCGCTGTCAACAATAACAACATCACCATCATTAATATTCGCATCAATCATTGAATTGCCTTCGACCCTGAGCATATATGTGCTTTCAGGGTGTTTAATGAGGGCGCTATTTAAATTTATGCGGTCTTCAACATAGTCCGCAGCGGGTGATGGAAAACCTGCTGGCACTCGGTCAAGAAAGATAGGGAAGCTTGCTAGTAAATCATCTGTTTCAATTAGTCTTAATTTCATACGACACCAATAATACTGTATGCATGCACAGTATTATTTGATCATTTTATGCGTATGTAAAGCCCTATTTTTTACATGCCTCTACATCGTACTAGTTAGTAAGATTTATATTTTTCCGACTGATCTTGATATAATCCTCCCTGTGGCTCACATATCATACGACCTCATAATCGGAGGTTACATGAACAAAAATCAACTACTTTTACTTGCACTAAACTGTATCAACGAAAATAGAGAGCCATCTCACACGGAGCAGTCAAAGATTTACGTTTTTTATAGAACTGAAGTAGATTGCAAAGGCATTTCAATTAACGAGTTTATGCTTAACCAGAATTGGCAACTCGCTGATGAACAAAAGATTCAAAAAGTGATAAGATTTATTGAAATATATCTTCATCTGTCATTAAAAAAAGCTAAAGATAGAAAAAATGTCGAACAAAACTCTCGGTGAATTTATTAAGTACTTACGTTTATCTCAAAGCATATCAACATCGGAAATTGCAAAAAATCTCACTATTTCCGAGGTCGACTATATAAAGTGTGAAAATGGCGAAATATCTGTCTATGTAGACGACTTGATGATTATCGCAGATATATTGTCCGTTGAAGAATCAACTCTAATAGAAAAATATAAAGAATAGGCCAAAACAAATTGGCCTTGCTATTTATTCATCTCTTTTCTACGCATATCCGTGCATTATTACAACAATACATCATTTTCGCCAAGGCCATACTGTTCACGTTCTGCAGCTTCCTGCTCCGCCCTTTCCGCTTCCTCTGCTGCACGTTTAGCTTCCTCTTGTGCTAATCGCTCTGCTTCTAGCTTAGCGAGTCTCTCAGCTTCAGCTTGCTTTTGATTATAGATAGAGTTGGATGGCATGTTTACACGCACGTCAATCCAGTGACCATTCGGAATATCGCAATAGTCGTAATCTTCACGCTCTTCGTTATTTTCATCAAGAAACTCCGGGTAAGTCATTAAGCGCTGTGCTTCTAGCATCTGATGGAGGGTGTGTTTTCTATAACGTGTCTCAATGACTATGTCACCATCTGGTAAAACGTCAAAATCAGCCCACACCAACGGGAGATTATTGATACCATTTGGAACGACTAAGCCGCCATGTATCCCGCCCCAAGATGCATCCGAGTGCATACCCAGTGTACCTTTCAGCTTATAACGTCCGGTGCCGAGTTTTTCGAGTGTTACGCCCTCACTTTCATCATTGGTTTCAATATGGTCAGCAAATACTTTAATAATAGGTGATGCCGCTTTTAAGTTGCCGTTAGAGTCTTTTGTGGTGTTTCTATTATGATATAACTCCATTACGGGCCACAGGGATTGATCTCTGCTTAAAAGGCCAGAGCTAATGGTTGCTCTTGTGCCATCGAAATTTGCGCTAAGTGTGAAGAATGTATCTCCAGTTTTAAAGATTGCTATCGGACTATATCTAGTTGCAATTCTAGTAGCGACACTGTCATTTCGAAGTATTTGTGTCTTAGCTTCATTCTTAATAAAATCTAATACTTTCTGTTCTGTGTCTAATGCCGATGTTGCTCCAGATGTTCCACCCCAACCATAATCACCAACTTGCATGAGTGTACCAGAGGCATCAGGAAGCGCGTGTGTTCGCCATGGAGTATTTGGACGCTTAGTGTTGAGAGTAACATAATCACTTCCAGCATTCATTTGCACATAACATTCTATTGATGGATTTTTAGCTTGAACTGTTCCACCTGCCGTGATTACTCCAGTGGCCGTTATTAATCCATTTACTGTACCACCAGCCTTATTAAACTTCCCATCTAGCAGCCTATCTCTTTCTTTCTCCGTTCTCAGTTGCATTTCAGTGCCGTCAGGTAACACCACTTTAATCACACCGGATTCGGTCATGAGTCGGTTCAATATCATCATCAGTTGATAGCTTTCAGTAACCATCGCTGTTGCTTTGTTAACGCCGTCTGATACTGAACCAATCATCGTGATTGAAATAACGTATTTCACATCTGTTAGCACCACTGGAACGGGAAAGCTTAACGTCATTTGTGTATCGCTTTCCACCGAGCGAATGCTGTTTTGATATATCGTATTGCCCGACTGGATAAGAATAATTTGCCCCACAGAGACTTTCGTCACGCTGTTTTTCCATAACGTGTTTTTACCTGTGATTTTCGGGTCGTTAGCCTTTGTTGAGATAGTGCCAATTTCATAAATCATGGTGTTTCCTTGAATTTTGAACGTAAAAAAACCGCAATTAAGCGGCTTATTTGTGATTGAGTGTTTTTAGAAGCTAAAAGTAATCATTAAAATCGATGCAATAGGAACTGGAATACACGACTTGGTTATACATATAGTTGGCGTAACTTGGGTAAAAATCGATGGTCCACATCCGGTTTGCGATTAGCTTGTTATTTTCAACTCTAAACCCTGATAAATAACAGTTAACATTTACCCTTTCATTTTCTAACCATGTATTGGGCATATCCATGCTGAACATCGGTTTTTCAAATGAGCTTGTGGCGACATTTCCACTCATTTTGATGGTGTGCCCATTATTAAAGAATGGAATGTAATCTGAGTTGAAAACCACTTTACCCTGTTTGTTCCAAATCGTTAATCCATCGGTGGGTTGTAGATTTAAGCCGTACGAAAAAACGACGACATACACCCAACCCGCTCCCCAAGATATAATTCGGTTGTTAGGCCGGTCATAGCGAAGTACTTGGCTTGTGCTTTCTGGTCTCAGGAAAACTAATGCCGAACTACGATTAGGTATATCGTTCGGTAAGCTCCAGTACCCTCGATTGTTATTGACGTCGATATAAATCTTCTTACGATAAACACAATAAGCCACTTCATTTTCTTGGGTGATACTTCGAAAGTTATCAATTGCTGCAGACGCCCCTGCATTCAAAAATAAACCATAAGTATCAGGTGGATTATCTTTTAGCGTGCCGTATAAGAAAAAATGCGATTCTCCATCACTTCCCGGCAACCAACCATCGGGGCCACCGAACTCATCATAATAGCAGTGGAAAGTATCTCCTGAGGTCCAATAGCTACCGACTCTTACCATTTGTACCGAGCCATAGGCTAGAAAATGACAAAGTGCTGAGGGAATAATCACCACGTTATACCGAGAGAGCCCAGGCACATTAACGGACTTGTTTCTGTTGTCTTTTTGTGGATATCTGGGATGGGTGGTAATTTTAGTGATGAATGTGAGTGGGTAATTGTCTTTTGTCAATTCAATAGGCTTTCCTCCATCTTTAGGATTAATAAATAAGCCCAGATCACTCATGGTTTCCTCCAACTTTAACCGCCCATCGCCCTGATTGGTCATAAATCATCAACCCTGTTGCATCTAAAATGACACGCCCAGCATCACCGCTCACCTTAAAATCACCGTAGACTTCCAGTTTATTGAATTCTGCGCTACCTGTTTCCGCATCAAGCCGATAACCAACCTTGCCTTTTTCATAGCGTTTTGACTTGATTTCTACACCAACCAGAAGCTTTTCAATTGTGGCTTTGTTAATAAACGCTTCATTGATGAACACCTGACCATTTTCAACAAAAAAGACGGGTTCTAACTTGCCACTGTATGGATTGAAAATACCGAAGGTATCCGCACTGAAACCAATTTGTGTAACCACTTTTCCATTCTGAACAGTTGCGCCCATGAGAAACTTAGCGTCATAGTATTGGCCGTTCCAGTTAATACCCGTCTTAATTGTGTAGATAGCAGAGCCATTTCCTTTGTGATCGAAAACGGTTTGCCCACGCAATTCAATTGCAGATTTATTCTCACCCACTTCTGACTTAATGAGTTCGTTAACTTCCGCTTGTGACTTCTCATTATCAGACACCGTTTTCTTAAGTGTTGTGATAGTTGCATTCACATCATTAAACTGCGTTTCTAGCTTTTCAATAGACTGTGCAAATGATTGGAATTTGTTAGCTGTAACAGTATCGAGTCGAGTAATAGACGCTTTTATTCTTAATTGCTCAACCGATTGGTTGCCATATTCCGCTGTCAGCTGCATCCCCATTTCTGCTAGTGAGCTTTCAGCATTGGCAATTGTGCGTGCCAATTGATTAATTAACGCTTCATTATCACTAAATCGGGATTCTGCTGTTTCAATATGCTTCGTCTGTGTCTCATCGATTTTAGCAATCGCCTCTGACTGCTCCGTAATACGGGCATCCATCGGCCTAGCTTGTCATCAACTTGTTTAATCTCAGCTTTGACCTGTGAAATATCTTTCGCTGTTGACTCCTCAAGTGTTGATAATGACTCTTGCACTTTTAGAACAGCCGATGAGGTTTGCTCGTAGTCGGTTTTAACCTGCTGTTGCCAGCGTGCTAGCGCCTCCTGGTCTGATACTCTCACTTGTTCAAGTCGGAATATTTCAGATTTACGCGTGCCCTCTTCTTCGAATAAGCGCCATGAGACTTGATTTAACATCATTGTGTTGTTAAGTGTCGCTTCGGCTGCTTGCTCAAGTTGCAGTTGAACATTTCCTTGATTGAAGTCGATTTGCTCCTGCATTTGCTGGCCGGCTTCATTGCTGAGGAACTTGTCGCCAACCGCGTCCAGAATACCCTCAACATCTGTTGATGATTCCCCTAAAACAAAGCTTGTCCATTCCGATTGATTACCGCTTTTATCCATCAGCCTTGCACGAAAATAGAAGCGCACACCCGCTTTAAGACCTGACATACGATAGGATTTCAGAGGATAAGGTACATCTGCCAGCAACTGCATAGAATCAGCGGTATTTTCAGGTGAATACTGCAGCTCTGTTTTGAGTGAATCGCTGGTATTTACATCAAAGCCCCAATCCAATGTAATGCCCCAAACCTCTGAGGTTGCACGTAGATTAAGCGGCTTCGGTGGATTACCTTCTTTACCGTTGAGCTGAGTTTCTTCCGCACTGGCCCACACGCTGGAAATCTCAGACGCATTAATCGCCCGTACGCGAACTTGATAACGGCCCGCATAAATACCATTAACTTCAAAACCCAGCGTTGATGTACGCGGGGCATTTATCCAGTTACCGTTATCTCGACGCCATTCAGCTTCATACGCAATCGCACTTTCAGCAGCTTCCCAATCAACACGCAATGTGGTGAATGCAATACCTTGGTCTACTTGAGAATAAGAGGAAATACGCACGTTTTTCGGTGCTGGCTGCACATTAGGTGGGATAATCGTAATTGGCCGCTCATCAATACGCGCCCCTGAGTCAATATGGTTATAATTGTCAGGGTTATGAATGGTACCGTTAATGGTGTAGGTATTATCACCATTATCGCTGATGTTAATGACCCGGTACAACTGGATCGCTAAGTCGTCAGAGTCCACTACCCACACAGCTTCTTTTTGGGGTACTTGTGAATACTCAACAGAAACCGTCACCACCTTTTTATTTACGGCTGTAACTGTTCGCCCCTCTGAACCGCCATTGGGTAAGTTTACAATTAAGCGATCGCCGGCTTTAATTGAGGTGGTTCTATCGAGGGTAATTTTACGACCCTCCACGGATGAAATACGGCCACCCGTATTGTGACCCGCAAGTGATGAATCAGCCACTGCAATAATATGACCAGGAGAAGGTATTGCACCCTCTAAACCGGTAGCAAAAGAAATCATGCGATCATTGGCATTGGTTAATAACGCCCAGCGTCCACGACGATTGGCTTCAGTTCGACGAGTACACCCGATTGCCGATAACTCCAATTTGCGAACACCATAGCGCCGCTGAAGCTTTAAGTCTGCTATAGGCTCTACATCATCATTGCTATGGTTATCGATATTCGTAAACGAAACTAAGGCTTGAGTATAGCGATTCTGAATACTACCACCGGAATAGGATGGCTTCCCCCCCACGATATTGGCATTGGTGAACGTACGAAAAATAGTGGACGGCATATCAGCGATAGCATTCACTTTATTATCCGACCAGTAGGTCATACCACGGAAAATAGCCGCAACATCCCGTAATACGGTATACGCGGCCTCTTGTGATTGGATATACACATCACACAAGAAACGGGGCTCCTTGCCGTCACCGCCTCGTCCGTCAGGGACTAACTCGTCACAATATTGTGCAATTTTATATAAATCCCACTTTTCAACTTGTGAGGCCTTGATGCGATCACCGCAGCCGTAACGGTTATTGAGCACCAGATCATAAAACACCCATGCTGGATTATTCGTTGCCGCTAATTTAAAGGTGCCATCCCATACCCCTGAATAGGTCCGATTAATGGGGTCATAATTCGTTGGCACCTTGACCAGTATTCCCCCTTTGGGGCGTACGCTGATTTTAGGGATACGGTTATTAAATTGACGGGCGTTAAAGGTAATAAATAACAGGGCGGTGTTCGGGTACCGTAATTTGGCATCAATGACCTCAGCAACTACCGCCACATTAATCCGATCCGCAATACGTGCGTTATTCTGGTTTTTTCGTTAAACGCCGAACACGGACTTGCCAACCTGTATTCGCTTTAGGTAAATCAATACGATGGGTGCGTTGATATTCACTGGTTGTTTTGCCATCAAATGCAGATTTGACGGCCTCTTTATACCCCGCGCCATCCGTAGAAAGCTCAATCACATAATCAACACGGTACCCGGTTGTGTCACCATTATCATGGTTCTGCATAAATTGTGGAACGGCCAAGCGAATACGTAGCGCTGATAGTTGCAAGTTGTTGATAGTTCTAACGTACGGCTGGTCATCTTTAAGTTCCATTCCGACACTGAACTCATTATCAACGGAAGGGATACCTTGAATATACTCCTGGTGCTCCGTGCCGGCACGAAACTCCCACGTTACCCCTTCAAAGTTTTTAGAGCCATCGGCATTCGCTATCGGGGTGTCATCAAGAAAAATACGTGTATCGTCAAGCCCACCTGCGATTTCACCCTCCGATAATGCTAACAATATTTTTGCTGTGGATTCTGATAGCAAGCTGTCTTTTTGCTCTACGGGTGTCCGAGGTTTGGAACTACCCCCTTTAGCGCCTTGAATTCTCATATTTCACCCATAAAAAAAGCGGCAATTAAGCCGCTGTGGAAAGTTGATGTGATTTATTGCTGATCTTCGGTGTATATCCCTGCTGAGATAATGGCGCCACCTATTTCTCGTCGGTCTAGCCCGTAAAATAACGGTACCGGATTACCTTGCGCAGTGGTATTCACCGCCCCACCGAACGCATAAGAAGGTTTATTGTCAGCATCTTGACGCATGGAAAGACCAGGAGGCTGAGGAGATAATAATTGAATGACACCACCTAGCGCGACTGCAGCCCCACCAAGCGCCAGACCACCACCCAAAACACCGCCCGCACTGAATGCCGCCCATCCCGCAGGGCCTATCATCATTGCGGCACCAATCATGGCCACACCTAAAATAGTCTGGAAAAATCCGCCTCGTTTACTACCTTTAATCACGGGTACGATGCGAATATCTTCGCAGGTATCAAGGTGTAGCTCATCCTCGGTAATATTGCGCTTACCTTTAAATACGGCGAACTCCAGCCCTTTAAGGTGTGCATTAGCCAAAAACTGCTCAAAACCTTCATAGAGCACAGATAATGCTTTTATGGCTTCACGGGGGGAATCAATCGCTAATTTATGCTCTCGCCCAAATAGAGTGCCGAGTTGACCATAAAGACGAATAGTTTTGAGTTCATTCATGCCAGTTCTTTCCTCCGAACAATTTTAACCGTTCGATCTCGCCAATAATCGCTGTAGGGAACAAGTCGACTCAGTTGGCCATATAGATGATGAAGTAACATGCCACCGACTATCACCCCTGCATGGTTAGGTACCTCGGCTTGTACTTGCATGATAATCATGTCGCCTTCTTTCGGATCGCCAGTAACATCAACAAAACCTGCTGTCTGGTAATTATCCATATACAGGTTTTCACCTTCTTCCCACCAATGCCTATCAACACTGTAGTTATGCAACTCAATACCGTATTTTTGTCGGTAATAGTCCATAATCAATGACCAACAATCTGCGTGACCCAGCACAAATGGCCGCCCCTCTAATTCACGCTCTGATCGAGGCTGAATGAATCGAACGTCACCTTCTGGCCATGATGCAATCACCCACGGTAGCCCTGTCGCATCACACTGTAATTTATCGATTTCGCTCAGTTGAGTCGTAGCGCCATCCCCGCAATGGCTGTGCACAATTGCAATAGGCTCTCCCCAATCTTCAGCAATGGCATAGTCTTCGGGTGAAAGTTCAAAATGTTCGTTGGGATTATCGGAAAGGTTACTGCAGGGGAAGTATTTTTTGACTCGGCTTTTTTGGCAAATAACGCCACAGGCCTCTTTGGGATATTCCAACTTAACATGCTGAAATATCGCCTCGGTTAATTTCTTTGTGATCATCGTATTAATCCTGCTGCAGGGAACCCTCCGAAGTCCAAAGGTTCATTCTCACCAAAGCGTTTTTTGCAATCACTGATAAGCCCACCACATTTATCTAGTGATGGATCATCGATAGGCTCACCCCGTTCATTGAAGTACTTGTTGCCCGAATAAGAACACCCATTACCACTGCGATAATCGCCTTTCATACACCAATAACACAGATTATGTATCTGGCGAACGGGTATCATAATTCCCTGTAAATCAAACGGGCTAGATAGCTCAAACTCAATAGCTTCGCCAGCCACTTCGCTTGTCTTTTGGTCGATGTAATAAACTTGAGAGAAAAATTCACTCGGGTTAGCGGTTGGATTACCTTCAGTGAAATTTTTTGCATCAAGATAATGGCTGAATGTCTCATAAACAGTGACTTTCGCTTTTGCCATATCATCAAACTGCAAGCACAATGACGAAATAACACTATCCACATTTGAGACCTGCAATTTAGGCCGTGACTGAGCCCCGTCTCCACTTTTAGCCATACCTTCTATTTTGTATGGCCATGCGCCATATTCATTGCCCTGCCACCAAATCGACTTGGGTTTTAATTCATCCTCTGCCGATTCAATTTCAGTCACGGTATGTCGTAGGTTATAGCCATGAAAGCGCAATACAGGTCCGTCGAACTCGCTAGCATCAACTTCAATGAGTTGAATTTTATTACCCGCTTCGAGCTTTTGAACGTCAGATGTAATATTCATGTGCTGAAAGCCTCAATAAATGTTGCTGATACCGAATAAACACCCGCACCTAATGCCGATGTTTTGTATGCCTCACAACGGAATAACCCCTTTTCGCGTAATGGCGGAGTGAAGATAAATGCCTTATGTCCCTCGTGGCGATCAAAAAAGGCAACAATCTGTTTGATTGTTGCCTCTTCGCCTACGAACTCAAATGATGGCGTATCGGAACGTGGATTAATCCCATCACCTGCCGTTTGTGTATACCCATCCCCGAACTGTGCTTTTTTGGTTCTGAATGTCGTATCAATTTGGGCGTTAACACGAGGGCACCATGTGAACGTTTCAATCATACAGATCACCTTCTTCTGTTAATTAACAGCCAAAGTGGCGTGCCTTCTCTTGATGCCTGTTCATTGACAGTGCTCACAATTTCATTTTTGAGTTGCTGCCTAGCGCCACTCACATCACCCACAGGCTGTTGCTGCTCCTTGGTTCCATCGCTAATCAGGTTAATATCACCAACATCGATATTGATAGCATTATTGGAAGTGATGGTAGACCCATTTTGAACATTTTCCAAGCCAAGAACGCGCACACCTAGTGAACCATCAGAACTACGAGTCAGTGGCATAATCGCTTCTGGTCCCGCTTCCCCCATCAAGCCTGCACCTTTAGCAAAGGCAAACAAAGTCGGAGAGCTAACAATTTGTCCACTATACGAGCTTAAGCCTGGTGAATCATAAACACCGCCTTTGGCATTTGGCACAATGGAGCTGATAAAGCTACCGAAACCACCACCGAAATAGCCTCCAGCCGCTTTCATTGACTGAACAAGGGCCATGTTCGTGAGTACTTTCTGTACGCTTTTCAGTACATCTACTGACCAGCTTTTCCAATCAGCTTTGTTACCGATTAGCATATTAGAAATGTTATCGACCATGCCGCCCATAGCGGATTGAGTTGCACTTGCTGCCTGACCTGCATAATTGGACGCATCATCCACCCAATTTTCTAAACCTGCCGTTACTCCTGCACGCCAATCCGCCTCGGCTAATACAGCCTCTTTATACTTCTGGTTCAATGCATCGAGTGCATTCTGCCTTGCTTTTAACGCTTCGGTACCGCCATCCGTTTTACTGAATACGCGCTCAACCTGTTGTTTTTCTTCCTCAAGGCCTCGACGACGATCTCCCATACCGACAGTGCTTCGAGCTAATGCCGCATCATCCTGATACTTACGGGTTGCATCGTTCAGCTCTTTTAATGCATCCGTCATTTCACGCTGTTTACGTACAGCTTCATCGGCTTTTTGTGTCCATTCCGCCAGCTGAACAGAAGCTGATTGAATTGATTTTCGCTGCTCATCCGTCCATTTAGCGCCTGTTTCATGACCTGCCGCATAGAGTGCCGCCGCTTTTTCCCCTTGCAGGGCTCGAATACGCTGAACTTCTGTAGCTACGCTGAGGTCAGCCATTTTGTCTTTATAGCGTTCAGTGACTCGTTCCGCTTCTTTCATTAAAGACGAGCCAGATTTAAGCGAATTATTCATTTTTTCGCGGTCATCATAAGCCTTTAATTTGTCATCTATGTACTGTTTTTTGTAGGAATCATAGCGTTCATCATTAGGAAACATACTTTCAGCTTCCCACTGGCTACGCTGTTTCAATTGTTCGCGCTGAGAAAGGCCTGCAATTTGAGCTTCACGTGCGGCATTATCAAGAAAGCTTGCTTGCTTTTCATCTAACGTAGGAGGCAACACGCGCAGAGGGCCAAATGTCATTGGAGTGTTTGTTAAAAGCTTCCGGCTAGAAAGTAAATTATTTCCTAGTGAAATCAATCTATTAAATTCTGATTCTTGAGTAAGCTCCTGTGCCATCGATGCAGCCTTTCTATTTGCAATGCTGTTAGCTTGATTATTAAGGCCATTTAATACATTAATAGCACTTTGCTTACCTTGTTGCTTTTCCAATAACCGCGACTCTTCAACTTGTAGTTTTTTTGTTTCTTCAACCGCAATACGAAGAAAATTAACACGTTGCTCTTCTGAAAAATCGAAGTTTAAAGAATCTGCTACATATTTTGCTGATGATGTTCTGTAGTAATTAATAGCATTAACAATACCTTGAATTTGTTTTTCTTGAGATTCTACAGTCTTTTGTACTTTCTTTGCTTCATCAGAAGCTTCCACTAAAGACATGTTTTTTGTTCTAGCTGCTATATCATCTAAGGCATTAGCGTATTCAAGTGCTGATTGGTATGCTGCCTCTTGCTGTTGTTTTACAGCGTACCACGCGCCCGCACCGAGCATAATCGCACCGGGTAAACCACCAACAAGCGATAGTAACCCTGAAAGTCCGCGACCTATCGTAGATGTTACTGACGTCATGCTATTCAATGCCCTGCGAGATGCCGCAAGCTTTGTATTGGCTGCTACTTCTTGATTACTAAGAGCCACTAGTGCTTTGGTGTTTTTTTCTAGTTGCTTATCAAGGATCAATCTTTCTTTGTCCGTTGCTGCCACCATTTTTTTAGCGGCTAACGAATTTCGGGTATCGATAAGTAACTGTCGTTCATCCTTTATTCGCATTTGTGTTACTTCGAGGCTGCGAATTTGCTCCTTTGTGTGATTGACTTGAGACAGATAACTATTGACTGTTTCTTTGGCTAAATTTTTAGTACTTAAAGTTAAGTTTCCAAGGTATCGAGATAATCCAACACCAATAACGAGGCTACCTGCAAGAGCTACCTTTTCAAAATTATCACTTAGTGTAGCAAGGATGGCTGATATCGATCTTGTAGCACCTGCCCCTCTATTTAGCTCACCAAAGTAACTTTTTGCTGAGTTAGCAACTCGCATAAAGCCATCAGCAACAGTATTATCCATTGAGTCAGCAAGTGCGTTATTTGCATCCTTTGCATTTATCATGGCATCCGCAAATAACTTAAAGGAAATTTTACCTTCTGCAGCCAGTTTTTTAACTTGGCTCTCAGTAACCTTCATCCCTCCGTTAGTGCGCTCTAATTCTTTAGCGATATCCACCAGTACCGAAGGAGTGGCATTCATGATCGCTTTCCAGTTTTCACCTGCAACTTTACCTTCAATAGTGGCTTTATTTATTGCATTAAGGGCTGACTCTGTCTTTTGGGCGCTGGTTGCATTGGCGGTAAATGCGGAAGACATTGATTCAATATAATCAACCGTTTGGGTTGTATTATAATTGAGTTCCTTCATTGCTGAAGCAGTCCCAATATACAGCTCTTGGGTTGTCTCTATAGCCTTGCCGTTTCGGTTGCTGATCGTTAGAAATCGCTGTTGAATCTCGTCATAACGTTGTGCCGAGCCTTCCACGGATTTTAGAGCCATAGTGATACGAGCGGACATTTGCCCCCCATTCATCAATCGTTGAGATCGCTGCCGATGCCGAGAAGAACCCTACTAAAGCACCCGCGCTAGTTTTAGCAGTCATGGCAACGCTAGATAACTGACTGTTGATTTCTGAAAGTGCTTTTTTTTGCTGAGCTAGCTCTTGCCTCAATTGACGACTACCACCAGACGCATTTTTATAAAAATCACTGCTAATTCTGGAGGCTTTGCTAATTTCCGCCTGAAAACCAGATGAGTTTGCTGTAATTTTTAAAATTAGCTCACGTAACTTAGACATTGCGGTCTCCCCAAAAAAAAGACCGCCGGAGCAGTCATTATTACCTATTGCAGTATTTGTTCCATCGGTCAACGCTGACATATATATCGAAATCAACATCAGTCACGCTGATAATGTTTTTTCCATCATTAATTACTAATGCGTAGTATTTCCTATATTCATTATTGTCATCTTCCGAATAATCTAACTTAATAGCGTATCCACATACTGCCCCCGTGTATTTTTCGTATCCAATATCTGTATAAAAAGAATTGTGAAATTTAATATCTGATGTTCTATATTCTTTTTTTAGTAGATCCTCTGTTTGTTTTACGAATCTTTTTGACTCGGAATCCCCAGAGCCTAACTTATCAAACAAGAACGGGGACAGTAGAGCTGCAATAAAAATAATAGAAGCGATGGCAATTTTAATTAATGCTTTTTTCATTCGAGTAATTCCATTAATGAATAATGGTCCTACTATATAACTATTCAGACATGCGGCTCAACCATGCTTCAAGCGGCTCTTGATTATTACTATCACTAGTAGGTTCGTTAGCTGCATCCTGATCCCAAACTGGAATCATATCCCGTAGAGAGACTTTTGCACCTGCCGCATTCATTACTGCAGAGGTGATCATTGCTGTTTGAATATCGCCACGACCATCCCCAATAGGACTGATTTTGTCGTATGCCATCCACATTCTTAACTCGCTGGCGTCCAGATCATGAATTAACGCTTTAAGCGTTTTTCCCAACCTGAGCGCCAGTGTCATTAAAAAGAATGTTTCCGGTTCTTTTACTTTTTTTCAGCTTCTAACACTGAAATAGTTAGTGCAAACGCTTCGGATAATAAACGCGCATGAACTGGACCGTATGTTTCCAATAAGGCAGGGATATCTTCTTCAGTGAAGACAAGCGTTCCATCCTCTTCAAGAAGAATGTTAATAAATAAAGCAACATCACCTTCAATATTGCGTAAGGATTTTTGGGTGGATGTTAATTCTTCGCCCTCTTTTACTTCAACCAACTCACTGCACTTGATACGCGCCTGAAGGGATGGTTCGCGAATGGTTACTTCTAAGTTATCCCATTCAGGGACAATCACCTTTTTAGTCCGAAATAATTGTGATGCGGTGAGCGCTAAATTACGTAAATTAGACTTTTTAACTTTAGCCATTACTTACCGCCTCCTGTTGGTAGTGATTGCGTTGCTGGAGCCGCTACTTTTCCTTTCACTAATGGCGTTGGCTTGCCTTTCAGACGAAGAGTAAATGATGCACTCACAACACCGTTTGTAGCCGCTGACCAGCTGTTTTGGCGAACTTCAGCAAGGAACGCGAAGCCCGAACCTGACGGAAACACAACTTTAAATGCATGAACTGCATCACTATCATAAGCCTGACGCAATACATCTTGACCTTCATCAACTGCAAAGTTGCCCCCAATAGTGACCTCCGCTGGAGCTGCGAGACCGTTTATATTTTCCTGTTCATTTGAGCAGAATGTTGTGACGTCAATATCCGCTTTTTGACCACCCGTGAAGCTAATTTCTTTTGTTGTGCAATCAATTGGCAACGAATCTGTTTCGACTGCAGCAATATCTGTTGCCGCCAATTTAGAAACACTGATTTTGGTACCTTGCGTTTTTTCATGTTTACTCGTCATATCAGTTTCCTATAGACATAAAAAAACCACCCGTAGGTGGCTGATGGTGTGAGTTGAAATTTAATTCCAGACTTGGAATTCTAACGTTTTACGATATAGAGCCGTGTCGGATTCATAATCCGATTTTCGGGAGACATTTGTAGGTGCTAATACCTTTATGGCCATAAATGCTTTACCCGTATTTCGCTAGCTTTATCAGGACTTTTCGCATAAATATCAATTTGAATATTAATCATTATTTCAGCCTGCCCAGCGAACACATCCTCGTCAACTTCATAGAATGAAAATATTAACCATGGCGGACTGATAGCGGGCACATCTTGCGGAACAACGAGCGGAAACACCTTATCAGGCAATACAGGATCTAAAAGTTTGAGCAAGTCGGCATCAGTCATTTATTGAGCACTCCATCAATCGCCTGATTCAGTTTTTCGATTGCTGCACTAGCGGCTTCATCGGCTTTGCTATCGAATGCAGGACGGATAAAAGGTACCGGTGGCATCTTTGAAGTGCCTTCTTCCAAAAATCGCCAGTAATAAGCGTTTTTTGGGTCTTTGGCTTTCATTGAATTATCGCTATTAGTCCCCTCTTTATTACTACCCCGAACATAAACACCCGCCGAAACTTCGCCATTTTTGCGACTGCGCTGGCTGCTGGCCATAATATTTCGGGCTAGCTTTCCAGTACGCCTTGGCGCTTTTGCTCTCACTTCATCACGCAATACAGCTGCGCCCGCATAAGTCGCTTGTCGCAATACCCTGGTACTCTCAGCTTTGCTGAGTTCTTCAAGCTCTTTACTCACATCAAGGAACCCGCTGAAATCAATATTAAAATCATCCATCAGCCTTGACCCCCTGTTTACACAGCAATTCAAGCCGGGTATTTTTCACATCAGGAATAACGGACTGAATATCATAGTTCATCCCATTAAATACCATGCGGCAGGTTGAGTTGATATCAGATCGATAACGCATCCAAACGCGAACAGTGATTTCTGACATTTCGGCACCTGACGCAAGAAGCTCACGACCTGAGATAGGTTTAACTTCAGCGCGTGTTGTCGCAATATCAACCCACTGATTTTCACGAGCGCCCGAGGGTAATTTAACCAGCTCACTACGCTGAAATGTCACTTTGTGTCGTAAGCGCCCTGCTTGCATAAATCCCCCTTACAGCCCATAAATACGGTAAGGCTGGAGTAATGCCTCTGTTGCAAACGGCAATACTGAAGTGATATTACCAATATTGGTGGCTTCGCGGTTTTCATACCATTGACCAATCAATAACAGCATGGCATTTTTGACATCATCGCTCAGCAACAGCGACTCAGGATCGTCTTGATAACCTTCTGATGATTCGTTTTCATACAACGTCCTGCGCGTATAGTGTTCGACATACTTCACGGCAGAACCCGTATAAATTGTCAGCAACTTATCATCATCGGTAAAATCAGCACCGATATTGCAATGTTGTTTAACTAATTCAAGAGAAAGCATTATTTCTCCTTTTTACCTTTAGTTTCTTTTTTTGACTCTGGCTCTGGCTCTGGCTCTGGCTCTGGCTCTGGCTCTGGCTCTGGCTCTGGCTCTGGCTCTGGCTCTGGCTCTGGCTCTGGCTCTGGCTCTGGCTCTGGCTCTGGCTCTATAGGATTTTGTTCACCTTCAATTTCAACTGCATAGCCTTTTTGAATAAGTTCGCGCCCATGCTGCTCCAACGTTTCAATTTCCTCGCCTTCAACAACAACTTTATTACCAAAATAAATTGCACGTAATATCTTTAGTTTCATCGCTCACCCCAAAAGAAAAAGCGGCCTATTGACCGCTTACATGGATTATTCGCCTGTTGTTGGTGCAGTAAAATCACCATAAATAAAGGCTTCAGGTCGTTTTACCGCTAATGCCAATCGTTCCTCACAACGAATGGAAATCATGTTTTTCTCGAAGTCATCAGTATTCTCAGTAGAAATGACCACGTTAGTTTCCTCACGGTCAAATAACTGAGCCCCTGCATTGAATGCCCCGGTTAAAAACTTACCTTTGAAAGCAGCGGCCTGAGTTTCTACAACTGGTAAACCCCAAAGTGTAGGACCTAACAAACCCGATGGGTTAGCTAAGATGTAACGACCCAATTCGTCTTTTGCTAGCTCAATCTTCGCCCAATCAATAAAGTGCAAAACATGTCCTGACGCAGGGAAAAGTGCCAACTGAGCCTGAAGCATGGCGAGACGCAGGTCATCAATACCCGTTTGTTTTTTCACATCAAACTCGGCTTTAAATTTAGATGCCTGTGGGATAATTCCATGTAAATGAGCCCCTGAGCCATCACCGAACAAGATTTCCTGCTCTTCCACAAACTTCAATCCGTAGCGCATTTCTACATCCACAAGTGACTGCAATTGAGAAAAGTCATCCAGAATTTGCTTAGATGCTTTAAACAAATGTGCAATGGTAGTTACTGCGGTAATTTTTGGCTCAAATTTAATATCACTGTATGGTTTAGCTGTGTTTTCAGGCACAACAGCCGCATTGTTAGTAAAGCCAGTTTGCTGCACCCAGAAAATTGCGGGTGATTGAGTCTTGCCCGGAGCAATAAGCTCACGGATAAACAGGCGTTGCTTTGGTGCAACATCGACTCCTGGTAATCGTTGAGGAGGGACAACCCCATCAGCTACATCAGTAGAAATTAAGGCAGCATTAACAGGCACAGAAATTCGTTTATTTCCCTGAATGCTAGAGTTGATATCTTTTAATACTTCAGCAGAAACAAATTGCTGACCAACACTTTGAACCACTTTCAGCGCATTATTAAGCGGCATTTGAGCAACATGTTGCTCCAGATCGCCTAATGCGGCCTTTAAAGTTGTTTCTGCGGACTTTAAAGCATTCAATTCAGAAGCCATTTTATCGACAGTGTCTTTAGTTGATGCATTTAAGCTACCAGCCGCTTTCGCTTCTTTTAAAGCCTCCTCAGCTTTAGCGGTAAATTTTTCATTGGCTTCTTTGATTGTTGCTGACAAGGTTTTCAATAATTCATTTGTATCAGACATAATGTCTCCAATAATTAATTAGTTTTTGCAAAGGCTCTTACAGCCTCTTGCAAATCAGATAAGGTTTTTGGGTTTATTTCGTTGGTAGCGCTTGGCATACCATTAGGATCAGAAGTAGCGCCCGGCATACTTCCTGTTAAAGCACTAATCAGTTTTCGTCGCTCGGAACGCGCCATTTCCGCTTTGGCCAAGGCTGCATCGAGCTTACGTATAGCAGCTTGGGGACTTTCATCTCCATCATTAATTTCATCAGCCGCAAGCAACCCGTCGGCAAAACCTTTTGCTATTGCATCACTTGATGCGATATAGGTTTCATCATCCATCATTTTGCTGACAACACTTTCAGACTGACCACTTCTAGCAACATAGATATCGGCCATTGATTTATCAAAAGGCTCTAAGTCTGCCGCTAGTTTTGCAAAGTCGTGGCGGTTACCAACCCCTATTGACCAGCAGTTGTGGATCATCAAAAATGCGCCACGTCCCATATGGATTTCATCACCTGCCATCGCAATAATGGATGCGGCTGAAGCAGCAATACCCAAGATATTAACGGTGACCTTACCGCTGTGGGCTCGTAGTAGGTTGTAAATTGCCAGCCCTTCAAACATGTCACCGCCGGGGCTATTAATATTGACGACTACATCATTGTTCCCAATAGCCCGGAGTGCCCCAGAAATACGCTTAGCGGTTACTCCCTCCCCCCCAATAATCCTCACCAATGACATCTAAAACAGAAATAGTGTTGTCAGAGCTAGCCGCACGGATACTGCTATTCCACTTATCAAGTGCTCTTGATTTGAGTTCATAGCTAATCGATGCGCAGGGGCGATCCTCCAGCGCAACTGGCAAATTGTTTCTTTTCATTAAATTTACTCCTCGGAATGAGGTTTGTTAGATTCAGGGGAAGGTTTATTATCTTGAGCAGATGGATTACTTTCAGGAAATAACCAGTTGCTTAACTGTGCCTTGAGTTTCTCTGCTTCATTACCCGCGCTATCTTTCCCGAGCTGGTCAATCGGCGTAAGGTTAAGTTGAACGGTATAAATATCACCACCGTCAATAGGCGGTAAATTTTCTAACCGTCGTACATCATTTCGGCTCATCCAGCCATTTTGCAATGCGGTGGTATAGTAAGCTGAGCGACCTGCACTATCAGCGCGTAATAGCCCCTCAACAGAAAACTCCGCGTAATAATCGTCATCACTGTCAAGCAAGCAACGATTGATCTCTTGCTCAATATTGACCAATAAGGGACGCAAAGTATTGGTCAGGAATTGCATATTCATCCCCTCCACACTCGATGCCCAGCTACTCTGTTTATCCGCATGGCCTACCATAAAGGGCGGCACACGAAACCAGCGACAAATTTCCTCAATACTGAACCCTCGACTTTGTAACAACTGAGCCGTTTCGGGATTCATCGTGACATTTTGAAATGATAAGTCCGCTTCTAGGATCATGACCTTACCAGCATTCTTAGAGCCGGAAAATGCCGTCAAATGCTTCCGCAACCGCTCGCGCTGGTCAGGTTTCAACGCAGTTTTGGAGGTTAGCAAGCCACTTGTCTGTAATCCGTTTTCAAAGACTTTACCTGCGGCTTCATCAGTAGATAACGCCGTTCCGAACACATCTTTACCAATTTGAATAGGTATCATGCCGCAAACACCATCCATACCAAACCCTCTGATATGCATCATGTTTTTTGAATCAATGACCCGCTTTACGCCTTTCGATGCTGTGTAGGTATATTCTAATTTTCCATTTTCTAACCGCTTTACAGTCATGTTTTGAGGTAATAGCGGGTTCAATGACACCAACTTTGGACCAATATAGAGCTTTTCTACAAAAGCATTACCCCGCAAACATAAACTGGCCACAACCATCAACATAAACCGCGAGGGGGTCATTTCTAAATTTGGCTTGCGGCAAAGCACCCGATATGCTGGATGATCTTTAGCTAGCACTCGAGAACCATCCTCCTTGGTTTGGTATATTTTTAGCGGTAATGTTGAAATTGACTCACTCAGTAATCGGACGCAAGACCAGACTGCAGAAAGCTGCAATGCATTATCCGCAGTGACGATTTTCCCACTACTACTTTTACCTGACCATTCAGCCCAAAAGGTACCATCGGTGAGGCTAATTGGAACACCCATCCAATTCAGTATTGCCGATTTGATTCGCCCCGGCTTTTTCATTTTGCTCATTTAGATCCCCACTATAATTGGATCATCAAAGAAACCTTCAATATCCCCGTCGTCTTCGTATTCCTCTTCTGATGCGCCGATTGCCATTGCGGAAGCCACAACACCATCGATACGTCCCGTACTCTTCCTTTTTGCAAATATACGGTTTTCTTTTTGGTCTGCTTCCGTCACGGCCGAGGCTGCATTCCAGCGTAAACAGGGATTAGCATGGATAATGATGGTTTGGTCATCAATTAACCCTTCAAATAATTCAATTGAGTGAGGCATCCATAAGCCAGAATCTTTCGCCTTGTAATAACCTTGTCCGTGAGGAACTAAGGGTACCGTGACTGCAGCCTCATCTAATTTAGGCTCTAAGTATTTGATCCTGTATTGGTCAAATGCAATGGCGACTAAATTAACATGCGTTGTTATTTCAGCAATCCGCTCAGCAACAAACTCATATTTAACTGCATTACCAGGAGGGGTATGGATAAAGCCTTTTCTAGCCCACGCATCATAAGGAACGCGGTCAGTTTTAGCCCTATCTAGCAAGGTGTCTTTCGGTGTCCAGAATTCGACATAAAGATGTTTGATTCGTGGAAAATAAAGCGCTAACGCTGTTAAATCTCGTGTTCCTGACAAATCCAGCCCGCCATAACATTCCTCGCCTTGCAAGTCCTCTAATATGAACGCTTTCTCACAACTCATCCATGTATCACCATTTATCCATGGATTATCAGCATCGACCCACTGACAAAAATTAAGCCGACGAACAATGCTTTCTTTTGCTGGCATACCTTGAGCTTGTGTAACTTGCTCCCGTAAATAACGGTCAGTAAAGGTATAACCTAAAGAGGGGTTGGCTTTTCCCCAGCACGATTCATCTTTAAAGGGGTCATCCCCCTCATCAAGTGAACAGATATAAGAAAAGAAACTGTCATCTTCAATCGAGCCTTCAGCAACTTTTCGGCCATATTCATGGTAGTCATAACACACGCTGGTTTTATCATGGCCACTGTTAGTGATCATAAATATCAATGCTTGCCGTCGACCTTTAGTCCCAGCACGCATCATTTCAACAACGTTATTATTTTTATGCTCATGAATTTCATCAATTAATGCGCAATGAGGGCGTGGGCCTGACTGCCCATCGTCAGCACTAATCGGTCGGAAAAATGACCCTGTTTTTAAAAAGGCTAAGTTCCATTCTTTACCTGTACCGCCTGATTTTGTGATCCGCTGGCTCAATGCAGGTGATTGGTCAACCATTGCAACCGCATCACGGAACAAAATCATAGCCTGGTCTTTCTTCGTTGCTGCGGCATAAACTTCAGCGCGCGGCTCACTGTCAGCCGTTAAGCAATAAAGACCTACTCCACCTGCTAAGGGTGATTTACCCGAGCCCTTCCCTGACTCAACATACACCATGCGAAAGCGACGAGTGCCATCTTCCATTTGCCAACCAAAAATCGAACCAACCACGAAACATTGCCATGGCAGCAAAATAAAAGGCTTCCCCTCGTGCTCACCACCATTAAGTTTTAGTACCTTTGCAAAGAAACCAATTGCACGCTGAACTGCATCAATATCCCACACTAAACCTCGTTGTTTAGCTTCTTTTAGGTCTTTAAGGTGTCTAGCGCAAGCATTTCGAATATCGGGGCCAGCAAGAATTTTACCGTCATGAACGTCTTGGGCATATTGCGTTGCAGGGTCAACCGAAGTACGCGTTGAGCGGGTCTTCCTCTTCTTCTCCACCATCGATTTTCACCTTTGAGCGAGCAGCCGGAGTCAAACCGAACTCGACTAAATAACTTTTAAAACGGCGATCCGCATCAGCCAACATTGCTACTGCTGGGTGCGCTTTAATCAGAAAATCACCCAATTGGGTTTTTGTTGTATAAGTGCGACCTTCAATCGCTATCGTGTCGCGTAGCTGAAGAATATCAGCGTAGATATCACAAAGCCTTTCCAAAGCCAAAGCGTCTGCAATGGTTAAAACGCCCATACCATCAAGTAGCAAGGTTAATTTTGCCCATGCGATTTTTCCCCAATCCGTTAAGTGCTCGGGTGGGCTTGGAATTTCACGCCGAGGTTTAGGTTCTTTGTCGTTAAGTTTTCGCTTCCCCGGATTACCCGTTACCAATTTCAAGTTGGTCGGTTTCGGGCGTCTTCCTGCCATCGGAACCTCCCAGAAAAAAACTTTTCATTTCGCGGTTGTGCACACGAATGACTACGGTCGGTAATTAAAGGGAAAGTTTTTGAACTTTTCACCCTCCCCTACCGTTATGATTTCAGATAGAAACTATTTCAAATGAATATCAGGTGCGTCTGTGATCATTGATTCATGCCACACGAATTCAACATCAACTGAAGCATCTAATGGGTATGTGTTAATGCTTACTTGCTTTTGATTAGACAACATTTGACCATCAACGGTGAGGCAGTAGCCAATCTGTTTACCGTGTTTGAACAACTTAGAAATTTTTACTTGCTTAGTTTCTGCCATGTTATTTATTCCAATGTGAATTAGGATCTAGCGGTATACCATCTTCACTACAGCCAACAACAACACCACTCTTCTCCATGCGTTGCTTAGTGGAGTTATGATGTGATGCACATAGGCTTTGGTAGTTGTTGGTATCCCAGAATAACTTTTGGGCTTTGGCTATCTGTTCGGCATTGCCTGAGTCAAGCGCGTCCTTCAGTCGGTGTGGAGTGATATGGTCGACCACAGTTGCTGCAGTAATGCGACCTTGCTCTTGGCACATCACGCATAAGGGATGCTTAGCAAGATAGTTAAGCCTAACCTTTGCCCACCGACCACCGTAGACATTGGGCTTTTTCACAACTGCCACCCTGACTTAACGGATTGAATATCAGCGCGAAGATGTTCTAGAGAAGCTGCAAATACTCTATCTGAATCAGTTATGGTCTGTTGTATGGCTATAATTGAAGACTGCAATTGACTAAACTCAGACTCAACCTGTTGCTTGAACTCTGTAAATTCATCATGACTAACAGGTATATTTATATCGATAGCCTTTTCCAAGGCAGCGATAAATGCCTTATTACCACTGTTATGAAATACTTCTTTTATATTATCTAGCGTTCCAGCGGCGTCAGCGGCTACGATGGTTGGACGCTTCAGCCCAGAGCTAACCATCAGCCCTTCAATACGTTTTAATTGTGCTTCCAACTTATCTAAGTCAGTGCTATCGACTGATATCTTTATAGATAGGGTGGCTATTTCTTTTTTATCTGACATGTCTGTCTCCATAAATGAAAAAGCCACCAGTGATTAGCTGATGGCTATGAATATTTTATTTAAGTATACTCACATCGCTTCACAATAAATTTCTTTACTTACTTTTTTCAAATCAATTAAGGGTATCAAAATGCAAAGAAAAATAATTGTTGCCGCACTCGTAGCGTTCGTTGCTCCAGTGATTGCAAATGCTTCATGCGACAGTGTTGTTGAAGAGATTACACAAAAGATTATTAATAATGGTGTGCCTGAAGAGGGTTTTACCATTACTGTCGTTTCCAATGAAGAAGCTGCATCACAGCAAGGTACTGTTGTTGGTAACTGTTCAAATGAAACACAGCAAATTATTTATACAAAAAAATAATTGCTGCTACGCAGAGGGCTTTATTCAAAGCCCTCTCACTTTTTATTCGAGTTGTAGAACGCCGTGTTCGATTGAACCTGAATAAGCCACTAGACCTTCATAAACAACATTATCACCATCAAAGGCTTTGCCCACTTCAATAGTATAAGACCGTTACCCTTCCTCCCGCGCAAACTCATGAAGAGACTTGATTTGTTCTGGTATTAATACGATTTTGCTCATCAATAAATACTCCGATTTGGATTAAGCAATAAGTAGTGATAATATCCTGCCGCTGGTTAAGGATGACTGGTCCTACAACAATAATGATAAAGATGCATTTCCATTAGATATGCCCTTCTATAGAGGGGCTTTTTTTTATTTGCATACGCGTTTTTCAATATTCTTTTCCGTATTTCGTAACAATTTATACATAGATTATTTAACCTATGTTGGTACCATTCGCACACCCATTTGACATTTGGGTATTCATAAACAAAAAATTGGTTCTATTAATCGAATATTTCGCCCCGCGCCAACGAGGGGCTTTTTTTTTTATTCTTTCGGAATGCTTTTATCCAACTCTTCACGGAATTGAGATGGTTTATCGAAGTCTTGTGTTGCCATGTTATTTCTCCATTAAAAAGCCCCGCAATTGCTAGGCTGACATATTTAGTTAAGATTTTTTACACTTATTCATCAGTCAATGTATTAATCTTAAAAATAGACATATATAACAATAAACCTACTAGGCAGTGTATATAGTTAGCCCATATTCCACTAGGCGGTGGTATGGGCTATTTTTTTACC
Organism: Providencia rettgeri; assembly: GCA_900455085.1. Classification (NCBI taxonomy): domain Bacteria; kingdom Pseudomonadati; phylum Pseudomonadota; class Gammaproteobacteria; order Enterobacterales; family Morganellaceae; genus Providencia; species Providencia rettgeri. The sequence continues at coordinate 2,021,977 of UGTZ01000001.1, read as the reverse complement.
CTTTTCCCTTCAATTTTCCGTGCTGCTTTCCTACATAATAAAACCACCAATAACTAGTTGATAGCTATTAATATTTAACTTATGTACAACTAGTTGCAATTAACCAAGTAAAGAGTGCTAATTATGAATGAATATCACATGACAGGGATTGTAATTGAATTTATGTTAATCATGTGCACATACTATTGCTTCAAAGATATAAAAGAAGCATCCCCATCGGGAGCAGCATTTAGAACGCTAATTGGTGTCGTTCTTTTTCTTGCCTCAGCATATGGTTCAATGCTACTTTTTATTACTCTTATTATTTGACCTCAATAACTCATGTTGTTTTATTGTCTAAAATATCCACTTATAGAGATAAATCAGACCTTCAATTACTCCCCATCCAAGCGCTGCGCATACGAAACCAAGTAAAAGGAATGCTCTTGATCCAGGTAAGTTATTAAACATAATTACCACCTTGTTATTTACTATGCCTAGCCGCTTCAATCTCTCTAATGGCCTTTTTGTCTAAATTACATTGCTCGATAACTGTGAGTAGCAACTCATTTATCAATAAAGAGTCACCCCAAGAAAATGTCTCAGGGATGTACTCAGGCAAACAATCATTGAGTAGATGGGCTGGAATGGGTACTGATGGCGTTTGAACGTATTCTATTCGCGTGGTTGTGCAGCTCGATAGTAGCGCCACTAGGAGCATCAAGGGGAGCGCATTCATTACCCACAAGAACAGTTTTGATAATAGTTTTAACCGCTTCAGAAGCCACTGCTGACGCGTCGCGTTTCCTAAGGTTATTTCGTGAGATTTCATTGAATGTTACCGATAGTTCTAAAACCGTGGACAATATGAATTGACTTGCTACCGCTTCATTTTCTAATCGCTCAATATCTTTTTTTACTAGAACATTGCTGTCATAAAGCATTGTGGCCCACCAGCTCACAGCAAGTAGCACCAAAAATAACCAAGTGGAACTATCTATTTTCATAAGTTCACCTACCTGCCCTTATAGTGGTCGATAGCTTTTTGGCACCGCTTTTCTAAGCTTATTTTGTCAGTACCACAGGTATCGTCTCTGAGTACATATACGCCAGTTGCCAAGTAGATAGGGAATCCGATAATGAAAGCGGATATGCATAAGCGAACTCGCCAAGGCATACGGCTTTTTCTACTTCTCGTCTTGTCATTAACCCTTTCCATTTGACGCCTCCAGCATATATCCAGCGTTTAAGTTCATTACATGCGCCAGCTTGATCACCAGCGTTAAGCTTTTTAAGTAACGTAGAACGCGAAAAAGCCCCTACCCCTACGTTATAAGTGAAAGAGTAAAGTGCAGCCCTTGTGTAATCAGGGATATTGACCTTAATTAAGGGGTTCACTGCTTTAGCGACAATTGCCAAGTCTTTTTCTAACAGCGCATCACACTCGGCTTTTGTGTAGGTTTTTGTGGGGATAATGTCGGGGCCCGTGTGCCCATAACATACGGTAAGAACTCCCACTACATCACGGTAAGGCTTGGACTCATACCCTTCAAACTCTGCAATCATCGCAACAGTTAAGGTCATCAGCCCACCAGCTGCAGCGGCCATTTTTATTTTATTTGGTATCTTTGGCATGAGCCGCCTCCTTGCGCTTATCTTCTTTTCGTTTGAAATATAAATTTGTCAAAAATGTAGCCACACCTAAAAGTAGGCTTCCCAACACCCCAATTGCTGCCCACTGCTCAGATGAGAAACCATCTAACAATTGTTTTAGCCAATAGAATGTTGAACCCGTAGAGGCAGCATAGGAGGCGCCAGTTGTTAATTTGTCCATACGCATATACCACCCCCTACGGAGTGCCCGAAATTTAGTTAATAGAAAGCCACCAGCAATAGCAGCTAGATTTTATTTGTTGTTTTAGTAGATTGATTTGAGTTTTGTGGATTAGAGCGAGAATCAACAAAGCTTACATGAGTTGGAATAACAGATTGTTTACCTATGGAGCCTTCAAGATGCCCATTTTTATCATAGCTCGCCATTCCACCATTAAAGGTTAACGAAACGCCCGTGTCTGATATATTAATCATCATAATATTTTTAAGGTCCACGCTTCCTCCTAAGGAACTGATATGAACAAGCAGATATTTATAGACAAAGTTAATGAAATTGGCGTCAATAAACTATTGATGCAAGCCATTCGAACAGAAGATGATATTGGTGCGGTTTTGCGCGTTCACTTATTAAGTGAACAACTGGCTGAAGCTTGGATTTGCGCAGCTTGTGATGCCGATAATTTCTTCGGAGAAGGTAATTATTCAGTAAGAATTAATTGCAGCGATAAATTTAAGTTAGCTCGAAATTTAGGTGTTCCAGATGAATTATATAGCAGCCTTAAAATGATTAACTCACTAAGAAATAATTTAGCACATGGAAGTGGGCATAATTTAGTTTCTGACGAATCAATAAATAAACTCGTTAATTTATTAAAAGGGTTTCAATTGGAAAACCAGTCAGATAAATGGAACATAGACGCCCCCTTGCTTGTAAGAGACCAGGATGGATTGGCTGTTAATGAGTATTCAATTAACGATAAGAATACACCAAACAGGGTGAAACTATTCATCTGTTTTGCATTTTTAATGTCTAGGCTTGCATTCTATCTTGGAATAGAAGCGCTAGAGTTAGAATAAGACGGTCACAAAGCTATTGAATGAAAACGACTAATCCCATCTGAGCACACTTCAAGCGAACCGCCCTTATCTTTAACGCGGCAGACAACTTGAGTAGATTTAGTATGGTCAATTGATTCTGACTCAGAGCCGAACAACTCAATAAAGGCATTCTTAACATCCCGAGCCAATCTCTCCATTGGCTCTTTTTCCATATGAGATCTATCCATAATTAATCGAGATAAACAATTAGCAGCAACCAATTGAATATCAGCGGGTAAGTCTTCAAATTTCATAACTACCTCTCTTAAATAGAAAAAGGCCACGCAATGCGCAGCCCTTGAGTAATTATCAACTACTGAATTAATAACCTCTTTTATATATTTGTCGGTCTATTTGCACTTTCTGGCTAGCTTTAATGCTGTTTAACGTACTCTCAGCATAGGGATCATCTTTAGGTTTTTCCTTGCTGATATCCTGTCCAGAAGATGTGCAAGCAGAAAGTATTACCGCAAAAACTAATATAAACGGCCTCATGTCATACCTCATAATCATATTTATGTTAGGTTTTAGACCTGTCGAGGCTTGTAAGTTCAGTTAAGTAACTAAACTAAATCTAAACGTTAATAACATTAGAAGTATTGTGGAGGCATACGCTGAGAGTGTATGCGTTCAGGTTCCCATGGCGTGTGTGCTTCTATCCTGATAAGTACAGATAACTCATGCGAGTTAGCCAATCAGCCTTGGCATTCTCCACAATGAAAACCCTACTCGCTTTAATGCCGCTATGTGAAAGATAGAAGCTGGCAAATAGAGTTGTCATTATAAAGGCACTTGCTAAAAGGTATTCTTATTCATTCGGCTTTAATCTTTCGGAGTTTGCAAAGTATAATGCGATAACTAATATCAGTATGGTGACCGAATATATGATAAACAACTGAGGACTGTTGTGCTCAACAACAATAAGCCGAATTACCGCAGTGATCGCAATATAGATAAAATATTGTAATGGAAAATGATAATCAGACTGAAAATACTTGATAATCAATGCAATAAATTCAAAATATAAAAAATAAATGATAAGACCATCAATTAGGGAGTAAATTGAAGTTGAATTGCTAACCGCAAATAAAAGTGCGGCCAATACTATAGTTTCTTTGATTAAAAAGATAATTAATATAACTGCAAGTAGAAGCAATGCAGCGCTACTAATCCATTGCAATACTCTACTAATTAGCTTTGATTGACTCAATCCAGACATCCCCCCCCCCTCATGATCTTAACCTTTAAACATAGTTAGTGGAGTGGTCCGCCATCGAGGCATCGAACCTCGACTCTTAGCCTTAATAAGGCTAAATACTCTTCCAGTTGAGTTAATGGCGGAGAAGGCTTATTTAAGCCAGTTTAGTATTGCAAAAGCCATTAAGGACATAATAGCTATAAACATAATATTCTGGGTATAACTAATTATTCGGTCGTAAATAACAAGCCAATTCATAGTTTACTCCTTGGGGTGTTTCTCTTAAAAATCTGCATCTACTTTTCAAATAAAATGTTGCAAATACGAAACGTTAAAAAAATACACCCTTATATATAATAAAACCTCGACATTGCGAGGTTTAAAATACTAGATAGCGCGAGCATTCATTATATTTTTACAAAATATACATGTGGCGCCATGTGGATTGCTAACCGAAATATCAAACTGCGATGTCCGATACTGGGATCCGTTACAACATGGGCACTTGTAATAGAAGCGAATTTTTATAATGTTTTTAAAGCGCCACTACGTTAGCTGCTGCTGGGCCTTTTGCGCCAGTCTCTAATGAGAAGCTTACTTTTTGCCCATCATATAAAGTTTTAAAATCATCACTTTGGATAGCTGAAAAATGCACAAAAACATCTTTGCTTCCGTCTTCAGGAGAGATAAAACCAAAACCTTTAGATTCGTTAAACCATTTTACTAAACCAATCATTGAATTAGACATAGAATTTCCTTTAATTTTTAAGTTTGCCATAAGGCATAGGTAAGGTTTGTTTTTTATTTTTACTTATGGGAATTAATTAGAAGGAATTCGCAATTAAGAGGTATCTTAGATAACGCTAAATGGTGAACAACTTTAAACTGACTAGCATAAATAGGCCTGTACTTCCAAACCGATGAATCCATTAAGCCACACATCCTAAGCGATAGCAAATTTTATTTTCTAGCTTACTTTATAACTACACATGTAACTCTGACCAATCATAACAGCAAGTCTTATGTTTGTTTCAGACATAAAAAAAACCCCGCATTGCGAGGTTTCATTCTATAAGTTCGATTACAACGTATTTACTCTTATCACAATAGCATCGAATTTGCGTAGCGCACTAATACTTTTTTACTATCTATCACTTTTACTTTATTAATAACATCAGAATCCATTTCTAGGGCTACACCCAACATAGCCAGACAGCCATCAACAAAGCCCTCAGCGACTTGCATCATTTGCCGAATTCGCCCTTCGCTCATTTTCCATTCCTTGGCAATACTGCGCTTAGATACACCGTAAAGGTAATGCAATACTATCAAATTTAATTCTTCTTCTTTTCGAACTTGTCTCAGCTTAGCTATAACACTGTCGATGGTTATTCCATCGTCATCGCTGCATGATTCCCTTGACGGCTCTTTATTTACGATTAAACCTTTAAAACCTGCTGCAATATGAGAATAATCAACCCCCGGATTATCACTCGCCCAACCAGCCCATTTTTGTAAAACTAACTGAATATCTCTCATGCAAAAAGTCTCCTGCGTTCCGCATAACGCATTAACCAAAAACACCCAGTGACGCAGAACGGTCTAGGAATCGAAATAACAAAACCAACTGGCTTCCGTGCTCGCGCTCCCACTCATTTGGATCTTTATGCAACTCGCTGTGGTGAATGCGACATAATGGAATAGTGAACAAATCATGGGCCTTAGTGCCCATTCCGCCCTGACCATGACCGATTAGGTGATGTGCATCGTGCGCGATAGAGTTACAAACACAACATGGCTGTGATTTAACCCACTGCAGGTAGTTATCATTAATCCAGCGCTGTAATTTTGGCTTTAACATCAAGCTAGCTGGTGGTTCGGGTTCGACGGTTAAATTTAACACAGGTTTTGATACCCGCTCACCACTCGCTATGTCGTTGAGGTATTGATCAGAAAGAGAGATAAGGCCCGATGCTTTGTGCTTTAGCTCTTGTGGCAAAGTCATCAGTAGCATTCTGCCGTTGAATGTATGCATATGTGCACCAGGCTTAAATATTATGGCTCCAATTTCTGGTACCAGTATTGGTGTTAATATCCATTGGTAACTCATTCTATTCCCCACATTTAAGCAACCTTACTTGCGCTTTCATGCATACTGATTGTTATTTCAAAGCGCCCACCCTTGACTACTTCACACCACTCCATTTCAACTCGCTTAACTTGGCCGTCATCCTTCCAAATGTTGGCATGCGTTAATGCGTCGAATGGTGCTTTTAAATAGTTATCTATGTCCCGCTTGTGGTTTGTTGGCGGGTACATTTTTACTTTTACTGTAACGGGCTCTGTTATCGCTATCGGTTTACGCCTTAATTGCTCATAAATGGCGACAATCGCACTGCCACGAAATTTACGGCCTTTCTCGCTAATTAGCGTTCTGCCATTCACATTACGCCAACATGCATTAACACTTGGTGGAAATGGCAATACAAGTAATATGCTCATGCTCTTACCCCTGCCAATAATGCATCAAACTGTTGAACTAAAGCGGACAAAGCTGTCTCAGCAACAATCCCATTTGAACTCGCTGAAGTATCATGAGAACGAAACTTCCCATCCCTTAGCATTTTTTCACAATCATCAGATACGTGATAAAGACCATCTTTGCCTTGATACACCAAGCCATAGTTGATTAGAGATTTGATGATAGTTGTCGCCCCAGAGTGCTTTTTCATATTAAACTCATTGAACAAATCATCACGACTAAACGGTCGGCCTTTGAAGTGAGTTGTGAACTCGATATACCGACGTTTCTGTGAAGAAATCATACTGTCATCTCCTTTGCTGCTTGTTCTGCTGCTTGCTGCCAAATGCCTTTCCATGCAGCACGGCCCGCAAATTCATTAAGTCGACCTAAGCCGCTTTTGCTGGCCATTTCTTTGGCAATTTCTTGGAGCCTATTAGCTGGCTTCCAGCCCGTTGAGAAAATTTGAGTGAATACAGTGTCACGTTCAACAGTGTCGATACTCATAGCCGCCTCACCCGGCTTTAGCCATTTACCGTTGGCGCATTTAGGGCGACCAGCCTCATTCCATTTCTGAGCCTTTTCGAAGTACTCCATACAGTTTTCAGGGCTAAATAATGTTTTTGGCCGCAGGTAATCACACATTTTTGAGTCATTTAGCCACTTGGCTGTGATGTAGTCAGTTACCAGAATTAAATCATCCGAGGTATAGTTTTCAGATAGACGGGCTCTGATGTGGCCCATAGTGGTTTTCCCATCCCGATAACTTGAATTCGTGACTTTATTGAAATGTTCTAAAACAATTTGCGCTTGGTCTGGCTCAGCATGAGCCGGACAAAAAGAGTTAATCTCTGTTGTAATCTCTTGAGTATTCTCTGTAGTACTCTCTGTAAGATCAGGGCAATTTGCCCCGTTCGATGGGGTCATTTTGATATTATTCGAACGCTTCATTTTGCGCTTATCGATATGGTCATTTTGACCTGTTCGAATGCGCTCGGCTGAACTATTCGATGGGTTCAATTTGACCTCATCGGATAACAACACATGTTCATAATTTATAGAGTAATAATTAGTACGGTCATGAGTTCGTTTATTGATTTGCTCAATATTTAAGACACCCAACTTTTTTAAATTGTTAAATGCACGCTTAATTGTGGATTCAGAAAAATATGGGAATTGTTCACGCCATTCTTCAATAGTGTTATAAATCCAGCGGTGCCCCTCATGGTCAACGCCCGACGAGGTTTCAGATAGCCAATACTGAACTTGCTGAAGCAATAAAGCCTCATTCAAGCCCAAGCGTACCGCTAGTTCAGGTATAACAATTTGTGGGCGTGTTTTAAGTAGTAATAAGCTGCTCATTCCATCACCCTTGTGAATTCGGCTTTAAATTTGTACAAAGGGGCAAAGCATTCATGTTCATAACCGTCACGCATGAATATGACCCACTGTTTGATTCGGTCATAACGTATGACGCGAACACGAATACCGCGCTTATCCAGATAAATGCGATTGAGATTATTGGCGTCTTCATTGGACATGCTCCCCTCTCCCGCAACTTGCATTAAAATCATCTACCAACCACTCAACAAACTTGTAGTTGGTCTCCTGCCGCCCTTCTGGTACCTTTAGTTCATAGACAAAACGACCATCACGGATAGAAACTCTCACTTGCGTTCTACCGCGTAAATTCGTTACACTGCTCATGCTAGTTACTCCACACAAGTTGTTATTAGCACCCGACGCCTCGGACCGCATATCTGGGGCGTCAACCTTTCTTATGTAATTTAATGAGCGCATTGATAGCCCCTCTAGTGCTTGCGATTGCTCTATCCAACATTGTCAGAATTTGTTTTTCTTCATGCTTATCAACAACACCGTCTTCCAATGCTTTACCAATGAATACAACTAACTCGCCGCGAGTTGTTGATGCTCGAGTTTGTAATTTGAATAATTCTGGTTCGTCCAAATCCTCTGGGCTTATCTTTTCCACCAGCAATAAATTTCTTCTATTTGCGTAATACCCTGCAAGAAATGAGGTATTAGATAAATCTTCCATCGCTTCAAGCTCTTCACGCTCAAAAAAACGACAGCCGTTCTTTTCATACAAATTGTTATTGAACGTGGTTTCTGTCATACCCAATGCGCCAGCCATCGCTGAACGTCCACCGGGATACGCCTTACACATCTCTTTCACGACTTCTTTTAATGTTTGTTTGCACATATCTACAATTCCGTTGTTTTGTTGGTAGTTAACTCAGTTAGTTGGATTTGGTACTTTATTGATAAAGTGCAGGGTCAAACCTCAATTCACCTTTCGTTCTGTAATCAGCCTCAATGGCGCGATTTTTCGGAATTAATTGATTGGGCCGTTTTTTCCACTGGTAAAAAGCTTCGGGGCTTATCCGAAAAAACTCAGCAATTTTATTAGTGGTTCCGAAGTATTTTTCGATCTGCTCTGTGGTCATAACACCTCCTGGTTTCTAAGTTAAGTTAGATATTAATTGTTAATTTATATTTGGTCAATAAAAACTAAGATAACTTAGGTTTATATGAAATGGACTTAGGAATGAGTAAAACTGAAAACACCATCGGAAGCAGAATAAAGGCCTTGAGGGATATCACTAAAACCACCCAAAAAGAACTTGGGCGGTACTGTGGCGTATCTGATGTTACTGTCGGGTATTGGGAGAGAGACCTAAATGCACCACGGAGTGATGCTCTATTGAAATTAGCTAGGTATTTCAATACAACTGAAGCATATATATTGTATGGTATTCCATCTAAGCAAACATCTAACATAATCACGAGCGCACAAAAGGTGCCGATTTTATCTTATGTCCAAGCTGGCAACTTCACTGACTATGCGCCAAATCAGATTTACGATGATGATTTAGAGTTCATAGAGACAACCCTTAAAGTATCGCCTCTATCATTCGCATTGCGCGTCATTGGCGACTCCATGACAAATCCTTATGGCTTACCGTCAATCCCAGAAGGCTCAACAGTTATTGTTGATCCTGAAGCTGAAGTTGTTAGTGGTAAATTTGTTGTCGCTAGATTGCAAGGCTCTGATGAAGTTACCGTGAAACGTTATGTTGTTGATGGCCCCAATAAATTTTTAATGCCACTAAACCCACGATATGACAACATTCCAATCAATGGTAACTGTGAAATAGTTGGTCTCGTTCGTGGTGTTCAATACGAGCTATAACCTCCCTTCTTAATTTAAATCTAAGTTTTCTTAGATTTTGTATTGACATAGATCCTAAGTTGAATTAGTTTACATCTAAGACAACTTAGGAGGCGTTCAATGCAAACCAATTCAAATGAACCAATCGTTACTTTTAGCGTTGCTATGTCGCAAGAAGATGCTGCAGCATGGATTATGGAAAAAGCCGCTGAACTTCAAAAGCTGGCGGCACTTAAAGCTAAACAAGCCGACTTACAGCGCCAACTGGAAAAGCTTGATGATGATATTTTCGACCAAGCTGAACGCTGCCAAGTCATTATTAGTGCTTAACTGAATTCAATTGTGTGGAGTTCTAGCTATGTCGAATAAAGCAGATAAAACAACAGGAAATATTATTGAGTTGAAAATCAATGGCGCCACGGTTTGTTATTTGAGAACGGATGGCTCGGTAGCTGCGGATTACTTGTCATTTATCGCAAAAACCACTGAAGTCTTAATGCTGGATAGAGACTCGCTAGAACTAGAGGCTAATGCGTTCGGGAAAACTATCCAACATGGTTACAGTGCTTTTTCGACTATTAAAGATCCCAAAGGTCTTGAATAAAGGAATCAACATGAATAGTTGAGCTACCTTTTGATGCTTCTAGAAAGTGATTTACAACATTGTCAGATAGTTTAGTGTTCCGTTTTTCAAATGAATGTTTTGGAAAATACTCAACAAAAATACTTTGTACTGCATGCTCACCCCCTTTTACATCAGTGATCATGTTGCATTGGTAAAGGCATTTAGCAATTAGCGTAGATTTAAGCATTAAAAAATTCTCTTGGTTGTGTAGGGCTTCCAAGAATACCACAGCCGCCTGATGTGGATAAGTTAGTTCAGGCAATCTTATTAACTATGTGGAGTGCTTAGTATGGGAATACTTATTCTTACTCGAAAACCAACCGAAGTTGTGGTTATTGGTGATGATATTAAAGTTACAATTTTAGGAGTAAAGGGTAACCAAGTGCGGATTGGTATTGATGCCCCAAAAGATATTAGTGTCCATCGTGAAGAAATTTATAAACTAATTTTTGCTGATAATAATAAGTCCGAGTGATAGTTATTTATTGTATTTAAATTAAAACCAAATCAATAAATAAAAAAATACCGCCAATAAATTCAGCGGTAAATAATTAACACACAGGGATCAGCTCATTCTATAGGAATATAAGTAACTGTAGAATTACTTAAGCTTAGTCCAAAGATATAAATAAACAAGAAATTAGCAAAAAAAACCGACATATAATATGCCGGCAAATAATAGCAAGTATCGCGTGTTACTTAATAAGTATAGTCAAAAATTAAAAGTCTGTATGCGGCAGAATGTGGAGGTAATTATGCAAATGCTAACTTTGGAGGAATGGGCGAGCGAACGCTATAGAAGTCGCCCTCCTCGCCTGGGGACATTACAACGCTATGCTAGGAATGGCTTGTTCTATCCACCAGCACAAAAAGAAGGTGGTATTTGGCGCGTGAGAGAAGATGCCGACTTAGTCGGTAATTTGACATCACCGGTTATCAATAAGAGTGATAACCCAAAATTACAAAGGATTTTAAACGATGGCTGCCCGACCACGTAAAAATAACGTCAACATCCCTAATCTCTACCCACTATTTAGCAGAAAAGCTAACAAGGTTTATTGGCGTTATCGTCACCCTATAACTGGAAAATATCATGCCCTCGGTGACAATGAGGCTGAAGCTCGTGAAATTGCGATTGAAGCTAATAACCGGTTAGCTGAACAACGTAGCCGTCAAGTCATGGCGATCAGCGATAGAGTAGCAAGAATTAAAGGTAAAGAGATCACCGTAAATACTTGGCTGGATCGCTACTGGGTAATACAAGAGGAACGCCTTGCTGACGGTGATATAAAACAAAATACATATAAGCAAAAAAGAAAACCTGTGGACCTAATGCGCCACTCTCTCGCAATGAAGCCTTTACCTGCAGTTGATGCGAGAGATATCGCATCAATACTTGATGAATATAAATCTAATGGCCAACATCGCATGGCTCAGGTTATTCGATCTGTATTAATCGATGTGTTCAAAGAGGCGCAGCATGCTGGTGAAGTCCCACCAGGATATAACCCTGCACTCGCAACTAAACAACCAAAAAGACGAATTACCCGCCAGCGCCTTAATTTAGATGAGTGGCAAAAAATATTTGAAGTAGCAGATAAGCAACATAAGTATTTAGGCAATGCGATGTTATTAGCCGTAATTACCGGGCAGCGACTTGGCGATATTTCAGCAATGAAATTTAGTGATATTTGGGATGACCACTTGCATGTAACACAAGAAAAAACAGGAAGTAAACTGGCTATTCCACTAGCATTAAGATCTGATGCGTTAAACATGTCGTTGAGGGATGTTGTTTCTAGATGTCGTGACCGTGTTCTCAGTCCTTATCTGATCCATTACTTCCGTACGACTTCTCAAGCAAATAGAGGCGAGCAAGTTACAGCAAATACAATAACAACAAATTTCAAGAAGGCACGAAACAAAACTGATATTGATTGGGGTGAAGGAACACCAGCTTCGTTTCATGAACAACGATCTTTATCAGAAAGACTCTATCGAGAACAAGGAATTAACACTAAAGATTTACTGGGTCATAAATCGCAAAAAATGACCGATAAATATAATGATGACCGGGGTAAAGATTGGGTAAAAGTAGTTATTTGATAGTCTATATTGGGATAGGTTTTGATAATTCGTTTTGATAACTTTTTGATAACCATTTCAAATGTGACAATAAAAAACGGGAACTATTAAGCTCCCGTTGTTAATCACATCACGTAATAAATTACATGTGTTTAATGATTGCGTCACCGAACTCGCTACATTTCAGTAATTTAGCGCCTTCTAATTGACGTTCGAAGTCATAGGTTACAGTCTTAGCTTCGATTGCGCCTTCCATACCTTTAACGATTAAGTCAGCCGCTTCAGTCCAGCCCATATGGCGCAGCATCATCTCAGCAGAAAGGATGATAGAGCCTGGGTTAACTTTATCTTGGCCTGCATATTTTGGTGCAGTACCGTGAGTTGCTTCGAATAATGCGCACTCAGAACCAATATTTGCACCAGGAGCGATACCAATACCACCGACCTGCGCTGCTAATGCATCAGAAATGTAGTCACCATTTAGGTTCATACAAGCGATAACATCGTATTCTGCTGGGCGTAGCAGGATTTGTTGTAAGAAAGCATCTGCGATAACATCTTTAACGATAATATCTTTGCCAGTTTTAGGGTTTTTAATTTTAACCCATGGGCCGCCATCTAATAATTCGCCGCCAAATTCCTCTTGTGCTAATTGGTATCCCCAATCTTTAAATGCACCTTCAGTGAATTTCATAATGTTACCTTTATGAACTAAAGTCACTGAATCACGGCCGTTATCAATAGCATATTCAATAGCAGCACGAACTAAACGTTTTGTGCCCTCTTCTGAACAAGGCTTAATACCAATACCACAGTCTTGTGGGAAACGGATTTTAGTCACACCCATTTCATCTTTCAGGAATTTAATAACTTTATCTGCTTCTGCACTACCCGCTTTCCACTCGATACCCGCATAGATATCTTCAGAGTTTTCACGGAAAATAACCATATCAGTCAGTTCAGGTTGTTTAACTGGGCTTGGAGTGCCTTTGTAGTAGCGAACAGGACGTAAACAGATATACAGGTCAAGTTGTTGACGCAATGCAACGTTCAGAGAACGAATACCACCACCAACAGGAGTTGTTAAAGGGCCTTTAATTGAAACACGGTAATCACGGATTAAATCGAGAGTTTCTTCTGGTAACCAAACATCTTTACCATAAATTTGTGTAGATTTTTCACCGGTGTAAACTTCCATCCAAGAAATTTTGCGCTCACCGTTGTAGGCTTTTTTCACTGCCGCATCAACCACTTTCAACATTGCTGGTGTGACATCGATACCAATGCCGTCACCTTCGATAAAAGGGATAATTGGGTTGTTCGGAACGTTTAGTTTGCCTTTTGCATCAATGGTAATTTTAGCGCCTTCTGCCGGAACTACTACTTTGCTTTCCATTAACCTCTCCTTTCACTTGCGTATTTTGCTTGTTAATTTTTTGTAAGAGACGTGTCAATACTACTTCAATCTGCGTCGAACGCCAATGATTACTCATCTAAGCTTCAATGCCGATCGCATTTAACGTACTGTTTTACCTTGTAAGTTAATCGAATATCTATTTATAAATACTGTTAAATCAATAAATTAATTTAAGCATTCCATTATTAGAAATAAATCAAACCGCGATGAAAAGTTGTCAATAACCCATTTGAGGGAACGACACAACTTTTGTTAAAATACTTCCCTCACAAAAAATAATATTAGCAAGTTAACTCAAATTAAAAATACGTTTTGCTCACACTATCACCATCCAAACAAATCCATATGTACTTATTTTTAAATGGAAAATTGTTTTTATTGATTTAAATGCTTTTAAAGTTGTTAATTAAATATTACATCGCCATGAAAAATACGTTCTAGGATCAAACCGTTAAATCTCCTACACTAGATGAAATAAGTCGCCGCAAATTAAAACCAATAAATTCTCATTGAATGACCATGAACAGACCGAACAAAAAATCAGTTCCGAAGAAAAATCGTTACTCGCCACCCTCGACTGCTTTAAAGCATAACGCTAAGCGTGTTTCGGTAAGACAGCAAATATCAACTAAAATCATTTTATTTAACAAACCCTTTGATGTTCTTCCTCAATTTACTGATGAACAAGGTCGCGACACACTAAAAAAATATATTCCAATCAACGATGTATACGCCGCAGGACGTCTTGATAGGGACAGTGAAGGGCTATTAATTTTAACCAATGATGGAAAACTACAGGCACGTTTAACTCAACCACAGAAAAAAACAGGGAAAATATACTATGCTCAGGTAGAAGGTATTCCCGATGAAGATGCACTACTAAAATTTCGGCAAGGGTTAATATTAAATGATGGTCCAACACTCCCTGCGGGAATCGAGTTAGTTGGCGAACCTGAATGGCTATGGCAAAGAACTCCGCCAATACGGGAACGCAAAAATATCCCAACTAGCTGGTTAAAAATTACATTATATGAAGGACGTAATCGGCAAGTCCGTCGTATGACGGCAAATATAGGTTTTCCAACGCTTAGGCTAATTCGTTATCAAATTGGTGAATTTAATTTGGGAAATCTTTCAGTTGGCGAATGGAAGGAGGTAACTGTTGTTTAAACCTAATGTGACTGTAGCAACTGTTGTGCATGCTCAAGGCAAATTTTTAGTCGTGGAAGAGTGGATAAATGATAAACCCACTTGGAATCAACCAGCTGGGCATTTAGAAGCTGATGAAACTATTTTGCAAGCCGCCGAACGTGAATTACTAGAAGAAACTGGAATCAAAGCCACACCAACACAATTAATTAAAATTCATCAATGGATTGCCCCAGATAAAACTCAGTTTATCCGTTTTTTATTTGCCGTAGAACTTGAATCCATTTGTGAGACACAGCCACAAGACAGTGATATTAGCAAATGCCATTGGCTGACTGCCCAAGAAATTCTAAATAGCAACTGCCTGCGTTCACCATTAGTGGCGGAAAGTTTGCGCTGTTTTCTCACAGGAAAGCATTATCCTCTCGATATTTTAACCGCTTACGGCGACCATTATCTTTAAGTACTTAACTTCTGCTTGGTGAAGATTTCACCAAGCAATAATATTCCCTGCTAACTCTGGTGTAATGCGGGAACAACATGCTAAAGTATGGGGCTTGATTTTTCCGCAGTGAGATATTTCCATGTCAAATAATAGTACCATGTCAGATAACAGCCAAAAAAAAGTCATCGTCGGGATGTCCGGTGGTGTTGACTCCTCTGTATCCGCTTACTTGCTACAGCAACAAGGGTATCAGGTTGCTGGTCTGTTTATGAAGAACTGGGAAGAAGATGACGACACAGAATATTGTTCAGCTGCTACTGACCTTGCCGATGCACAAGCTGTGTGTGACAAACTGGGTATTGAACTTCATACCATTAATTTCGCTGCTGAATATTGGGACAATGTTTTCGAACATTTCTTAACTGAATACAAAGCAGGCCGCACACCGAACCCAGATATTCTCTGCAACAAAGAAATCAAGTTTAAAGCTTTCTTAGAATTTGCGGCTGAAGATTTAGGCGCAGATTACATTGCTACTGGTCACTATGTGCGCCGCCGTGATATCAATGGTAAAAGCCAATTATTACGTGGTTTAGATAACAACAAAGACCAAAGCTATTTTTTATATACTCTGAGCCACGAACAAGTAGCTAAAAGCCTTTTCCCCGTTGGTGAACTCGAAAAACCTGAAGTACGCCGTATTGCGGAAGAAATTGGCTTAGTTACTGCAAAGAAAAAAGACTCCACGGGGATCTGTTTCATTGGTGAGCGTAAGTTTCGCGACTTTTTAGGCCGCTACTTACCCGCTCAGCCTGGCCCTATCATCACTGTTGATGGCGAAACAATTGGTCAACATGAAGGTTTGATGTACCACACTTTAGGGCAACGAAAAGGTCTCGGTATCGGTGGTACAAAAGAGGGCTCCGAAGAACCTTGGTATGTTGTCGATAAAGACGTCGAAAACAACATTCTTATCGTAGCTCAAGGCCATGAACACCCTCGTTTGATGTCTGTTGGGTTAATTGCTCAGCAATTACATTGGGTTGACCGGAAAACCATGACTGAGCCACTACGTTGCGTAGTAAAAACACGTTATCGTCAAGCAGATATCCCTTGTACGATTACCCCATTAAGTGATGATCGCATTGAAGTTACTTTTGACTACCCAGTCGCGGCTGTCACTCCAGGTCAATCCGCTGTATTTTATATCGATGAAGTTTGTCTCGGTGGCGGTATTATTGAAGCCCGTATTCAGGAGTAAATGTGGCAAAAAACTATTATGACATTACGCTTGCTTTAGCGGGTATCTGCCAAGCAAGCGCGATGGTTCAAAAACTCGCACATGAAGGTGTTTGTCTTGAGAAAGACACTGAAACCATGGTCAATAGCCTCACCAATATGAATCCAAAATCCACTTTGGATGTATTTGGTAATGATGCCGAAAATTTAAAGACGGGCCTCAGTGCCATGTTAGGTATGCTGACTGGCGGTAACAGTGGTTTATCGGCTGAAATGACGCGATATATGTTAAGCATTATGACGCTTGAACGTCGCCTCAATAAAAACCAAGAAGCGATGAACCAGCTGGGCCAACGTATTGAGCAATTTGAACGCCAAGCGGGTTATTTTGAACCACTTTCTGAAGGCGTGTTTAACGCACTTGCGGGTATTTATGTAGATGTAGTCAGCCCAGCTGGACCGCGAATTCAGGTCACTGGTTCCCCTGACATCCTAAAAAACACACTCGTTCAAGCAAAAGTTAGAGCCACCTTGCTCGCTGGCATTCGTTGCGCAGTGCTTTGGCAACAAGTTGGTGGAAGTCGCATTCAACTCATGTTCTCTCGCAATCGTCTGGCTAATCAGGCGAAAGATATTTTGTCTCACCTTTAAATCTGGAGTTGCTACCAATGGAATTATCCTCACTGACCGCTGTATCCCCGATTGACGGCCGTTACGGTGATAAAGTCAGCACGTTACGCACTATTTTTAGTGAGTTTGGTTTACTGAAATTTCGCGTACAAGTTGAAGTTCGCTGGCTACAAAAACTGGCTGCAACCGCTCAAGTCAAAGAAGTTCCTGCATTTGCCCCTGACGCAATCGCTTACTTGGATGAAATTGTCGCGAACTTCTGTGAAAAAGACGCAATGCGTATCAAAGAAATTGAACGCACAACTAACCATGATGTGAAAGCTGTAGAATACTTTCTAAAAGAAAAGGTAGCGGACATCCCTGCTCTTCATGCAGTTTCTGAATTTATTCACTTTGCTTGTACTTCAGAAGATATCAATAACCTCTCTCACGCATTAATGCTGAAAACCGCTCGTGAAGAAGTCTTGCTGCCACAATGGCGTCAAATCATTGATAAAATCAAAACAATGGCTCATGAGTACCGCAATTTACCGTTACTTTCACGTACTCACGGTCAACCTGCAACCCCGTCCACCATTGGTAAAGAGTTTGCGAACGTTGCTTATCGTTTAGAGCGCCAATTCCGCCAGCTACAACAAGTTGAAATTCTGGGTAAAATCAATGGCGCAGTCGGTAACTATAATGCACATATGGTCGCTTATCCTGAAGTTAACTGGCACGAATTCAGCGAAACCTTCGTTACCTCTTTAGGCATTCAATGGAACCCATTCACTACGCAAATTGAACCTCATGACTATATTGCTGAGCTATTCGATTGCGTCGCTCGCTTTAACACTATCGTGTTAGACTTCGACCGTGATATTTGGGGCTACATCGCATTAAATCACTTCAAACAAAAAACAATCGCAGGTGAAATTGGTTCCTCTACCATGCCACACAAAGTCAACCCGATTGATTTCGAAAACTCTGAAGGTAATTTAGGCTTAGCCAATGCCGTCTTAGGTCATTTAGCTAGCAAACTCCCTGTTTCTCGCTGGCAGCGCGACTTAACTGACTCGACAGTATTACGTAATCTCGGTGTCGGCTTAGGTTATGCATTGATTGCTTATCAATCAACCATGAAAGGTTTGAATAAATTAGAAGTGAATGAACAACATTTACTGGATGAATTAGACCAAAACTGGGAAGTATTGGCTGAGCCAATTCAAACTGTAATGCGCCGTTATGGTATTGAAAAACCGTATGAAAAGCTCAAAGAATTGACCCGCGGTAAACGTGTTACCGCTGAAGGTATGAAACAATTTATTGATAGTTTAGACCTGCCAGAGCACGAAAAAGCACGTTTGAAAGAAATGACGCCAGCTAACTACATTGGTTACGCTGTCACTTTTATCGACGAGCTAAAATAGCTTCCATGTTTTCAAAAAAGGCGGCTTATAAGTCGCCTTTTTTAATTATCATTTTGAATTCCCTGCTCTATCTATCATACTAAGCTATTTAAAGCTAAATATAGATAAATTATATTTCCGCTTCGTTTGATTTATATTTACTTAATCCCTTGTCGTTATTCAGAACTCTTTTTACCATAGCGTATCTAGTGCTACTATCTGATAAGTTGTAGCTATCTCTTTTCAATATGAGGGTTTCCGATGCGTATTCTTATTGTCGAAGACAATGCGTTACTTCGTCACCATTTAACCGTCCAGCTTAAAGAGCTTGGCCATCAGGTTGATTCAGCTGAAGACGCAAAAGAAGCTGATTACTTTTTGCACGAAAGCTGTCCAGATATCGCAGTTGTTGATTTGGGCTTACCTGATGAAGACGGGCTTTCTATGATCAAACGCTGGCGTAGCGAGCACGTCAATATTCCACTATTAGTATTAACTGCTCGGGAAAGTTGGCAAGAAAAAGTACAAGCGCTAAACAGTGGTGCTGATGACTACGTGACTAAACCTTTCCAGTTAGAAGAACTGGTCGCCCGTATGCAAGCTTTGATGCGCAGAAATAGTGGTCTTGCTTCACAAGTACTCGAATTAGGCAATTTCGTGATTGACCTATCACGCAAAGAATTTACCGTTAATGGCGAAACCGTCAAATTAACCGCTTTTGAATACACTATCATTGAAACGCTACTACGCAACAATGGGAAAGTGGTTAGCAAAGACTCGTTAATGCGCCAGCTTTATCCAGATGCCGAGCTCAGAGAAAGTCATACCATTGATGTTTTAATGGGTCGTTTACGCAAAAAAATCCAACAATTTCATAGTGATGATGTAATTGTCACAGTACGTGGTCAAGGCTACCGTTTTGATGTGAATGGCTAATATGAAGCTACGTAAATTTAAGTTCAAACCCCTTTCGCTACGAGCACGTTTTCTCTGTGCAACATCCGCGGTGATCTTGGCACTCACCTTATCCTACGGCATCGTCGCGATTTTGGGGTATTTGATTAGTTTCGATAAAACCACTTACACCCTATTACGTAGCCAAAGTAACTTAATTTATAGCCTAGCTCAATGGCAAAACCATAAAATTGACATTCGCGTCCCCCCAAATTTCACGTTAAACAACCCGACTTTGGTCATTATTTATGATGAGCAAGGGCTCGTGTTATGGCGCCAACGTGATGTACCTAGCGTTGAACGGCTGATCCGTAATGACTGGCTTAAAAAAGAAGGATTATATGAAATTGATACAGACATTCGCGAAACTCGTCAACTCCTAGATGACAACCCCGAATTCAATACAAAATTAGATGACATGGATAACGACGACGAACCGCTTACTCACTCCGTGTCCGTCAACCAATATGCAGCTAGTGAAAACCTACCTCCGCTCACCATTGTCGTTGTTGATACACTACCACAAGACTTACAAAATACGGGTTTAGTTTGGGAATGGTTCGGTTATGTGTTACTGGCTAACCTAATCTTAGTTATCCCACTATTATGGTTAGCGGCCTATTGGAGCCTACGGCCAATTAAATCATTAGTATCACAACTAAGTAGCCTAGAAAAAGGTGAACGAGATACACTGGATGAGAACCCTCCGTATGAGCTTCGTGGGCTAGTACGTAATCTTAATATTTTATTAACGAATGAACGTAAACGTTACAGCAAATACCGCACGACACTTTCTGATTTAACACACAGTTTAAAGACGCCTTTAGCCGTTTTACAGTCAACACTGCGGCTTCTTCGTTCAGGTAAGCAAATGAATATTGAGCAGGCTGAACCCATCATGCTCGAACAAATTGGCCGTATATCTCAACAGGTTGGTTATTATTTGCACCGCGCATCAACGCAAGGTGATGAAAATATGATGCTGCGCGAAATTTCATCTGTTCCATCAATATTAGACAGCCTTGCGAGTGCCCTCCATAAAGTTTACCAACACAAAGGTGTTTCTATTACGGTTAATGTTTCTCCTGAAACAACTTGGCTGGGTCAACCAAATGACTTTATGGAAGTGATGGGGAATATCATGGAAAACGCGTGTAAATATTGCCTTGAATTCGTCGAAGTTAGTGCTATTGCCGGAACTGATAGCTTAACATTGGTTGTTGATGATGATGGCCCAGGCGTGCCCGAAAGCAAACGTAGTTTGATTTTCCTTCGTGGGCAACGTGCAGACACCCTTCGCCCCGGTCAAGGTTTAGGTTTGTCCATTGCAGTGGATATTATCGACCAATACGAGGGAGATATCACAATTAGTGACAGCCCGCTTGGTGGTGCTCGTTTATCCGTCACATTTAGGCAGCAATCTATGATTGAAGATAGTTAATCTGTGATATGCGTCCACTTGTCCCCTATTTTACAAACCATTTCCGGTATACTATTTATGAAGTGTTTATAAATAGTAATTTAGGGTAATGTACTTGGTTCACTCTCAAGATAAACCTTTAATACCCGTTTCTCAGAAAGTTTATTTAACAGCATACCATTACACACATATAGGTCATTTTGCGGTATTAGGACCGGGTATATTGTAATAAACTGATTAGCAATACTTAGCAGCTCCAAGGGACAATAAGATGGATTACAAACTAAATCTCGACTGGCAGAGTTTCCTCGACAGTCACTGGCAGAAGCGCCCACTGCTTATCAAAAAAGGGTTTGCAAATTTTATTGATCCTATCTCGCCTGATGAACTTGCAGGTTTGGCGATGGAAGATGAGGTTGATAGCCGTTTGGTTAGCCATAAAGAAGGGGTTTGGCAGGTTGGTCACGGACCATTTGAAAGCTATGACCACCTTGGCGAAGAGAATTGGTCTATTTTAGTTCAAGCAGTTGACCACTGGCATCATCCAAGTTCTGCATTAATGAAACCATTTCGCGTGCTTTCGGACTGGCGGATGGACGACTTAATGATTTCCTACTCAGTCCCCGGCGGTGGTGTAGGTCCTCACCTAGACCAATACGATGTGTTTATTATTCAAGGTGAAGGCCGTCGTCATTGGCGAGTGGGTGAAAAAATCCCAATGAAACAACATTGCCCGCACCCTGACTTACTACAAGTTCAACCTTTTGACGCCATCATCGACGAAGAAATGGAACCCGGCGATATTTTATATATTCCACCTGGGTTTCCACATGAAGGTTACGCCATTGAGCCTTCATTAAATTACTCAGTTGGTTTCCGTGCCCCAAATACTCGTGAGCTGCTCAGTAGTTTTGCCGATCACCTAATTTCTAATGACTTAGGCAGTTATCGTTATAGCGATCCTGATTTATCATTCCGAGATAACCCTGCTGAGATCTTGCAAGGTGAACAAATTAAACTGCGCGAAATGATGGAATCACTGATTAATGACCCTGAGCTATTTCGTAAATGGCTAGGTGAGTTTATCTCACAATCACGTCATGAATTAGACATTGCTCCACCTGAACCACCTTATGAGCAAGAAGAAATTTATGATTTACTGAAAACTCAGCAAGAAACCTTATACAAATTAAATGGTCTCAGAGCATTGCGCGTTGGCGACCAATTTTTTGTTAATGGAGAATGCTTAGAAACCGAGTGTTATGAGGCTGCTGATAGCTTATGTCGTTATGATGCCGTTAATAGCCAAATTTTAGCTGATGCCATTGATGACGTTAATTTTATCGCACTGCTTACCGCACTCGTCAATAATGGTTATTGGTATTTTGATGATTAATCAATACCTTTAATGTTAAATTTGTATTTTGTGTAAGGGCTCATTAATTATGGGTCTTTTATTAAAAATAATATTCTCAGTATAATATGACAAGACTCTCCTCCCTATTGATGAAAACCGCTAATTGCCAATTAACCCCCCTTATTAATAACTAACTTATTTATTTTTTATATATTTTATTTCTCCAATTACATACTCATATTATGATCCTTACGTGCCCGTAAGCACGCAAAGATAAAGCACATTCTTTAATTCAACCCTAAACTGTTTTTACTTCACTATTATCATTCTCACGCAGCATTAATTACCCTTTTAAAGATGATAACAATATGAACTTAGAAACACTTTTAGCTTTATCATTGTTTTCCTTTGTGACATCCATAACGCCAGGTCCAAATAATATTATGTTACTTGCTTCAGGCATTAATTTTGGATTTAGCAAGACATTACCGCATTCATTTGGGGTATCAATTGGTTTTCTTATTATGCTGTTTGCTGTCGGGCTAGGAGTCGGGGCATTGTTCCAATCATCCCCTATAACTTATTCAGTATTAAAATATTTTGGAATTATTTATTTGTTCTGGCTTGCATGGAAAACGACTATTAGCCATTCAGTTGCACAATCAAATAACCAGGAAATTAAGCCGCTAACTTTCTTAGAAGCAGCATTATTTCAATGGATAAACCCTAAAGCATGGATGATGGCTATTTCAGGAATAGCGATGTATACCAATATAAACGCCCCCTATTTATCAATGGTACAGGTTGCCGTTATATTTGCGGCCATCAACTGGCCATGTGTTGCTATTTGGGCGATGTTTGGCAGTAAATTAAGAGAAAAGCTAAAACAACCTAAGACATTAAAACGCTTTAATTTAGTCATGGGTGTTTTACTGGCGCTTAGTGGCGTTTCTGTATTATTTCAATAGCAAATTTACGCGTGCTTATTGTTATAAGCACGCTTGTTTATCATGAAATATCATGATTGCCTTGCGTGAATAGCCGTTAATTCCGCAATACGCATGATCACACTAACTGCCTGCTCCATACCCTCTTGTGTTATAAATTCATGTTTACTATGGAAGTTATAGCCACCTGTGAAAATATTTGGGCACGGTAAACCACGATGTGAAAGCTGCGCACCGTCAGTACCACCCCGGACGGGTTGGATAATTGGCTCAATACCACAATCAAGCATTGCTTGCTTTGCTAATTCAATAACATGTGGGTACTTCATGACCTCTTTATGCATATTATAATAGGTATCATCAAGTGTCAGTTCGATATAGCAGCTTGGATGTAACCCTTCACCAACTTTTTCAGCAATTCGAATGATATTTTTCTTCCTAGCTTCAAAGCCCGCTAAGTCAAAATCACGAATAATATAATTCAATTCTGCCTTTTCTACTGTCCCTTTTAACGATGTTAAATGATAAAAGCCTTCATAACCTTCGGTGTTTTCAGGTGTTTCATCAGGTGGTAACATCGAATGAATACGGTTCGCTAGCCCTAATGCATTCACCATTACGCCTTTAGCTGTACTGGGATGCGTGTTATTGCCAACAATTTTAATAGAAACGTTGGCTGCATTAAAATTTTCATACTCTAACTCACCAACACCACCACCATCGACGGTATAGGCCCACAATGCATCAAATTGTTTAAAATCGATATGACGAGCCCCACGCCCTATCTCTTCATCAGGGGTAAATGCAAGACAGATTTTACCATGAGGAATGTTCTTACCCTTTAAACGTACTAGAGCTGTAATTATTTCTGCGATACCCGCTTTATCATCGGCACCGAGTAAGGTTTTGCCATCGGTCATGATGAGGGTTTTGCCAATCATTTCATGCAGCACTGGAAACATCACTGGGGATAGCACTTCATCACCTATACCTAACGCGATATCTCCCCCTCGATAATTTTCGAGGACTTGTGGACTCACATTTTTACCTGAAAAATCAGGTGCTGTGTCTAAATGTGAAATAAACCCAATAGTAGGAACATCCCAATCAACGTTTGACGGTAAATAAGCCATCACACAACCTTGATCGCTAAGCGTTATTTTTTCAAAACCTAATTCATTCAGCTCGTTAACTAATGCACGAGCAAACTTTAGCTGTCCTGCGCTGCTAGGCACTGTTTTGGCGTTTAGTTTTGATTGTGTATCGAAAGCGGTATATTCAAAAAACCGCTCTAAGAGTTTGTCCATACCCTTCCCCCTAAAATATCAATGTCCATATTATGGGAAAGATCACAGATTCAATTATTGTTTCAAATCAGCTTTCCTGTTAATGCTCTCTATTTTTTGCAGGAAATCGTTAGTGAAATTTATTTTTTAGCGTAATTTTTGTAAGCTACCTATTACACTGGCAATCAATACCTATAATAAATAAGGGTAATAATCAAATTGTATTAATTAGTAGGTTATTATTTATTTGTTACCTAATTACCTCTCATTTGGTTAAATATCACTCACCCACTACACGAATCATCAATCATTAAATTGAAATAGTATGCTATATATGAAGTCTTATTATTTTATTTATTAGCTAATTAATAAACAAAACGAAATTTTACTCGTTAACAGGAAAATTCATGTCAAAAACATGTTTAATTTATGGTGTTAGTAAAGGCTTAGGTAAAGCATTGGTCGAAGGATTTCCTGAAAAAGCAGACCATATTTATGGAGTGTCTCGCTCAAAGCCTCCTTTTGAACACATTAACTTTACGTGGATCCCTGCTGATTTAAATGATATTCATAGCGCGAATGCCATTAAGCAGATTATTCAGGATCAACCTATTCATACCTTAATTTATAATGTGGGTATTTGGGAGAAACTGGCTTTTAGTGAAGAATACCAATTTGAATCGACTGATGACATTGAGCTGCTCAATATGATTCAAACCAATATCAGTGCTTGTTTATTAAATTTAAAAGCACTATTACCCAATTTACGTTTAGCGAAAAATAGCAAGATTATATTGATCGGTTCCACATGGGGCCTAGATAACCATAATGGCAAAGAAGTCGCCTTTTCCGCCACGAAATATGCCCTCAGAGGCATAGCACAGTCATTAAGAGAAACACTGCGTGAAGATAAAATAGCAATATCAGTCATAAACTTAGGTTATCTAGCAACTGAATACCCATTAACGGTTCCTGCCGACGAAGTCATTGAAAAAAGTAATGGACAGCTAATCCCATTACAAGATGTTGTCAATGCCGTACGCTTTATCACCAGTACGAGCAATGCAACCTGCGTCAAAGAGATTACGATGCCGGCCATGATGGATACAAATGTCTAACCTATAAGAGAAAACAATACGTTTCCCCTTATATTATTATGTATTGAAAGCTTATTGCGCTATATTTTTAACCTGTAACTCTGTAATAAGCTTATTGATATATTCAACAACGACTTTGCTGGCTAAACCATAGTGTTTCTCATCAAACTCACTTTCCACTTGGCTAGGCTCTAAATTAAGTTCGACCGTATGTGCCCCATGTAATTTAGCCTCATGAACAAAACCTGCCGCAGGGTATACATGACCAGATGTCCCAATTGAAATAAAAATAGTCGCAGATTCAAGGGATTGATAAATATAATCCATTCCAATTGGCATTTCACCAAACCAAACAATGTGGGGTCTGAGCGGCTGAGGAAACTGGCAACAATGACAGCGGTCATCGGCAGATAAATCCCCTTTCCATTCCAATACTTGATTTGACCAGTTGCAGCGAACTTTTAATAGTTCACCATGCATATGGATAACTCGCTGACTTCCCGCTCTTTCATGCAAGTTGTCTATATTTTGCGTAATTAACAAAAAGCGGTCACCAAAAAGCTCTTCAAGCTGAGCAAGTGCATAGTGAGCGGCGTTAGGCTTAATATTTTCTTGCTGTAACTGCCGACGCCGTTCATTATAAAAACGTTGTACTAATTCAGGGTTACGTTCGAAACCTTCAGGTGTTGCCACATCTTCAACGCGATGCTCTTCCCATAATCCATCCGCAGAACGGAATGTTTGGATCCCAGATTCAGCTGAAATACCCGCTCCTGTTAAAACGACAATATTGACCTTTTTCATGTTATCCAATCTATTATCTATATAAAAAGACCGATTGCGAAGTCGCTGGCGGCGTATACATTTATTCTTGCGAGCTTTTTTTAACCTATAACGAAATCGCAACATCAAAGCTTCCTTTCATCTATATAACCAATAAATTTATATCATATTAAATATTAACTGCTTTTTACCATGTCATTATGACATGAATTTAGAAATGCTGATTGTGTGAAATTATTAAAATAATCAAGCTCCAAGTGCTTATTTTATTGGCAGACTAACTATTTCCTTACCATAACTGATGACATTATCTAAATGTTAACATACTAAAACGCATCATCTTGCTGAATGCAAATAAAAATATCGAAGGTATCGATTTTGTCACTTTTTATTCATAAAAATGACATCTTTATTTCATAAATACGCCACAAAACATCCACAATGGCAAAACAATAAAAAAACCTTTCATCTTCACTCTCGCTACCGCTAAAATACGCCTCGCAGATTTTACTGTGTTATTAACTCACCACTACAAGGGATTTCATGGAAAAGTTTTTTGAAAGAGCAATGTATGCTTCACGTTGGATTTTAGCGCCTATCTATTTTGGGCTTTCACTGACACTATTGGCTTTAACCATTAAGTTCTTTCAAGAGCTATACCATATTTTGCCAAATATCCTTTCAATTCCTGAAGCAGACTTAATTTTGACGCTATTATCATTGATTGATATGGCATTAGTCGGTGGTTTATTGGTGATGGTAATGTTTTCAGGTTATGAGAACTTTGTCTCCCAAATGGATATCCCTGACAGCAGTGAAAAACTAGGCTGGCTAGGTAAAATGGACGCATCATCATTAAAAAATAAAGTCGCGGCCTCCATTGTGGCAATTTCCTCTATTCACCTATTAAAAATCTTCATGGACTTAAAAAGCGTCTCAAATGACAAACTGATGTGGTATGTCATCATCCATTTAACCTTTGTATTATCTGCATTTGTGATGGGCTATCTAGATAAAATGACCAAGAAATAAACGGTAAAATTTATACTTAAAGTGCCTAATTTAAACATCTAGGCACTTATCTATTCACTAATTTCATCTTTATCTCCCTCGTCGATTTCTGCTTTGTGTTACCATCAATAGCCTAAAAGACTAGTACCAAGGAACTCTACATGAGCCAACATTTTGTCGGTAAATATGAAGCTGAAATTAAATTTCAATTATCGGATCCCGACACCTTCTTACACAAAATAAGAGCCGATTTAGCTGAGCCATTTACGGAAAATAATACAGAGACAGATTATTTCTATGAAAACCTACATTCACCGCTGGCTGACAAGAACGTCAGTATGTGCGTACGTGAAATGGTGCCATCAGGCATAAAGTTGTGGATAGTCAAAGGCCCTGGAGCTTCTGAATGCAAAGCCATTAATATTGATGACTGCAACCATGTGCAAAACATGTTAACGACATTGGGATATCATTGCTACTTAACCACAACTAAAATAAGAAGCATTTATTTTCTGAATGATATCCACATCACAATTGATCACTTGAGTGGGATCGGCTGGTTTGCTGAGTTTGCCATTATGACTGATGAGCAGGACTTACTGGATAGTTTATATCAAACGTTGATGACGACCGCCAAACAGTATGGTTTTACAGAAGCGATGGTAGAAACTCGTAGTTATAAACAAATGTTTTTAACAGCACAGTGATTATATAAAGAGCCAATAAATTTTTGGATTTATACCCTAAAAATCATTGGCTCTCTAACCCTAATAACTATTGCCCACTGAGAATACGCGCAGGGTCTAACTTACTCGCTCGGCGAGCAGGATACCAACTGGCTAGTAAGCTTAATACAATGGTTGTAATTAAAACATAAACCACATCCATGACATGCAATTCAGAAGGTAAAAAGTCAATAAAATAGACATCACCCGATAAAATTGGATGACCAACAATAGCCTCTATAACCTTAATCATTGGTGTTAAATTTAAAGATATGACGACCCCAAGTACAGCACCAATCAGAGAACCAACCAGCCCCCCCAACAAACCATACCATAAGAAAATAGCACGAATCTGCCTATCTTTTGCCCCTAAGGTGCGCAATACCGCGATATCACTACTTTTGTCTTTAACCGCCATAACAAGAGTAGAAACAATATTAAAACACGCGACGCCAATCACCAATATCATAGCTAAGTACATGATACTTCTAACCATTTGGATATCATTGTACATATAACCATAATCACCTATCCAACTTTTTACAATAACATGATGCATAGTTTTCAAGCCTGCATCATAAACGACTTGATCGGCAATAAATGGGTCTGTGGCTTTGATTTCAAACCCCGTCACACCATCACCATAGTCGAGATATTCTTGTGCATCTGCGAGAGGAACGAGTGCTAGTTGGTGATCAAGCAGGCCACTAAGCTTAAAAATACCTGTTACTTGTACACGAATACGCTTAGGCTGCTGAATTTTTAAGCTGGCATCGGTATTTGGGATCATGATTGTCACCCAATCCCCAACTTTCACATTTAATGCATCAGCCACACCTTGGCCTAAAATAATCGATTGTTTGCCCGCTTCAAAATGCTGCCAAGCATTATTAAGAATGAATTGTGGTAATGCACTGACTTGTGGCTGAGTTTCTCGTGAAACCCCCATCACTTGGATTGCTTTTAAATTTGCACCACGCTCAAGTAACCCTGTAAAGTTAATGTAAGGGCTAACGCCTTCAACCCCTGGCGTTTTCCGGATAACTTGTTCAGCAAATTCCAAATCCTTATAGGGTGGTTTAACAGCATAAATTTGCCCATGGGGAACAACAGATAACACACGGTTATTTAATTCGCGTTCAAAGCCATTCATCGCGCTCAAACCAATAATTAACACCGCAACCCCAAGAACAATACCCAACGTTGAAACTATCGAAACTAACGAAACCATCCCTGTTCGGCGGCGACCACGGCTGAAACGCAGCGCTGTGAGTAGTGAAAGAGGCAACTTAGACATTACCGCGCCCCCAAGGTAATATCCTGCTGCAAATGCCCATCACGCATTTCCAATTGGCGAGATAACCGGCGAGCCAGTGTCATATCATGGGTGACCACTAAAAATGCAGTCCGCTGTGTTCGGTTTAATTCCCCCAACAATTCAAAAATGGCATCTGCATTACGTAAATCAAGGTTACCGGTAGGCTCATCCGCTAAAACCAGTGCAGGCTCATTCACTAACGCCCTTGCAATAGCAACACGCTGGCGCTCTCCTCCTGATAATTCAGAAGGACGATGCCCAGCTCGATGCGCTAGCCCAACCGCTTCTAGCATTTCAGTGGCTTTCAAAAATGCAGTTTCTTTCGCAATACCACCAATTAATAAAGGCATCGCCACATTTTCAAGGGCGGTAAAATCCGGTAAAAGGTGATGAAATTGATAAATAAAACCTAAATCTTTATTACGAATAGCAGCTCGCTCATCTGAAGATAATTGATTAATATGCTGGCCACGAAAGATAACATTCCCTTCTGAAGGAGTATCTAACCCACCCAGTAAATGTAATAAGGTACTTTTACCCGAACCAGAACTTCCCACGATAGCCATCATTTCCCCCAGCCCCATGGAAAAACTGACATTTTTCAACACTTGCGTCGACAATGTCCCTTCTTGATATGTTTTACTTAAATTTTCACAGACCAGAAGTGGTTGTTTATTCATAACGTAACGCCTCAGCAGGTTGAACCGCTGCTGCACGCCAGGAAGGATAAAGCGTTGCCAGCAGAGAAATCAGTATTGCACTAAGTGCAATAATTAAAATACCAGAGTAATCAAGCACAATCGGTAAAGAGACACCTTTTGGTAATAAACCAATCAGCGGCATAATGACATTCAGTTGGCTAGAAAGTATCGTACCTAATATTGTGCCAATGAGTGAACCAATCACTCCCGCTCCAGCGCCTTGGATCATAAAAATCATTAAAATTCGCCAACGTTTGAGGCCAAGGGTTTTTAAAATAGCGACTTCACCTTGTTTTTCCATCACTAACAATGATAGTGAAGTAATAATGTTGAATGCCGCCACCGCAATAATTAAACTGAGCAATAACCCCATCATATTTTTTTCCATGCGAACGGCTTGGAAAAACTCCCCTTTACGCTCTCGCCAATCTTTCCATACTAAGCCATTCGGCAACGCTTGCTGACTTAGAACATCAACCTTTAGGGGCTCATCCAAATATAAACGCCACCCAGTAATATGCCCTGTAGGATAACGTAACATGCGTGCGGCATCTTGTTGTGCTACGACAAGTTCACTTGTATCCGCTTCCCCATTTGTTTGGAAAATACCCGCCACAGTAAATAGGCGCTGGCTAGGAATGCGCCCCATTGGTGTTAGTTGACTCACCCCAGGTATAATTAAGCGGACTTCATCACCACGTTTTACCCCGAGCGTTTCTGCAAGTTTATTCCCCAGAAAAACATTATAACTGCCTTCTTTAAGGTCACTGCGTTGCCCAACAACCAGTTTATCCAATAACAGAGAAGGTTCTTCAGGTTCAATCCCCCCCATGACGCCAACGCCAACATTGGTTCGGCTTTGTAATACCACGTCAGATTGCACAATAGGTGCGATATGGCTGACACCGTTTAAATGCTGTAGACCAGTTATTGGATACTTTGCTGGGTCTATATTTCCAGAGGCAGATGTTAAAATTGCCTGCGGCATATAAGCAAGTATGCTATCTTGTAAAGATCGCTCGAACCCATTCATCACTGAAGTGACGGTTATCAATGCCGCCACCCCCAGTGTGATACCAATAGCAGATAAACTGGAAACGAAACGCCCAAATTTATCCGCAGCACGCCCACGTAAATAACGTAGGCCTATAAATAATGAGACAGATTGGTGCATGAAATCTATGATGCCCCTGTTGCCAAAGCGAAGTGTTCAGCGATAATAAAGGGTACGATTGATGAATGGAACCACTCGATGGTTTTTTTTCTGTTTTGAATGCCTTTTTGTCTGACTTTCAGACGAATTACGAGTTAAAACTGATTGTTTTGTTATGAATTTTGTAGTTTAACTATCCGTTGATTAGCTTAACTATTTTTCGTACAAAAATTGGCTATGTTTGTGCTAGCTCTTGTTTAACTGCTAACTAACCGCTGTGAGATACCGAAGATTTCTATGTTGTCAAAATTTCGTTATGAACTCCCTAGTCGTAGTGGCGATGTTCGCCATTTAGGTTGCCTTATCGGGGCGGCTGGTGCACTTGAATGTGGAGAAATAATACAACGTCATCAAGGGCCTGTTATCATCGTGACACGTGATATGCAAAATGCATTACGTTTAAGAGATGAAATTCAACAGTTTACAAAACACCCTATAGAGACACTTTCTGACTGGGAAACATTGCCATATGACAATTTCTCTCCCCATCAGGAAATTATTTCTCATCGTTTATCGACACTATACCACTTATCCAGTTTACAAAAAGGCGCGTTAATTCTTCCCGTTAATACACTGATGCAAAAAGTCTGCCCTGCTGACTTTTTAACCAGCCATGCCTTAGTGATGGCAAAAGGTGACAAACTTTCCCGAGATAACTTACGTAATGAACTCGATAACGCCGGTTATCGCCATGTAGAACAAGTTTTAGAACATGGTGAATATGCCACACGTGGCGCTTTACTCGATTTATTTCCTATGGGAAGTTCATTGCCATTTCGTATTGATTTCTTCGATGATGAAATTGATAGCTTGCGAACTTTTGACGTTGACTCGCAAAGAACACTCGAAGAAGTAGAACAAATTAATTTACTGCCAGCTCATGAATTTCCGACCGATAAAGACGCTATTGAACGTTTCCGCAGCCAATGGCGCGAGCGCTTTGAAGTTCGCCGAGATCCAGAACATATTTACCAGCAGGTCAGTAAGAATACCTTACCGGCAGGTATAGAGTATTGGCAACCTTTATTCTTCGCGCAGCCACTGCCATCGTTATTTGAGTATTTACCGCCATCAAGTTTAATTGTTTCACAGAACTTACAAGAAGCGGCTGAACGCTTTCAGGTTGATACTCAGCAGCGGTATGAAAGCCGTGGTGTCGACCCAATGCGCCCACTGCTCCCACCTTCAGAGCTATGGCTAACTGTTGAACAACTTAATCAATCGTTAAAAAAATGGCCTCGTATTCAATTATCGCCCGAGTCTCTGCCCAAAAAAGCGGCAAATACCAATTTAGACTACCTGCCATTACCGGATATCAGCACACAAGGGCAAAGTAAAACACCGCTCGAAAAATTGCGGCAGTTTACTGAACAGTTTGATGGAACTATCGTCTTTTCTGTAGAAAGTGAAGGCCGGCGTGAAACTGTTACCGAGCTCTTAGCACGTTTAAAAATTCGGCCTGATATTATTCAAAGCTATACTCACCCTACTGACAGCCGATTTGCCATCACGATTGGGGCCGCTGAACACGGCTTTATTCAATCCGATATCCATAGGGCATTAATTTGCGAAAGTGATTTACTTGGGGAGCGTGTTGTTCGCCGCCGAACAGATAATCGCCGCACCATTAATACCGACACCCTCATTCGTAACTTAGCTGAATTACGCCCTGGGCAACCTGTTGTACATATTGAGCATGGTGTGGGTCGTTACCAAGGTCTAATTACTTTGGAAGCGGGTGGTATTAAAGCTGAATATTTAATTTTAACCTACGCAGGTGATGATAAGCTGTATGTTCCGGTTTCTTCACTCCATTTAATTAGCCGTTATGCCGGTGGTGCAGATGAAAATGCCCCGTTGCATAAATTAGGTAGTGATAGCTGGGGGCGTGCCCGTCAGAAAGCCGCAGAAAAAGTACGCGATGTCGCGGCTGAACTTCTTGATATTTATGCTCAACGTGCTGCTAAAGCCGGTTTTGCATTCAAACATGATAAACAACAATACCAAGAATTTTGCCAAGGCTTTCCTTTCGAAACGACACCTGACCAAGAAGTTGCCATCAATGCCGTTCTCAGCGATATGTGCCAACCCTTAGCCATGGACCGACTGGTTTGTGGCGATGTAGGCTTTGGTAAAACCGAAGTGGCAATGCGAGCCGCATTCCTAGCGATTAATAATAACAAGCAAGTTGCCGTTTTGGTGCCTACGACACTACTTGCCCAACAGCATTACGATAATTTTAAAGATAGGTTTGCTAACTGGCCTGTGCGTATCGAAATGTTATCACGCTTTAAAACAGCGAAAGAGCAACAACAAATTATTGCACAAACTGCTGAAGGTAAAGTTGATATTCTAATTGGTACCCATAAGTTACTGCAAAGTGACTTAGTATGGAAAGATTTAGGCTTACTCGTCGTCGATGAAGAGCACCGCTTTGGTGTCCGCCATAAAGAACGCATCAAAGCCATGCGTGCAGACGTTGATATCTTAACACTAACAGCCACACCGATCCCTCGTACTCTTAACATGGCCATGAGTGGCATGCGTGATTTATCGATTATCGCCACACCACCAGCGCGCCGTTTGGCTGTGAAAACCTTTGTGCGTCAATACGATGACTTAGTTGTCCGCGAAGCAATTTTACGGGAAACCTTACGTGGCGGCCAAGTTTATTACCTTTACAATGATGTTGAAAATATTGAAAAGGCAAAGGCACGCCTTGAAGAATTAGTCCCTGAGGCACGCTTTGTTGTTGGCCATGGTCAAATGCGTGAACGTGAATTAGAGCGCGTTATGACGGATTTCCATCATCAACGTTTTAATGTATTGATATGCACTACAATTATTGAAACGGGTATTGATATACCAACAGCGAATACTATTATTATTGAGCGTGCTGACCATTTCGGGTTAGCTCAACTCCATCAACTGCGTGGCCGAGTAGGACGTTCTCACCACCAAGCTTATGCATACTTGCTCACACCACATCCAAAAGCGATGACCTCTGATGCTCATAAACGCCTTGAAGCCATTTCTTCACTGGAGGATTTAGGTGCGGGGTTTGCTCTAGCAACTCACGATTTGGAAATTCGCGGTGCAGGTGAATTACTTGGTGAAGATCAAAGTGGCCAAATGACCACGATTGGTTTTACCCTCTATATGGAACTGCTAGAAAGTGCTGTTGATGCGCTAAAAGAGGGGCGCGAGCCTTCATTGGAAGATTTAACTAGCCAACAAACCGAAGTTGAATTACGCATGCCTGTTCTGCTGCCAGACGACTATATTCACGATGTGAACATTCGCTTATCTTTCTATAAACGAATAGCCAGTGCTAAAAATAGTCAGGAGCTCGACGAATTGCGTACAGAGCTAATCGACCGCTTTGGCAGCTTACCTGACGCAGGTAAATTCCTGTTAGCTAACGCAGCTATTCGATTACAAGCGCAATCCCTTGGTATTAAACGTATTGAAGCCCATGAAAAAGGTGGTTTTATTGAATTTGGTGATAAAAATAAAGTCGATCCAAGTTTCTTAATCAGCTTATTACAAAACCAGCCACAAACTTATCGGTTAGATGGCCCTGTTCGACTAAAATTTTTCCACGATTTAACAGAACGAGCCTCTCGACTAGAATTTATTAAGCAGTTACTTATCGGATTTGAAGAACACCAAATTATCTAGGTTTAAAGCTATAAAATGATAAAAGGCTACTTTCGTGTAGCCTTTTATCTCTATAATTTTTATATAATTATTATTACATAAAGCCAAATGTATTTTTGTTCGGTTGCAGTTCTAAGATTGTTGATGAGTTTCTGGTGATTGGCAATTCATTTTGTTGCAAACAATAAAATGGTAATAATTCTTTTATATCACTGCGCATGGTTTCACACACTGAATTAGATGATGTTAGCACTAAGCGCCCTTTGTCATCCAAAGGAATAAACATTGATGGTTCATAGGATGTTCTAACTTTCCCAATGCTTTTATCAATTTGGTAAACGACGTCATATCCAACAATAACTAATTCCATTTTTTGTGTGTTAACACAGGTTTGATTTTGCATATCAAACAGAGATGGAAAGCCTTTCCCTTGTAATGCTTCAATCATGAAAATCATTTTGCATTCGCTTTGTGCAGGATGAAACCGAGAAAGGGATTGTTGGTTAAACGTGCCTAAGACTCCTGTTACTGTACAATTTTGGTACTCAACAAGGCGATTAGCTTTGATCGGCTCGACAGATAACACTGTCGCCAATTTCGTTTCAGGTTCTTGGTTGAATAAAATCACGAGCAATACAATAACGAATGCCACTACAGTTGCTAATAACAACTTAAATTTTAGCTTCATTGTATTAACCCTTATTAAAATATGCCGCATCTATTGTAACCACAATCTAAAATAATTCGATAATTACGTACTATTTGTATTGTTTTTTGGAATTATCTTAATTTATCATCAAAACAAATATTTATTATAACTGTATTAGAAACCATAAGTTTCACCATTAGTGCAACTTCACATATCACCTCAATTGAATGCGTTATTTTATAATTAACAATCAATAAGATAGATGGAGTGATTTCCATGATAACTTTTCGTTATATAAATACATTTATACTTAAATTATTTTAAACTTAAGGTAAGCTAAATTATATTGACTCAATATATATTAATTTGTAGGTTTTAATTTCATTTAAATACAATATATAAGTAATAGTGGCAATATAATCGATATTTAATCTCTTAAATTTGATCTAAATAGTTTTTCCAAGTAATATTTAACATAAATAAACCTTGACAGATTCAGTTAATATACTTTATTAGCATACCTATTTATCATTATAAAATACAAAAAACA
Organism: Providencia rettgeri; assembly: GCA_900455085.1. Classification (NCBI taxonomy): domain Bacteria; kingdom Pseudomonadati; phylum Pseudomonadota; class Gammaproteobacteria; order Enterobacterales; family Morganellaceae; genus Providencia; species Providencia rettgeri. The sequence continues at coordinate 1,985,725 of UGTZ01000001.1, read as the reverse complement.
TGCACCTGTTATAGAAATACACAGGTGCATGGCGATCATCAAACCAAATTAAACCAGTAACTACTCGTAGATTAATGCAGTTTTAACTTTGGTCGAATAATTCTGTTAATACTGCCAACAAGCATCATTAGCCCTGTCTTAATGTAACCATGTAATGCAATTTGGTGCATACGATATAAAGAAATGTATACAAAACGCGCAATTCGCCCTTCTACCATCATATCCCCACGCATTAAATTCCCCATTAAGCTACCAACTGTACTAAATCGAGATAGTGAAACTAATGAGCCATGGTCTTTATATACATACTCTTTTAAAGGTTTGCCTTTCATTAAAGCAACAATATTGTCATAACAAAGGCTGGCCATTTGGTGGGCTGACTGTGCTCTTGGAGGAACAAAGCCCCCTTCTGGCTTAGCACAAGATGCGCAATCGCCAATAGCAAAAATCATATCATCACGAGACGTTTGCAATGTCGGCTTTACTACCAATTGGTTAATACGGTTTGTTTCTAATCCAGCGATATCTTTCATGAAATCAGGTGCTTTAATCCCCGCTGCCCAAACCATTAGGTCTGCATGAATTTTACCATCTTCTTTCGTATTCAAACCATCTGCATCAGCACTGGTTACCATAGTTTTCGTCAATACATTTACACCTAGCTTATTAAGTTCTTGGTGTGCGGCACTTGAAATTCGCGGAGGTAAGGCGGGTAGGATACGCTCGCCTGCTTCAACTAATGTGACATTCAGTGCATCTGTGTCTAACCCTTTAAAACCATAACTGGTTAATTGCTCAACCGCATTATAGAGTTCAGCAGATAACTCAACCCCCGTAGCTCCCCCCCCAACAATGGCAATATTAACGCTCTCTTCTGCGTTATCGCGTACTGAATAACGTAAAAATAGATTTAACATTTCATCGTGAAAACGGTGCGCTTGGTGTGGGTTATCTAGGAAAATACAATGTTCTTTAACACCCGGTGTACCAAAATCATTCGAAGTACTACCTAATGCCATGACTAAAATATCGTACTCAAGCTCACGCAAAGGAACTAATAATTCACCATGCTTATCATAAAGTTCACCGAGAACGACTGTTTTATTTTCACGGTCAATATTCGTTAGTGAACCCAGTTGGAAATTGAACGCATTATGGCGAGCATGAGCCAGATAGCTTATCGCATCGACGCCATCATCTAACGAACCTGTCGCAACTTCATGCAATAGCGGTTTCCATAAATGACTCGGGTTGCGGTCAACCAACGTAATTTGTGCACGTTTCTTACGGCCCAACTTACGGCCTAAACGTGTTGCCAGTTCTAATCCACCAGCACCGCCGCCTACAACGATGATTTTGGGTTGAGATAAGGTCATAAATCCCTCGAAACAAAATATATTAATGTTATTTAAGGCTTCTCATCTAGAAAAGCCTTATATAACAATAAGTAGCCACAGCTCCTTCCATACCAACTAGAATATCATGAGTGGTCTATTGGTAATACCAAATATTGATTCACATCAATTTAGTTGATTATTATGACTACGATCACATTCGTCAAATCATTTTTTCCACCAAATGAATCGAGTCAGCTTTTTGGTATTTATATCAATCAATTGTTTAATTCCACAGACAGAATAGTGATAATGAGAATCATTATTCTATCATTTTTTATTTGTTGCGCATAATCAATTACCCTCTTCTCATTTTCAACATACCTCTAAATAAAGCACAAAAAAAACTCCAAAGATGATAAACACCCTCAGAGTTTTTCATGAAATATTAAATTTTATTATTTAATTTTCTTTATACGCACATCAGTTGGAACTGAAACTGGCGAGTTATCTTTAAAGTATTGCATTAATGCTTCGTTGTCTGGAAGGCTATAAACACGGTCTTTACCTTGATTAAAGGCAGAGAAGCGGCTACCACCAGTTGCTAAGAATTCATTTGCAGCAACACGATAGCTTTTATTCATATCTAACGGCTTACCGTTTAATTTCATTGATTTTTGAATAACTTTGTCACCCACTGGGCGGCTGTCATCCCACTCGTAGTAAAAACCTTTAGAAACAGGCATAACTTGCGGACGAGCACGATCCCATTGTTGCTCAAGTGCTTGCTTGATTTGAGCACCTGTCAGTGACTGTGTGACAACCACATTAGAGAACGGTTGCACCGTGAAAATGTCACCATAAGTCAATTCCCCTGCTTTCATGTCAGCGCGAATACCGCCACTGTTCATAAATGCAATTTGTGCACCGCCTGCTTCTTTACTGGAGGCTGCATATAATTGACCATCTGCAATAATCTTACCTAAGGTAGAATCCCCTGCTGGTAATAATTTTTTATCCACATTAGCCGTCAAAGACCCCATCACTTGCTGTGAAATAGGTAAGGCAATTTTTTCGTATTTTTGTACGAAGGTGGTTAACTCAGGGTTTTTCTCATAACGGCTGGTTTCAACGGGGATATTTTTTGCATTGATGCTAACAATATCTTTCGTATTTCTATCAATCTCAATATTTAATTGAGACAATAAAGTCCCATTAGATTGAGCAGAAATTACTGTCATTCCATTGATTTCACAATTATACGCTTGGTGCGTATGGCCACTAACAACAAAGTCTACATTAGTATCTAACTGTTTAACGATATCAACAATTGGGCCTTTGATATTATCACAACGGTTAATATCTTTAACTTTAGTGTCAACTTGTTGTGTGGCACCTTCATGGATCAAAACACCGATACTATTAATACCCTGTGCTTTTAATAACTTAACTTGGTTATTGATAGTTTCAACTTCATTTTTGAATTCTAACCCTGCCGTTCCACTTGGCGTTACGATAGCAGGTGTGCCTTCTAACGTTAAACCAATAAATGCCATTGGAATGCCATCAAACTCTTTAATAAAGTAAGATGGGAACAGAGTTTCACCTGTTTCTTTAACAATAACGTTGGCCGCTAAGTAGTTGAAGTCTGCACCCGCAAAAGAATCTTTACCCACACAACCTGCGGTTGGGTGACAGCCACCGTTTTGTTTTCTCAGCAGCTCTTCTTTACCTTTATCAAACTCATGGTTACCAACTGCGCTGGTTTCCATACCAATCGCGCTTAGCGCTTCAATTGTGGGTTCGTCATAGAACATTGATGACAGTAACGGGCTAGCCCCTACTAAGTCACCAGCGCCAACCACGATAGTTTTATCGTTTTGTGCTCTTAATTGATTAACCAGTGTTGCAATTGACTCAATTCCGCCTAATTTACCATCACCCGGAGCTTGTAAAGCACCATGGAAATCATTAATACCTATGACTTGTACTTTTACGGTATCTGTATTTTTGGGAGCACAACCCGCCAAGAGTGCACCAGAAATAAGCAGTGTGAGTAATCCAATTTTATGTTTCATTTATCCTACCTTTTTTTAATCTTTTTCAACTATCGACTACATTTTAAAACGGTAAGTCGTTGTCATTGATCCAGATAACGAGTGTGCACGACGTGAGTGCCCATCATATAGTTTTGGCGTTGTATAGTCGTTTTCTTGCTGGTGGTGCCAACCCAGACCACCACTTAATGACACGGATAGATTCTCAGTTGGTTTCCAATAGCTAAACAGACCAAATTGACCTTGTTTTAATCTTTCACCTTCATATTTAAATTCTGAATAGTTGGTACGGGCACCAACAGACAGTTCTTTACTGATACGATATTCAGCCGCCATTGCAATCATGGTTTCGCCATCACGTACGTAGTCGATATCTGCATAAGCTGGAGAGTTAAAACGGCCACGCGTGTTACCAATCGGGTTACGCGCAAATTGTCCGACACCGTTCGCTTTTTTCGCTTGGGTATAAGTTAAGCCTGTGCTTAGTGTCCAAGGCGATTCAGGAATACGCCATTCCGCCGTTCCTGCATAGTGCCATGCACGCTTGTCAAAATTACGCTTACCTTTTTGTTTATCGGTCTCAGTACGTTTACCATCACTACCGTATTCATGGTTATAGATTTGTGTACCTAGTGTCACATCTGAAGTCAGTTTATATTTTGCTTCTAAACCTTGCTGACGGAATAAATCATCGGCTTGACCATAGAAATAGTAAACTTTCAATGGGTTAGTATTGTAGTTAATTCCACCCGTGATGACATGATTAACATTGTGTCGAACGCCGTTAGCATCAGTAAAATACATGGCATCAATGTTTGGGCTATCACGACGCATAACTTTTTTATCGAGATATAATAAATCCAAACTCCAATCACTGATCGCAGTATTCGTGTAGTAACCGCTATAGCTGTTCAATGATAAGCGCTGTGAATTCGTGAAAATACCCGTATTTTTCAGTGTAAACCAACCTGCTTTGGCATTAAATTTTACCGGCTCAAGGTCCAGTTTCACTTTTGCATAACGTTGACCAATTTTGTTGTACCCTTTCGCATGGCCATCATCATTATATAAAATTGCACGGGAGGCGAAGTCTTTACTTGCACCTAACTTGATACCACCATAATAGGAAGCATCAAAACCAATGACATCAGCAAAATAACCTGACTTGAAATCCGCTTGAAAGTTTTGACCCCAAGCATTCGCAACTTGTTTTCTATAACGGTTTTCGTCTTTATCAAAACGGTTTTCTGTTTTTAAGTATTTCCACATGTTACGGGTTGACAGTTCTAGCTCCGAATCTGCAATGAATGAATTTTCCTTGATAGAATCTTCCCAGTTACTGGCATTTGCCATTGCTACAGCTAAATAGCAAGGAGAAAGCATTAATAACGCAATATTTTTAACTTTCATTGGAGTTAACCTAGTTAATGATTATTTGAATTAATTTTATGCTGTGCCATGTTTCCATGAACAACAAAACACCATTTTTATTTTTAGCTTAATAAAATAATTTCACTTAAAGACAAACAGATACATCCATTTCAAACACATAAGTCATTTTTTAAAAAAATTTAATACAGTATTCGTCTGCATTTGTGTTTACTTATTTCTATGAATAGAGGTATCCCTTATAGGGATCACATAAATATATTATTTAATCGATAATGACATACTACTCACATTACGCGTTTATTTAACTTAAAATTCAAGCAATGACGCTACACTTACCCATTAAAAAATAATTACCACTCTATTCCTTATCTATTTTTTATGACAAAAGATGCCCCTGAGAAATAATCATCTCAAATAAATTTGAATATTTAACTTAAAATACAACTACTAAATTGCTGTTTTTTAAAATTGATTACTTATCACTCTAAATTGTCATAAATCTTTCATAATACGAATGCTATCGTAATTTTATGTCAATTAAAACGATCGCTGTCACAACATGTTACATCGGTTGCATTAAACTACCTAACAACAGTGATATTGGTCACATTTTGTCTTAAGGGGATCTTAATGTGTAAATCTTTCATTTGGATAGGATTCAATAAGTAATTCATTTATATCTGGTTAAAACACAGATTTAAATGGATATTTGTAATCCGCTTGATACATATAAAGACTCATGAATAAAATATAACCTAATAAAATTTCACATATAAATACATATTGCTGATAGGTGTATAACCAATCCATGAATGTTTTATTTAATTCCTCATAGAAGAAAGCATTATTCCCTACCGTTTAATTTCAATTAAGTAACATTTGAGTAAATGATAATCATGATTTAGTGATTAGACGCCTTTAACTCATCTAATGTTTCATTTATTTAAATTTATCTTAACTTTTGAAGGTAATCGATTTCATGATTAAAAGTATCATAATCATATTTAATAATTCCAACCAAATAAAAAACAGACCATAATCAAAATTTATAGCTGTTTATTTTAAATAAACTCAAAATTCAATTAGCAACAAATATAATCATCAATATTTTCATTTTTTTATTTCAAAAAACAATTTTCAAGATGATTATTTCAATAAAAGATTCTCTAATTATTTTTAATAGTGAAATAAGTATTGATTCATTTTTCTCTAATACAATTTAAAATAACATTAAGATTAACTGTGCAACTATCAATAAAGTTACGGGTAACTTTTACTGCGAGCAATAATTTTATTATTTTATTTATGCATAATCATAGGCTTTTTGATGTCTATTGATACAAAAAGGCCAGTAAATGAAATACTGGCCCTTTAGATATCATTGAAATTATTAGCGATGTTCTTGCCAACGTGAATGCAAGTCAACCAGTTGACGATGACTTTCTTTCCAACGCCCAACGGCTTGTAATTCTGTTAAGCTATATTGTCGACCACTATGATATAGCTTAGAAGCTTGGCTATCATGTTGTTTTGGTAAATTATCTAAAACACTGACAGCACCTTCACGATTATTACAGACTAAAATCATGTCACACCCAGCATTCAATGAAGCCTGTGCTCTCTCGGGATAACTTCCCATAACCGCCGCACCTTCCATCGATAAATCATCAGAGAAGATAACCCCCTGAAACCCAAGTTGTTCTCTCAATACTGATTTTAACCAAAATGGCGATCCACTCGCCGGACGGTCATCAGCTTGAGTATAAATAACATGGGCAGGCATAACCGCATCGAGTAGCTCTCGTTGAATAAAATCTTTAAATATCAACATGTCTTTACCACGGATCTTCTCTAAAGTGCGGTCATCGCGTGGTGTTTCTTTGTGTGAGTCAGCTTTCACAGCGCCATGACCAGGAAAGTGTTTTCCTGTTGTTTTCATTCCCGCACTGCGCATGCCTTTAATAAAACGCTCCGCCATAACCATCGCAATTTCAGGATCTTCGTGGAATGAGCGTTCGCCTATCGCAATACTTTGATGGCCAAGATCCAGAACAGGTGCGAAACTAATATCAATATCCATGGCTATCATCTCTGATGCCATTAACCAGCCCGCCTCTTCAGCAAGCTTGGCGCCATCCATTTCACTATTGAGCGCGGCAAATGCCTGAGCAGAAGGCAATGCGGTGAAACCATCACGAAAACGCTGTACTCGACCACCTTCTTGGTCAACGGCTATCAATAACCGGTGTCTTGATGCGTCACGAATTTGGCGAACAAGCTCTCGTAATTGCGCTGCATCATGAAAGTTACGGGTAAATAATATTAAGCCGCCCACGGATGGGTGTGCTAATATTTCGCGCTCTTCATTGTCCAATTCATAACCCTGAACATCTAGCATTATAGGGCCCATAACATGCCTCACTTATTAAACAAATTATCTCAATTCGATACTGTTTTCTGATAGCTTTCAGCCATCAACCTAATAAACCAAAATATTGTCTTAATGACTGTGAGTGTAACAAAAAGTCAGATGACTGGCTTTCATTCCACTGCACTTCATACCACATTAATGTCATATATTTTACCCAAGGTGCCCATGATTGACAGCTTTTCGCCAATTGCTGTTTGTCACGATAAGCACCGTGAATATCACAATATTGCGTTAAGAAAAAATCTCGCTGAATGTCAGTCAGACCATTAAATTGAAAATAGGTTTCTAAAGAAAAAGCGATATCTGTATTGGCTGCATATTCCCAATCCAATAGCATTAATTGCCCTGTTGATGTACGAACAATATTTTTTGCATGAATATCCATATGGGCAGGAGCCAGCTTCAGCGTTTTGGGAAATGCATCAGAGGTAAAATGACGATGTAATTTTTTCCAGCGAGGCGAAAACCTTTTTTTATCAATTAAATAGCCATAATGTGATATTGCATCGCGTAGTTGTAAATGATACCCCAGCAGTGGAGTGCGATGTAATTGTGTGACTATATTTGCAAGCTCGCACTGAAAACTAGGTAACAGAAAAGTATTATTATCAGGGTGTTGCCCTTCACACCACCCTAATAATAACCATTGCGCATTTCGGCCAATCACTTTAGGTGTAAATGAATAAGCGCGTAATTGCTGCAATATCCGCGCTTCTTTCTTTCGGTCAACATACAAAGCAGTTTGTGCATTTCCATCAGCGCGCGCGATAAACTTTATTTCACTACCAGATAAGGAACATTGCAACAAAAAGCTTCCACCTGATAGCCCTGTTAGCGAAGATATTTTCCAATCATGGACAGAGATTGTTGGAAAACACAACGCTAACAGCCGAAAAAGCGACTGCGGGTTACTCAATATTGTGCTTTCCAGTCCAAATAATTTCACCTGTTTGCACTTCCATCAATTGCATTTCAAGGCTTCTTTCTTTGTTGGAGCCTGACATCACGCTGTAGATCACATACTCCGCTTGAACATAGCGGCCTAACCCTATCGCTTTGCTACGGGTTACTAAGCTGTCTTCTTGTGATAAACCGAGTGTTTTACGTGCAGAACTCACCACACTGGCAGGAACAACTTTAAAGCGATTCGTGTTTTCAACCGCGGTTGTCATAACTGATGTCACAGCCTGCACAGGCAGTGAGCCATTCGTATTATTTTTCACTGAGTCAACTAACAATACTTTGCCACTTTCTACCCCATCCGCACTCACCATTTGATTAACTAAAGGCGTAATGGAAGCTGACCAATCTATAGTTTGTTGTTTTGGTGGAGTTGGCACAACATCAACGGGTGGCGGAGTCACTTCCGGTTGTTTTTCAGGCTCGACGGGCACTATCGGGGGTTGTGTACCTGGTTGTTGAGGTGGATATGAAGGGCAGCCAGCCAAAATTAATGTCGCGGCAGCAACCATTAAAATGCGTTTCATTATTATTCTCCGGCCTTTGGCGATAAAAATACATGAACACGTACATTTGTTGCACGTGGAGAGGAAGTCACGGCACGAACTTTCGCAACAGAATTCGCCGCAATTTGCTGATGCATAATATTTGAAGTGTCTACTTTTAACCCTTGCTTATCATACCAATATAAACGATAAGCAATATTGACCACTTCAGATTGCGAATTACTCATATTGATCGTGGCGATAGTTTGGTGATTTTCATTACCTATCACTGGGTTTTCGACAATGACCCCTTGTGCAAGTACTGCTGGCTCCATAATGATGCGCTGTTGCTCATTAAAAACCAGTCCTTGTGTCTTTTTAAATACGCAACCACTTAGCAACACGGTTACCAAAGCAAGTAATGCAATACGGTTCATCGTCGACCCCTATACCTTATTATTTCGCCAATAGAGGGCCTAATGGGCGACCACCCACTAGATGCATGTGGATATGAAACACTTCTTGGCCTGAATGTTCATTACAGTTCATGATTAAACGGTAACCATTCTCTGCAATACCTTCTTCTTTGGCAATTTTAGCCGCTACAGTAAACAAACGGCCTAACGCTAGTTCGTCATCCGCAGTAACATCATTCACAGTCGGAATTAATTTATTAGGGATGATAAGAATATGTGATGGTGCTTGTGGTGAAATGTCACGAAATGCCGTGACAAGTTCGTCTTGGTAAACCACATCTGCCGGGATCTCGCGACGGATAATTTTACTGAAAATCGTTTCTTCTGCCATTTCAATTTCCTTAGTCATTTAATCGTTCTTGTGAACTAATTTATACGTTATTTGTACCAACATTTAAATGAAACAAACGATTGAAGTTTTGCGTCGTAATTTCAGCAAGCTGCTCAACACTAACGCCCTTCAGCACGGCCATGTACTCAATAACATCCCGAACGTACGCGGGCTGGTTTTCCCTTCCACGATGAGGAACTGGTGCCAAGTATGGCGAGTCGGTTTCGACTAAAATGCGATCTAAAGGAACAACTCGGGCAGCTTCTCTAATTTGTTCCGCATTGCGAAATGTGACGATCCCTGAAAATGAGATATACATGCCCAAATCGAGTAGTTCCACTGCCGTATCTTTATCTTCAGTAAAGCAGTGTAATACCCCGCCACAATCCATCACGTTTTCTTCGCGTAAAATAGATAACGTATCTTCTCGTGCCGCACGAGTATGTACAATAACCGGTTTATTCACTTCACGACCGATACGAATGTGCTGACGAAAAGACTCTTGTTGTAGTGCAGCATTTTCTTGCTGGTAATAGTAATCCAGCCCAGTTTCTCCTAGCGCAACGACTTCGTTTCCTGCCGCTAATTGTGCTAGTCGTGCAAAATCATATCCCTCGTCTAAATTAAGGGGATGAATACCACATGAAAAAGCGATATTGTCACGCAGGCCAATCATTTTCTTCATGCTTTCAAAACCGTGCAACGTCGTTGCAACCGCTAACATGAAGCGAACATCACGAGCCGAGGCCTTTGCGATAACATCATCGACATTCGTGTGTAACTTTTCATAATCTAAACAGTCGAGATGACAGTGTGAATCAACAACAAACATATTTAACTCTTTTTAAAATGTAGGGACAGCCAATGAAGCTTCCCATTGTAATAATTGATTTGTCAGAATCAGTTCCTGATTCAATGCAGGAACTGTCAGTAATTGATGACGGCAATATAACCACTTATCATACATATTTATTAACTGAGTACGATTCATAGCACCGGCTAATTGTAGGACTTGAGACTGCTGATCTTGGTTGATGCAAAAAGCCCCCGCACCTTGTTGAATTTTAATGGCATCCGCAAATAAGCTGAGTAGCCAATTTAAGGCATCAGGCACCTCATCGATATTCAAACTAGGCAGCAAACTCAACATATCACCCGTTTGCAATGCATGGCTTAAACTATGACATAGTGCATTACGTTTTTGCCAACGTTGTTCGTCCAATAAAGCTAGCGCAGAAACCGGTGCACCTTGGCATATTTTTAATGCCGTTATCGCATTTTCAGTAGCAATACCTGGTTTTTGCTTTTGCAGCCAATAGAGTGCTATTTGTAAATCGGGTGCAGGTAAGAAATGACTTAGACAACGGCTGCGAATAGTTGCAAGCAAATCCTCTTGTTTATCACTTCCTAATAAAAAATAAGTGTCTTTTGCTGGCTCTTCCAATGTTTTCAATAACGCATTAGCTGCCGCATCTGTCAATGCCTCAACTTGTGGAATATACACCACTTTATTACCACTTTGTTGGGCATGGCGACTCAAGGTTTCAATTAATTTCCTAACCGCATCGACACTAACAGTCGACTTTCCTTTCTCTACCTCAAGAATATGATAATCAGGATGATTGCCTGCAAGCATCAAACGGCAACTGTGGCATTGTCCACAGCTTTTTAGCCCGTCTCTTTCTTGGCAAATAAGCCAACGACTAATTCCATAGCATAGCGCTTGCGCACCATTTCCCGGCATTGAATGAAGCAGTAACGCGTGGTGGCCTCGACCGCTTTGGTACGCAGTAATAATTTGTCGGTAAGGTTCATTTAACCAAGGATACCAATTCATGGGATTAATACCTTATGTGGTTTATCAAGCACGCGCTAACCATTCGGTCAGCGTTTGGCGAATATCATGCTGTACTTGCTCGATGTTTTGGCTTGCATCAATAGTGAGTATCGTTTCATCACCCGCGGCCAACTCAAGATAACGGCGGCGTGTTCTTTCGAAAAAGGCTAGCGACTCTTTTTCAATTCTATCTAATTCACCTCGAGACCTTGCTCGCTGCAAACCTAATTCAGGTGGTAAATCAAGGTATAACGTTAATGAAGGTTTGAAATCGCCCAACACTAAGTCACGTAAAGATTGCATCAAATGACGGTCAATTTCACGTCCACCACCCTGATACGCTTGGGAAGATAAATCATGACGGTCACCGACCACCCATTTGCCCGCCGCTAATGCAGGACGAATCACTGTTTCAACCAGTTGTACACGGGCAGCATAAAGCATGAGCAACTCAGCCTTATCAGTGACCTTATCACCCGCAATGCCTTGCTTTACTAGCTCGCGTAATTTTTCTGCCAGTGGGGTGCCCCCAGGCTCACGAGTGAATACAATATCTGTGATCCCGGCTTGGTTCAACGTATCGACAACCGTGTTGATTGCTGTCGTTTTACCAGCGCCTTCAAGACCTTCAATAACAATAAATTGGTTTCTCATTTTTATCAGTTTTGCTGTTCAAATTGGCGGTAAACTTTAACGGCACGATTGTGGTCGTTTAAATTACGACTAAAAGTATGCCCACCTTTACCATCTGCGACAAAGAATATGTAATCCGTTTTAGCTGGATGTGCTGCAGCTTTTAACGATGCAAGGCTTGGCATTGCAATCGGTGTGGGTGGCAAGCCATCAATCTTATAAGTATTGTACGGAGTATAATTATCTAAATCACTACGATAAATTTTACCGCGATACTTGTCGCCTAACCCATAGATGACGGTTGGGTCGGTTTGCAAACGCATATTTTTCTTTAGGCGGTTAACAAACACAGAAGCAACTTGGGCCCTTTCACTATCAACACCGGTTTCTTTTTCAATAATCGAAGCCATAATAAGCATTTCATAGGCATTTTTATAGGGTAAATCCCTATCTCGCCCTTTCCACTCTTCATCAAGGCTGTTTTGCATACGTTTATAAGCACGTTTCAGGATTTCAGCATCTGTTGTTCCCGCTGTGTATAAATAGGTATCAGGATACAACCATCCTTCTAAAGTACCTTCCTCGTTAAACCCAATAAGCGCATGCAGTTCTGTCGGGGTTAAGTTGGTGGTTTTATGCTCTAAATAAGGCGCATCTCGTAAAATATTACCCCAATCACTTAAGCGATTACCTTCAATAAAACGGATTGAAAACTGTGCTTCTTTACCACTCACAATTAATTGTAGGAGCTGTTCAACATTCATCCCCGGTTGCAGGCGGTAAGTTCCCGCTTTTAGCTGAGCCAGTTCAGGACGTAGTTTGAGCAACCATTGGAATTCATTCCCTTTTTCAAGAATTTTATCTTCAATAAGTAACCCTTCAAATGCAACACGCCCCGTTCCTGCAGGCACTGTGAAGATTTTTTCTTGTGTGATGCTGATAGGCATTTTGGCATAGTTCAATACTTGACGGTATTGCCAATAGACCGCGACTGCAACAATAGCAGCCAAGGTCACGGCGATAAGAATGATTTTTTTGGCTAATTTCATTTATTGACCATTTCAATGCGTGTGTTGGTAATAATTAATTCATTTATAAAAACTAAATTTTGCAACGCAAAAATAAATACTCAAACAACTCACGGGACGCAAATTGCAATGGTGGACACTGTTGACTCATTTGAATACTTTGTACCGGTAAAACTGGCATCAATGCATTACAAATAATCACTTCATCACAATGAGTTAACACGTTAGCAAAGCGTTCGACCTGCTGAAGATGGTACTGGCTATCCTCTAGTAGTGATATGATCTTTTGTCTCATTAATCCATTTACCCCACTATGAGATAAAATTGGGGTGTATACTGTTTGCCCAACTCGCCAGAAAACATTTGCACTACAACATTCAACAATAATACCGTTGGTGTCTAGCACAATAGCTTCATCTGCATCAAATTCATCAATCTCTTGCTTAATAAGGACTTGTTCTAGACGGTTGAGGTGTTTCATTCCTGCTAGCAATGGGTTACGAGCTAACGGAATTTGGCTAAAAACGAGGCGTGCCCCTTTACACTGTAGTTGAACATAATTATTCGGAAAGGGGGAAACGCTGACTATCACCGTCGGCGAGGTAAAGCCTTTAGCGCTATATCCTCTACCGCCTTCACCACGACTTAGGATGACTTTAATCACAAACTCATCTTGAGTTTGCTCTGCACAAATCTGCTTTAGATGCTCCGCTAAGCTTTCCCAATCTGGCTGTGCAATTTTTAATCTTTGGCTATCATGCTGTAACCGGGCAATGTGCTCATTTAACATTTTAGCTTGCTGATTAACGCCATGTATGGTCGTAAAGCAGCCGTCCCCAAAAGAGACTGCGCGATCGGTAACACTTATTTGCTGGCAAAGTTGCCCATTAACCCAATATGACATTGATAATACTTATAATAAATGCTGATAAATCAGACAGTAATCAAGTGGGATTATCATAAACTAAAGCGAAGAACTGTGCAAAGAACTGGACAAAATAAAGCCCCAGCCACATTAAGTGACTAGGGCTAATTAATAACGGTAATAGATTAATTATTCGCCGTGATAACGACGGAAAATTAATGAACCGTTGGTGCCACCAAAACCAAATGAGTTACACAGAGCGAACTCCATGTTCTCAACTTTACGTGCTTCACCAGGAACAAAGTCCAGTTTGCACGCTTCATCTGGGTTATCCAGATTAATGGTTGGCGGTACAATTTGATCGCACAATGACAAAATGGTAAAAATTGACTCAATAGCACCCGCAGCACCCAGTAAGTGACCTGTCATTGATTTGGTTGAGCTAACTAATACCTCTGTGCCTTCACCAAATACATTAACAACCGCTTGTGCTTCTGCCAAATCACCGGCAGGAGTTGAAGTACCGTGAGCATTGATATACCCCACGTCACTGGCTTTAATGCCTGCATCTTTCAGTGCATTTTCCATCGCAAGTGCAGCACCCGCACCATTTTCAGGTGGTGATGTCATATGATAAGCATCACTGCTCATCCCAAACCCTGCAATTTCAGCATAAATTTTTGCACCGCGCGCTTTCGCATGTTCATATTCTTCAAGAATAATGATACCTGCGCCATCTCCCAGAACAAAACCATCACGGTCTTTATCCCATGGGCGACTTGCCGCTTGCGGGTCATCGTTGCGAGTCGATAATGCACGCGCTGCACCAAAACCGGCCACACCGAGTGGTGTCGTCGCTTTTTCAGCACCGCCTGCAACCATTACATCGGCGTCACCGTAAGCAATCATACGTGCTGCATGGCCAATATTATGCACACCTGATGTACAGGCTGTTGCAATTGAAATACTTGGGCCACGGAAACCGTACATAATGCTTAAATGACCAGCCACCATATTAATGATGGTCGATGGTACGAAGAATGGGCTTACCTTGCGAGGTCCACCGTGCAGTAATGACTCACAGTTGTCCTGAATTAAGCCTAACCCACCAATACCAGAACCAATCGCTGCACCAATTCGAGTAGCATTGGCTTCTGTTACTTCCAATCCAGCATCTTTAAAGGCTTGAAAGCCCGCGGCGATACCATATTGGATAAATGGGTCCATTTTCTTAGCATCTTTACGGGAGATGCCAAATTCTTCGTAATTGAAATCTTTTACTAAGCCAGCAAATTTAGTTGCGTGGTTAGTAGTATCAAAATGATCGATTAGGCTGATACCACTCTGTCCGTCACAAACAGCTTTCCATGATGACTCAACTGTGTTGCCGACAGGAGATAACATGCCCAGTCCGGTTACGACTACACGACGCTTAGACACGTATTTCCTCCAAGGAGGGAAAAGTTACAAAAGGAACATAGGCGATCGAGTGATCGCCTAGATAAGTTTTTCGTACAATTATTTAGATGCGTTCTCGACGTAGTCAATCGCAGCCTGTACTGTTGTGATCTTTTCAGCTTCTTCGTCAGGGATTTCGCAATCGAACTCTTCTTCCAGAGCCATAACCAGCTCAACTGTGTCAAGAGAATCAGCGCCCAAGTCATCAACAAATGAAGCTGTATTTACAACTTCTTCCTCTTTAACACCCAGTTGTTCAACGATGATTTTCTTAACGCGTTCTTCGATAGTGCTCATACTATTAAAATTCCTATCAAAACTCGCTTTCGCGATGGTTTTCGTAGTTTATGAAATACAGGAAAAGATACAACCCAATCCCGGCTGTTGGAACTATTATTTTGCATTATTTAGCGTTAGATAACACTAATAGTGCAAATAGTTCCATCATTTCTTTAGATCATGTACATGCCACCATTGACATGCAATGTTTCACCTGTGATGTAAGCAGCTTCATCAGAAGCTAAAAACGCTACAGCACTGGCAATTTCTTGTGCATCACCCAGTCTATCCGCAGGAACCTGAGATAAAATGCCTGCACGCTGTTCATCTGTCAATGCTTTAGTCATATCAGTTTCGATAAAACCAGGTGCAACGACGTTGACAGTGATACCACGAGAAGCGACTTCACGAGCCAATGATTTACTAAAACCAATTAACCCTGCTTTCGCTGCTGCATAGTTAGTTTGCCCCGCATTTCCCATCACACCGACAACGGATGCAATTGAAATAATACGTCCACAACGTTTTTTCATCATGGCACGCAAAACGGATTTAGACAAACGGTAAACGGATGAAAGATTGGTGTCAATAATATCTTGCCATTCATCTTCTTTCATACGCATCAATAGGTTATCACGAGTGATACCAGCATTATTAATCAAAATATCAATTTCACCAAATTCTTCACGGATTTTGGTCAAAGTTTCTTCGATTGATGCTGCATCAGTCACGTTTAACGCTAAACCTTTACCTTTACCATCAAGATAAGCGGTAATGGCTTCTGCGCCTTTTTCGCTGGTTGCTGTTCCGATAACGGTAGCACCACGAGCAATTAATGTTAAAGCAATAGCTTTACCAATTCCACGACTCGCGCCTGTTACCAGTGCAATTTTTCCTTCAAAGCTCATGTCGTCCTCAGCTATTTTCTAAAGCAGTGCTTAATGATACAGGATCATTGACTGCGACGGCAGTTAAATTAGAGACAATTCGCTTGGTAAGACCAGTCAATACTTTTCCTGGACCTACTTCAATAAGATGTTCAACACCTTGATCTGCCATTAATTCTACTGTTTCCGTCCAGCGTACTGGATTATACAGTTGACGGACTAAAGCATCACGAATATTTTGTGCCGATTTCTCAATTTTAACATCAACATTGTTAATAACTGGATAGTCTGGCTCACAAAAATCAATTTTTTCTAACGCTTCGGCTAATTTATCAGCAGCTGGCTTCATTAATGCACAATGAGACGGGACGCTAACAGATAATGGCAACGCACGTTTAGCCCCCGCTTCTTTACATGCGATACCCGCACGTTCAACTGCGGCTTTTTCACCCGCAATCACGACTTGGCCCGGTGAATTAAAATTAACCGGTGAAACAACTTGGCCTTGAGAAACCTCTTGGCAAGCTTTTTCAATTGATTCGTTATCCAAACCAATAATGGCATACATCGCACCAGTGCCTTCAGGAACGGCTTCTTGCATGAGTTTTCCGCGCAATTCAACCAGTTTAATCGCTTGTTTAAAGTCGATAACACCCGCGCAAACTAAAGCAGAATATTCACCAAGGCTGTGACCCGCCATGATCGCAGGCATCGCGCCATTTTTGACTTTCCAAACACGGAAAATAGCCACAGAAGCTGCTAATAAAGCAGGCTGTGTTTGCCATGTTTTGTTTAATTCTTCTTCTGGCCCATTTTGTACTAACGCCCAGAGATCGTAACCCAATGCTTCCGATGCTTCAGCGAATGTTTGCTCAACAAGCTGATTTTCTTCAGCCAATGCTGCTAACATCCCTAAAGACTGAGAACCCTGTCCGGGAAATACCATAGCAAATTGTGTCATGTCTATTTTCTCAGTTAATTAAAAACGAACCAATGCAGAGCCCCAAGTGAAACCGCCACCGAAGGCTTCTAAAAGCACAAGTTGACCACGCTGAATACGACCATCACGCACCGCTTCATCCAACGCTGTAGGAACTGATGCTGCTGAAGTATTACCGTGACGGTCTAATGTGACAACGACTTTATCCATTGTCATATCTAATTTTTTCGCCGTCGCAGAGATAATTCTTAAATTTGCTTGATGTGGGACCAACCAATCAAGTTCTTCTTTGGCTATACCGCTTTGTGCCAGTGTCTCATCAACAATATGTGCTAATTCGCGCACTGCAACTTTAAAGACTTCATTACCTGTCATGGTCAAATAGGCAGGGTCTTCAGAGCAACGGCTACGATTAGGTAATGTGAGTAAATCCCCATAACGGCCATCGGCATGTAAATGCGTCGAAATAATACCCGGCTCTTCAGATTCGCCGATAACAACAGCCCCTGCCGCATCACCAAATAAAATAATCGTGCCACGATCTGCTGGGTCTAATGTTTTAGATAAAGCATCAGCACCAATAACTAATGCTTTTTTGGTCATACCTGTTTTGACGAATTGATCAGCAATACTAATCGCATAGGTAAAACCTGCACATGCTGCTGCGACATCAAATGCCGCACAATCTTGAATACCTAGCATCTGTTGAATTTGGCAAGCAGCGCTAGGAAAAGCGTGAGTTGCTGATGTGGTTGCAACGATAATCAAACCAATGTCAGTTGCATCGACTTGCGCCATGTCTAACGCATTTTTGGCAGCTTGAAAACCCATCACTGAGACACTTTCATCTTCGTTGGCAATTCTTCTTTCATGTATGCCAGTGCGTGTCACAATCCACTCATCAGAAGTATCAACCATTTTTTCCAGATCAGCATTGGTACGTACTTGTGCTGGTAAGTAGCTGCCTGTTCCTAAGATTTTACTGTACATAGCCATAGGTTATTGATCACTCCTGGGTAAAACAATATTTAGTCGCGCTGTTATTCTTTCTGGGACTTGTTTTTCAACAGCTTGTACTGCGCGGTCAATAGCCGCTTTGAAAGCGCCTTCATTCGCTGCACCATGACTCTTGATGACAATACCTTTTAATCCTAACAGAGTCGCACCGTTATACTGGTCGGGGTTCATGTCCCCAAAACGTTTCATTAAACGTTTTTTTAACCATTTTTTCGCCAGTTGCATAAACCAACTGCTTTTTTTATGTTGATCACCGGTCGATTTTATCAATGAAAGGATGACGCGTATTACGCCTTCCATCGTCTTCAATGAGACATTACCTGCGAAGCCGTCACACACTAACACATCGGTTTTACCTGTCAGTAATTCGTTACCTTCTACATAACCAATGTAATTAATTG
This sequence comes from Providencia rettgeri, assembly GCA_900455085.1. Classification (NCBI taxonomy): domain Bacteria; kingdom Pseudomonadati; phylum Pseudomonadota; class Gammaproteobacteria; order Enterobacterales; family Morganellaceae; genus Providencia; species Providencia rettgeri. Next base: position 1,966,914 of record UGTZ01000001.1, on the reverse strand, counting down.
ATGATGTTTCTTTTAATACTGAGGCGGCTTCGCGGATATTATCTAGACCTTTACTCTCTTCTTCGCCAATATTCAGTAACGCGACTCTCGGTTTAGAAATGTTAACCACTTCTTCTGCCATCACGGAACCCATTACGGCAAATTGGACTAGCATATCACTACTACAGTTAACATTAGCGCCTAAATCTAGCACAACTGTTTGGCTTTTTTGCTGATTAGGTAAGATGGTCATTAGCGCTGGGCGCTCAATCCCCCTCTATAGACTTTAGCATTAATTTTGCTAGCCCCATCAGCGCACCCGTATTCCCCGCACTCACGCACGCTTGTGCCTGCCCTGTCTTCACTAACTCTAAGGCCACTCGCATCGAGGTTCCTTTGCTTTGTCTTATCGCATTTGATGGTTTTGCATCGTTTGCGATAATACCGTCCGCAGGAATAATTTCGACACGCGAAATTTGCTCAGCACTTTGGTGTGCAAGCAAAGGTTGAATGGCTTCGGGTTGACCGACAAGCAGTAATTTGAGTGCTGGATTAGATGCCAGTGCCTGCAATGCAGCAGGCACCGTGACGCGGGGACCAACATCCCCGCCCATAGCATCTAACGCAATGGTTAGATTAGCCAAGGTAACAACAAATTACTTGTTGATAACCTTACGGCCACGGTAGTAACCATCTGCAGTCACATGGTGACGCAGGTGAGTTTCACCGGAAGTTTTATCTACAGAAACTAGGGTAGCAGTCAGTGCATCATGTGAACGACGCATACCGCGTTTTGAACGAGTTGGTTTATTCTGTTGTACGGCCATTGACCTTACTCCTTAAGTACTTTTCTTTAAACTGGCTAATACGGCAAATGGATTTGGTTTTTCTGCCTCGGGAGGCAGTTCACCATACACCATGTCCGCTTCGGACACTTCACAGTGTTCAGAATCATGAACCGGAACAACTGGTAAGGATAGAATTATTTCATCTTCTATCATTCCCAGCAAATCTATTTCACCAAATTCATCAATTTGAATCGGTTCGTAGAGCTCCGGTAATGCTTCGGCCTTTTCGTCATTGACGACAGGACTAAAACAATACGATACGTAGGCATGATGCTTGAAATTTTTTCCGCAACGTTGGCATTGGAGGGTGAGATCCACATCGGATTTCCCTTCGATAACCGTGAGACGTTGTTTATCAATATTAAATGATAATTCGGTTTCTACATCACTGTCTACACTGACTACTGATTCTGCAAGACGTGCAACTTGCTCAGGTGTATAACTCCCGACATAGTCGAGGTTTTTCTGAGCTGCACGCTGCGCATCGATAGTCAGGGGTAATTTTACCTTTTGCATAAGGCGCGCATATTAACTTTGTAATGAGCTATAGTCAAAGAAAAAGGCGGGGTAAACTCGCCTTTTCACCAAAAAACCGTAGGTTTTACGTTTTATAGTTTAAAATGAGTTAACCCTTTTGGCTACGAGTTTCGAGAAAAATCATGAAATCAATTATTTTGGCGTCAACTTCAACCTACCGACAAGCCCTACTAAAAAAACTGGGATTACCTTTTTTAGCAGTGGCCCCCAATATTGATGAGTCCCCCATTTTGAATGAGTCGGCTCAGGCTTTAGTTATGCGTTTATCTCATGCAAAGGCTAACGCACTCTCAGCTCAATACTCTCAGCACTTGATTATTGGCTCTGATCAAGTTTGTGTTATTGATAATAAAATTATGGGGAAACCGCATAATTTTGATAACGCTTTTCAGCAGCTTAAATCCGCGTCAGGTAATAAGGTCACTTTTTATACTGGACTATGCCTGCTTGATACTGAAACAGATAAATTTAATGTGCAGTGTGAATTGTTTCACGTTCATTTCAGGCAACTATCTGATGCAGAAATAACGAATTACCTACTTAAAGATGAACCTTATCAATGCGCAGGGAGCTTTAAATCAGAAGGACTAGGAATTAGTTTATTTGAGCGTTTAGAAGGGCGTGACCCCAATACGTTAGTTTGGGCTTCCGCTTATTTTATTACTCGAAATGTTACGTCCACACCAAGTTAGCCCATTATTTGATAATTAATCCTTTATACTGGCAGGGAAAACCTGCCAGTTAATCAAATGACTTACTTTTCTGCTTTACGGCTACGTAATATTTTTAGGCAGTGATTCAATTGGTTATCTAAAGGGGCTTGCAAACGCATCTCTTCACCCGTTTTAGGGTGCGTAAATTTCAATGCACTCGCATGCAAAAATAAGCGATTTAAATCTGTCCCTACCAGTTGGCTATCAAATTGCTTGTCACCGTACCGGTCATCAAATGCAATAGGATGCCCTGCATAAAGTGTATGAACACGTATTTGATGTGTCCGCCCCGTGACAGGGCTCGCTTTTACCAAAGTTGCATTATCAAACCGTTCTTCCACTTTAAAACGCGTCTCTGACGGTTTTCCTTCACTGCTCACTTTAACGACTCGCTCGCCACTTTGTAGAATGTTTTTAAGTAAAGGGGCTTGAATAACTTTCATGTGCGACTGCCAGTTGCCTCTTACGAGTGCTAAATAATCCTTTTGCATTTGTTTCAAACGCAATTGTTCGTGTAACGCTCGAAGTGCTGAGCGCTTTTTAGCCACCAATAAAATACCTGATGTGTCTCTATCAAGACGATGAACTAACTCAAGGAAACGCGCATCTGGACGTAACGCTCTTAAACCTTCAATAACACCAAAGCTTAAACCACTCCCACCATGAACAGCAGTTCCCGATGGTTTATTCAGCACTAAGAGAACGTCATCTTCAAATAAAATGCAATTCGCTAATGCAGCGACTTTATCCAGTTTGGCCGAAACCGGTGCGGTTTCACGCTCAGCAACCCTAACGGGAGGAACGCGCACTTGGTCCCCTTCGACTAATTTATATTCAGGCTTTATCCGCCCCTTGTTAACACGCACTTCCCCTTTGCGGATAATGCGATAAATCATACTCTTTGGCACACCTTTAAGTTTAGTGAGCAAAAAGTTATCGATACGTTGCCCAGCTTCGTCATCGCTGATGTCAATAAATTGAACTTGATTTTGTGTATTCATTCGGGAATGCGTTAACTCTAATTGATTAAAATATGCGCTTATTTGCTTTCCCTATCATACCGACTCCACAAAATTTTTTATGTTTTTTTTTAATTTGGTTATTTTCTGCATGATTTATCCTATTTCTAAATAAAATTTCCATATAACTTCCGTATCGACTTGCTATAATAGCTATGGCAATGGAATAATATGAAGTTGCTGAGATGTTTAAAAAACGAAAGTTAACGTTTTATAGGATTTCTTATTTGATGGCGTAACAATGTTTGATGGCGTAACAATGCAGCAATGGCGTAAGACATTTAGCAACATCAAATAAATTAGCGAGCAACGAATTTTGGCTTATTGGGTTAGGAACTTCCGTTTTCTTTAATAACTTACGGCATCCTGATTAAGAACGCTGAATTTTTAATCTAAAAATCAGGTTCACCGAATATTGCGCGTCTCTATACGAACGACTGCCGCGAGGCAGACGGTTTTGTAAAAATCACGAGGCCATCGGTTTACAGTAGCTCTTTCTTTCGCTGCTCTTTATTTAAAAGAAAATAATGAGTAAGTAATAACATGAAAAGAATGCTAATAAACGCAACTCAACAGGAAGAGTTGCGTGTTGCCCTTGTTGACGGGCAACGTCTCTATGATTTGGATATTGAAAGTCCTGGTCATGAGCAAAAAAAGGCCAATATCTACAAAGGTAAAATCACTCGTATCGAACCTAGTCTTGAAGCTGCTTTTGTAGACTACGGCGCTGAAAGACACGGTTTCCTTCCTATCAAAGAAATCGCTCGTGAATACTTCCCAAGCAACTATCACTCTCAAGGCCGTCCTAACATCAAAGATGTGTTAAAAGAAGGCCAAGAAGTTATCGTCCAAGTGGATAAAGAAGAGCGTGGCAATAAAGGTGCTGCATTAACTACCTTCATTAGCTTGGCAGGAAGTTACCTCGTTTTAATGCCAAATAACCCACGTGCGGGGGGTATTTCACGTCGCATCGAAGGGAAGACCGAACTGAACTAAAAGAAGCACTGTCTTCTTTACAAATTCCAGACGGCATGGGCTTAATCGTTCGTACCGCTGGTGTGGGTAAATCTGCAGAATCACTGCAACAAGATTTGCTCTACCGTTTACGTCACTGGGAAGCGATTCAAAAAGCCGCTGAAAATCGCCCTGCACCGTTCTTGATTCACCAAGAAAGTAACGTTATTGTCCGTGCCTTCCGCGATTATCTGCGCCCAGATATCGGCGAAATTCTGATCGACAACCCAAAAGTTGTCGAAATGGCACGCAACCATATCGAAGCTATCGGCCGTGGTGATTTTGCAAGCAAAATCAAACACTACAGTGGTGATGTTCCACTCTTTAGCCACTACCAAATTGAATCACAAATCGAATCTGCGTTCCAACGTGAAGTTCGCTTGCCATCAGGCGGTGCATTAGTAATTGATACCACTGAAGCATTGACCGCTATCGATATCAACTCTTCACGTTCAACACGTGGTGGCGATATCGAAGAAACTGCGTTCAACACTAACTTAGAAGCGGCTGATGAAATTGCACGCCAATTGCGTCTTCGCGACTTGGGTGGTTTGATTGTTATCGACTTTATCGATATGACACCCGTTAGGCATCAACGTGAAGTTGAAAACCGCCTACGTGAAGCGGTACGTCAAGACCGTGCACGCATTCAAATTGCACGCATCTCACGCTTTGGGTTATTGGAGATGTCACGTCAACGTTTGAGCCCTTCTTTAGGTGAGTCAAGCCACCATGTGTGTCCTCGCTGTTCAGGAACCGGAACCATTCGTGACAACGAATCACTTTCTCTGTCCGTTCTTCGTCTTATTGAAGAAGAAGCACTGAAAGAAAATACCCATGAAGTGCATGCCATTGTCCCCGTACAAATCGCCTCTTACCTGCTGAACGAAAAACGCAAAGCGGTCAGTGATATCGAACAACGTCAAAGCCATGTCCGTGTTGTTGTTGTTCCTAATGACCAAATGCAAACGCCTCACTTCCATGTGATCCGCATTCGTAAAGGTGAAGAAGTCAATACGTTAAGCTATAACTTAGCGCAATATCACGAAACAGAGACGTTAAATCAGATTGATGAAACGACATCTGAACGTAAAACACCTGAGCAACCTGCAATTTCTGCTTTTGCACTGCAAGAGCCTGTAGACATGTCTACAGTGAAACCAAAAGAAACTGTAACAAAAGCACCTATTAAATCAGCGGCGGCTGAACCTGCATCCCCTAGTTTGTTCAGCAAAATTGCGGCATTCTTTAAAGGCCTGTTTGGCGAAGAAGAAAAAGTGGTTGAGAAACCAGCGCCGAAAAACCGCAATAATAATGATCGCCGCCGGAATAATGATCGTCGCAACAATAACCGTCGTAATAATAATCGTCGTGACCGCGATGATACTGACAATCGTGATAACCGTGATAATCGCGACAACCGTAATGATCGCAATAATCGTAATGCATCAGCGGATGAAACGAATAATCGCAATAAAGGTCGCAACAATAAGAATACGAACACGCAAGACGAGCAAACAACTGACAATGCGAATCGTGATAATCAGCAACAACGTCGTGAACAACGCGCTGAACGTCGCCGTCGTCAAGATGAAAAACGTCAACAGCAAGTTGCTAAATCACAACAAGATGTTCAGCAAGACAATGTAGAGAATGCGGCTGAAAAGGAAGAAGAACAACGTCCTGTTGCCCCACGTCGTCAGCGTCGTCAATTAACACAAAAAATCCGTGTTACTGATAACGAGCAGATTGCTGCACCTGTTGAAACGGCACCTGAAATAGCCTCTGAGCCTGTGGCTGCATTACCTGCACCAACTGCACCTATGAGCCCAATTGAAGGTGAAGTACAAACTGAAGAGCGCCAAGAATCAGTAGCTCAAGTTGATGGCGAAGAAAAGCAAGACACCATCATTCCACGACGCTCACGTCGTTCACCACGTCACTTACGTGTCAGTGGTCAACGTCGCCGTCGTTATCGTGATGAGCGCCATTTAACTAAATCACCAATGCCATTAATCGCTGCCGTTGCCTCACCTGAGCTGGCATCTGGCAAAGTATTTATTCATTACCCAATTGCCCAGCCTCAACAAGAAAGCATGGCAATCATCACTAATGAAGAAATGCTTGAACAACAAAGTATTAATGATGCTCCTGTAGCAGAAACGACAAATGTTACCCCGTCACAAAGTAGCGTGGCCGTCACTCCTGTCGTGGCTGAGGAAGTTAAGCAAGAGTCGCATGACACTCCAGTGGAAACCGTTAATACTGAAGAGACATCTTTAGTTAACGAAGCAACCGCTGTCGAACACATGGTTGAATCAGCACCAATTGCCATCGATGAAACTAACGGTACGCAGGAAGTTGAAACCGTCGAAACAGTAAAAGAGACTGTAGAAATAGCGGCTGAGATTATTGAACCGCAAGTTGAAATAGCTCAAACAGAAACGGTTGAAAGCGTTACTATCGTAGACGAACAAACGGCGCCTGTTATTGTCAATGAAGAGGTTAATGACGTCGTTGAAGAAACGCAGCTTCCTCAAGTTACTATCACAGCTTCAACTGAGGTAGTCAGTGTCGAGGAAGTTATCGAACCTGTTGCCGTAGCTGAACCGGCAACGGTAGCAAGCAGCCCAGCTGTCAGCTTACATAAACGTCATGCTTATTCTCCAATGACAAAAGCACCAGCCCCTACAGTTGCTGCTGCGCCATTTGAGATAACAGAATTCCAGCGTGAAGCCTCTACCTTTGAAGGTAAAGGTGGCGCAGGTGGTCATGTTGCTTCAAACGTCGCAACCTCTGAAATGGCAAAACCTGCTGATTTCTAACAACTCGCTAGCTGTAAACATAAAAGCCTTGATAGGAAACTATCAAGGCTTTTTTATTACAATACAATTCATGAATAATAAATTTTTTAATTAAAAAAACTCATCATCTCGCCAGTTTTTTACATTGAGCTCTCAATGAATTTGTGTTTGTATTGCTGTGTTTATACACAGTTATTTTATAAAGAAAAGGGAAATATATGTTAAAAGTCATTGCGGAAGATTTTATTCAAAGCGAAGCGATTGAGATTGTTATGCCGCTATACCGTGAATTGGTCGCTGCAACTAAACAAGAACCATTGTGTATCAGTTATGACCTTTACGTTGACCAAAAAGATCCTGGGCACTTTATTTTTATCGAGGAGTGGCCGAATCAAGAAGCGCTCGATATTCACTGTGCCAGCGAACATTTCAAACGCCTAGTTCCTCTAATCAACAGCTATAAGCGTTCGGATCCTATTATCAAACTGATGAATGGTGCTTTTGAATAAGCACATTAGCTAAACGTGCCCCCAAGCATATAACTAGAACCCATACACAACACTACAGGCCGAATTCTGATATCGACAAAACCTACATAATCCTCTAAATATTTCGCCCTGTCGCTAGGCGGCGAGCTAAACAAGACCCTAGGAGCATACACGAGTATGTGACTAGGGCGAGTGTGCGACGCCAACACTGCTTATAGCCCTAAATAAAATACAATGGATATTAATCCGCTAAATAGTTCGACCTGTCGCTAGACGGCAAGCTAAACAAGACTCTAGGAGCATACACGAGTATGTGACTAGGGCGAGTGTGCGACGCCAGCACTGCTTATAGCCCTGAATAAAATAAATGATATTAATCCTCTAAATAGTTCGACCTGTCGCTAGACGGCAAGCTAAACAAGACTCTAGGAGCATACACGAGTATGTGACTAGGGCGAGTGTGCGACGCCAACACTGCTTATAGCCCTAAATAAAATACAATGGATATTAATCCGCTAAATAGTTCGACCTGTCGCTAGACGGCAAGCTAAACAAGACTCTAGGAGCATACACGAGTATGTGACTAGGGCGAGTGTGCGACGCCAGCACTGCTTATAGCCCTGAATAAAATAAATGATATTAATCCTCTAAATAGTTCGACCTGTCGCTAGACGGCAAGCTAAACAAGACTCTAGGAGCATACACGAGTATGTGACTAGGGCGAGTGTGCGACGCCAGCACTGCTTATAGCCCTGAATAAAATAAATGATATTAATCCTCTAAATAGTTCGACCTGTCGCTAGACGGCAAGCTAAAACAAGACCCTAGGAGCATACACGAGTATGTGACTAGGGCGAGTGTGCGACGCCAACAACGCGACAGGCCGAAATATGACGAGGATTTTTAGAACCAAGGAGCTTGGATCATAACCGCCCCATAAAACAATGCACGACCGGCCAACTCTCCGCTAAACATCGCCAACATTATCAATACAAGTAAGACGGCGGATGGTCGTTCCTTGTATACTTTTACCGCCATAATGCAAGGCAATATCATACTCATCACTACTTGCCACCATAGCAAGTAGCTCCCGCCTTGGCTTGCAGGTAATTGTAAGCGAATAATCTGTGCAATTAATACCAATGCAACGCCTATCAGCACGCCAACTTTAATGGTCGAGGGTAATGACTTGCCTTGCTCAATAACAAATAAGGCTACTAGACTAAAACCAAGGACAATTGCACTGCCTATAAACGCGATTTGGGTTGCCGGTGTATGCCATAATGGATGAGCAACCATTTGATAATAGACTTGTGCTGTGACAAGTATAGCGGCTAATCCACCAATCCCGCTGATCCAGCCTAATATCGTATTGCGCGTGTTTACTGTGGGTTGTAACCAGCAAGATAGAGCCCACAAAGTGATAACACCATTTAATAATACAAATGTCACTGCCTCGCGACTTAGCCATGAATGACTTAGCCCCAGAACGGAACGGTATGCTTCGAGAGGCACACCTAAATGCCCCATTGACATCGATGAACCAATAACTTCAATCAGCCATATCAATAGCACTGCGCGACGTAATACAGAGCCTGATAATAAGGAGCCTTGACAGGCTTTCATTTGGTAAATGGTTAATGCGAGAACCGCACCAATCCCCCATTGGCTCATCACTGTAAAAAATACCAGAGGGAGTTCCATATGTTTAATATCCATGATTAATCCTCCATCCCAATAATGACAATGTTTGGATTGCTGATCGTGTGGTCTGGCATATTGTAACGATGTTCCAGTACCGCCCAGTTCGTCGTGTGCTTTTTACGTAGTTCAGTGATATCACCAAACTCAATGGCACCCGTAGGGCAAGACTCCACACACCTTGGCAGTAGGCCTTCATCTAACCGTTCCGCACACATATTACACTTGCTGGTTTTCCCTTCTGCTGGGTCAAAGACAGGAGCATGATATGGACAAGCCATAATACACATCTGGCAACCAATACATTTCTCATGATCTTGAACGACAATACCGTCCGCCCGTTTGGTATAGGTGTCTGCTGGGCAAACTTTTAAACACTGTGGGTCATCACAATGGTTACAAGACATCGTAATAAATGCTTGAGTATTCGGTGAATCATCATTGAATTCACGAACTCGACGCCACAAGACGCCCGGCGGGGTCACATTCTCAGATTTACAAGCCATTGAACAAGTGCGGCAACCATAGCAATCTTTTGTATTTATTAAAAAACCATATTGCTTGACCATGATTAAGCCTCCCTTCTTACATCAACTAACGTACTATTACAGCAGTGCCCCGTTCCCAAATGTTCAACTTGGTCATTCGTGACATGACTGCTGCTCCCCCCCTGTTGTTCCCACCAGCCGTTATCCAGTGAAATTACGCCTTTTTTAATATGCGTTGTCACGACAGCAATTGCTCGGTGTTCTCCTCGGTCATTAAAGGTGATCGCCCATTCTCCATCTTTAATGCCTCGTGATTTAGCATCTTCTGGGTGAATCAAGACATTCGGCTGGTTTCGTTGTACTTCAAGGATCCATTCATTCATTCCATGACTTGAATGCACACTACGCGCTAACTTGCGCTGAACCGCCATCAAAGGATACTTTTTGGCTAATTCAGGTGAACCTTTAACAGACTCGGTCACTTGGTAGTAAGCGACGACAGGTGAAAAATTTTTCTTTTGCCAATCTTCAACAAATAAGTGTGCTTTTTTGGTTGATGTCCTAAACACACCATCTTTGAACGGTATCCAATCCCCTTCGACTGGGCGTACTGGCCCTTTTTCTAACATTTGGCGAGTGATACCAGAGCCGACTAAACAGGCATCAATATAGTGCTCTATTGGCTTATTAAATACGTCGCCAAACCCGAAACGTTCTGCTAATCGGGCGAAAATCCAATAGTCGGGTTTTGCTTCACCTGCTGGCTCAACCGCCTTTTCCATTAATTGGACATATTGGCTACGAACGCCCGCCATCAAACTGGTATCTTCAAAAATAGTGGTCACCGGTAAAACTAAATCAGCATATAAGGCTGTTGAGCTCATGAGGTTATCGGCTACCACAACAAATGGAACTTTCTTTAGTGCTTCGCGAACCTTGTTGGTATTCGGCAATTGGGTCATAACCCCCATCGTCATAATCCACCAGAAATTAATCGGATGTGGCTTTTCATTGACGATAAAATCGCCAACTTTCGCTACAGGAATGGGAGGAATGTTTTTCACATTCGGCGCCGGTGGCACTATTGGACTAAAATTCGCCATTTGCCGAGCTCCGCCAGCATCACAAACACCCGCCCCTCGTTTACCTATATTTCCAGTCAATAAGGCGAGATAGAACTGGCTTCCTGCGACATAAGCGCCATGTTCGGTTCGTTGTGCTCCTGACATGTTTTGCACAATCATTGAAGGAGTTATTGATGAGTAATCCCGAGCAAGACGTACAATAGTTTCCGTTGGAACATCCGTTTCTTCACTGACCCGGGCAATATCCCAACCTTTTGCTTGCTGGTAAATTTGTTCAAAAACAGTGGTGTAATTCAAATCCTCTGGAAGTTCATGTTGAAAAAGTGCCGGTTTAATGCCCGATGAATCATGACGAACTAATTGTCTGCTTAATGTGTCGAAAACTAAATAGCTGTCCTTATCATCTTTGTTTTGCCTGACTTGTTTTTGATTCGCATCGACCAAATAAACCGCGCCAGTATGAGCCCTCAAGAAATTTTCATCTATCCGGTTTTCTTCAATAATAATTTTAATCATACCTAAAGCAAGCGCGGTATCTGTCCCTGGAATAATAGGTATCCACTCGTCCGCTTTTGCAGCTGTTTCACTAAAACGCGGATCAATCACCACTAATCGAGCGCCATTTCTTCTCGCTTGGTTATAATTTTTAAAATAGGCTTGCATCGTAACAGCTGGGTTATTGCCCCAACACAGGATATAACGGCTATCCGCTATCGTATCGCGGGTGTCTGCATACCTCAGGCCGAGCATCGGGATCATCGCAGCTGTTACAGCAGAGCAACAAAGTGAACCCGCTTGTTTCGTTGAACCGCCTAAATAATCAAAGAAAGCCTTCCCCATATCATTTTTAATCGAGTCCATATTTCCGGCATGAGTGGAAATAAACAACCCTTCATTACCATATTTATCAATGGTCTCTCTAATATTTTTTTCAATAAGATCCAGCGCCTCATCCCAACTTATCGGTTTGAATTCAGCTTTACCTTTTTCGCCTACTCGTAGTAACGGTGTTTTGATGCGTTGGTCATGATAGACCCATTTAGTTCGGCTCATACCTCGCAAGCAACATTTGACATTAAACCCTTCCGTCGCCTGAATTTTCATCAGCTTACCTTGGTAGGTATATGCGGTTAGGTTGCAATGCAAACACTCCATTGCACAAGTTGACCGAAATGTTTTGTAGTCCGACAGTTTGAGTCGCACCTTCGGTAAGGGTTGATTGCTGTTTCCTTGTGCATAAGAACTGGGGGCGATACTCGCCAACCCTACAACGCCAAGCCCTTTGAGTAGAGTTCGGCGTTTCAAACGTAGTGAATTTATCGTTTTCATTATAGTAAACCTCGACATTGCCTTTATAAGTACACTATATATATACGCCACTCACTAAAGATGAACTTGAGTAGCATCAATAATTCTATCTATTTATAGGTAATAAGGTGCTACCGCTTTCGGATTATTCTTCTGCGTTATTGGTTCGTTAGCAGCGCAAGGCAACTCATGGTAAAATTTCAGGACTTGTTAAACTGGAGGTTTATGTATGTCTACTCTGCAAGGTGTTAATTCTGTTGATATAGCCGTAAGCATTTTAAATTATATTGCTCAAAATGGGGGCATTGCTCGTGCAGCGGATATTTCAAAAGGTTGTGAGATATCAAAAAGCCGTCTACATAAATATTTGGTTTCACTGTGCCGTACACAAATGCTGTACCAAGATACTCAAACTAGCCGTTATGGTTTAGGCCGCAATTTAACCTTCTTAGCTAATTTTGTTAAACCTGAAGACTCATACATCGACGCCATTAACAATAATTTGATTCAATTTCGCGATGAACAAAACGTTTCAACAGGCATAGCCACGCGTCTAGGAAAGGCACTGTCTTTAGTGAAATATAATCGTAGCTTCAAAAATATTGAAATTGACTTTTTACCTAACACGCCATTGCCTGTCGTAAAAAGTGCAGCTGGGCTGATTTATTCTGCATTTGATAACCAATTTGGTTCGAATTCCTATTCGCAGGACGAAATTAATAAAGTTATCCAACAAGGCTATGCCATCCGTTACCAACCAACTGAAGGAATTCCCGGAGCGCAATCTATTGCTTGTCCTGTATTTAATGGTGAAGGCCAGCTTGTCGCAGCAGCAGTGACGATGGGATTTATTGCAGAAAATGAAATGGAAAGGTTAGCAACCGCATTAATCAAACAAGTTAATAGGTTAAATTTATAATCACTACGTGCGGTCAATGCTATCTATCAACTCAAGTCAAAAACAATAAAGCCGAGATGACCTCGGCTTTACGTGGTAATTATTTCACATCAATACGCGGTAATTCACCCATCTCTTTGAGCTTTTTCGATATTTCACGACGTTCTTTGGAGAGTTCAGCGTTCTTGATAATATAATCATCAACACGATCATCATAATCACTACGCATATTCGCAATAATTGCCTGAATATCTTCAATCGACATACCTGGTTTTATATATTCACTCAAGTTATCCAGCAGCAAAACACGCTTCTGGTTATCACGAATTTTTTTCTCATTGTCGGTGATTTCACGGACGAATTTTATTTTTGCGACGAAACATACGCACAAATTCCAGAACATTTTGGAAAGACGGCTTGTTAGCGTTGTCCATGTTTAAAACCCTCTAGTCAATATTCAAAACGCATTATCTATTAACACAATACAATCTAATCCTATTGAGTTACAAGCCCGTTTCGCATATTTATCAAATTATTCCGCTGAAAATTGATTTCACTTTATACTTTAACGACCAAATTTTCGGAGTGATCTTGATTACATTTATTTGTTTGATCTTTTTCTCTGATTTCTTGATGACCTGCCCCATCACCTCTGAGACAAAATGCAGATAATATCGTCGTAATAATAACAAATATCCCCATGACCAGATAGGTATCAGCAAAACCAATTTTATCATACCCCCAACCCGCTAATGGCGATAAAATACTTGCAACGACAGAGCTCATGCAACTAAAGCCAACCAAATAAAGTGTCGATGACAAACGTTTATCGAAATGAAGGCTGTTATACTTAAAAATCGCGACTAACAGAATCGGGAGCTCAACGGCATGCAGTAATTTCATTATCGATATCATAATCGCGCCATCAACTAGGCCTGAACCAATAATGCGTAGAGCCATGACAGAACTCGCAAACAGCAATCCATTTTTAGCACCAATTCGGTTGACGATAAATGGCGCTAAAAACATTCCTCCTGCCTCCAAGAAAACCTGCAATGAATTTAGATAACCGTACATCTCATTACCTAATTGCTCACTTTGAAACTGATGGGCAAAATACACCATAAATTGCTGGTCATACACACTGTATATACAGGTACCTAATACAAACAATATCAAAGCCCAAAAATGGGGCTGTACAAACAATTGCAAAGCATCTTTCACAGTGATGGCTGAAGGTTTACCATGTTCAAGGCTATTATAGGCATCTGCGTTTGCCGTTTTTAAATTCAATAAAATAACTAAAAATAATAAGCCTGAAACGGTTGCCATGATAAAATTGTAATCAGGGTTCAGGTTAATATTACGCCCAGCAAAAAACGTTGCAGTCGCCCAACCCAATGAGCCCCACATCCTCGCTTTTCCATATTCAAAATTACGTAATCGGCTAACTCGCTCTGTATAAGATTCAAGTACACCAATGCCCGCATGAAAAGTCATGCCAATAAACAAACCACCAATAACACTACCCAAAAACACATTCCATCTTAGCAACGTACCGAAAACCATAAAAAATGGCCCAGATGAAATCAGTAGAACTGCAATAAATAACAGTAAATTTTTTCGTAATCCTAATTTATCTTGCATAAACCCATAGAGTGGCTGTGCGCAAAGTGCCACAATCGAAATACAAGAGAAAATAAATCCTGTATCCGCCCCATCCAAGCCAACATATTTACGCAGCCAGATTGCGACGACAGAAAACGTTGATGACCACGTGAAAAAGAAAAAAAACAATAATGCACTCAAAGAGGCATAATACTTTCTTGAGCCACGATTCATATTTCATCACCTATCAAAAATTATCTTGATGAAATGTTAAGGTTAACATTAATTTCAAACCACAAAATAGCCTGTTAATTGTGATGTTAATCACTAATGTTAACGTTAACAATTGATATATGTGATATCAATCACGATATACTCTCGCAAATTAATGACGAATATCTGCTGGGTAAAAGATTTCATCAAATCATCCAAGTTATGCGGCTCTCAATCTTACCCACTCAATAACAGATAGCCTTGGTTTAGCTTTTACGGTAGATAAGGTATCATTAATCAACAAGGTATAGTGAATAGCAATAAATTAACCACTATCAATCTACTATATAATCATCAAAATGGTGAAAACGTTGCAAGATAATAAAAAACAACCGACCTTTTTTATTCATGACTATGAAACCTTTGGTAAGCGCCCTGCTCTCGATAGGCCTGCGCAGTTTGCAGGCGTTCGCACTGACCTTGATTTTAATATCATTGAAGAACCCGAAGTTTTTTATTGTGCTCCGGCTGATGACTATTTACCGCAACCTGAAGCCGTCATGATCACTGGGATCACCCCGCAAGTCGCATTATCTCAAGGCATTAATGAAGCCGAGTTTGCTAAACGAATTCATGCGGCTTTTAGTGTCCCTAATACCTGTATTATGGGCTACAACAATATTCGTTTCGATGATGAAGTTACGCGTAATATTTTTTACCGAAATTTTTACGACCCATATGCATATAGTTGGCAACAAGGAAATTCGCGTTGGGATTTACTCGACACTTTGCGTGCCTGTTTTGCGCTTCGCCCTGAAGGTATTCAATGGCCAGAAAATGAAGATGGTTTACCGAGTATGCGTTTAGAACATTTGACCAAAGCAAATGGGGTTGCTCATGAAAATGCACATGATGCAATGTCTGACGTTTTAGCGACTATAAATATGGCAAAACTGTTGAAAGCCGCTCAACCGCGAATGTTCGATTACTTTTATCAGTTAAGAAATAAAAATAAAATAAGTCAACTTATTGATATTGTAGAAATAACACCATTAGTTCATGTCTCTGGTATGTTTGGCGCATTGCGCTCTTATGCCAGTTTAGTCGCTCCGCTTGCTTGGCATCCTGATAACAAAAATGCCGTTATTATGTGCGATTTATCTGCCGATATCTCACCATTAATTGACTTAGACGTTCAACAATTACGTACCCGATTATATACGCCTAAAGCTGAATTGGCGGGCGCTTCTCCCATTCCTGTAAAATTAGTTCATATTAATAAATGCCCAATTTTAGCGCCAGAAAAGACACTGCGCCCAGAAGATGCACAGCGAACAAGTGTTGACCGTGACTTATGTATGCGCAATCTGGAAACCTTACGCAAGCACCCTGAAATTCGTAATAAACTAATTGAGTTATTTAGCGAGCCTCAAATATTTGCAGAGTCAGATGATGTCGATACACAAATTTATAATGGTTTTTTCAGTCCTTCTGACCGCTCAACGATGGATATTATTCGTGAAACTTCCCCACAGAACTTACCTGCATTGGAATTAAGTTTTGAAGATAAGCGCATGAAAGAACTTTTCTTTCGCTATAAAGCACGTAATTACCCTGCAACCTTATCTTATGATGAGCAGCAGCGCTGGTTACAGCACCGTAGAGACTACTTTAATGAAGAGCGTTTAACAGAATATATGCAACAAATACAGCTATTACTTGTAGAGCATCAACATGATGAAAAGCGTTGCCAGCAATTAAAAGCATTGATTAATTATGCGAGAGACCTCGCCAGCTAATTTAGTCATAAAAAAGCAGATATTGAAATGCTTACCAATACCTGCTTTTTTTCATTTATATGACACGTGCCTTAATGGTCATGAGAATGACCGCAACTACAATCCCCTTCCCAATTTTTGCGTTTAGTTGTTTTACCTAAACCGGGGTTCATTGTATTTGTTGGGTCAGATTGCTTATAGAACGATTTCAACTGTTCAGGGGCTTTATATAAATGACCTACGTTATGCTCTGCAGGATATTGAGCGCCTCGTTCATCTAACAAAGCTAACATTTTTTCTTTTAGCTCTTTCGGGTCTACGCCTTTTTTCAATACATAATCCTGATGCATAACATGGCACATAAAGTGGCCACAGTATAATTTATGCACCAATAACTTTTCAATTTCTGGTGGTAACGTTTCAAACCAATTTCTATCATTGCGGCGTAATGCGATATCAAGAGGTAAAACATCTTCCACATCTTTGTTGTGGACAGCATGATAACGAACCGCAGAACCCGCAGCAGCAAAACGATGTAAAAATGCTTTTGCTCCCTCCTCGGGTGTACATTCAAAATAGCCGCCATCTGCGCTTGAAAAATAAGATTTTAGCCAAACTTTAGCTTCATCAATGCCGTCTCCAGCCATTTTTAACATTAAGTGGTGTTCGTAACGATCACGGAACTCTTTCATACGAGGCGGCAAATGGGAGGGCCATAATTTACTGAGAACCTGCATAGTACGGTCAATCAGATTTGATGGCAGGAATGGGACTTTATTTAATACCGCATCAATTCGCCCTTTAATGGTGAAAAACATTGGCATTTTGTCAGTGCCGAATTTATCAATCATTAAAAAGGTATCTTTGCCATAAACTTCTGCAATATCGAAGCAACCACGGTGCATATATTCACCTGCTACTGGCAGGTTTTTAAATTCACTCAAAATATAACGACGGATATCTTCCAAAACATCTGGATTATTAGAACCGATATAAAATACCTGTGTTTTTTTATCTGCAGGGAAAGTATCTAAACGAACAGCAAATACGGCTAATTTTCCTGCGCATCCTGATGCTTCAAATAGACGGCGTTCATCAGCATTAAAGCGTGATGGTGTATCGGCATCGACATCACGAACACGTTCTGCATATTCGTGATCAGAGGCTAATTTATCGCTAACTTGCACGTCTTCACTGCTATAACCGCGATTTTGCAGATTTGTCAGAATTTCTTCTGGGGTGTCTCCTAAATCGATACCAAGATGATTTACCAATTCTACTTTGCCATCATCATTGACTCGACCATAGAGAGCCAGCTCCGTATAAGCAGGACCTCGGCGTACTAGCGACCCACCAGAACTATTACAAATCCCCCCCAACTACAGAAGCACCAATACACGAAGACCCAATCAAAGAGTGCGGTTCGCGCCCTAATGGTTTTAAGATTTTTTCCAGATCGTACAAAGTGCTTCCCGGCATCGCAACCACTTGGTTAAATTCTGGTAAAACTTGAATTTGGTTTAATTTCAATGTACTAATGATGACGATATCGCGATCATAATCATAACCGCTCGGTGTTGACCCTTCGGTTAACCCTGTATTCGCTGCTTGCATCAGGACAATTTTGTCCGCTTCAACACACGCCTTGAAAACATACCATTGTTCGAGCAATGTTGTTGGAAATACAACCGCGATTGCATCCCCCATACCAGAGCGAAAGCCTTTGCGATAACGTTCTGTTTTATGCGGCTCTGTTAAAATATTTTTTTTTGCCAACAATATTCCTAAGCGTCAGTAATAACCGTTGATTCTCAGGTTTCTTTGCATCATTCATTTGTGTGCCTTATTAATCGAATTCGTAATTATCATAGTTATGCATTATGTGTTGTAACAACAATATCACATAATATTATGATGTTAATAGGCTACACGCTTTATCTTAAATAATTCTTAACGGGTAAAAAAATAGCGCCTCAAGGACGCTATTTGATCAATTCTAATTCTGAGTATATTCAAAATAGTTCGTGTTGTAGCAAGGCGCCGAGCAAAACGAGCATGGGGAGCATACATAAGTATGTGACCCATGTCGTTTTGAGAACGCAACGCAGCTACAGCGCGAAATATGAAGAATATAGTTAGATGTCGCTCATTTGCGGCATAGGACGCTTAAACATACGCGTTAAAATAGCCATATAAACTAAACCAACCGCAGTCCAGACTAAACCATATACCATTGAATCTTCTTCAATATTTAGCCATAACACACAGACTGTTAATGTCCCTATGACAGGTAAAATCAAATAGTTAATGATATTTTTAGCCCCAGTCATACGGCGTTCACGAATAAAGAATTGGCTGATAACCGAAATATTCACGAAGGTAAACGCGATTAGTGCACCAAAGTTAATTAATGCGGTTGCAAAATCCATTTCAAACCAGATAGCGCCTAGTGCTAAGAAACCAACCATTAATACGTTATATGCAGGGGTGCGCCACGTTGGGCTAACATAGCCAAATACTTTTTCTGGGAATACTCCATCACGCCCCATGACATACATTAAACGCGCACTACCCGCATGAGCGGCCATACCTGACGCTAATACCGTAACGCATGAGAACACCAGAATGATTGACTGGAAGAATGCTCCAGCAACAAAACGCATAATATCTGGCTGTGTCTCGTTAATATTCTTAAAGCGTGATACATCTGGGAAGTATTGCTGTAAGAAGAAAGAAACGGTAATAAAGATAACCCCACCAATTAACGCAGTTAAGAAAATAGCCCGCGGGATGACTTTACCTGCATTTGGCGTTTCTTCTGACAATGAGCTTAATCCGTCGAAACCTAAGAATGAGAAACAAAGAATTGTCGCCCCAGCTATCAGTGGGATCACTTCGGTTTTTTCATTAGCAAATGGATTAAATGTCCAAATCTCACCTGAACCTTCACCATTCGAAACACCGTGAATGACTAAGCCCGTAAAGACCGCCATGACACCAACTTGGATAATCGCAATCACGGTACTTAAGTTCGCTATCACGTTGATACCGCGTAAGTTTGCTGCCGTCATCAAAATGACTAAACCCACAACAAAAATCGCTGGTTCAACATTAGGGAAAATATCTTGTAAATAAATTTTAGCCAATAAGATGTTGATCATTGGCATAAAAATATAGGACAGCAAGGATGTCCAACCCACCAAGAAGCCAATATGAGGGCTCATCGATTTTTGGGCGTAAGTGTACGCTGAACCGGCTGATGGGAAACGTTTCACCAATTTACCGTAGCTCAGAGCAGTAAACAGTATCGCAGCAAGTGCAATAATGTATGAAGTTGGAACATGTCCACCGGTTTTATCTGACACCATTCCGAAGGTATCAAATATCGTCATTGGCTGGATATACGCAATACCGATCATCACTACTTGCACCAATGTTAAGGTTTTTGCAAGTTGTACGCGGTTATTCGCACCCGTTTGATTGTGACCGATGTCTAATGGAATTGGAGTATTATTTTGCACGTCTAAGCCCTCCCATAACTTTCGATTGCATACTACTTCGGCTTAATCGACAGTTACTGGGAAGACTTTGCATCTGCCTATAGGCAGAGAAAAACGAAGAAAGGGAGAAAGGCGTGTGAGCGAAGCCACCGAGAGCCCCATAGTCATCGATACGGCAGCCACCAGCGCCTGGCCCTGCTGCGAATGCGAAAAAGTAAGCCATAAAAGCATTCCTCAAATCGGTAGCGAAAAATGTTTGCTACACGTAAATATTAAAATTATCTCTCCGGCTCTATGTCCGGCCCCGCTAGAATGAACGTTCCTAAAAACAAAAAAACCGATGCTTCATTTAATTAAGCATCAGTTATTTTTTAGTTCGCGCATTTTGCACGCCATAACCACAAATAGCAAGTTAAATTGTTAACAAATCACCCTATTTTCCATAAGAAATTTTGATTATTTCTGACTTTTTGCCATATCTGCTTATAACCTCTTTTCTTATGATTTTTATCAGGTTTTAATCAACAAAAAACCCTTTGGTAGAAGCCAAAGGGTTTGGATTAATCGAAATTGTTTTTTCGATTAGAAGTTGTAGTTGATACCGATATTGTAGCGACGGCCTTCTAATTCAGCACCGTAAGTCGCATTATCGATTCGGCGATCTAAGACGTTATAGACACCACCAACAATGTTCGCATTCTTGTTAAGCTGATAACTCGCACCTAAATCAAACAAAGCATAAGATGCTGTACCACTTGACATTTTTTGTCCACGACCTTGGTATTCAGAGGTTTTTCCACGAAAATTCATACGTGTCCATGTTTCTAAATCTTCAGTTGTTTGCCATGTCAGTGTGGAGTTAGCCATATGTTTAGGCTGCTTATTTAATGGCTTACCTTTATTTACACCACTTTTTTGTTCAGTATCAGTATAGGTGTAGTTAGCTGCAAAACTTAAGTCATCCACAATACGCCAGTTGAAAGTTAGTTCAACACCGCGCATCCTTGCTTTATCAACATTCGCTTTATCGCTAATGAAACGATACGGTTGGTTAGGTTTGTCACCTTCACCATCTTGAGCTACTGTACATGCTCTTACTGTGCTACTATTTTCTTCACAACGCCTAACTTCAGTAATTTTATCTTTAAAGTCAGTGTTATAGATAGTTATCCCCGCAGTAATATTATCTTGATTGTTCCAGATAACACCAATTTCTTCGGTCACACTTTTCTCTGGTTTTAAGTCAGGATTACCATAAATAACGGCATTACCTGCATTACCACCTGTTGCTTGTCCCCAGTTTGCAGACGATTCACGCAAGCTTGGTGCTTTGTAACCTGTAGTTACCCCACCTTTAATTGTCCATTGTTCATCAGCATGCCATACACCATACAAACGTGGAGTCCAGTGTGAACCGTAGTTTTCATCTTTATCCATACGAATACCACCCGTTAACGCAAAGTCATTGGTCATTAACCATTCATCTTCTGCGAATAACGCCCAGCTATATCGTTCAAGCTGATTATACTGTTTAAATTTATTACCTTCGTCTTTCAATTTCTCTTTACGATATTGACCGCCAATACTTAAACTATGGTCACCCAGTAAAAAGACACTTTGATTACGGAAAACAAGGTCTTCTGCCGTCATTTTACGGCCTGGGTTTTTTGTCTCATCGTATTGAACATAGGTATCTGTTGATGCAATATCATAAATACCCGTATGGGTTAATGCCATATGAGTCAACTCATATTTGCTAAAACCGCTACCGTCGCCTCTTTTGCTTGTATAACCTTCACGGTCATCACGGTGTTGGTTATCTCGTTTAAATTCTGCGTCGAAGGTATTTTTGTCATCAGGGGTCAACGATACTGTTGCTCCACCACTCGCCATGATTTGGCGGTTAAAACCATTAATGATTTTATCTTCACCACGATGTGAATATTGGCCTTGCAGTTTTACACCTAATAACCCATCAATTAATGGGCCTGAGGTGTAAAAGCTGCCTTGCCCTGTATTCCCTGAATTTTTACGTTCTGTTAATGTTGTATCAGCACGTAAACTGGTCGTCCACTCTTGTTGTACGCGACGAGTGATAATATTAATTACCCCTCCCATCGCATCTGAACCATACAGCGATGACATTGGGCCACGTACCACTTCAATACGTTCAATAGCTGGTAATGGTGGTAACCAACCTTGTTCAATACCAGAGCCATCACTATTTGGGCGAGTTGTACGTGTGTCAACACGTTTACCATCGATTAAAATCATGGTGTATTTAGCATCCATACCACGGATGCTGATGTCTGAGCTACTGCCGCCACCGGTCACTAAAACACCCGGTACATCTTTTAATGCGTCAGTCACATCACGGTAAGCTTTAGTTTCGAGTTGTTCGCGCGTCACAACAGAAATAGACGCAGGTGCATCTTCAATTTTCTGTTGGTAGCCTGATGCTGTTGTTACATAGATTTTATCATTACTATCATCAGCAAATGCAGGCGCCGCAGCAATAGCCGCAATAATGCTAATTGCCACTTTTCTTTTATTAAAAACAACCATTCCCAACTCTCCAAGAGATATTTTGTTTTATATATGAATTGATTTGCTCACATTGATTTCATTGAATCAAAAAATATTTTTTATTATTGGGGTATTTAAATACCCATAGGAAATTCATGGTAAAAACCATTATATAATTCAATTAAATTTCCTATGGGTAATTACTATTAATTAAGATTTGATTTTTTAATATTGCGCCCTCTATATTTTATTTAATGTGCTTGCCAAATGCTGCAAGCACACTATTCTATTACTATATTAACTTGCTAATTTATCAACCAGCCCATCTATTAGGACTTGTGGCACACCTTGCGAACAACGTTCAATACGACCCCGCACGCCATAAACCTCAGCAAGGCTTTCGGGGGTAATAACCTCAGCGGGTTCGCCTTGAGCAATTAAATTACCTTGTTTCAACATTAATACATGCTCCGCATGTTTGAGCGCAATATTAATATCATGAACCACCACAACCGTGATTATATTTCGACGTTTCGTCTCTTTTGCGACTAAATCCATCACATGATATTGGTAATTTAAATCTAACGCACTTAAAGGCTCATCTAATAACAATAAGTTGGGTTGACGAATTAAAGATTGTGCCAAACCCACTAATTGTTTTTGACCACCTGAGAGTTGGTCTAAATAACTTAACGCCAAATGCTCAATACCCAATTGACGTAATAACCCCATCACTTCGTCTTTACTATTCTCATTCCTCAAACCGCCTGAAGCACGTTGAGCAACAATCACTGACTCTAAAACATACAGGTGCACACCAGCAGGTAACGTTTGCGGTAAATACACCACATTTTGTGCTCGCTGGGCAAAACTCTGTTGGGTTAAGTCCTGACCATCCAGTAACAGCTGCCCTGTTGCCTTATTTAACCCCGCCAACGACCGTAATAATGTGGATTTACCACTACCATTTGGCCCAAGTAATACCGTGATCTTGCCGCGAGGCAAGATATCCGTCGATAGGTTCTCAATTACGGGACGTTTAGGGTAACCTGCATTAAATTGGTTAATAATCAGGCCACTCATGATACGTTCCCTCTATGACGCAAAATAATACTTAGGAAGAACGGTACACCAACCAACGAGGTCACGATCCCAACAGGGATAATCACACCCGGAATAATATTCTTCGACGCTATTGAGGCCATGGATAAAATTAACGCCCCAATTAATGCACTTGCAGGCAGATAAAAACGGTGATCTTCACCAAAAATCAACCTTGCTATATGTGGCGCAACTAAACCAATAAAGGCAATAGGACCGACAAATGCCACGGCTAGCGCCGATAAAATACTAATGCGTAATAACGTTGTTAACCTTAAACGGCGCACATCAATACCGAAACTGATCGCCCTATCCTCACCCAATCTTAAAGCCGTTAGCTTCCATGAACTCATCATGGCAATTGGGAAAATAAGTGCGAAAACTAATGCCATCACCCCAAGTTTCACCCAAGTCGCTTTTGATAAACTGCCCATCGTCCAAAAGACTAAACCCTGCAAGGTATCTTCTGTTGCGATGAATTGCATCATGGAAACCAATGCATTAAAGGTGAACACAAGCGCAATACCAAACAGTACGACACCTGAAGTTGCTACGCGTGTCCAGCGGGTTACTGCGTCTAACATCAACGCTGCTAATAATGCAAAAATAAAGGCATTGGCTGATATCACCCACTGGTCGGGCACGCCTGGAATTGCAATGCCAGAAACAATTGCTAATGCGGCGCCGAATGCCGCGGCATTAGATACCCCTAATGTAAATGGGCTCGCTAACGGGTTATTGAGGATTGTCTGCATCTCAGCACCCGCAAGCCCTAATGACATGCCAATCACCACGGCCATCAATGCGTAAGGCAAGCGAATGTCCCAGACAATGACACGCGTTCCTGCATCAACCGACTCTGGGGTTATCAACGTTTGCCATAAGCGCTCGAGAGATAACCCTGAAGGCCCCAAGGTAAAATCTATAACCAGTGATAATAAAATTGCCGCGATGATAACAACTATCCATGTCAATCGACGGCGTAACATAGTCTGATAATGCTGTTTTACATTATCGTCAGCCTGAATAGCCGCTTTTTCAGCCGTAATCATTGGCTCGCTCGTAATACTCATCAACTCTTACCCGTTTTCATTACTTTTCGCTGACCCAATATACACCTGTAGGCTCAATGGCGAGAAACTCTCTGTGCAATTCTTCGAGTGTTTTTTGCGGTTCAAGGTCAGCAAACTGTTCTGGATAAAACCATTTGGCGAAAACTTGCGTCGCAATCACATTGTATGGAGAGTTATAGTAATTGTGCCAGATAGCATAATCTTGCTTATCTTTTACGGCTGATAACGAGCTAATCCCTTTACGTTCAGTAATTTTTTTCAGGCTTTTTTGTGCATCTGTTAATGTGCTTTGTGCGCCTAATTGAACGCCGGCATCTTTACTACCCGGTGCTTTTGCACCAGATGCAATGTAAACATTTGGGTCTGCAGCAATGATTTTCTCTAAGTTCATCGTACCAAGTGCGCCCGGCAAAACACCTTTAGCAATATTTTTACCACCAGCTAAATCAATAAAATTTCCCATATTTCCATCGCCAGCGGTACCGCAGCAATCTTCAAAAGCACCAGCGCGTAACTCAATAAAAACACTTGGTTTTTTATCTTCTGGTATTTTCGAAGTAATATCAGTGACTAATTTTTGGTTTCTTTCATAAAAATCGACATACTTATTTGCCGCCTGTTCGCGGTTCAATGCTTTACCAAGTAAACGCATGCTTGGTAAAGTGTTTTCCAGTGGTTTATCACGGAAATCCACAAATACGACAGGGACACCCGCTTTTTCCAGTTGGTTGACTAACTCACTATTTTTACCCGGTCCATGACCTGATAAACCAAAAATGGCAATATCCGGATTTAGGGTTAATACTTTTTCTGAACTGACGCTATCTGCACTGGTATTACCAATTAATGGAATGTTATCAATTTCAGGAAATTTCGCTTTATAAACAGCATAGGTTTGCGGGTCTAGTTTTCGAAGGTCACCTTGCCAACCTACAATTCGCTCAATGGGTTTATCACCTTCTAGCAGAGCTATTGCACTAAATAGGCGTCCTTCGCCTAATAAAATGCGATTAACATTATCAGGAACCTCAACGGTACGACCTGCAATATCAGTCACCGTTGCAGCCCAAGCGCTCATACTGGCACTTGCTAATAACGCTAAACTTATTCCTTTTACTACCGACCTAGCTACAGACTTCTTGGCTACCGACGACATAGTATTGAGCTCCACTCTTAACCTCATTGACTTACTTTTTTATGAGGTAACAATAAAGCAAATAAGAATACTTATCAATACGATTATTAGTTTAATCATGGGTTTCATCAATGGAATTCTGTGACCATTATCGTAAACCCAAACATTCAGCCTATTTTACCGCCAAAATGTAGGTTTATTGCGCTATATATAAAAAAACAGCACCCTATGAAGAGTGCTGTTATTGATGATAGATATTTTAAAAAATTATTTATCTAAATTTTCGCGGTAACTTGGAAAGCTCATGTCTTTATAACGGATAAACGTCGTTTTCTTCGCTATTTTATAACCAAACCAAATTGCTAAAAATAACGGAATTCCAATATAAGTTGCGGTAACCCCTACCCAATCAATTTTATCTTCTAAAAAAGCTTGGTAGTTTTGACCCAACGTGATTGTTAAGCACAAAATAAAGGCAAAAATAGGGCCGATTGGGAAAAAACCTGAACGATAAGGTAAGTCATTAAGATCTCTCCCTTGTGCAATATAGCCCCTACGGAAACGATAATGGCTAATGGCAATACCTAACCAAGCAATAAACCCTGTCATCCCCGATGTATTTAACAACCACAAGTACACCGTTTGGTTGCCAAACATGGAACTTAGGAAACATAACCCTGCAACAACCGTCGTTGCTAACAATGCATAACGAGGTACGCCACCTTTAGATAAACGGGCGAAAATACGCGGAGCCTTACCTTCACGGGCTAAGGTATACAACATACGCGTTGATGCGTACATACCGGAGTTACCTGCCGATAATACCGCTGTTAAAATAACCGCATTCATTACTGCTGCCGCAGATAATAAGCCTGCATTTTCAAATACTAAAGTGAATGGGCTTACACTAATATCTTTGACATCATTACGCAGTAAGTTTGGATCAGTGTAAGGAATGATCAAACTAATAATTAAGATTGCAAAGATATAGAATAACAAGATACGCCAAAATACTTTGCGCACGGCTTTTGGAATATTTTTAGCGGGGTCTTTCGATTCACCCGCAGCAATACCGATTAATTCAGTTCCTTGGAATGAGAACCCAACTATCATTGCCACACCAATCATGGCTGAAAAACCACCAGCAAAAGGCGCATCACCAATTTCCCAATTATGCCACCCGGCATTTTCCGCACCGCTCATGATGCCAAAAATCATTAATACGCCGACAACAATAAAAATGACGACCGTGGTGACTTTTATTAATGAGAACCAGTATTCAGCCTCACCAAACCCTTTAACTGAGATGAAATTCAGTAAGAAAATAATGGCAAGGAAAATGGCGCTCCAAATCCAACCGGGGGTATCTGGGAACCAGTAAGTCATCACTAATTGAGCGGCAACTAAGTCAACTGCAATGGTCACAGCCCAGTTGTACCAATAGTTCCACCCAAGTGCAAAGCCAAAACCTTCATCGACATATTTTGCACCATAGGTTGCAAATGAGCCTGAAACGGGCATATATGCGGCTAACTCACCTAGACTGGTCATCAAAAAGTAGACCATTAAACCAATGATAGCATAAGAAAGGAGTGCTCCACCGGGGCCTGCTTGTGCAACCGTTGCCCCAGAGGCAACAAATAAACCTGTACCGATGGACCCACCGATAGCAATCATCGCAAGATGGCGTGCCTTTAGCTCACGGCGTAGTCTTTGTGGGCCGCCCTGCGAGATAGTATTGGTATGTTGTTCTGACATTTGTTCCCTGCATTTTATTATTCAGCTAATATCGCAGGGATTCTAGCAAAATAGACTGTGAGAACTAAGCAACTCTTCACTGTTATAAGATACCTTCATAATTCACACAAAATTATAAGTAAAATGCGTTATCTCAAAAAATTCAGTATACCCTCTTAATAAGAGGACGACGTCTTATTTTCTTTATCGTGTCAGTAGCGGCAAATGTGGCTGTTCAAGGCACATAAAAAGTGCAGCCAACAACGCGATAGCCTATCACAAGTGCAACACATTCACTGCAATCCTCTATAGCTTTTAGCGTGTCGCTAGGCGGCAATTGAGACTATCCAAGGAGCATACATTAGTATGTGACTTGGGTCGTCGATTGCAGCCAACAACGCGACAGGTTAAAAGATGACGAGGATTTTTAATTACAGTAAGACAGAAGGTTAGTAATCGCATTCGAAAGATGCTTTTGGCGGTGATAAATCAAATATAGCGTTCTTTCTAAATGAAGTTCATCTATTTTTAGTTCAACTAGAGAGCCATTTTCTAATTGCTCTTCGATCACCCGACGAGATAAACAACTTATACCTATTCCATAACGAACTGCATGCTTGATAGCTTCTGAATTCCCTAGCTCCATTAAAATATGAAAGCCAGGAAGATGTGCAAATAATAATTGGTCGAGTACATCCCGCGTACCTGAACCTCTTTCACGCAAAATCCAAGGCGCATCACGCAAATCTTTTAAAGAAACTTTTTTATTCGCCAATGGATTTTGGGGTGAAACAAAAATAACGAGTTCATCTTTTAACCATGCTTTTGAAATTAACTCAGGGCTATGACAAACGCCTTCGATTAACCCAACATCGGCTCTAAATTCCATGACTGCTTTAATAATTTCTTCTGTGTTACTGATAAAAAGCTCTAAAGGAATATCCGGGTGGTCATGACGGTAACCCGCTAAGACTTCTGGTAAAATATAATTACCAATCGTTGTACTTGCTGCAAGACGCACTGCGCCCATCTCTTTTTTAAATAATTGCTCGACTTCTAACCCTTGCTCTAATAACGCTAAAGCTTTGGGATATAGCAGCCTTCCGTGCTCATTCGTAACAAGTCGTTTACCCACACGGTCAAATAATTGAACGCCTAATTGACCTTCTAAATCCGTTAGCGACGCGCTGACAGCCGATTGTGAAAGTGCTAATAACTGAGATGCCTGCGTCGTGGAGCCACTTTTTAATACTTCCGTAAAAACCTCAAGTTGCCTAAGTGTAATTCGCATAAAGGTAAGCCCAACGTGATTTTTAGTATTTGTAATAATAATGTTAATATTAACGATTTATTCGCAATATTCCAGAAGAAACTTATAATCTATTTTGGTGGTAGATTATATAATGATAATCAATTTAAATTATTATTACTTTTGTTATATCCTTATTACTAAATCTTATAAGCGGTAATAAAGAGTATTATCATGAATAAAAGTGACACCAACACCCTTGAGCATAATAGCCTAAACCCTATATTTAAACTCATACCAGGTATTATTCTAGCGGGTATTCTAACTGCTATTGCAATTTACCTCGGTGACCAACCCTGGTTTATGGATATTGGTTTAGGTGCATTAACTCTCGCAATATTATTAGGAATTATTGTCGGGAATACTTTTTACCCCGTAGCCAGTCAATCTTGTGATGCTGGCATTAAATTTGCCAAACACTATTTTTTACGTGCCGGGATTATTTTGTATGGCTTTCGCCTTACTTTTCAACAGATCACTGACGTAGGCGCTACTGGTGTAATTATTGATGCTTTAACATTAACATCGACATTTTTATTAGCGTATTGGCTAGGCAAAAAAGTGTTCGGTCTTGATGAAGAAACAACATTATTAATTGGTGCTGGCAGTAGTATCTGTGGCGCAGCCGCGGTCATGGCAACTGAGCCTGTCGTTAAAGCTTCTGCGAGTAAAGTCGCTGTTGCCGTTTCAACTGTTGTTATCTTTGGTACAATTTGTATCTTTGTTTACCCTTGGATTTACCAATTAAACGCGCACTTTGGTTGGTTTCCGGCAACAGAAGAAACCTTTGGAATTTACATTGGTTCAACAGTACATGAAGTTGCACAGGTTGTTGCAGCAGGCCATACAATTGGTACAGACGCAGAAAATGCCTCTGTTATTGCCAAAATGATCCGTGTCATGATGCTTGCGCCATTTTTAATTATTTTATCTGCGTTTTTAAGCCGTAAAACGGCTGCAAACCAAACAACAAAGACCCAAAAAAGTAAAATTACTATTCCTTGGTTTGCTGTATTTTTTATTGTTGTCGCAGGTTTTAACTCACTCAATTTACTGCCTCAGGCATTAGTACAGCAAGTTATTGCTTTGGATACCATTTTACTTGCTATGGCAATGGTTGCTTTAGGGTTGACTACCCATGTTAGCGCTATTCGCCAAGCGGGCATTAAACCATTGCTAATGGCGTTGATACTGTTTGTTTGGTTGATAGTTGGCGGACTATTAATTAACCTACTGATTCAAAACATTTTTTAATCTACATTCTCCTCGTTTTTAGCCACCTTAACCGGTGGCTTTTTTGTTGATTTCATTTATTCGCTTATTAATGGCATACTCCAATAAAAAGGAGTCAAAAATGAAATATATTGGAGCACATGTCAGCGCCTCTGGTGGTGTTGACCAAGCCGTTATTCGCGCACATGAAATCAACGCAACCGCTTTTGCATTGTTCACAAAAAATCAGCGTCAGTGGAAAGCTGCACCACTTAACGAAGAAGTGATTAAAAAATTTAAAGATAACTGCAAAAAATATGGATACGGTAAACACCAGATCCTGCCCCATGACAGCTATTTAATCAATTTAGGTCATCCTGAATTTGAAGCTCTAGAAAAATCTCGGGTCGCTTTTATCGATGAAATGCAGCGCTGTGAGCAATTAGGTATTGATTTACTTAATTTCCACCCAGGTAGTCATTTAAACAAAATTGAAATTGACGACTGTTTAGCGCGGATTGCTGAATCTATTAATATCGCGCTTGCTGAAACCGAGGGAGTGACTGCTGTCATTGAAAATACGGCAGGGCAAGGTACTAACTTAGGTTTTGACTTTACACATCTCGCAAAAATTATTGATGGGGTAAAAGATAAAAGCCGTGTAGGTGTGTGTATCGATACTTGTCATGCTTTTGCCGCAGGTTATGACCTACGCACTGCCGAAGATTGTGATAAAACATTTGACCAGTTTGCAGAAATTGTCGGGTTTGAATTTCTAAAAGGAATGCACCTTAATGATGCGAAAAGTGAATTTGCCAGCCGTGTCGACCGCCACCATAGTTTAGGTGAAGGGAATATTGGTTTTGCACCATTTACTTACATTATGCAAGATAACCGCTTCGATGGTATCCCTTTGATTTTAGAAACCGTAAACCCCGATATTTGGCCACAAGAAATTGCGTGGTTAAAAGCACAACAAAATAATTAGCGATTTAGCCTACTTTCTAATAACAAAAACCCCCGCATTTATCATATGGGGGTTTTATTTGAACTGAATGACCTATAACGATTTCATTTCAATTTTTGCCATCATATCCGCTAATTTATTTCTATTTTTTAAGCCGACATCTGGCTGGGAAACTGAGAGTGCAGAAATTGCAGTCGCCATACGTAAGGTATGCTCACTGGACTCACCATTGAGTAGCCCGTAAGCTAGCCCTGCCACCATCGAGTCACCAGCCCCAACCGTGCTTATCACTTCACAATGTGGTGGTTTAGCTAGCCAAGAACCCGAAGCATTAACCCACAGAGCCCCTTCTTCCCCTAGCGATATGACAACATGGGAAATGCCTTTATCTCTTAATTCATGGGCTGCAGCTACGACATCTTGTAAGTCTGGTAGTTTTCGACCAACCCAACTTTCTAGCTCATGACGATTAGGTTTTACTAGCCATGGTGACGCTTTTAAACCCGCCTTTAAGGCTTCTCGACTGCTATCAAAAATAATACATGGGCATAATTGGCGAAGGCGAGTCATCCACCGAGTAAATTCTTCTGGATCAATACCACTTGGCAAACTTCCGCTAACCACAACCATATCAAAATGGCCAAGCCAATTGAGTGATTCTGTCGAGAAACGGTTCCAGTCTTCTTTGCTGACCTCAAAACCTGAAAAGTTGAAATCAGTCGACTCCCCATTGTTTTCAGTGAGTTTTACGTTAATTCGTGTTCGTCCTGGCACCATACTAAAGCGGTTAGCCATGCCATTTTCACTGAAAAAATGTTGAAATTCCTCTTGGTTATCCTTTCCCATAAAACCACTAACAGTGATATCAATACCTAAGTCACGGAGTACTTTTGCGACATTGACCCCTTTACCACCCGCATTGAGGCTAGCGGTTTTGACTAAATTGACTTCCCCCACTTCGATAGTAGAGCATAAGCCCACAAGGTCGTAAGCAGGATTTAATGTAATTGTAGCAACCCGGCGAGTCATAACCACTAATCTCCCTTATCATGATTATCGTGTCTTTAAATTTAAGTATAGTTATAACATTAAAGCATATTGTTTTCAGTGATATTTGTACTTTTTCCTGCTTGTTTTTCTACAAGATTATGTCAGGATCAGCGCGCTGAAAAATAAAATAATAAGGAGAATATATGTCTGAGCCTGCTTACGTCGTCGTTGGTGTCGGTGTGCTAATCACTAACAAGTATGGGCAAATTTTGATAGGTAAACGCAGTAGTAAACATGCGCCCTATTGGTCCATTTTCGGCGGACATGTCGACCCCGGTGAATCTTTTGAAACCTGTGCAATTCGCGAAATAAAAGAAGAGATAGGTATTGATATCCAAGCCCCCACTGTTTTTGGCATCAGCAATAATTTACAAACTCACCAACAAGAAGGTAAACACACCGTTTCTGTTTGCATGCATGTTGAATATGACGGTGATGTTGAGCCTCAAATTATGGAACCAGATAAATGTGAAAGCTTAATGTGGGTTTCACCAGACAAACTCCCAGAACCGCATTTTGAGGCTAGTCGCAACGCGGTTGACCTCTGGCTAACACAACGTTTCTATCGCCAAAACGCCTAATTAATCGTAAGCGTACAAACATTCTCGCGTTGTACGTTTATTATCCATCCCTTTCTAATTACTCATTTTTCCCTGTTTTATTCTATTTACTATATTTACAATACTTCATGCTTGCCGTATCATTTAGCTAGTACAGTGAAACAATATATTTAGGAGCCACCATGGCTATTGATGGAACAACACAACAAAAAAATCCTTCTATATTAGGAGGTGCTATGATCATTGCCGGTACCGCAGTGGGTGCTGGTATGTTTTCTATTCCTATGGTGACTTCTGGCGTATGGTTCACAGGCTCCGTCATACTGTTGATTTATACCTTTATTTGCATGTTACTTTCTGGGTTAATGATTTTAGAAGCCAATATGAATTACCCTGCGGGCGCTAGTTTCCATACGATGGTTAAAGATTTGTTGGGTTCGACATGGAATTCAATTAATAGTTTATCCGTCACCTTTGTACTTTACATACTTACTTATGCCTATATTTCTGCGGGTAGCTCTATCATCGCAGCGAATTTGTCAGAAAAAATACAGATACCTCAAGCAGGTGCTGGCTTTATTTTTGCCTTCATAGTGGCTTTTTTTGTGTGGCTTTCTACGCGTGCTGTCGATAGGTTAAGCACTATTTTAATTGGTGGAATGGTAATCACCTTTATTATGTCAATCGGTGGAATGGTTTCAACTGCATCTCCAGCTATCTTATTTAACCAAACTGAACAAGGTGAAAGCCAGTATCTTCCATATGCCTTAGCCGCATTACCTTATTTATTAACTTCATTTGGTTATCACGGTAATGTGCCAGGATTAGTAAAATATTATAATAAAGATAGCCGCAGTGTTGTTAAGAGCCTCGTCTATGGCGCAACCATTACCGTGGTTATCTATATTTTGTGGCAGTATGCGATTCAAGGAAATATTCCAAGAACTTCATTTATTGAAATCAGAGAAAATGGTAATAATATTGATGCATTACTGACCCAAATGAATATTTCCACCCAAAGCAGTTTTATTTCTCAGTTTTTGAACCTGTTCTCCTATATGGCTTTAGCGAGTTCTTTCTTAGGTGTGTCTTTAGGGTTATTTGATTTTATCGCTGATTTTTTCAAATTTGAAGATAACAAATTTGGCCGCCTTAAATCCATTTTAGTCACCTTTTTACCACCAACGATACTCGCTTTAATTTTTCCTAATGGGTTTATTTATGCGATTGGTTTTGCAGGGTTAGCAGCGACTATTTGGGCTGTCATTGTCCCTGCCCTGATGGCGAAAGCAAGCCGTAAACGCTACCCTAACAACAGTTATAAAGCACCAGGAGGGACCTTTATCATTGGCTTCGTGATCCTCTTTGGGTTAATTAATGCGGTTGCTCATTTATTGTCGCTATCTGGTTTACTTCCTATCTATTAACCATTCGAGTATGAATATAACCTACAGGTTATATTCATACTGATATTTATCTAAAAATTTTTCACTGAAAATTGACTTCAGCATCTTGCCTAATTCCTTATCTGCGAGTAATTTTGTCGCACTCTTTTTGACAACCCTAAAGAAGGTTATTTATGGCCAAGGCCAACGAAATTAAACGTGGTTTAGCAATTAACTACAATGGCAAACTATTACTTGTAAAAGACATTGATATTCAAGCACCTAGCGCTCGTGGTGCAAGTACGCTATATAAAATGCGCTTTACTGATATCAAAACTGGCCAGAAAGTTGAAGAGCGTTTCAAAGGCGATGATATTTTAGAAACCATTTCGCTAACACGCCGTGGAGTGAGTTTTTCTTATATTGATGGTGATGAATATGTCTTCATGGACAATGAAGATTACACTCCTTACATTTTCAAAAAAGCGGATATTGAAGAAGAATTACTTTTTATTCCTGAAGAAGGGTTACCAGGAATGCAAGTATTAACAATGGATGGACAAGTTCTTGCATTAGAGCTACCACAAACGGTTGATATGGTGATTGTTGAAACAACACCTGCAATTAAAGGCGCATCAGCAAGCGCACGGACTAAACCCGCAACCATGGCTACAGGACTAACAGTCCAAGTCCCTGAATATTTAACCAGCGGAGAAAAAATTCGTATTCATATCGCTGAGCGTCGTTATATGGGCCGTTGTGACTAATTTTTGTTTTTAATTTGATAGAAACAATTTTTTATATGCCTATGAAGTTACTGTTCATAGGCATATGTCATTAAAATTAAACATTGCATACCCTTCTCATATTAGTTTGCTACATTCAATTCTTATTCAACTCAAGATTAATCGTATTTTATTGTATAAATACCTAAGGTTTTATCTTTATTAATCCAATTAAATTGTTGAGTACCTTTTTGATTCGGAAGCAACATTTCTTTATTTTTTAATTTACGAATATCTGCAGATGCAGTTTCCAATTTACCATTATCATTCCAGCATTTAGTTTCAACTTTATTAGCATTCGCTTCGACAACACAAGGTGATGCAACTATGGCACCAGTAAATCGAATAACGCCTGTACTACTGCGTTTCGTCTCACTATTTTCTGACGCAACGATTGAAAAACTTGTGCTTAATGCTGTTACTGCCAGAAAAGTCATGACCATTTTTTTTACTGAGCTATTCATAATGAAATCCCCTTTTAAAATTATGTTATCGTCACTTTCTGTAATTTATTTACAGTTAAAGTATTTAATTTGGCTGAATTGCCTGAGGACGACATACTAATTCCAAAGGGATATTAATAATTTCATTTATGGTCGTAGTTTTTTATTTTTTGTTTTAATTATTTATCAAAACAAAATAAATGACTTACATCACACTTAATTAACCACACAAAATGCAACACTTTATAAATAATATCTAATAGTATTAGCCCTATAATTTATGAAAATCGTCGCAACGCCACTTAAGGCTCATCTATACATCAAAAACTTTAGAATCGTTAAAAATAGTGTTAATCATCATGCATAAGAATTTAAATAAAAAAATCGCATTACCCTCTATCAATTTGATCGCATCAGGCCGACAGCGTGCTTGTTATCAGCATCCTGAATATGATGACCTATGCGTAAAAATTCATTTAAGTGGAAGAGATGATAAAGAAACATTAAGGGAGGTTCGTTATTATAAGCGCTTATACAAAAAAAAATTCACCACAAAAACCATTTCTCATTACTATGGTTTCCAACAAACTGATCGCGGATTAGGATATGTATTCCAATTAATCAAAGATAAAACTGGAAATGTTTCACATACTTTAGATTATTACTTAAAAAACAAACAACTTTTTTTAAAGCATAAAAAAAATATGAAAATTGCCTATGAGCAATTTAAAAAGGACATTTATAAAGAGGCTATCGTCACGATGGCACTTAAGACTTATAACATTGTTTACCAATTAGGTTATAAACCTCACGGTAAATTTCTGATTATTGATAACCTTGGGTCATCTAACTTCATTCCCATGGATTATTTTTCAACTAGAATTGCTCGTGCTACCCTCAATCGCCGGTTTAGTGATTTCGAGCAACGGCTTTATCGTGACTACAATATCAAGATATAGCACATACACTGATGGTTCACCTACATTATTACCGTTTGGTGGTCGACATAAATTACCTCTCACTCGCCAGTATCTATTTCATGTAGAAAATCCGAACAACACCCCCCTGATAAACATACAGTAAATTTACTTTCTTCACTATTCTCTGTGTGTTTTTTATTCTAATCATCTTTTTTGAAGTCTACTAAACTATTCGTTTTGCTCACAAATAAGCCGTCATTAGATATAAACTTAAGCTTCTTTACATTTCAAACTTAAAAAGCACATATTTATGTAAATATACTGAAATAACAACCAATAAAATGTGATTTATATCATATTTCATTGACTGCAATTACCTGTGTTATAAGTAAAGATCCTTCATTGTAGACAGTTATCACATAAACCAATGGCAAATAGGCACTTTTATCTAATGTTTTGTAAATTTCACCTCTATTAACTCGCCATTTTGCTTTTGTTTATGTATGCTCTTAAAGGTTTGATTTGGGATTATTGCGATACCAAATCTTTTATGTAAAAAATGTAAAGAATGTCTTAGTAAATTTAGTCGATATTGATATATATCCTATACTCAATAAGTCATTAAATATGACTAGTACATTCGAAATTTAGTAGTGCTGCGATAAACACTTTCTGCGAAAAACACAGTTTTGGCATCTATAATGCGTTTTTCACAGGGATAAGTTTAGTTTTTTGTGTCTTTTTACACAATAAAGTACTAAAAAATGGTAAGGGATATATATAAGAATGCTAACTCCTGAAAAACTTAAGCGCTATGCTTGGCGCATTGTTCCGGCAATTGCAATCGCCGTAACTCTCACAGCATGTACCAACCCAAAGTCAGCTAAAAATACGCAATATACTGCCAAATCAGATGCACGTATGCTAAATGGTTCTGCTGGTGACTCGCTGACGATGGCATCTCAAGATGAATTCGAAGAATTAGTACAAAGTGTTGATACTAAATCTAAAATAATGGATCAATACGCAAGCTGGAAAGGCGTGGCTTATCGTCTTGGCGGTACAACAAAGAAAGGTGTTGATTGTTCAAGTTTCGTACAGCGCACATTCTTTGAACAATTTGGTGTTGAACTCCCTCGTACCACTTCTGAACAAGAATCCTCAGGCAAAAGCGTAAAACGTAATAACCTAAAAGTCGGTGATATTGTTTTATTTAAAACAGGCCGAACTATGAAGCATGTTGGTATCTATATTGGCGACCAAAAATTTGTTCATGCGTCAACCAGTAGTGGTGTTATCGTTTCTGAAATGACTAACTCCTACTGGAGCAAAAGATATTATGCCGGTAGACGTATTATTAATGGCTCATAAGTTTTTTTAACATTCTATATCCCCCTTCCAATAAAAAAGCTTCCATACAATGGAAGCTTTTTTATTGGAAATCTTTATTAACTAAATTTAGTATAGTTATTTGATTATTTTTGATAAAAATAGCTTAAATACCAAACCCACCTCACGATAACGCTCATTCAAAAACAAGTTATAAAACATAGCTGAACTAAACTTGTAACTAAAATAATAATGAATCATCGAGCCAATATAACCAAGCAAATATACTCAAAACTAAGCACTATAAAAGCCAGAAGACAGTTCTGCAATCGCGACGCCAGAAGCTTTTAAGCGACACATAGCAGCTAGCTCATCATTAGCATGAATGAATAGGCAAATTTCTTTTTGCCACTCTAAGATTGCGTTAGCGATCTGCATATCTGACAATGATTCAGACAATTGCTGCATTGCAATACAATCTGTCGCACAGTCATGGCTAAGTAGCTTCAGCCCCACAAGCTTATCGCTATCGGCATCATTCATAGGCACGACTTCAACATCCGTACCTATTTTGCCTGATAACCAGCGGTAGCTTTGCGGTAGCCTGTGCACCACCGAAAGACCTAATTTTTCCACAAAGATATCCTATTGAAACATTTTAGTATTTTGCCAAGTACTGATACTTACATTCTTACTTGACCTAACACGGGCTTAAGCCAATCATTCATCGTTCAAACCGAACTTTTAGTCATCCAAAAAAGTAACATGAATGTTAAATGTCGAACTTTAAATATAACATTAAAAAAACAAAATGTCGTTAAATTTTTGTGACACAAATCATTGCACATTCATTTTAGTAGTAAATATATTAAAATTTAAACTAATTTTGATCTCTAAGCTCAACATCTCACTCAAAACACTTAACTTTTTTTTACATTTATGAAATGAAAATAGTAAAAAACAGTTTGTTTTTGAAGTTAAACCAAATTTTTATTAATGAATAATGTTGCAATAAGCATTAATTCATAAAACATAAATTTAACAAATTTAGCTCGAATGATAATTGATTTAGATCATTTTTCATTAAGGATTTTAATACCTCTACATTACTACTCGCTTTTATCGAGCAATGTTACTTTATCTCTAATAGATAAAATGAATGATCTAGGGAAGTAACTAGAAAATATTCTATTTAAAGAAAGGGGAATTGTGTGTTCTCAGTTTCATCCATGAAACTTGAAAACATATGGTTTACTTTGCTTTTTTCGCTAATAGAACAAATAACATTGATAATGCTACACAAGCAACCATAGAACCAACCATTGGCCATGCGCTCTGAGCGGGTATGAGTGATAATAAAGTCCCAACGAGTGCGCCAATTGAAAACCTTATTGTTCCTGCCAATGAAGAGACGGTTCCGGCAATATGTGGATAATTATCCAAGATCACTGCCATTGCATTAGAAGTAATCATCGCTATGCCACTAACATAGATTGCAACACCGATAACCAATGTCCAAAAATCTAATGCAAATGCCGTTGTAACAAGCAACCACACGCCCATCACAAATTGGATAATGATGCCAAAGTAAAGCATTTTTTCTGCGCCAAAATGCCTTACATAGCGGCTATTTATTGTCGTCATAATAAACAGGAAGATAATGTTGATACCAAAATAGTAGCCAAAATTCTGTGGAGACACCCCATTCAAATCGATATAGACAAAAGCACCTGCATTTAAGAACGAAAACATCCCGGCAAAAGAGAATGAACTCGCTAATATGTAGAACAGAACCTGTCTTGCTCTAAATAAAGTCGCAAATTGCCTTAATGTTGTACCAATATGAAACTTTTGCCTTTTAGCAACGGGCAATGTTTCCCGCACAAAACAGCTCACTAAAATAACGGCAACAACCGCAGCAATGGCGATACTCCAGAAAATGGCATGCCATGAAAACCAATGCATTAGTTCTCCCCCTAAAATAGGGGCTAATAACGGTGCCACCGTCATCACTAATACAACAAAAGACATACTTCTTGAGAATTCATCACGAGTAAACATATCTCGCATAAGTGCGTTAATCACAACACTTGCAGCTGCAGCGGCAAAACCATGTAAAAAACGTAACCAAATCAGTGAATCAATCGATTCAGTGATAGCGCAAGCCGCTGAAGCGATGGCAAAAACGACGACTCCACCCAAAATAACAGGTTTACGCCCAATGCTATCAGCCATAGGACCATAAAATAATTGCCCTATAGCAAAACCAAAAATGTAGCTATTGAGCGTCATTTGAATGCGCCCTTCATCTACATTAAAATAATGCATCATCGTCGGAAAGCTTGGTAGGTACATGTCGATAGCCAATGGCATTAGCATCGATAATAAACCTAGAATTAATATCAGCCCCAAATAGGATGAACGCTGCTGTTGCACTCTTTAAACTCCTGCTGTTTTTTTACGTGGTACATTAATGCTGTTGATCTCTTCTTCCGTCAGTGGGCGGTATTCTCCTGGCTCAAGAGCATCATCGAGCCAAATTTCACCAACACGTTCACGGTGTAACCCACAAACGTGGTTTCCTACCGCTGCAAACATACGTTTTACTTGATGATAACGCCCTTCGCTAATCGTCAGCCTGACATCTCTAGGGCTAATAATTTCCAGTTTCGCTGGTTTAGTTGGATGTTTTTCCCCATTGAGCATAACGCCCTGAGCAAACTTCTCAGCAACATCTTGAGCAATATCATCACTCAATTGAACTCGGTACGTTTTTTCACAATGATGCTTGGGTGAAGTAATGCGATGTGACCATTGGCCATCGTCCGTCAATAATACAAGGCCGGTTGTATCGATATCTAAACGCCCTGCTGAATGCAGTTTTTGTGCAAGAGGCTCATCAATAAAAAAAAGAATTGTTGGATGTGTTGGGTCATCTGTTGAGCAAATATAGCCTTGTGGTTTATGTAACATAAAATAACGCGGCCCAGTAACTTGTACGAGGACATTGCCATCATAAGCGACTTCATGGTCAATCGTAACTTGAAAAGCCCCTGATTTAACGATTTCATCATCAACCGTTACAAGCCCTGCGCGCAGTTCTCGCGCTACCAAACTTCGGCTTATCCCTAATTGCTGGGACAAAAATTTATCCAGTCGCATAGATTCTCTTAACTTGATGGAATGCCAGTGAAGCGTACAATAACGCTCAACTGTCAGAATATAGAGTGAAAGGTTGTTGTGATTGTTATCACATAATTCATTATAACAATAACCCTTGTGAAGTGATAGTTTCACCGAAACAACTCACATCTTTAGACAGAGTCATCGTTTTAAATTAAATTTAACGTCATTCACCTGATTTAATTACATAATGCTGAATAATATGCCTTTTGTTCTACGCCCATACCAACAAGAAGCTGTCGATGCGACGGTTGATTATTTCCGTAAACAGGCTCACCCTGCCGTAATTGTCTTGCCAACTGGCGCAGGAAAAAGCTTAGTGATCGCTGAATTGGCGCGGCTTGCTCGTGGCCGAGTGCTGGTATTAGCACATGTAAAAGAATTAGTTGAGCAGAATCATGCTAAGTACCTCGCATATGGCCTACAAGCCGATATATTTGCCGCAGGTCTAAATCGAAAAGAATCTCAAAGCAAAGTCGTGTTTGGTAGCGTGCAATCTGTTGCTCGAAACCTTAAAGCCTTTGATGCACATTTTTCGTTAGTGATTATTGATGAGTGTCACCGTATAAGTTTGAATGATAAAAGCCAATACCAACAAATCATCCAGGCTTTACAGTCCAATAACCCTTCATTACGTATTTTAGGATTAACCGCCACGCCCTACCGTCTCAACAGTGGTTGGATTTACCAATACCATTACCATGGTATGGTACGTGGCGATGAAAATTGTTTTTTCCGTGAGTGTATTTATGAACTACCTCTACACTATATGATTAAAAACAAATTCTTAGTACCACCTGAACGCTTAGATATGCCTGTTCTCCAATATGATTTTAGCCAAGTTTCACTGACATCATCAGGTATTTTTAATGAACAAGAGCTTAATTTGTCATTAAAAAAGCAGCAACGCATTACCCCTAAAATTATTGAGCAAGTTATTGAATATGCAGCACCATTACAAGGCTGTATGATTTTTGCAGCAACGGTTGAGCATGCAAAAGAAATTTTGGGCTATTTACCCCAAAATAGTGCGGCATTAGTGACAGCTGAAACCCCTGCTGCTGATAGGCAAGCAATTATTAACCAATTTAAAAACAAAGAATTACACTATCTCGTTAACGTTTCAGTATTAACAACTGGGTTTGATGCGCCCCATGTTGATGTGATTGCGATTTTACGACCCACAGAGTCAGTCAGCTTATACCAACAAATTGTTGGCCGAGGATTACGCCTCTCCGAAGGAAAAACCCGCTGTTTAATCTTAGATTATGCCGGTAATCCACATGATTTATTTCGGCCTGAAGTGGGTTCTAGTAGACCCAATTCAACCAGTGTTCCCGTGCAAGTTTTTTGTCCATTGTGCCAATTTGCGAATATTTTTTGGGGTAAATGTACCTCTGATGGGCAAATTATTGAACATTACGGCCGGCGCTGCCAAGGCTGGGAAGAGGATGAAAATAGGCAGAAAAAACAATGTGAATTTCGTTTTCGCTTCAAGCAATGTCCACATTGCGGTGCAGAAAATGATATTGCTGCTCGTCGCTGCCAAAAATGCCAAGAAGTGCTTACCGACCCTGACGATATGCTAAAAGCCGCATTAAAACTTAAAGATGCATTAATCATTCGTTGCGGTGGTATGCAATTCATTACTGGAAGTGATTCCAAAGGTGAATGGATTAAAATAAATTATTTTGATGAAGACGGAACTAGCGTTTCTGAACGTTTTCGCTTAGCGACGCCCGCACAAAAACGCGTATTCGAATATCGTTTTTTACGAGAGCATCAGCGTGCTCCGGGTGTTCCATTTAAATGGAATAGTGCAAATGATATATTATTGCAGCAATCTTTATTACGTTATCCTCAATTTATTGTTGCACGCAAAAAAGAGCGTTTTTGGGAAATTAGAGAGAAAATCTTCGATTATCAAGGGCGTTTTCGCGTTGCAGATTCTCTATCATAAAGCGAAAACGATCATAATGATTGCTGGATGACGGATTTTTCGTTAAAATGCCGCCCGCCTTCCGATATCTTGTTCGCTGAATGAAGTATCCATAGGCCAAATCTCGAACCTGCTGCTGGGTCGCCTGTAGCAGGAATTTATATTTTCTTTTTATAGAGAAATAGTAATGTTAACTATCAATGCAATTGAACGTAAAGAGCAGGGTAAGGGTGCGAGCCGCCGCCTGCGCAGAGATAACCAGCTTCCAGCTATCGTTTACGGTGGCAACCAAGAAGCTATCTCTGTAACTCTTAACCACGATGAAATCATCAACCAAGAAAGCAAAGCAGAATTTTACGAAGTTCTGAACCTGGTTATCGATGGTAAAGAAACAAAAGTAAAAGTTCAGGCTGTTCAACGTCACCCATTTAAGCCAAAAGTGACGCACATTGACTTCCTGCGCGCTTAATTAAAGCCCACAGCCGAGCTTTAGAATTTTCGGGACGCCGAGTAAATAACGCCGCAATTGCGGCGTTATTTATTTCTACCGATTCAACGCCACAGCCTATTTAGCCCCCCGGCGTTGTAACTGGTCACGCAAATTAGGTGGTGTACCGCGAATGGTCAACGTATCAGTGACAGGGTCCCAAAAGATACGCTCTCCCATAAGCATCGCATCAAAGCTAATCGTGATCCCTCCGCCACTCCCTGAGAACTTCGTTAATTGCTTCAACGTTCCTCTATCGGCAGGGAAACTTTCTTCGAGTTGATAATCATTTTGGCGAGCGAAATCATCGAAGCTTTGTTCTTCAACCATTGGCAGCTCTTTTGCCAGCGCCTGTAACTCAATTTCCTCTCCAGACTGTAATTGTTCTGTACAATAA
Organism: Providencia rettgeri; assembly: GCA_900455085.1. Taxonomy (NCBI): domain Bacteria; kingdom Pseudomonadati; phylum Pseudomonadota; class Gammaproteobacteria; order Enterobacterales; family Morganellaceae; genus Providencia; species Providencia rettgeri. Next base: position 1,923,395 of record UGTZ01000001.1, on the reverse strand, counting down.
CTATGCACTTGCTGGCGATAAGCTTGACGTGTGTTTTTGTCCATTTGTGCATTATCACAAAAATCGTCAAGTGCCTGTACCAAGCCTTTATTCTGAACTTTTGCATTTAGTCCCTCTGATGCAGCCAAAAAGTCCATAAAGAAATCAGATACTTTTCGCCCTACTCTACCTTTTAAGAAAGTTAAATAGCGTTTTGATTCAGGATTGGTCTCCCATTCCGTTAAATCAATACGAGCGACAATATCTGCATGAGGAATATCTAAATAATGTGTGGTGCCTAAATCCAATGATTCCGTGACAAACATGCTGTCACAACTATTGAGCACCGCAATTAATAAATATTCGACCGCGAGGTAACGGTATTGACAAAAGAGAACCACGCCCCCTTCAGCAAAAGGATATTTGGCTAATTCATCTTTCAAGCGAACGGTCATCGCACGGCTGAACCCTAAAAACTCTTCCTCGCCTTTACGCAATAACTTTAACGCATCGGCAAGTTCACTTTCTTCGTTAAATTCGCCAAATGCTTTACTTTTTGCACTATAGACGCGGTGTAACTCTGCCATCATGTCTTGTACGACACCATCTGCTGTCAATAAAGAATCCCGCAACATCACCTCTAGGGTTTGCTCATCTCTTTTAATTAACTGGTGTAAAGCTATCTGGTTAATTTCCAGACTCATTGTTGGCTCCTTCGTTATAGCGAAAATAATGTTGCGCGTATTCAAACATTGATATTATTCCTCTGCAACAGAAACCATCATTTGTTCTATTTTCAGCCTAATTACGCTGAACTAATACGCACTTTACGAATCTGAATTAGCATTATTATCACTTAAACAAAAATTTGTTGCGAAGAAAGAAGAAAAACCAGCTGTGATACGCTATGATATGTAGCTTTCATTAATTTAGGATGTCTCAATTTATGCCACAATCATCTCGCTATAGTGATGAAAAAGTTGAAGGTTTACTTTCTGACCTCGTGAGCGTGTTAGAAAAAAACCACACCCCTGTTGACCTTTCCCTCATGGTGTTAGGTAATATGGTAACGAATCTGCTGAATACGTCGGTTGCGCCTGCGCAACGTAAAATGATTGCAGAATCATTCGCAAATGCATTACTTTCTTCTGTTAAAGAAGATCAATCACACTAATTGATTAATGAAATAAACAGTATGGTCACCCACCTGCGCTACCGTGACAAAGTCTCTAACATGATTGGTTGGGGGCACTGGTTTGCACTATTCAATATACTGCTTAGCCTCGTGTTAAGTAGTAGCTATCTGTTTATTTTTGATTGGCCAGATACCCTAACTGGCCGAATTTATGCTTTCGTCAGTTGGATTGGTCACTTTAGTTTTGTGGTCTTTGCGACTTACTTACTAATTGTTTTTCCACTGACCTTTATTGTTATGTCTCAGCGGCTGCTGAGGGTACTTTGTGTTGCCCTTGCAACGGCTGGTACAACGCTATTAATTTTTGATATCCGTGTTTTTAGCCAATTTGGTTTGCATTTAACACCACAAGTTTGGGACTTGGTCATCAACCCAACTAAGGGTGAGATGGCTCGTGAATGGCAACTGATGTTTATCAGCATTCCGATTATCTTTCTTGTTGAAATGTTATTTGCGACTTGGAGTTGGCAAAAATTACGTAGTTTAAATCGCCAAACATTTGGCAAACCGCTTGCGGGTATTTTTATTGTGACCTTTATTATGTCACACCTGATGTATGCATGGGCCGATGCTAATTTTTATCGCCCTATCACCATGCAACGCTACAATTATCCATTGTCACAACCCATGACAGCCCGCAAGCTGCTTGATAGGTATGGTCTGTTAGACTTAACTGAACATCAAAACCGCGTATTCCAGCAAGGTAGCCCAACAGCACTTAAATTAAACTACCCATTGAAACCTTTAAGTTATTATGACCAAGGCGCCGATTACAACTTATTATTGTTGGTCATTGATGATCTTGGAGACAAATCTCAACAAGATTCTATGGGTGCGTTAAACGAATTTAAAGAAATCAGTACACAGTTTACGAATCACTACACTGCCGGTCTACGTAACGATACCGCGCTATTTGGCTTATTCTATGGTATTTCATCAACTTATTTCGATAATATTCTCAATGGTCGCCATCCATCAGCGCTAATCGAAGCCTTACAGCATCAAGGATATCAGTTCGGTTTATTCTCAACAGATGGCTTTAATTCTCCATTATTCAGGCAAGCTATTTTAGCGGATTACTCATTACCTGCAAAAACTGCAGATAATGACAACTTAACAGTGACACAATGGAGTAACTGGCTAGATAGCCTTAAGAATGACTCGCCTTGGTTCTCTTTCCTCAATATTAAAGGAACACCTGGAAGCGCGAAAACCAATGAACAAATCAATCGCGTGATGTCTGTATTACAGCGTGATAATCGCTTGCAAAACACTATTGTTGTTGTGACCGCAAATTACAATAACCAAGGAAAAGCAGAAAACGAGTGGTTAGATGGCAAACGCTTCAATCGTAATAATATGCAAGTGCCACTATTCATTTATTGGCCAAACACACCAGCGCAGCAAATAGATAAGCTAACTAGTCATCAAGATGTCATGACAACATTGATGCAGCGTTTACTACATGTCAGTAATCCACCCGATGATTACAGCCAAGGTGAGGATTTATTTAGTGTTAAACGTACTTACCCATGGGTGATCACCGGTGATAACGACGATGTTGTCATTACCACAGATAATGCCACCCTCTACATGGATCAAAATGGTCAGTTTAATATCTATGATAAACAAGGTGCTATAGAACGAAATGAAAAACCTGACTTGGCTGAGTTGTTGAAGATATTTACTGAGTTAAAACGCTTTAATGAAAATTAGTGTTTAAATATCAACCAGTCGCATCTTCAGTCTATTGCTTTTAGAAGTAAAATGAGTAGTATTAATCAAAGTTCGGCATGTAGCGCAGCTTGGTAGCGCACCGTCATGGGGTGTCGGGGGTCGTAGGTTCAAATCCTATCATGCCGACCAAAATTCCCTAAGAAAACCAACCTATTACGGTTGGTTTTTTTGTGTGTGATTTTAAAAAGGTAAAATGGCGGTAAAACTGGTGTAAAACCCCGACATGGTTATACTAGCTTTAACCAACTGCTTATACAGTCCAAAATACTCTCAATTCAATTGATAGATAGGTATACATGCCTATTTAAGCGCTACTTATTCATATTAATCTTTTACCTAAACCAAAACCAATCCTATGCTGTAATATTTTCAAATTAAGACATTTAGCATTGATAAGCAACTGATTGATAATGAAAACTAACTTTAGAGTCGCAACACTAATTGATATAAATGCTATATTTTCCATAGATACCATTGCGACGACAGAACGCTATGAAGACATTACCCAATGGCTCGAACAAGAAATATGTTATGTACTGGAAGCCAACAACGAAATATTGGCGTATGGTGTTCTACATTATTATTTCTATTCCCATGCTTTTATAGAGTTATTAATGGTAAATAAAAACCATCGTCGGCAAGGCCTTGGACTCACCTTAATTAATAAACTAAAAATGCAGAGTAAAACCCCAAAAATTTTTACATCTACAAACCAATCGAATACAGCCACTCAACAACTCTTAATAAAAGCTGACTTTATTCCTAGTGGATACATTGAAAATTTAGATGATAATGATCCCGAACTTATCTATTGCTATATATCTGATTAAAACCATCTACATGGTGAACTATAATAGCGCTTTATTCATCACAACCGTTTGCAAGGTGTGATTAAATTGCTGATACACCTCTTGAGCTATCACTTCTGGATAGCTTAATACCCTAAGCTCATGCGGCTTATTTTCTGGGTAATAACTTGGATGTGCGTGAGCGTATTCAGTTTGTTGAAAACCGCAATGTTGATAAAAAGACCAACGTTTTTGGCTAACTTCATCAATAATGGGGTCTATTTCTAGAATCACTTTACCAACATCATGACAAAACAGTTTTAATACCTTTTGCCCATAACCTTGCCCTCTTAATATGGGGGAAATAGCAAGATGCTCAATGTAATAATAATCTTCGATTTTCCAACAACCAATGAAACCAATAAAAGTGTCATTCTCTTTGAAATTGAGCAAATAATAATCGCTATGATTTAATATTGCCTCTCTTCCTTGGTAGCTTCTTTGTTCATATAATGGAAAAGCTGTGTCATACAACTGGTTAATCATTGCTATCGCTTCGCTATCTTCACTTGAAACTCTTAAAGCATGTAACATTTAATCAAAACTCACCTTATAAAAAATATTTTCTAGCATACCTATTTTAAATTTTCTGACAATTATTTATCGTGCACTCATAATATTAACCTGTTGTTTTATCTTGCTATTATTTTTTCACTCCATTCGCTGATAAAAATATTTGTAGCACTATATTGACTTTTTTACCTAATAGTTCTAAAAATACTGTATATTAATACAGTCTTTACTAGAGGCTATCATGTTACGTATCGAAGTATTATTTGATAAGAACGCTCCACAAAAACCGAGTTCAATTGTTTTGCAAGCACTTGAAACTGAGATTTTACGCAAACTTCAAAACCAATATCCAGATATGATAACGCGGGTTGGGTTTAGCTCACAACAACGCGTTAACATCTCTGGAACTAAAATAACGGAAGATAAAATTCGTATTGAAGAGATACTGGAAGAAATATGGATGGATGATGGTTGGATCCCAGAAGAAACAACGGTGGATTAACCTAATACTTAAAGGAATGTTTACCCATTGTGTAACATTCCTTTTTCTTTTACTAAAAGTCGTAATTAAACCCAGCCTCATCAACAAAGACACTTCTACTTGCAGGAGAATAAAAGCAAGACAATACGTTGATTATTAAAGAAACTACTTATTTAATAATTTCTCATATCTAAATTTTACTCGTTGTTAATTAATAGATTTTATGCCTAAGAAATGCTTTAATTTCTTTCACTGGATTTAATTTTTTATTTCCTTCACGAGTTATTCTAACTTGTGAAATACAGCTATCAACATTCACGCAAGTAGAAACTTCATTTAGCGTTAGAGTTGATAAACTAACTGAGGGTGAATTATTGAAATCTTTCCCCATAAAGATTAAAGCAAATACGATTGCTACTATAAATAATGGCACCTCATAAAATACTTGTTTCATTATCAATGCTCTTATTGTTTGAGTGATGAAATGATAATAAACAATCTATTTCTTTGTACCTTAAAAATGAGTTAAACCAACCTTAAGATATGCTTAAATCTGATTCAAACTTGAACTATGCATATTGTCTGACACTCACTGCCTGCTTATACTTGTTCGTAGAGGTGATAATATGAATATCCTATTAGTCGAAGATGATCTTCAGTTGGGAAAGGCACTATGTCGAGGGCTGGAATTGGCAGGCTTTAGTCCTTGTTGGGTAAGGCTACTTGCAGACGCAAAATTACAACTTGCATCCCGTAATTTTGACTTAATGCTCTTAGATTTAGGCTTGCCTGATGGCGATGGCCATGAAGAACTCATTACTTGGCGTAATATGGGGGAAACTATCCCAATAATTATTCTTACAGCAAGAAACCAAATGGATAACCTAGTCTCTAGTTTAGACTCAGGTGCAGATGACTTTTTAACAAAGCCATTCGCTATGCCTGAGCTTATTTCTCGAGTAAAAGCAGTTAGCCGCCGTATGGCTGGGTTTTCATCTGAAATATGGCAACTAGGTAACCTGCAATTAAATCCTCTTAATCACCAAGTGACCCTTAATGAACAATTGCTATTGCTCTCCGGGAAAGAATATTTATTACTCTATGAATTAATAAGAAATGCGGATAATGTTGTCAGAAAAACAGATTTAGAACAGCGTCTATTCGGATTAGATGATGTGGAAAGTAACTCTTTAGAGGTTCATATTCATAATTTACGCCGAAAGATAGGTAAAGAGCGTATAATTACTATCCGGGGTATTGGTTATTTATTAAAAAAAGAAGCACCGCTAAGTGAAAGTTAAATCATTTTTTATTTATACATTCGGGCTACAAGTCAGTTCAGTTATTTTCCTTTGGCTGTTATTAGTTGGTTGGCTACAATTTTTTTATTGGCCTTCAATTCATGATGAATTAAATGAACAACAGAACGTCATCACTCAAGGGTTTGCTAAAACACTTGATGTGGTTGCTGATAAGCCAGAATATTTCAATAAAATTGCTGATAACCTACAAGAACTTTATTCTACGGCGATGGAAAGTGGCGACGATATTAGTTATCGACCGTTTATGATTGTTAGAGATAAAGAAGGAAATGTCTATTATCGAAACAGTGACAAGCTACACGTTCCATCGCTGAAATCCGTCTCTGAGCTCGCTGTATTACATAAAGACTGGCACTTTACGTCTGCATGGAATGACAAAAATACCTTTGAAGTTGTGATTGCCGAATCTTATAGTGACCGTAAATCTTTATTAGGTAGCCCAGCCGAAGGCACCGCCATCCCCCTCGCTTTTATTTTGGCTATTATGCTGTTAGCGATTTTAATTACTGCTTACTTTAGCCTACGGCCTTTAAGGCAATCTGCAAAACTAATTTCTAGCCGCCAGCCGGGTAATTTAACGCCAATAGAAACGAAAGAACAATATAAAGAAATTAGGCCTATCATTGCGGCAATCAATAACCTTATGTCTCGTGTTGATGCTGCGAACCAACGCGAAAAGCGCTTCATGGCAGATGCCGCACATGAATTACGAACACCGATTGCAGCTGTCATAGCTCAATTACATTTATTAATGCAAATTGATAATCCCAAAGAAAAAGAAGAAATTATTAATGATATGCAAGAGACTTTAAATCGAGCAGCTTCTCTATCACATCAATTAATTGACTTAGCACGCTTAGAAACTGAAGATTTTTTATTAAATAAAGAGCAAATTGACCTTCCTGTATTAATCAGTCACTTAATATCCTCACATATACCTTACGCCATTAACAAAGACATTGATGTCGAACTACAAAGCCCAAAATCTTTTTATATCCTCACTGATAAACTTGCACTGAGTAATATTTTTACCAATTTGATTGAAAACGCGATTAAATACTGCCCAGAAAAAGGGAAAATAAAAGTTATTTTAAAAGACCTGACTCCATTTGGTGGAACTATTTCCGTTCAAGATAATGGCCGAGGAATTCCAGAAGATAGTCGCCAGCTTATATTTTCTCGTTTTTATCGAGTACCTGGAACAATGGAAACCGGAAGCGGTTTAGGTTTATCTATCGCCCAAAATTTAGCCCATAAAATCGGTGCTGTAATTAGAGTTACTGATGGATTAGACAATCGAGGCATTGGTTTTATTATTGACTTACCCTAAATCTAATTATGTTATTGAGTTAACAGCATTCACTATTTTTTCTAGCTAGAATACACCTTTTATAAGTTAATATACGTACACTTAAAAGAGGCAATAATGTCCAAGGCATTAGTTATTATTGATCTCATTGAAGAGATAATTGGTAAAAATGGCTTATCTAATTCAAGCTATCAACAGACTTGCTCTCGCAAAATCGTTGAAAAAGCCAATCAAGCAGCACAATATGCAAGAAGCCATCATATCCCAGTTATTTGGGTTAAAGTTGGGTTTTCAGACAATTACCACGATGTTCCTGCTGGCTCCCCAATGTTTCAGCAAGCCAAAAGCCTTGGTGCCTTAAAATTAAGTGGTAATGGGTGTAATTGGGCTCATGACCTTGAAGTGGCATTTCGTGACCCTGTTATGATTAAAAAAGGGGTTTCTGCATTTGCAGGAAACCATTTCCATAAATGGCTTACCGAAAATGGCATTACAGAATTGTTTATTGGCGGAGTTAGTACCGTAAAAGCCATTGAAAGTACGGCTCGGCAGGCTCATGACTTAGGGTATTATGTCACTGTACTTGAAGATTTATGTGCCGCTCCAACGCCAGAACTCCACCAGCAAAGTATTCAGGCATTGGATGGAATGGTAACGGTTTCTTCCGTTAAAGAATTTATGCAATTAAAATAACACTTAGGTATCTCATGAGATTATTTTAATTTTTGCAAGTATATCTCCCGTAGCCGGGTAGCAAGTTTCCCCGGCTTACCTTCCCCAATTAATTGGTTATTCACCATAATAACTGACCAAACTAATGTCGTTGCAGAAGTAATAAAAACTTCTTTTGCTTCTAACATTTCATCAATGCTAAATGACTTTTCAACAATGTCTATTTCTTGCTCCCGAGCAAGCTGTAAAATTGCTTGGCGAGTAATACCTGGCAATATCTTATTACTTAGCCCTCGTGTTTGTATTTGGTTCTGAGGGTTAATAATAAAACAATTACTGGAACTTCCTTCCGTAACATAGCCATTTTTAACAAAAATAGCGTCATCTGCACCTTGTTGCTTAGCGTATTCTTTCGCCATAGAAGCCGCTAATAAGGCGACTGTTTTAATATCACAACGTTGCCAACGAATATCATCGACAGTGATGACTTTTATTCCATATTTAGACTTTTCATTTTCAACAATCTTCGTCTTTTGTGTAAATAAGACCAATGTTGGCTTCGTTTTATTATCAGGATATAAAAAATTGCGTTGTTTTGCATTACCACGAGTCAATTGTAAATATACAAGCCCTTCCTCTATATTATTTTGTAGAACTAGTTGAAGATGAATTTGCTTTAATTCTGCTAAATCGTAAGGTAATGATAGCTGTAATTCAGCACAAGAACGCTGCAAACGGGCCATATGATGTTCAAAGTCAACTAGCTTACCGTTAATTATTGCTGTCACTTCATATACTGCATCAGCAAATAAAAACCCACGGTCAAAAACAGATACTGACGCTTCTTCTGCAGGTAAAAACTGGCCATTCACATAAGCAATCATGCGCTGTATTCCTTTATCAATCAAATCATTACCTAACCTCTAATTAACCATACACCATATTATAAAAATTACCTTTCAATTCTTCACATTTTTGTAGTCATTTATAGATTTTCATCCGTCTTATCGGAGTATCTTTCAACCAAAACGAATTCCAGCAAAGAGATTAAAATATAGTTTAATATTTAAAATTATTTTTAATATTAACTTGACATTAACATGCTAATGGCTAAAATGCTCTCACGTGATCTGGATCACATTTTAATTTGGAGTTACCGATGAACAGCATCAAAGAATTTATCAGCAGTGTGCAAGAAGTTGTTGAATTACTCTCTAAACGTTTTATGTAAGCAAGTTAATCATTTTGTAGTCAATCAAACCTTTTAGTTACCTAATCATTAGCGTTAATTGCATTTATTTTGCACAACGACCTTGCAATCAAGGTCGTTTTTTTTATTCAAAAACATTTTCAATAATTTCAGCTACAATCGCTGTCCCTATCGCAACTAAAATAAGATCCTGACCACTTACTTTCCATTCATAGCCGACATAAACAGGTAATTGTGCCAAAAATGGTGAAGGTAACGTTTTTTTTGCAATACCTGGAGGAAGCGGTTTTCCCCTACTCACTTGCTTTGCAATACCTGGCGGCAAGCCTCGATATCCCGTCAAACCATATTCAATGGCCAAAGGCCTTACATGACCAAAACTCACATTAAAACTCACATTCGAACCCCGTTGTTTATCGTAATACTTGTTCGATTTGGCATGTTTTAGCTGTTGATTGCCATTCTCTTTATTTGGTTTATCTTTGTTCTGATTTCCTTTATTTCCATGAATTTTTTGATTCCCTTTACCATTTTCTTGACCTTGATTGCCATTAGAAGATGAATTTGCAAATAATGGCGTACAAGCAATAACAGGCAATAAGATATACTGCAAAAGAACTGAACAAATCGGTTTTTTAAATATGTTCATAATAAATTCCTGCAAAGTTAATATAATATTAGGAGTATTTTTAAGAACATTATGCTTAGTTATAGAGACTCACAATCAGAAAATACTTATCACACGTAATGTTATGTAAATGTTATTTAACCCATCAAATTAACGAATGTCCTCCTTTATAATAACCTTTATTATCATTAGTATTGTTTTCATATACTAAGCAATACTTAGAACTAACAATAAGAATTAGGACGGAGTTTAATATTGTTCGCCATGAATTTTCATTACTAATATGATAAGGTCGTTTGACTATCTAATATTTTTATAAGTAATCGTTCCTAACCCCTAAAGAAGGAGAAACCATGCAGCAGCAACTGCTAGACTGGGTACGTCAGTTCAACCAAGATTATGCTAACCTAGCCTCTTTACTGATGGTACTCGGTTTAATTCTGATCGTCGCCTGCGCATTACATTTAATTCTACATAAAATATTACTTCCGCAACTCGAAAAGCGCGGGCAAAAAAGTGCAGGAACTTGGATTCATTTAATCACTCAACATAATCTTTTTAATCGCTTTGCTTTTGTGATTCAAGGTGTTGTTGTCAATATCCAAGCAACGCTATGGTTGCATTCAGGTTCGACAGCACAAGCCGTTCTAAAGGTCGGTTCACAGGCATGGTGCCTATTATTTGGCTTACTCACCCTCTATTCTGTTCTTGATATTATACTCGGTGTGCTCCAGCGTGCCGCCAAAACTGCGCATTTACCGCTTAGAGGAATATTCCAAAGCCTTAAGCTGATTGCTACAATTTTAATTGGCATTATGATAATTGCGCTATTAATTGGTAAATCCCCACTGATTATTCTCAGCGGTCTTGGCGCAATGACCGCCGTCATGATGTTAGTGTTTAAAGATCCCATTATGGGCTTAGTTGCAGGAATTCAACTTTCAGCCAATAACATGGTTAATATTGGTGATTGGTTAGAAATGCCTAAATACGGCGCTGATGGCGCTGTTGTAGATATTGGTTTAACCACAGTAAAAGTGCGTAACTGGGATAACACAGTTACAACCATTCCTACTTATGCCCTTATTTCTGATTCCTTCAAAAATTGGAAAGGAATGACTGAATCAGGTGGCCGCAGAATTAAGCGTAGTGTCCGCTTAGATGCCAGCAGTGTACATTTTTTAACACCTGAAGAAATAGAGCAATGCATTAAAGCAAATTTACTTGAACCCTATATCGAACAAAAAATATCGGAGATTCAAGTCTTTAATTCTAGTCTACCTGATGATAAAGCGGTTCCTTTAAATCAACGCCGTTTGACGAATATAGGGACTTTCCGAGCTTATATTGAAGCTTATTTAAAATCACACCCTAATATTCACAAAAATATGACGATCATGGTCAGGCAGCTAGAATCTGACACAAATGGTATCCCAATCGAAATATATGCATTTACCAATACAACTGTATGGGTGGAATATGAAAGGATACAGTCAGACATTTTTGACCATATCTTTTCCATCCTTCCGCAATTTAATCTGATGGTACATCAATCACCTACCGGAAATGATGTTAGAATGATAGGCAATTCCCCAGAAAAATAATTAATACTAAGTGATTAGTTAAATTTTCTTATTCATCTACATCTAAAGTGGTATTTAAAAGAGGGATATATCCCTCTTTTTCCTTAGTTCTTGCCCCATCGCTATATAAAAATTAATATTTCGATAGTTAATAAAAATAAAACTAATTTATGTTCTGATGAATAAAAAACCCTTATAAATTAAATAAATACATTCACCTTATCAGAGATAACATTGATGTAAGTCATGTAACTCAACAGAAACTTTTTTTAACATATAAAACAAGAAAGTAATGTTGTTATTTACATATAGGCAATGTCAATGCATAAAAATAAAATAAATACTCAATTTGGAGAACTGAGCAGGAGGGAGTTTATACAAACCTCTGCAACCGTTGCGGGTGTCGCTGCTGTTGCTGGCTCAATCACTCTTCCTTTTGCTGTTCAAGCAAAAACACCAGCAATCATGCCTGACGAAGTCAGTGAAAAAATTAGCTATAGCGCATGCTTAGTAAACTGTGGTAGCCGTTGTCCGTTAAAAGTTCATGTGAAAGATGGTGTTATCAGCCGTATTTCCAATGAAACGATGTATGACGACTCAACATTAGGTGAACACCAAATCCGTCCATGTTTACGTGGTCGTTCAGTGCGTTGGAAAACCTACAACCCAGATCGTTTAAAATACCCAATGGTTCGCGTTGGTAAACGTGGTGAAGGTAAATTTAAAAAGATTTCATGGGATGAGGCGACAACCATTATCGCCGAAAAACTGAAGTATACTATTGATAAATATGGAAATGATGCCATTTATTACCAATATGGCTCGGGTTCAACAGGCGCAAACTTACACGGCCGTGCCGCTTGTAAACGTTTATTAAGCTTAACCGGTGGTTTCTTGGGTGATTATGGCACATATTCATATGCTCAATTAATGGAAATCACGCCTTACGTATATGGTAGCGTAGAAGAATCCTATTTATCTGAAATCCAAAATTCTGACTTAGTTGTCATGTTTGGCCACAACCTTGCTGAAACACGTATGTCTGGTGGCGGTCAATTTTACGAAACTCTCAATGCGTTAGATAAAAGCAAAGCAAAAGTTATTATCATTGACCCGCGCCGCACCGATAGCGTCACAACCCTTGGTGCAGAATGGATCCCAATTTATCCAGGCACTGATGCGGCATTAGTTGCGGCTCTCGGCTATGTCATGATCGAAGAACAGCTGACTGATGAAGAATTTCTGAAAAATTATTGTGTCGGCTGGGATGAATCGACCTTACCTGCTTCTGCACCGCGCAATGCATCATATAAAGATTATATTTTAGGAAATGGCCCTGATGGTATCGCTAAAACACCGGAGTGGGCAAGCAAATTAACGGGTATCTCAGTTGCACGTATTAAACAACTTGCACGTGAAATCGGCAATGCAAATAGAGCATGGATCTCACAAGGCTGGGGTTTACAACGCACAGAAAATGGCGAGCAAGCCTGTCGCTCCATTATGATGTTACCTCTGATGTCCGGCAACATTGGTCGTGCTGGAACAAATACTGGGCTGTGGGGGAATAGCTATGCTTACCCTGTTGCAGGTTTTGCTTTACCTAACCCAGTCAAAGCATTAATTCCGACTTATATGTGGTCAGAAGCGATTGTTCGCGGAAAAGAATTAACCGCAGAAAATGGTGGCATTAAAGGTGTTGATAAACTAAACAACGACATCAAGTTTATGTGGTGTTACTCCAGTAATGTCATTGGTAATCAACATGGCGATTTAAATAAAACGCATGAAATACTTGCGGATGAATCAAAATGTGAATTTATTTTAGTGTGGGATAACCATGATACCCCATCCGCAAAATATGCAGATTTATTGTTACCGGATGTCACAACGGTTGAAACCAACGATTTAATCAATAACTCCTATGCAAGTGGTGCGTATCACTATTTAGTTCGCCTACAAAATGCGATTGAGCCACTGTGGGAAAACCGCCCTAAACTATGATGTTTTAGCCGAAATTGCTGAAAAAATGGGTGTAAAAGAGCAATTTACCGAAGGCCGTACCTACGCTGAATGGATTGAGTTCTGTTATAACAAAACACGTGAAAAAATGCCTCATTTACCTGAGTTCAGCGAAACCGACGGAGCGGGTATTATCGATCGTAAGTTCCTGAACAGCTCAGAAAATATTGCATTGAAGAAATTCCGTGATGACCCAATCAATAACCCATTAAAGACGCCGTCAGGTAAAGTGGAAATCTATTCAGAACAACTGGCTGAGCGTGTCAAAAATTGGGAGTTACCCGAAGGCCAGCGTATTCCTGCAATTCCTGAGTATTGCGTCAATAAAGAAGGCGTTGAAGCCCAAGCAAGCCAGCAAAAGCATCCGCTATTAATGACGGGCTTTCATGATAAAGGCCATGTGCATTCATCATATTATAATGTTGCGATGCTCCGTGAAGCCATTCCACATCAGTTTTGGCTCAACCCAATCGATGCTCAACAACGCGGCTTGAACAATGGTGATATGGCTGAAATATTTAATGATCGTGGTCGTATTCAAATTAAAGTGAAAGTAACAGAGCGTGTATTACCCGGTGTTATCGCCGTTCCACAAGGTGCATGGCGTACTCTCAATAATGATGGGCTAGATGTCGGTGGTTGTATCAATACACTAACCTCACATGTCCCTTCGCCATTGGCTAAAGGTACCCCACAACATACTAACCTTGTTGAAGTTAAACGCGCTTAAGGAGTTGAATGATGAAACAATATGGCTTTTACTTTGACTCCACAAAATGCACTGGCTGTAAAACGTGTCAAGTCAGTTGTAAGGATGAAAAAGATTTAGATTTAGGTCCAAAATTCCGTCGTGTCTACGAATTTGGAGGCGGTAGTTGGCAAAAGCAAGATGGTATCTGGCAACAAAACGTCTTTAATTACTATCTTTCTATTTCATGTAACCATTGCTCAAACCCGACTTGTGTCGCGGGTTGCCCTACCGGTGCAATGCATAAACGTGAAGAAGATGGTTTAGTCGTGGTTGACCAATCTATTTGTGTTGGTTGTCGTTATTGTGAGTTGCGCTGCCCGTATGGCGCACCACAATTTGATGAGAAGAAAAAACTGATGAGTAAATGCGACGGCTGTTATGAGCGTGTCGCAAAAGGGATGAAACCTGTTTGTGTTGAATCTTGCCCGCAGCGTGCTTTAGATTTTGATGATATTAATGTTCTTCGTGAATTACACGGCACGGAGTGTGGTATTGCGCCAATGCCAGACCCAAGCCTGACGAACCCGAATATTGTTATCAAACCACATAAAGATGCGAAGCCATTTGGCGATAAAAGTGGCGAATTAAAGAACCCTGCGGAGGTATAAGATGCATGAATTACCACTCGTTTTTTTCACCGTCTTAGGACAGTCAGCTGCTGGACTTTTCTTACTCGCTTATATCAGCCGTAGAATGGGTTCTATTGACGATAAACAGTTAAAAACTGCCAATATCGTGGCCTTTATTATTATGATAATAGGTTTAGGTGTCGGTGGGTTACACGTTGGCCAACCACTACGCTTCTTTAATATGCTATTGGGTGTAGGCCGTTCGCCAATGAGTAATGAAGCGTTCTTAAGTGGCGTATTTGTTGGATGCGCTGCTGCAACGTTATTTTTTACTTTGTTTTTCAAACATACGTTATTACGCGAGCTAGCTAATATTGCCGCGGTAGTGTCAGGACTTGCATTTGTTTGGTCAATACCTCAGGTATACAACATCGCCACTATTGCTAACTGGAATACCGGTTACACGACACTGCAAATGTGGATGACGATGTTAGTCGGAGGTGGCGCTCTCGCCATTGCAATCGGTGCTCGTGGCTTAGGTATTGCTTCGTTCTTAATCGGTACTTTCGCTATTTTTGCTAGCCGTGCTGGTTACCAAGCTTTTTTAACCGAAACTGGTCCAGCTCTTAGCAACGAGCAAACTGGCTTCTGGGGCTTCCAAGTCGTTGTCTTAGCCATTGCTTTAGCTGCATTCGTTGGTATGGCGTTAAAGCACCGCGCGCCAAAAGCGACATTAGCGACTTGTGCTGCTGCAGTATTATTAGCTGAACTTGCTGGCCGTATCGCATTCTATAATCTGTGGCAAATCACCATGTAACCCTTTGTTGTTGCTGTGTTAAGATGACCTATCAAAGAACTCCTTTTGGGGTTCTTTGTTTAGAAATCCAACACCATCCTGCATCAATATAACTGCAGGAAATTAGATAATGATGTCATGCTTAGCACAAAATAAGACGGATAAAATAATATGATTGACACGACAATGATCCGCATCCTTGGTGCGTTTTTCTACTACCCTCCGCAATCGGATACTTTACGCAACGTCTACCCTGTCTTAGGTGAAATACCACAATTACATTCTTGGGAAAACCCTGAGCAAATTCAGGCTATTTGTACTTTGTTGTCACAAATACAACCTGATGATATTGCGTATGATTATTCAATTTTATTCGAAGGACAAGGCAGTATGCCTGCTCCGCCTTGGGGCTCAGTGTATTTAGAACATGATAATACGGTTATGGGAGAGTCAACAACGGCTTATCGCGACTTCTTGCAAACGAAAGGTCTAGTCACTGATACAGGGCTACGAGAACCAGAAGACCAATTTGGCTTAATGATGATGGCCGTTTCTGCTTTAGCGGAACAACAGGACGACAGCGCCATTATTACTTTATTTGAGCAATATTTATTACCTTGGGCATATCGCTATTTAGAGTTAGTGCAGCAAAGCAAAACAGAGACTGCTTTTTACCCTACCCTTGCACAATTCACTGAGATTTATCTTAAATCACTACAATTGGAATTAGCGTTATCTCCAGTCAATACTGAATTATTCCGCTAAATAAAATACTAAACCAAATGAGCTTATTAAACAAAACATGGGCTCATTTGGTTTCAACCTAAAAAGAAGAGTTTGGCTCTTGTAAAAATGTAATTTCTTCTTGTGTTGATGCACGGCCTAAAATTTCATTACGGTGCGGATAGCGGCCAAATTTATCAAATAATCGCTTTATGTCGCATTTCAAAATCTAATGTGCCGTCGTCACCCAGCATGCGAAATAGCTCAACTGCCTGTAAATGAATAAAACTCGATTCAGAGTGCATAAATGGCATTAGAACAAACTTGCGCTGTGATAGTGTCAGGAGATTATAATCATGTTGCTTAATCGCCTCTTGCGCTAATGCTAAAGCCATTGCGTCTTGAGCAAAAGACCTTGGCGTATCACGCCATAAATTACGTGAAAACTGGTCTAGAACAATAATTTCTGCTAAGCGCCCACGAATAGATGCCCGCCAATAAGCTAATTCTCCCTTAGCTGCACGTTCGCAAATATGCGCAAACCGTTGTGCTATCGTCAAATCAAATTTAGCGCTTTTTTCAAACCATTGTTTTGGTGTCGATTCCTCAAACCAAAATGAAAGCACTTCTTCCATGGCATTCATGATTTATTCCTATCTATTTTCTTATTAGTGGTTGTCATAATCCTAGTTAAAAAGAGCCTTAATTGACAGGCTTGAGCTCTAATATCGGTTAATTGCAGATAATTATTTTGTTTTTTGCGATCTAACACAAAAAAACACTCATTATCAACAAGGTAATTTTAACAATATTCCGCGTTATTTATTATTAAATCATTTATTTTCTATTTATAATAATTCGCAACTTTTTAATTTATAAAGATTTGCTTTTTAGTGTGCATGAGAGAATTCATCATGCCTAAATACATACATTTGGTTAACTCAATGTTAGAATTTAACCTATAATGCGTATGTGAATTAGATAGTTACTTACAGTCATTACTTTCAGCGGTTCATATTGGTTCTTATTAAGGAAGGCAATGTAAATGGCAGGACATATGGTACTCATTGGTTGGGCGTTATGGGTTAGCCCTTGTGGCACAGATTCATGTGATGCGTTACCGGTGACTGAAACTATTTTTACACAAGAACAATGTATTAGCCGAAAAAATTACCTAGAATCTAAGCGACCGAACCTCTATTTTCTCTGTGGCGAGGTCTATCGTGATAGCAATGAAATGACCGCTGAAGAGAAACATACCATACCCGCACCGCATCTCCCTCTCAGAACATTGCCAGAACGGCTTTCCCGTTAGTTTGAGCTAACTCCTTTAGCTCAAACTAAACAGGCACCAAATTAAATAATTTCAGCTATTGGGCTCTCCGCTTCAACAAAATCCCCTTTAATAGCCCAGTGTTTCAATGTTCCGGCTCGGTGTGCAACAATCTGCACTTCCATTTTCATTGCTTCCATTACACCGATTACATCCCCTTTTGAAACATTATTTCCCTGAGGGATCAGCCAATTAAACAATATCCCAGAGATGGGGGCATTGACCGCATCAGGATTGTGGACCTTCTGAGACGCAGAATGGGCTGCTACGGAGTTATTACCTGAAAAACTAGAAAACAATTGAGTGGGTAAACCTAACTCGCAACGCTTTCCATCGATTTCAATGAAAGTCCGTGTTATCTCAGGATCCGATAATGGAATTTGCCGTTTTGCCGGTGGAATTTCCACATTAAATTCAGTCTCTATCCAACGCGTATGTACACTAAAATTATCACAAAAATCAGCTTGTTCTATTACTGCACGGTGGAATGGTAAAACTGATGCAACACCTTCAATAGTAAATTCAGCCAATGCACGGCGTGCACGCGAAATGGCTTGCTCTCGAGTACGACCCACCACAATTAATTTCGCCATTAACGAATCGAAGGTGCCCGGTATTGTTGTTCCAGCCATTACGCCACTGTCAACACGCACTCCAGGCCCGATGGTGCATCAAAAACGGTAATGGTGCCAGGGGTCGGTAAAAACCCGTTTCCAGCATCTTCAGCATTAATACGAAATTCAAAAGCATGCCCTCGTGGGATCGGCATCTTCTTAATACTTAAAGGTAAGCCTTCTGCAATTCGTAACTGCTCAATCACTAAGTCAATACCTGCGGTTTCCTCTGTGACTGGGTGCTCAACTTGTAAGCGCGTATTCACTTCTAGAAATGACAGCGTTCCATCTTGGCTTAACAAAAATTCAACGGTTCCTGCTCCAACATAACCTGCTTTACGGCAAATATCGGTAGAGGCTTGAATAATTTGTTGTTGTTGACTTTCGGATAAAAAAGGTGCTGGCGACTCTTCAACCAGTTTCTGATTACGACGCTGCAGTGAACAGTCACGGGTTCCCACCACCAGCACGTTGCCATGCGTATCCGCAATAACTTGTGCTTCAATGTGCCGAGGGTTATGCAAAAACTGTTCAATAAAGCATTCACCACGACCAAATGCCGCGGTCGCTTCACGTACAGCCGAATGATAAAGTTCTTCAACTTCATGGAGTTGCCAAGCGACTTTGAGCCCTCTACCTCCACCACCAAACGCAGCCTTAATGGCAATAGGCAAACCATGTTGATGGGCAAATTCGAGGACTTCTTGTGCGTTATTCACCGGGTCTTTTGTGCCAACCACTAGCGGCGCGCCGACCTGCATTGCAATATGACGAGCCTGAACCTTATCTCCTAATATATCAATACTGTTTGCGCTAGGCCCAATCCAGATTAACCCTGCGGCTTCAACTGCACGCGCAAACTCAGCCCGTTCAGATAAAAAACCATATCCTGGATGTACCATCGTCGAACCCGATTGCTGAGCGAGACTAATCAGCTTTTCAATATTCAAATAACTCTCTGTAGGGGAATTTCCTCCAAGCCCGTAGGCTTCATCGGCTATTTTGACGTGGAGTGCATCAATATCGCTATCCGCATAAACAGCAACAGACTGAAAACCGTAATCACGACATGCACGGATAATACGAACTGCGATTTCGCCTCGATTAGCAATCAATACTTTATGGTTTTTGTTATTATTCATGTTCATAAGCACAATGGCTCCCTTACAATGCTTTAAATTCACCGAGTGGATTAAAACGTATTTTGGCATTCACCGGGATTTGTCCTGCTAAATCCAAATGGTATTCACATACCGCGCCAATAACGGGATAACCGCCAGTTAAAGGGTGGTCGTTGAGAAACAAAACGGGCTGGCCATTTGCTGGCACTTGAATAGCCCCAATGCAAGTCCCTTCACTCGGTAGCTCCTGTAATTGTTCGCGCTCTAACGGTTTGTCACTCAATAAGCGCAGGCCTATACGGTTTGATGACGCTGTGACTTGCCATAACTGATTCGTTAGTTGCTCAACGGCTTGTTTTTGTAAACCAATCCGTTCGAGGTCCCAATACCACATCCAAAACCACTATGTCGCTTTCAGCGGGATAATCAAAAACAGGTGTTTCATACAATGAAACGGCTAATGAAGACGAATTGGTGTTAACCGTTAATGTTTGGCCTACTGTAATTGGGGCTGGACCAACTTGCGCTAACGTATCAAACGAACAACTCGATAAAATAGGTTCTATGTTAAAACCACCCCGCACAGCAAAATAGCTACGTACACCTTTGTTCGGCCGGCTTAGTTTAATGGTGTCGCCTTTTGCTAAATGAATTGGTTGATAAGTATTAACTTGATATTGTTCGTGTTCTGCCGTGATAACGTCAATAACACAAGGCGCTCCAGTCACTGCAACAATAAGGTCTTTGTGTACCTGAGCCTTAAACCCACCTTGTATTATCTCTAAAGCGGGTGAGTCTGATTCATTCCCCACAATACGGTTTGCACTACGCAATGCCGATTTATCCATACTGCCTGATTCTGAAATACCTAATGCCGATTGGCCAATACGCCCTAAATCTTGAAATAAAACCTGTAACCCCGTCGTTAAAACGGTTAAATCAGCAGCCACACTCTCAGGTTTAGTTTCAATTTTCTCTTTAGTTGGCAAGCTATAGCTAATCTGACTTTTCGCTGCATCAACAAAGTTGACCCGCGTTCCTGCCTGAACTAACGCAGGTTCAGGTCGATTGATATCCCACATTAATAGCTCAGTCACACCAATCAACTGCCATCCGCCAGGGCTAGCTTGTGGATAGACACTGCTAAACTCTCCCGCTAATGCAACAGAACCCGCAGGAATACGCACCCTTGGTGATTGACGCCTTGGAACATTCAAATTAGCGCCTTTCGAAACCATGTAACCAAAACCTGGGGCAAAACCGCTAAATGCAACCTGAAATTCATTTTCTGTATGACGACGTATAACTTCAGCGGTGGATATACCTAAATGCAATGCAACATCGGATAAATCCTCCCCATTATAATGAACAGGGATAGTGACCAATTTGCTGGCCTTGCCGACGACCCTTGACACATCCCTAAGCGAAATCTTTTCAACCAAATCATTTACATCAATCTTGATCGGGTTATAGCGAATTAAAATCGTCCTTGCTGCTGGCGTAATTTCGTCAATCCCATAAATTGGCATTTCTGTTAAGGAATCAGTCAATGCCATTGTTTGCTCAAGACTTTCTAACTCCACCATAAAGGCACTTAAATTGACGGGTAAAAATCTCAATTGGCACCTCTATATATGATATGCGGCATCAGGTACATCTGTGATAAACATGTAACCAGGTGCATGGCTTAATGCGAAGGGAACCCCTGATTTCATCACTGCTGCTTGAGGCGTTACACCACAAGCCCAAAAAACGGGAATTTCGCCCTCTTCGATGCGAACCGCATCACCGAAGTCAGGTTGCATAATGTCAACAATACCTAATTGTTCTGGTGCACCAATATGAATAGGCGTGCCATGCACCGCAGGAAACCTGCCAGTAATACTCACAGCATCCGCCACTCGATTTGCAGGTATTGGTCGCATTGAAACCACTAGCTCCCCTTGTAAACGCCCAGCTGGGCGACAAAGGTGATTAGTTTTATACATCGGAACATTGGATTTATCGGTGATATGCCGTACATCAATACCGGCTTCAATCATTGGTGTTTCGAAAGTAAAACTGCAACCAATTAAAAAAGTCACTAAATCAGGATGTTGTTGGTAAATCGATGTCGCATCCGTAATTTCAGCGGTTAACTGACCATTTTCCCACACACGGTAACGTGGAATATCAGTACGTAAATCAGCACCTTCAGCTAAAACAGTTTGCCAACTCCCTGCTTCGCATACGTCCAAAACAGGGCAGCTCTTTGGATTACGCTGAGCATATAATAAAAAATCAAATGCCCAATCGCGTGGCAATGCAATCATGTTGGCTTGAGTCATGCCCGGAGCAAGGCCAGCTGTTGGTTTGTCATATCCTTCGCGGATAGCAAGGCGTGCAAGACGAGCGGCTTCAATGGCCTGCTGTGATGCCTTCATTAGCGGTGTCATTCGCGGTCTCCTTTATGAGCAAAACCATAAATTTCAATACCTTGTTTCTCTAGAATGGCGCGCACCTGTTTTGCCATTTCAAGAGCGCCAGGGCTATCGCCATGAACACAAATTGACCCCGCGTCAACCGGTGTAAATTTTCCATCAATTGACATCACACCGTCCTCCATGACCAATTGCAACATGCGGTCTGCGACTATCTGTGGGTCATGTAATACAGAGCCGGCTAATTTTCGAGATACTAATGTACCATCGCTGTTATAAGCTCTATCAGCAAAAGCTTCTGCGACGACATTTAAGCCACATTCTCTCGCCCACTCAATTAATGGCGATCCTGCTAATGCGACTAATATCAGCTGCTTATCAATGGCTAATATCGCATCAATCACCGCCATAGCTTGACGTTTATCATGAGCAATCGTGTTATACAATGCTCCATGGGGTTTAACATATAAAACTTGTGTTCCTGCTGCGGTTGCTAACCCTTGTAATGCACCAATTTGATAAATCACGTCCGCAGTTAATTCATTTGATGCAATATCCATATTACGTCGACCAAATCCCACTAAGTCGGGATAGCCAACATGAGCACCAACAGCAACACCATTTTCCTTCGCTGCTTTAAGGGTTTTTAATATCCCTTCTGGCGAACCCGCATGAAAACCGCAGGCAATATTGGCACTACTAACAACAGGAAGAATGGCGGTATCGTTCCCCATTTCCCATTGGCCAAAACTCTCCCCAAGGTCGCTATTTAAATCAATTTGCTTTCTCATGGCTTCTCCTTGAGTTATTTCAGATAATTAAAGATTGCACCGACAGACATTGCGCCCATATACCAAGTGAGTGCACACGTCACAACACCAGACCATAATAGCCAACGTGGATAATGGTAACCTGACATTAAATCTGAGCGTTTCCAGCCGATATAAACAAATAAAGTTAAACCAATAGGTAAAATTAGCCCATTGAAACCACCGGCAAAAACCAATAATGCCGCAGGGGCTGTTCCCATAAATAAATAGACAATCAGAGAAACTGCGATGAATATGATAGTTGCAACATTACGTTGCCTTTCTGTGATAGAAGACTTAAATGCCGTTAAGAAGCTCATTGAGGTATACGCTGCACCAATCACACTGGTAAGTGCTGCAGCCCATAGAATTAAACCGAAGATACGTAAACCAAAATTACCCGCAGCTGCCTGAAATGCTTGTGATGCCGGGTTAGCCGCATGTCCAGAAATATCAATAGTCACACCACTTGCAACTACACCTAAGATAGCCAAAAATAAAATGTAACGCATCAACCCAACAACTAAGATACCTTTTGTCGCAGCGCTAGAAACAACTTTAATGTTTTCAATACCTACTGCGCCTTTATCCAATAAGCGATGAGCGCCTGCATAACAGATATACCCCCCAACAGTGCCCCCAACAATGGTGGTTATCATGGCAAAATCAACCGTGTCCGGTAGTACGCTTTGACGTAATGCCTCACCAACAGGTGGGTTTGATGCAATAGCGACAAATAACGTTAAGCCAATCATCACTACACCTAATCCAATAATTAACCTATCAATAAATGTGCTGGCCTTACGGGAGGAAAAAATATAAATGGCTAATAGTGCGCTAATTAAACCACCCCATTTAGGGTCTAAGCCGACTAAAGCATTAAGCCCTAACCCTGCGCCTGCAATATTGCCAATATTAAAAATTAGCCCGCCAAAAATAACCAATATGGCGAGTAAATAACCACTCCCAGGAATTGTGGCATTCGCAATTTCGGATGAGTGCATTTTAGTCAGGGTAACAACCCGCCATATGTTCTGTTGAACAATGAAGTCAATCACAATAGACGCTAATATCCCGAAGGCAAAAGCGGCTCCTAATGTCACGGTAAAAGTAGCAGTTTGTGTGATAAACCCAGGACCAATGGCAGAGGTTGCCATTAAAAAAATTGCGCTTATCAGTGATGAACGGCGGCTTTTCACATATTCAGCCGTAGTTGGTGCACTTTCTTGAGCGGCCATGTGCATACTCCTCTAATAGTTATTGTTTTAATTATTAATATGGTTGTTAATGTCACAATCACTAAGGCAATTATCGTGCCATTGTTCTACTTGTTATCTATATTGTTAATTCATTTTTAATAGATTGTTGAACAATTAGTATTAAATGATGAATAAACAATCAATAAAAATCGTAATTGCTCGTTTAAAAATCAAGACGAGATCACTTTTTTAACAATTTTTACTGCATAAGCATATTGCTTATCGACTAGTTCGCACCAAGTTGGTGCGATAAATTTATAATTTCACTATTTTTGTGCAAATACAGGAAATGGGATGAGTAAAAAAGAAAGGAAACTTGCTGCTATAACTTGAATATGTGAATATAACGAATTATTACCCCTGAGACTAAAATTAGCCTTTATTATGAAAAAACAACCTGTTGCACAAACTTTATCTGTCACTATTGCAGAAGTTATACGTTATAAGATAACAGTTGGGGAGATCACGCCGGGTCAGCGCTTATCTGAAGCAACATTAAGTGAAGAACTCGATATCTCTCGCAACACATTGCGAGAAGTATTTCGCGTACTTACGCAGGAAGGTTTGTTAACTTATGCTCCAAATAAGGGTGTATTTGTCTCAGTCCCTGATATGTCCGCCATTATCGATATCTACCAAGTTCGCCGGCTTATTGAGTGTGATGCGTTAACTCATGCATATGCCTTGCATCCATCAGTTCATAAAATGAAAGATGCTGTTCAAGAAGCTCGTGAACATGAAAAGACCGAGAACTGGGTCGGTGTAGGTACTGCAAATATGAAATTTCATACTGCCATTGTCGAGTTATCCGACAGCGAACGTTTAATTAAATTATACCGTAATGTGTCAGCTGAATTACGACTGGCCTTTGGTCACCTCAATGACCCTAAAATTTTGTATGCTCCCTATATTGATAAAAACCACTCTATTCTTAACTTATTAGATTCTGGCCAAAATTTAGATGCGGCTAATATGTTGCGTAATTACTTAGACCTTTCTGAACGCACATTACTCGCTGCACTTAAACGGAAACAATCTGCTCTTTGAGTTATTTAAAGTTTAATTTGTCTATTATTAAATTTCTCTATTCTTCACTAATTTCATTACATAAATTTTAGTGAGAAATCATTTATCGCAATAACTTTTATATTTTAATAATGCTTCATTATCTAGCCATAATTCTATTAGATTAAATTCTATTTTTGTTAACTAATTAAATAGAATGATTTAAACATAAAATCACATTCAGAAACCTTTCCAATAAAAATAAAACTTTTAGTGGCTATTTTTCACTCTATTTAGTTTTATCGGCGAAAAACAAGCACTACAATAAACCTTTTTATTAACAATTTTAAAACATTTACTCCATTTACTTTAAATATTAATTTACCTTCAAAACTCACCTAAAACTCACATTCACATATAATATTTAACATAAAACTTTATTATTATATTATAATTTAACAAAACAAACAAATTGATATAAATTCCACATTGGAATTACTCAAATTTATCGAGTTAATAGTTGTAGTTTTCTCGAATATTCGATATAAAATTTATGATAATAAAAAGACATACATAAGAATTATTAATATAAAATGAGATTTCATTATGACATTAAACCAAGTGACTAAAAAAAAACCGTTTAAATTTGGCCTAGGATGGCAAATATTGGTTGCTCTTATTTTGGGCGTTATTGCTGGTGCGCTTTTACATGATAATACAGAGTACAAAGATTGGTTGATTTTAAATATTCTATCTCCGGCTGGTAAAATATTTATTCAGTTAATCAAAATGATTGTTGTTCCTATTGTTATATCGACCCTAATTGTTGGAATAGCAGGAGTTGGTAATACCAAGCAACTAGGTTCTCTCGGTTTTAAAACTATCCTTTATTTTGAAATTATTACTACAATTGCCATTATCGTCGGTATCTCTTTTGCCAATATATTCCAACCGGGTGTTGGTATCGACATGTCACAATTAACACAAGTCGATATTTCACAATATGAAAAAACCACTCAAGAAGTTGAAAGCCACCCTTCCGGGATCATTAATACGATCCTCACTTTAGTTCCAAGTAATATTTTTGCAGCGATGGCGAGTGGTGATATGCTCCCCGTCATCTTTTTTGCTGTATTATTTGGCTTAGGGCTTTCTTCTTTACCATTAGAGAAAAAACAACCATTACTCAATGTATTACAGACTTTCTCTGAAACAATGTTCCGCGTAACAAATATGATTATGATGTATGCTCCAATCGGGGTTTTCGCATTAATATCCGTTACCGTTGCTAACTTTGGTTTCTCATCATTAGTTCCTTTATTGAAACTGGTTATACTCGTCCATTGTGCAATTATATTTTTTGCGGTTGTTGTATTAGGATTAGTTGCCCGTTATTGTCGAATTAATATTTTCACTTTGATGAAAATATTAAAAGATGAATTGTTACTCGCTTATTCGACGGCCAGCTCTGAAACCGTACTTCCTCGTATTATGGATAAAATGGAAAAATACGGAGCGCCTAAGTCTGTAACAAGCTTTGTTATTCCAATTGGTTATTCATTTAACTTAGATGGCTCGACACTATACCAAAGTATTGCCGCTATTTTTATAGCCCAACTTTATGGTATCGAACTCTCCATTGGGCAAGAGCTTATCTTAGTATTTACGCTTATGATCACTTCTAAAGGTATTGCTGGTGTCCCAGGTGTTTCATTTGTTGTTCTTCTTGCCACGCTAGGAAGTGTAGGTATTCCATTAGAAGGGTTAGCATTCATCGCAGGTGTTGACAGAATTCTAGATATGGCACGTACGGCACTTAATGTGGTAGGTAATGCTCTAGCCGCTCTGGTTATCGCCAAATGGGAACATAATTATGACGATAAAAAAGCTCGAGAATATGAAAATAGTTTTTAGTTTATTCTAAAGTAACTCTATAATAGAATTGCCTTCGATTAATATCGTTATTGAAGGTAGTTCTATTTTTACGCAATAAATGATCAGTTATTTGTTAAATATTTTTAAATTAGATATTTTTACTTATTAAGCGTAAAACATTTCACATTTTTGTAATATTTTATATACAAACTAGTATTTTATAATTAGCGTTACTACACAGAATAAAACTTTTTAATTAACTACTCTTTTTGTTAGCCAAAGCAGGAAACAATGAATCAAATAAGAAGATTTCTTTTGTTTTTAAAGGTACTCCAACACCTAATGGTAATTTTTATATTTTCATTATCATACTTTATGCTACACAGCTGGTTCTAACAAAAAAATCCGTACTAAACAAGACTATAACTTATGATTAAAACGAGATAAAAGGTTTATTTATCTCGTTTTATATTATGAGTCTAAAAAAACTATAATACAAAAAGGGTTATCAGTAAAAAGCCAACTAATTCCTTTTAATCACGATTGCCTTTACTGCTATAGATAAATATAAAGCTAACTATAAAGTGACACTTCCCCTTCCGGCCTAGTTTTAAACCGTCGATGAGCCCAAAGATATTGTTCTGGCGCTTTCATAATTTCCATCTCTAAAACCGAGTTAATTACTGTTGCATCCTGTAATGCATTACAACTTGGGTACTCAGGTATTTCTTTTCCCAGTATCAAATCATAATTAGCACCGCTCTTATTTCTCAATAATGTTACTGTGAGTGTCGGTGATTTAGATAATTGAGCAAGTATTGACGTTCCCTTTGATGTGGAACTATTTTTTACAGAAAAAAATGGCGCAAATATCGTCCCTTTTCGTCCAAAATCTTGGTCGGGTGCAAACCATATGGACTTACCATTTTTTAACTCTTGAACCATAAATTTCAAATTTTTACGGTCAATCATTCCTTTACCTGAACGGCACCGTCCCTTTGTTTGAATATATTCCATCGCTTTATTATTATGCGGCCGATACATTGCATTAACAGGGAAACAAAGGCCCATAATCCGGCCACCTAACTCAAGTGACATAAAATGAACCCCAACAATTATTACACCTTTGTTTTTCGCAATCGCATCTAAATAATTAGACATTCCTTTTACTTGAAAGAGCTTTTTAACTCTTTTATCGTTCCAAAACCAGGCAATTCCAGTTTCAAATAATGCGATCCCCAAAGATTTTAGGTTATCATTTACCAGAATATCTATTTCATTTTTATTTTTGTCCGGAAAACACAACTCTAAGTTTCGTTTAATTATTGATACTCTTCTTTTAATAAAATACCGCGAATTGATACCTAAAAAAGCACCTAACGATATCTGCCATTTATAAGGTAATTGAACCAATAAAAATAAGATAAAAACCCCCATCCATGTTACTAAGTACTTCGGATGGACCAATTTCAGTGAAAATGGGTTTTTGGCGTACATTATATCTCCCAATACTTCGCTTTTGCAGAATGCACGCTATTTTAGACAATATTTAGTCTTTTAAATTCAACATGATTACTACAACAAAATGGGTTTTCACCCACAACTAGCTGAATATCCTTAAAATTCATCTTCTACTTAAGTAGATAACGGTCGGATAACCTTTTCAAAACTATTAAGCAATATTCGATTTTTAATATGCCAACTAATCAGCAGCTCTGCCGGATTCCTTTTTCCTCTTCAGAACGATACGCCGATTAAACTAAAAACGTAATCACTTAAACAGTAGTGAATTGACAAAATTATCACATATATGGATTAATTAATCTCATTATTAATATGCATTTTTGTCATTTTACGGATTATTTTGCTTATATTTGTCAATTTAGTCGCTATTTTTAGCAACTTGATGCCATCAACCATAGACTACTATGAGAAAACATAAGATCTGTAAATTAGCCTAAGATTGTAGCCACTTATAGAGTGGATAGCTCCTCCTATCATAGGGATACCCTAACCACCTTTCACTATTCTCCTTACCAGTTCTGTCGTTAACCCGAATATCCATCTGAGATTTTAATTTCATCTCAGCCATATCTACTCTCTCATTGTTTTAAAATCATTTGAGTGGTGATGTTCTCGATGTACTTATCAGCAACTAGAAGGGGTAAAATGACATGAATTACAAACAAGAAAAAACCCGTTATCTTTCATATTACTATGGAAAATAACGGGTTCTTATTTGGTGCCGGCTACCGGAGTCGAACTGGTGACCTACTGATTACAAGTCAGTTGCTCTACCAACTGAGCTAAGCCGGCGAATATGGCGGAGAGATAGAGATTCGAACTCTAGGATGGTTTCCCATCGGCGGTTTTCAAGACCGCTGCCTTCGACCGCTCGGCCATCTCTCCATGGGGCGCGATTATGGAGGAATCCCTGCAACTTGTCTACCCCTGAAAGTAAAAAAATTGATTTTTTTACTTCGTTTGGCTAATCTTCACTCAATCACTCTCTCTTTCCCAAGAAAAATGGTAGTATCTGTGCAAAATCGGTGTCTATCCTTTCTCTAGGCGTATGATTTTTAATCTAATAATATTTTAGCCGACGGGACGACTTGCTACAGTATGTACAAACAATCATTATTAAAGCCAAACACTCTTTTTCGTATTTTCGCAGCATTTATTCTGTTGCTAATAGTAATGCTTTTTTTATCGCTATTTAACTACTATCAAGCATTGGTTCAAAGCCGTCAGACTAGTTTGAACAGTATGGCGAGTCGGTTAGCCTATCAAATCGAAGATTATCGTTATCAAGCGAGCCATATCTACAAAATTGCCAATGAAAAGACATCAGTACCTCCCGCCGATAATCTCACTGTGACAGGAATGCGCCATGATATTTTTTGGTTAAGTAGCGCCAACCAATCAATCGATGCCATTGTATTTGGTAATAATAAGCAAAGTAGTAATGTTTTAGCCTCTAAGCTTGCAAATTATATGGAGATTGTCTGGGGTGCCCGTAATGAATATAACTCGATGTATTATCTCAATGGGTTAGACAATACACTAGTCTTAGTAACCACCCATTCAATCCTTAAACCTGAGCTACGATTTAAAGAAAGTTATCTCACCTTAACGGCAGAAGAAAAGCGCGCTGATATGTTGACACAATCAACATTGTTAGATCGACGGGAAATAATTTCAAATATTCAAAAATACTCCCCTGATAACCTTTATTACTATACTTATCGGCTGATGTTTAATTCTCCAGGGCAGTTAACGAGCGTCATATCTTTTGATATTTCGATCAATTCACTGATCCCCCCAAATTTAAATGGGGATTTTTTTACTATAAATACACGCCCTGCAAGCACAGGAAGCAATGAGTCTCATACAACTTGGGTTGGAACTAACCTCATCTTCTCCCACCCTATTGACGGTACCAGTTATCAACTTTATTACCATGTTTCATTAAAAAGCATTATTTTTAATGTCATTAGCTATAACTTATGGCTAATGACTGGCATGCTTATCATGATCTTTTTTGCTTTGCTGATTATGCTCTTTATCCGTAAACGCCTGATTTCTCCCAATACAAATATGTTGCAAGAACTGAATTTTAATGAAGCACTGACTAGCGATATTATCAGTCATATTTCGTACGGCATTTTAGTTTACGACTTTAACACTAACAAAAAAATTCTGAGCAATGATATTGCTAATCAACTATTACCTTCCATGGATCTGGTTCACATTAAAGAAATAGCCATGGAAAATCATGATGTTATTCAAGTTTCTATCGAAAATATTGTCTATGAAGTTGTTCTTGTCGATAACATATCAAAATCCAATACAGTTCTCTTCATTATTACGGATAAAGATAAAGAAGCATTAACCCAAAAACGCCAAGAATTAGCGAATCGCGAATACAAAAAAAATATTCATATGCGTAAAGCTGTATTTGAGAATATGTGTAGTGAAATATTGCCTTCACTAATTAAAGTTGATAATCAATTAACCAAACTATCCGAAATTGCCAATATAAATAATCGTGCATTTATTTTAGAAATTGAAAATCAGCTTTTTCATATTAATCGCTGGTTTAAAAATATTAACTTATTAAATCAACTTGAGTCTCAAACTGACCCCGTAAAAACAGAGAACGTTTCTATCAGTAACCTTGTGAGTCAATTTTTAAAACAAAACTTATCGCAGTGTAATAACAAAGGGTTAGCGCTTTATTTTCATAATAATCTCAATCCAGATTCGCTTATCGTGGCTAATCTGGATTATTTAAAGCAATTAATACAGCTAATTTGGGATTATTCTATTGCAACAACCTCTTTTGGAAAAATTTCATTCACGTTATCTTATAATGCTAGTAAAAATATCATCTTACTGAATATTAGAGACAGTGGGACTGGCGTAAGTAATCAAGAACTGAGTAATTTGCAAAGTCCTTTTACTGGACAGATTTTAAATTCCTCTAACTATACACGTTCAGGTATAACATTTTATTTATGCAAACTACTGGTAAAAAAAATGAATGGTGCTTTTTCTATTCGTTCTAGTGATGCAATCGGCACTCATTATGAAATTACGCTACCTGCAGCTAAAGAGTTACTAGTTAAAGACTACCCGGCTTTATTGGAAGATGTTTGTATACGCTTAAACATACATAATGCAGATATTTCACGGATTGTTAGGAATATATTAACTAATTATGGAGCAGAATATTTGGACTTAAGTGAGAGTTCCCCTCATACCAACTGGGATCTCTTGATAACTGATAATAATGAGGAATATTTTGAAAATATTGTTAAAGTAAATGGTACTCTTTCAGGAATAAACCAATTACAACCTCATTACATCGAAGCTAACTATAATTTTGCTGATGAATTAATTGATGCCATCTCATTACTGATCGAAAACACGGATCATGAACATGAGCATTCTAATAATCTGATTTTTCACAATGTTGATGACCAAACGGTTTCACGAACCTCGAATGAATCAATAGAAGATGCAATTGCAAGTTATCAATTAATACTAGCAAATAGTGGATATCTAGATTTGTTTATCACAACAGTACCGATAGATATTAATAAACTGTATAATAGTGAAAGTGTTGAGGATTTGACCGAATTGAAAAACACTGCACATCGTTTAAAAGGAGTTTTTGCTATGCTCGAATTTACTTTTCTTCATAAGCTTTGTGAAGATTTGGAGCGTTACATAGCAGATGAAAACGGATTGGAAATAAAAAATTGCATTAGCATGCTGGATAATTCAGTCAAAAAACTAATGCCAGAAGGTAACCAATAATATGAATAACCTAAATGTCATTGTTGCCGATGATCACCCTATCGTTCTTTTCGGCATCAGAAAATCACTTGAACAAATTGAATGGGTGAATATCGTAGGGGAATTTGAGGACTCAACCTCTTTGATTAATAACTTAGCACGCTTAAATGCAGACGTGCTAGTTACTGATTTATCAATGCCAGGTGATAAATATGGCGATGGTATTACTTTAATCAAATACATCAAACGGCATTATCCTGATCTATCAATCATTGTTCTCACAATGAACAATAACCCAGCCATTCTTAGCGCAATATTAGAGCTGGATATTGAAGGGATAGTGTTAAAACAAGGCGCACCAGCTGATTTACCTAAAGCTTTAGCCGCTTTACAGAAAGGCAAAAAATTCACGCCAGAAAGTGTGAGTAAGCTACTGGAAAAAGTCAATGCAAGTGGCTACGGCGATAAACGCTTATCACCAAAAGAAAGTGAAGTACTACGTTTATTTGCTGAAGGCTTTTTAGTCACTGAAATTGCGAAAAAACTTAACCGTAGCATAAAAACGATCAGTAGCCAGAAAAAATCAGCCATGCTGAAATTAGGCGTTGAAAATGATATTGCGCTGCTAAATTACCTTTCTTCTGTAAGTATTGATAACTCGCCTTCAGAGTGAGTTTCATTTCAATGATAAGACTACACCAATAAAAACCCAGTTATGGGTTTTTATTTTTGCATTCATCTTTAAGTATATTTAACAGTAGCGCGTCAGGGTCTCTCGTAAAATTGCAATTGTTGTTGGTTTTGACAAACAATCATTCATTCCTGCATTAATACAGCGTTGCTTTTCTTCTGCCATTGCATTAGCAGTTAATGCGATAACGGGTAAGCTAAACTCTAAGCGCCGCAGTTCTTTTGCCAGCTGATAACCATCCATATTTGGCATATTTACATCCGTTAAAACAATATCAACGTGATGATTATTTAGATATTTTAGTGCATCTAATCCATCTATTGCAGTGCCTGTAGTAAAACCGATAGACGCTAATTGTTCACTCAATAATGCTCGGTTAATTGGGTGGTCATCGACAATTAACACATGGTATTCACCTAACGAATTATCAGCAACCAATGGTTGATTTGCTATATTATTTTTCTGCGATTGCTCAATCGTTTTCATGATGACTTTATCAATTAAAACAGGCAACTTATCTAATTGATATGTATTATAAATCCATTGGTGTGATTTTATTTCGTGAAGTTCACCGGCATAAAAACTTGATAACTGGATATGATCTTCACAGGTTATACCTCCGGTATACTCATAATCGGTTATTAGCAGGTCATAATTTTTGTGTTTTATCAATCGGAGTGATGACCCACAACCGTAAATTGCTCGTGACTTAACAAGCGTAAAAGAAAATTCATTAAAAATTCATTTCGGCACGAGATAGCAATACGATAATGTGCACGATATTCTGGAATGTTTTTCTTAATATATTCTTGACCATATAAAGGAATACGAATAGTAAATGAGCTACCAAGCCCAATTTGGGAATTGACCTCAATATCACCATCCATGAGGTTAATCAGTTTTTCACAAATCGCTAAACCTAAACCTGTTCCTTTATGACCTATATTATTTTTGTCATAAACTTGAAAGAATGGATCAAACAACTGCATGACTACTGCATGGGTCATTCCAATTCCTGAGTCACGTATTTCTATCTTTAAATAATTTTCATCTTTCCAAACATACAGTAATACGAAACCTGATTCTGTAAACTTAATACTATTATTAACAATATTAGAAACCACTTGTTGTAAACGCACAGAATCGTTCAATATTAGGTCTGGAATGTTAGGTTCAATATAGGAATATAATGATATTTTTTTCTTAGTCACTAATGGCAAGTAGTTCGCTAATACGAACTCAAAAACTTCACGACAATTAAACAGTTTGCTTTCTATTTTCAACTGCTTAGATTCAATTTTTGAAAAGTCCAAAATATCACTAATAATCTGTAATAAAAGCGACGATGAGTTATCCATAGTGGAAACCAAACGTGTCGCTTTCTCAGATAACTCATAACGTTGTAGCAATTCTATGTTACCAATAATGCCATATAACGGCGTTCTTAATTCATGGCTTACTGTCGCTAAGAACATCGACTTAGCATGGTTCGCTTGTTCCGCTGCATCGGCTACATCTTGCAACGATTTTTCCATTTGAACACGAATACTGATGTCCACTAATACACAAATAGCGACATCTTCATTCTGATAACGAGAGTTTACAAAGCTAATTTGTAAATGTGTCCCATTGGTTGTCACCACATCAATATAATTGCTCGTTTTTTGGCGAATGATTGTTAATATTCGCTGTTTATCATCTTCATTTAATAGCCGGAAATAGTCATGAGCTAATTCATTACTAAGGATATTACCTCCATCGGTTAATCTTAAAATGATGATACCGACAGGTGCTGATGCCACTATTTTGTGATTGAATTGTTCATGCTCTTCAAGCCGTATCGCGGTGTTCTCTGCAGGTTCTAGCATTTTCCTTTCAAGTAACCAAATTAAAAAGAAAATTAGCCCCCCCGTAAAAATATTAAGGACAATACCGTAAAAAATAGTATTTTCTAAACTAGTTAATATTTCAGATGTCGCAATGGAGAAAATGACCGTAATTTGAGAGGGCAGTAAGCGTTTTTTGAAGATTAATTTTGAATAATCTGAGTTAAAACCAAAAAATGAAGGCTCTGAAATATTGAGTAGCGCTGAGCTCTTAGGGTTGATATCGATAGGAGAATATAAAACAGGCTGGTTATAGTCGTTAATTATTAGTATTTCGATAGCTTTATTTCGGCGTATATTGAATTGATTCAAGTTAATTGAACGTTCTAACCCAATAAACGCAGGCAGCATGTTATCGTGCTTGATTGCCTGAATTAAGTAAACTTGCCCATAATCTGGCTGTGCACCATGCATAATTGTAAATAAATTGCGCTCTTTTCCTTGTAACCTCAAGCCTTGGTAAGTCCGCACACTTTCATAGCTGACTTTTTTGAGTATTTCGATATCAGATATTGTTGAGCGGATCGGATAATCCACCATACAATAACTTCTTGAACCAACTAAAAAGACATGGTTTAAAGCTTGAGGTGCAGCAATACTCTCTTTCCAAAAGTAATTCAGTTGTTCAAAAGCCTGCAAGTAATTCTCTGCTCTATCTCTAAAATAATCACAATCCGTATTCGGCGTTAATTTATAGAAAGAGTAATTAGATGCGTTCGGTAATTCGAGAAATTTACTTGGAAGATTCTTTACTTCTGTCGATTCTTGTAGCTTTACTCGATATAGCTCAGTCATTGACTGGATAGAATTAAGTGTCGCTCCGGTTTGTTGAATATAGGCTTGCAGGTTTTCATAACCCGAATAGAACTGTTGACGAATGTCCGATTTGTATTCATTAAATTGCGAATAAAGGAAGAATAAAGTAATAAAAACGCCCATACCCCACAACATCAAGCCGAGGATACGAAATAAATCCCGAGAAAGTCTAAGTGATGTTTTAAACGAGGGTAAATATCTCAAGCGCTTTCCTGTATATTCGATACTATGACTGCTAATTATACTCGATTACATGATAAAAAAGCGACTAACATGAAAAGTATTAAAATTAAGACATTAAGGTTAGAAACTAAAACGGGCAGCTAATTACGCTACCCGTTCATTAAATTAAACGCGATGATTACTCTTGATCGTCGATATTTGCATCATCAACACCATTTTCTTCAGTGTTTTCATTTGCAATCTCATCATCATTGTTTTCATCGTCATCTGTTTCAGCAACGCGCTGCAAACCAACAACTTTTTCATCTTCAGCGGTTCTAATCAAGGTAACACCTTGAGTATTACGGCCAACGACGCTCACTTCAGACACCCGTGTACGAACTAATGTGCCGGCATCCGTGATCATCATGATTTGGTCTGTTTCATCAACCTGAATCGCGCCAACTACATTCCCGTTTCGCTCACTCACTTTAATGGAGATAACCCCTTGAGTTGCACGAGATTTAGTTGGGTATTCAGCTTCTTCAGTACGTTTACCGTAACCATTTTCTGTCACAGTTAAGATATGCCCTTCTCCACGTGGAATAATCAAAGAAACGACTTTGTCGTTATCCATTAATTTAATACCACGTACACCTGTTGCGGTACGTCCCATAGGACGAACGGCATCTTCAGCGAAGCGCACAACTTTACCCTGAGCTGAAAACAGCATGACTTCGTTTGAACCATCTGTTAAATCAACACCAATCAGTTCATCACCGTCATTCAAGTTCACCGCAATAATACCGGCACTTCTTGGGCGACTAAACTCTTGTAAAGGAGTTTTCTTCACCGTACCACTCGCCGTTGCCATGAAGACGTTGTAACCCTCTTCATATTCACGTACAGGTAAGATGGCCGTAATACGCTCATCTTGCTCTAGTGGTAATAAGTTAACAATTGGGCGACCACGAGCGCCACGGCTCGCTTCTGGTAATTGGTAAACTTTCATCCAATATAACCGACCACGGCTTGAGAAACACAAGATGGTGTCATGTGTATTGGCGACCAATAATCGTTCAATGAAGTCTTCGTCTTTAGTTCTTGCCGCAGACTTACCTTTACCACCACGGCGCTGTGCTTCGTAATCAGACAGAGGCTGATATTTCACATAACCTTGATGAGATAATGTCACCACTACATCTTCTTGGTTGATCAAATCTTCAATATTGATGTCTGCAGTATTTTCTGTAATTTCTGTACGACGAGGGTCGTTGTAGGTATCACGAATAATTTCTAACTCTTCGCGAATCACTTCCATCAAACGTTCAGGGCTGCGTAAAATAAACAGTAAAGCTTCAATTTGTACTAGAAGTTCACGGTACTCTTCCAGTAATTTTTCGTGCTCAAGGCCCGTTAATTTTTGGAGGCGTAAGTCCAAAATAGCTTGGGCTTGTTGTTCAGTCAGGAAATATTGCCCTTCATGCACACCAAACTGAGGCTCTAACCACTCAGGACGAGCGGCGTCATCACCCGCGCGTTCTAGCATCGCAGCAACATTACCCAGATCCCAAGAACGTGCAATTAGCCCTGCTTTTGCTTCAGCAGGCGTTGGTGCTTTACGGATCAGTTCAATAATTGGGTCAATATTAGCCAAGGCGATTGCTAATGCTTCAAGGATATGAGCACGGTCACGCGCTTTGCGTAATTCAAAAATCGTACGACGAGTGACAACTTCACGACGGTGACGCACAAAAGCAGCAATGATATCTTTTAAATTCAGTATTTTGGGTTGCCCTTGATGTAGAGCTACCATATTGATACCAAAAGAAACTTGCAATTGGGTCAATGAATATAAGTTGTTTAGTACAACTTCACCCACCGCATCGCGTTTAACTTCAATAACAATGCGCATACCGTCTTTATCCGACTCGTCACGCAGTGCACTGATACCTTCAACGCGTTTGTCTTTAACTAATTCTGCAATTTTTTCAATCAAGCGAGCTTTATTCACTTGATAAGGGATTTCGCTGACAATAATGGTTTCACGACCATTTTTCTCATCGACTTCCACTTCAGCGCTTGCACGGATATAGACCTTGCCACGCCCTGTACGATATGCATCAATAATCCCACGACGGCCGTTGATAATCGCCGCTGTAGGGAAGTCAGGCCCTGGAATGTGCTCCATTAAGCCTTCAATACTGATGTCTTCATCTTCTATATAGGCAAGACAACCGTTAATCACTTCCCCTAAATTGTGAGGTGGAATATTGGTTGCCATCCCAACAGCAATACCGGACGACCCATTAACCAAAAGGTTGGGGATTTTCGTCGGCATAACTTCAGGAATTTGCTCTGTTCCATCATAGTTTGGAACGAAATCAACGGTTTCTTTTTCAAGGTCAGCCAGTAGCTCATGGGCAATTTTCGCCATACGGATTTCCGTATAACGCATTGCCGCTGCGGAGTCTCCGTCAACTGAACCGAAGTTTCCCTGACCATCAACCAGCATGTAACGCATTGAGAAAGGCTGTGCTAGACGAACGATTGTCTCGTAAACAGCGCTATCACCATGTGGATGGTATTTACCGATGACGTCCCCAACAATACGGGCAGATTTTTTATAGGGTTTATTCCAATCATTTCCCAATACATTCATCGCAAACAGTACTCTGCGGTGTACTGGCTTCAGTCCATCTCGAACATCTGGAAGTGCACGGCCGACAATAACGGACATTGCATAATCCAAATACGAACTTTTAAGCTCTTCTTCGATATTAACTGGTGTGATTTCTCTGGCAATCTCGCTCATGGAACCACTGTCCCTCATAACTTCGGATTCAAAGAGTAGAACTATACCACAATTCGCCAATTTAATAAAAATAAGAGACGGGTATTTGTCTTCCAAGCTATGTATAATAGCGGAAAATTAAGTTTATGTGTCCGAAACTTGAGGGTTTATCAATTAATAACTGCAATAACTGCATTGTTGTTTATATTTTAGCCATCAATTCTTATCGGGCCGCTATCTCCCCCTACTGAACATAGTTTAAATATAATTATCGTTAATAGGCTTTAGGGAATAGGTTAAAAATAGGAGCTTCTTTGTATGAATGACACCCAAACCCCAACGTACCTTAACGTCGATAAGCAAGAGATCGAGAAATTTGAGTCCATCGCTTCCCGTTGGTGGGATTTAGAAGGGGAATTTGCCCCACTACACCGCATCAACCCTTTACGCTTAGGTTATATTATGCAGCGTGTAGACGGTGTTTTCGGTAAAAAAATTCTTGATGTTGGTTGTGGCGGTGGCATTTTATCCGAAAGTATGGCGCGTGAAGGTGCAGAAGTCACCGGCCTTGATATGGGGGCTGAACCCTTAATGGTCGCACGCTTACATTCTCTTGAGTCCGGTATTCCGGTTGAATATGTCCAAGAAACCGTCGAACAGCACGCTGACAAGCACTCTCAAGCCTATGATGTTGTCACATGTATGGAGATGCTTGAACATGTTCCGGACCCTCAGTCTGTCGTTAGAGCTTGCGCTAAATTAGTGAAACCAGGTGGACACGTGATTTTTTCAACCATTAACCGTAACAAAAAAAGCATGGTTAATGGCTGTTGTCGCCGCTGAATATATTATGAAAATCGTGCCTAAAGGGACTCATGATGCCAACAAATTTATTCGCCCTTCTGAGTTAATTGGCTGGATTGACGGAACACCACTGAAAGATAAACATATCATAGGGTTACACTTCAACCCATTAACGGATAAATTCTGGCTAGGGCCAAATGTTGATGTAAATTATATGCTGCATACTGTGAGCGAATAGTCATTTAGTCGTGAAAAGAATAAATCACAAGCAGTACGTTTAAGAAAGCAGCAAACGATCGCAGTTTACAAAATTTATTTTAGTCCTCATGTCGGAAGCATTTTTTTTATTAATGCCTTTTACCATGCAGCTTACCGACATGATCTGTTTTCTTATCCAACCAGTTATCCACAAGATCCCTCTAATTTGTTCACTTGATAAAATCACATATTAACATTATCTTGTTATGGTATTCTAAACAAACTACTACATATAGTGGTACAAGCAAACATAACACTACTAGCCTCATGGCATTACACCATGAGCTTTTTTATGTTTTTTTAACCCATTTGTAGTTCAACCAAGGTGTACTTGCTCATGAACCAGAGTCTGTTAGTCACAAAGCGTGATGGACATAAAGAACGCATTGATCTCGACAAAATCCACAAGGTAATAACCTGGGCCGCGGAAGGCCTAAGTAACGTATCCGTTTCTCAAGTGGAGTTACGTTCACAGATTCAGTTTTATGATGGGATCAGAACTTCTGACATTCACGAAACGATGATCAAAGCAGCAGCAGATTTAATTACGGGTGATACACCTGATTACCAATACTTAGCTGCACGTCTTGCTATTTTTAACTTACGCAAGAAAGCCTATGGCCAGTTTGAACCGCCTGCATTATATAAGCATGTTAAACACCTCGTCGAAATGGGGAAATATGACAAGCATTTGCTGGAAGACTACTCTGAAGCAGAGTTCGAGCAAATGGATAGCTTTATAGACCATTGGCGTGATATGAATTTTTCCTATGCTGCGGTAAAACAGCTTGAAGGGAAATATTTAGTTCAAAACCGCGTTACCGGTGAAATCTATGAGAGCGCACAGTTTTTATACATTTTAGTTGCTGCTTGCCTATTTTCACATTACCCAAAAGAGACGCGTCTCGATTATATTCGCCGTTTCTATGACGCCGTTTCAACATTCAAAATTTCATTACCTACGCCAATTATGGCGGGGGTACGTACTCCTACACGTCAATTCAGCTCTTGTGTACTGATTGAGTGTGGTGACAGCTTAGATTCCATCAATGCCACTTCAAGCGCAATTGTGAAATATGTCTCACAGCGTGCAGGTATTGGGGTAAATGCAGGCCGCATTCGTGCATTAGGCAGCCCAATTCGTGGTGGTGAAGCGTTCCACACTGGTTGTATTCCGTTCTATAAACACTTCCAAACTGCGGTGAAATCTTGTTCGCAAGGTGGCGTTCGTGGTGGTGCTGCAACCTTGTTCTACCCTATTTGGCACCTTGAAGTTGAAAGTTTATTGGTACTGAAAAATAATCGTGGGGTTGAAGGTAACCGTGTTCGCCATATGGATTACGGTGTGCAACTCAACAAGTTAATGTATGAGCGTTTGATTAAAAACCAAGATATTACATTATTCAGTCCATCAGACGTTCCAGGTCTTTATGATGCATTTTTCGCTGATCAAGACGAATTTGAACGTTTATATGTGAAATACGAACAAGATGAAAATATTCGCAAATCCAGTGTTAAAGCGGTTGAGCTATTTTCATTAATGATGCAAGAACGTGCGTCTACTGGCCGAATCTATATTCAAAACGTTGACCACTGTAATACACATAGCCCATTTGACCCACAGGTTGCCCCTGTTCGTCAGTCAAACTTATGTTTAGAAATTGCACTGCCAACTAAGCCATTAAATAACATTAATGACGAGAACGGTGAAATTGCGCTGTGTACATTATCGGCATTTAACTTAGGGGCGATTGATAGCCTAGATGAATTAGAAGAGCTGGCAATATTAGCTGTTCGTGCTCTTGATGCACTGCTTGACTACCAAGATTACCCAATCATTGCGGCGAAGCAAGGCTCAATGGGGCGTCGTACACTCGGTATTGGGGTGATTAACTACGCTTATTATCTCGCGAAGCACGGTGTTCGTTATTCTGACGGTAGTGCGAACAACTTAACGCACAAAACATTCGAAGCCATTCAGTATTATCTATTAAAAGCCTCGAATGAGTTAGCAAAAGAGCAAGGTGCTTGCCCATGGTTCAATGAAACAACTTATGCACAAGGCGTTTTACCTATCGATACCTATAAAAAAGAGCTCGATAAGTTAACTAATGAACCTTTGCATTACGATTGGGAAGCTTTACGCCAAGATATTAAACAACATGGTCTGCGTAACTCGACACTGTCTGCATTGATGCCTTCAGAGACATCATCACAAATTTCTAACGCAACCAATGGTATTGAGCCACCACGTGGTTATATCAGTATTAAAGCCTCTAAAGATGGTATTTTGCGTCAAGTAGTGCCAGATTACGAAAATCTGAAAGGCGCATACGAGCTACTATGGCAAATGCCTTCAAACAGTGGCTATTTACAACTCGTTGGTATCATGCAGAAATTTATCGACCAGTCGATTTCTGCTAACACAAACTATGACCCGACTCGTTTTGAGAGCGGCAAAGTACCAATGAACCAATTGCTAAAAGATTTATTGCTCGCCTATAAGTTTGGTGTGAAAACACTTTACTACCATAACACCCGCGATGGGGCGGAAGATGTTCAGGGCGATCTGGAAGAAGTTGTTGAGTCAGCGGATTCCGATTGCGAAGGCGGCGCGTGTAAAATTTAATAGGAATTGTTATGTCACACACATATACAACGTTTTCACAGAAAAAGAATGACCAAATGCTGGAGCCGATGTTTTTCGGCCAACCAGTTAACGTGGCGCGCTATGATCAGCAAAAGTACCCTATTTTTGAAAAGCTGATTGAAAAACAATTGTCGTTTTTCTGGCGCCCTGAAGAAGTTGACGTATCTCGCGACCGTATTGACTATAATGCGTTGCCAGATCACGAAAAACATATTTTTATCAGTAATCTGAAATACCAAACGCTGCTGGACTCTATTCAGGGCCGCAGCCCTAATGTGGCATTATTGCCGCTGATTTCGATTCCTGAACTGGAAACTTGGGTTGAAACGTGGGCGTTTTCTGAAACTATCCACTCACGTTCATATACACACATTATTCGTAATATAGTGAATGACCCAGCCATTATTTTTGACGATATCGTTGAAAATGAAGAAATTTTAAAGCGTGCTAAAGATATTTCTGGTTTTTACGATGACCTGATCGAAATGACCAATTACTATCATATGTTTGGTGAAGGCACGCATACTTGTAACGGCAAACAAGTCACTGTTTCTTTACGTCAATTGAAGAAACAGCTGTATCTGTGCCTAATGAGCGTTAATGCGCTCGAAGCCATCCGTTTCTATGTTAGCTTTGCCTGTTCATTTGCGTTTGCTGAACGCGAACTGATGGAAGGAAATGCTAAAATCATCAAGCTAATCGCACGTGATGAAGCGCTGCACTTAACTGGAACACAACACATGTTGAACCTGTTGCGCTCAGGGCAAGATGACCCAGAAATGGCCGAAATCGCGGCAGAGTGCGAACAAGAGTGTTATGACTTGTTCGTTCAAGCAGCAGAGCAAGAAAAAGAGTGGGCTGACTACCTATTCAGCGAAGGCTCTATGATTGGTTTAAATAAAGATATTTTATGCCAATATGTTGAATATATTACTAACATTCGCATGCAAGCTGTTGGCCTGAAATTGCCATTTGAAGCACGTTCAAACCCAATTCCATGGATCAACGCATGGTTGGTGTCTGATAACGTACAAGTTGCACCTCAAGAGGTTGAAGTGAGTTCTTATTTAGTCGGCCAAATTGACTCTCAAGTCGATACCGACGATTTGAGCGACTTCGAACTGTAAGTATGGCAAGCCATAAAATCACCCTGCGGTTAACGCAGGGTGTTCAAGTCCCCTACCATACCGAAGTTCACTCCTGTTTGCTGGAAGCCTTAGAAGACAGCCGTATTCCTGTAGAATACCAATGCCGTGAAGGCTACTGCGGTTCATGCCGGAGTGACATTAT
Source organism: Providencia rettgeri (assembly GCA_900455085.1). Classification (NCBI taxonomy): domain Bacteria; kingdom Pseudomonadati; phylum Pseudomonadota; class Gammaproteobacteria; order Enterobacterales; family Morganellaceae; genus Providencia; species Providencia rettgeri. The sequence continues at coordinate 1,879,969 of UGTZ01000001.1, read as the reverse complement.
TGCATGGTAAAGTGGGCTATAAGCAAAAACCTATCGCATTTGTACAAGATGGCGAGATCCTTCCCTGCTGCTGCCATCCATTGTCTGATATTGAAATTGGTTAATTTAAAATAGGTGATTGCACAGCGGTCTACCCGTTACCTGTGCAATCACTATTTATTTACTTAATTTATTGATTATAAATAACCATATAAACCTGCAAATACCCAGCCAAACACACAAGACACGCCCACCCCAATTAACCCCGGTAGAATGAAACTGTGGTTGATAACAAATTTACCAATACGCGTTGTTCCAGAACGGTCAAATTGAATTGCCGCAAGATCACTTGGATAAGTCGGTAAAATGTAGTAACCATAACACGCAGGCGCAGAAGCGATAATATAGGCAGGGTCAACACCAATACCTAATGCAATTGGTACAACAGCGGCTAGTGCAGCGGCTTGAGAGTTAACAAACTTAGAAACTAATAACAAGATGACGGCATAAGCCCAAGGGAAATCTTTCACTAAAGAACCTAACGTTCCTTTAATTTCATCCATGTGTGCGCCGAACATGGTTTCCGCCATCCAAGCGATACCATACACCGCCACGATAGCAATCATCCCTGAACGGAATACTTCATTCTTTGAAATTTGCCCAGGATTGGTCTTACAGATAATGATAATTAGCGCACCCGCTAATAACATAAACATCTGGATGACTAAAACCATAGATAACGGCTTACCATTAACTAGCGGCCTTAGTTCAGAGAATGCGCCAAGTAGTGCAACAACTGCGATAGAGGCTAAAAAAATCCACATCGCGACCCAGTTAATTTTCGGTAATTTTGTATTTAGCAGTGTCACACTGTCACCATAAACATAATCATGGTTTTCAGGGACTGATATAAACTCTTGGAATACAGGGTCTTTATCGAGATCTTTTCCTCTAAACCAACTGAAAATACCAATAGCTAAAATACCAATTAACGTTGATGGGATAGTAATTGCTAATAAATCCAAAAATTCGAGTGACTTACCATTGATTGTCACACCATTTAGCATTGCTACTAGTGAAACAACCGCGACTGAAACTGGACTGGCGATAATCCCCATTTGTGCGCCAATACTACTCGCGGCCATCGGTCTTTCTGGACGGATATTATTTTTAATCGCCGCATCGTAGATGATAGGTAAAATCGTATATACCACATGCCCTGTACCACACAAAATGGTTAAGATACATGTCACAAAAGGTGCCACAATAGAAATGTACTTAGGGTTTTTCCGCAGTAGTCGTTCTGCAATTTGCAGCATGACATCTAAACCGCCTGATGCTTGTAACGTCGCTGATGCGGCAACAACAGCAATGATAACAAGCATAACATCAACAGGCGGTTTTCCAGGCGGTAAACCAAAACCAAAAACTAAGATAACTAGGCCAACACCACCTAATAGCCCGAGTGCCATTCCCCCCTTTTTTTGCTCCATAGAATAAGCAAACAAGGATAATGGCGAGTTGAATCATAAAGTCCATAGTTCCATCCTTTATATATATGTTTGCATATATTATCGGGATGATTTTCAAGCATTAATTTGATTTATGATAACTTCAAAATCAATTTAGTTTTATTTTTTATGCTTTTATTTTGACCTCATCACATAATTTACATTAAGTAACTGACATACTGTACAGTTAGCTGCCATTTTAATAAAAATCAACTAATTACCACACCTTTTTTAACAAACCACCCCATTTAAATTTACCTTTAGTCACTATAAATCATCATTTTTTCTTCACTTAATTAACCCTGATTATTGTCTTTAGTTTCGCTATCTACTTGATTATCAGTGTAAACTTATAATTACACCAGCTGTAATTTACATTTGACAGCGAACTTTCGATCGCATAATCTGCATCACTTGTTAATTATTGAAATTCAATCAGAGGAACTTGTGAAGAATCGTACGCTTGGCAGTGTGTTAATCGTTGCAGGGACAACAATAGGTGCAGGGATGTTGGCAATGCCACTTGCCGCTGCAGGAGTCGGTTTCACAGGCATCGTTTGCTTGCTTGTTGGATTATGGATGTTAATGAGTTATACCTCATTACTATTAGTCGAAGTGTATCAGCATAACCCTGCAAATATGGGCCTAGGCTCCGTCGCTAAAAAATATCTGGGTCCTGTTGGCCAAATAGTGACTGGGCTCAGTATGCTGCTATTAATGTACGCATTAACAACCGCTTACATAGGTGGTGCAGGCGTATTAATTTCAGATAGCCTGTCTTCTTGGTGGGGAATTAACATTTCAACCAACACTGCCATTATCGCATTTACTATTATTGGTGGTGCAGTCGTGTGCATTGGCACACATTCAGTCGATTTTATTAACCGTATTTTATTTACAGCAAAAACGATTTTTTTGGTCATCATGCTCGTTGTGATGATGCCACATGCTGAAGTGGTAAACTTAAGCACTATGCCGATTGAAAAAGGCCTTGTTTTGGCCGCAGTGCCAGTTATTTTTACCTCTTTTGGTTTCCATGGTAGCGTACCGAGTTTAGTTAACTATATGAATGGAGATGTACGTAAATTACGTATGATTTTCATTACCGGAAGCGCAATTCCTTTAGTAGCTTATATTCTATGGCAAATCGCTACGTTAGGTTCTATTCCATCACACACCTTTATCGGGATCTTAGCGCAGGAGTCTGGCCTTAATGGGTTACTTACCGCGATTCGCGATGTTGTTGCTACACCTCGAGTCAATATTGCCGTCAGCCTATTTATGGATTTAGCGTTAGCAACGTCCTTCTTAGGTGTTGCATTGGGCTTATTTGATTACCTCGCAGATTTGTTCAAACGGAGTAATCATTTTATCGGTCGTGTACAAACAGGCTTGCTTACCTTTGTTCCGCCATTATTAGCCGCCCTATTCTTTAGTAGTTTCGTACAAGCATTAACTTATGCCGCTGTCGCGCTCTCAGTCTTAGCACTGATTATTCCTGCACTGTTAACACTGCGTGTACGTAAATTAGAAACCCAAGGTGGGTATCAAGTTAAAGGCGGTACGCCTATTTTAGTTTTAGTGTTGGTATGTGGTATCGCCGTAATTGCTATCCAATTTTCGATTGTTGCCGGATTTTTACCAAACGTTGGCTAACTTATTTGCTTTTTAATAAAATTAAAGACACAAAAAAACCGCCAAACGTAGTATTTGGCGGTTTTTTTCGAGATTCAAACGGTTAAATCTAATAAATTTAACCAAAGAAATTCAACATTCTTAGAATGAAAGGCCTGCCCCTACATACCAGCCATCGGCAACTTTATCGCTACTATTGCCATGAGTTCCTTTCATTTCAATCAAACGATATCCGGCATCAATAGATAAAGGTTTAAATACGGTATAACGCGCCCCCGCTTTCGCTTCGACGTAAGACTTGCTACCTGAAGTCAATGACTCAGGAGCACCATACGCTTCACCATAAATATTTAATGAAGGCATAGCCTGCCAATTTAACCCACCACCAACCGCTAATGCAGCGCCACTACTATTGTGATCCGGTGATAAATATAACCCTTTCCCCCCTACAAATGCAGAGAAAGGCCCAACAGGTAAACCAAATGTGGCACCAATACTACCCGTTTGCCCATCATGGTCACTACGAGCCCAAGAACCGTTAAATGCTAACCCTGCATTTTGGTTACCTAACCCTGCAGACAGCTCAGTAAAATGTTCACCCGCTTGTGCACTGACTGAAACTGCATGGGCAGTACCTACGAACAATGGTGACATCGCTGCTGCTAATAATAATAGTTTGCGCATTATTTTATCCTCTTGATATTATTACCTATGGATACTACGCGAATTTCACCCTATTTTCAGCCATTCTTACCTAGATTTACGCTATAGCCTTTATAAAAGCCGACTTTATTCATTACAAAATTTCACAAATCAAAAATTTTAGTGCGAAAAAGTGCGATGAGTGCCGTTTTTTCACAGGTAATCACAGTAATTGGTTATATTAATTAGATAATCAATTCCATAATAACTATACTGAATTACAAGTTTATTGTAGTCCTGTTTTTTATTTTTTACAAAATATTAACTTATTAGTTAGGTTTGTGTAGTCCATTAATCCAAACAAAGGAGCATTGTGATGAAAAAGAAAGGCCTTACTACCGCCTCAGGCGCCCCGGTCGCCAATAATAATAATGTGATGACAGCAGGTAAACGTGGCCCAATGTTATTACAGGATGTTTGGTTTTTAGAGAAACTTGCCCATTTTGACCGTGAAGTGATCCCTGAAAGACGCATGCACGCAAAAGGTTCTGGCGCTTTTGGTACGTTTACTGTAACTCATGATATTAGCCGCTATACTCGCGCAAAAATTTTCTCTGAAATAGGGAAAAAAACTGAAATGTTTGCTCGCTTCTCTACCGTTGCAGGTGAGCGCGGGGCTGCCGACGCAGAACGTGATATTCGTGGTTTCGCATTAAAATTTTATACTGAAGAAGGCAACTGGGATATGGTGGGTAACAACACCCCTGTGTTCTATTTCCGCGACCCATTAAAATTCCCTGATTTAAACCACGTAGTTAAGCGCGACCCTCGCTCTAACCTGCGTACAATGGAACATAAATGGGCCTTTTTCTCTCAGTTACCAGAATCTTTACACCAGTTAACCATTGATGCTAGTGACCGTGGTATACCACAAAGTTACCGTCATATGCACGGGTTTGGTAGCCACACTTATAGTTTCATCAACAGTAATAATGAACGCTTCTGGGTTAAATTCCATTTCCGTTGCCAACAAGGTATTCAGAATCTGTCTGATGAACAAGCAGAGCAATTAGTCGGTAAAGATAGAGAAAGTTCACAACGCGATCTGTTTGAATCCATTGAGAAAGGGGATTTCCCACGCTGGAATTTGCAAGTGCAAATTATGCCAGAGAAAGAGGCCTCTCAAGTTCCTTATAACCCATTTGACTTAACCAAAGTTTGGCCGCACAAAGATTATCCATTAATTGATGTCGGTTATTTTGAACTTAATCGTAATCCAGACAACTACTTTGCTGACGTAGAACAAGCGGCGTTTAGCCCAGCTAACGTGGTTCCGGGTATCGGTTTCTCACCAGATAGAATGTTACAAGGCCGTTTATTCTCCTATGGAGATGCCCATCGTTATCGCCTTGGGGTTAACCACCACCAAATCCCAGTGAATGCCCCACGTTGCCCATTCCATAATTACCACCGTGATGGCGCAATGCGCGTTGACGGTAATAGCGGCAACCATGTGACCTATGAGCCAAATGAAGCAGGATTATTCCAAGAGCAACCTGACTTTAGCGAACCGCCATTATCTATTGAAGGTGCCGCTGACCATTGGGATCACCGCGAAGACCAAGATTACTTCAGCCAACCACGTGCATTATATGAGTTATTAGATGATGCCGAGCACCAACGTATGTTTAAACGTATTGCGGGCGAACTGATTGACGCGACAGAAGCCACTCAAGTGCGCCAAATCGAGTTATTTAAACAAGTTCACCCAGAATACGGCGCTGGTGTTGAAAAAGCATTAAAAGCACTAAAATAGTGTAATTTATTAAGTGGTGGGGATAACCCCACCACTATTTCACCCTATTCCTGCATTCTAGCTAACAACCACTTTTTCACTTGTTGTCTCGACACTTTTATTCCCCCAGCTTTCAATTCAGGGTCTAAATAATAAAAGGCCATAGGATATTGGTATGGTGCGAGTTTATCTTTTAGCCAATCCGCCAGCTGATGTAAACCTACGGACTCATTTGCTTCAATAACCGCGACAGGGCGTTGCCCAAATTGCACATCATCAATGGGGATAATAAAACTTTGGCTGATATCAGGGTATGAATTGATGACTGACTCGATATCTTCTGGTTGAACACATTCCCCACCACTGATAAATAAATTATCTAAACGACCAAGGATCTGATACTCACCATCAATAAATGCTCCTTTATCGTTGGTTTTAAACCAGTTATCTAGGCAATTTAAAGGGTGAATTTGCCCATCAAACCAATAACCAAGCGCTTGGCTGTCTGATTGGATTTGAATTTCACCACCCACAAGACGAATTTGCTTACCTTTTAAGGGTAAACCAACGCCTTTCTTGCCATCTGCCCGTTTAGCACAAACTGTAGAAGCCATTTCTGTCATCCCATAGCCACTCCAACACGCAATTCCATGTTGTTGTGCCAAGTCCGTGAGTGTTGAAGGGATACTGGCTCCGCCCAATAAAACGGCTTTCAACGCGATATTCGCCATTGAGTTATCATTCAATAAACGCCATAGCTGGGTCGGCACCAAAGAGGCATGAGTCACCCCATGTAATGCCTGGGCTAAAGGGAGATTTTTTACCGCAAGTGCGCCGCCTTGCAAAAGCCAACGCCAAACAATACCCTGACCAGATACATGGAATAACGGCAGCGAGAGTAACCAACAATCATCTTGCTGGTAATTCATCATATTAACAACACCGGCAGCGCTATTGAGGTGAGCTGCAACACTGTGAACGGCGGCTTTAGGTAGACCTGTCGACCCCGATGTTAAAATCAGAGTAGCAGGCTGCTGAATAGCCTCTTGAAAAACAACCGGAGCAACCTTTTCATCACCAATAAAATGATAATAGAGTTGATAATCTAAATGGCGATAATTGGCTAATAAATTTGATTCATCAGTAAAATCAATGGCTGCGCTAACATTAAGATGAGGCAGTAATTCTGCTAATAACCGTTCTGGGAGGCGGGGATTTAACGGTAAGACTCGAGCGCCACACGCAATAAGTGCCAGTTGACTCAATAATAAGTCAACTGAATTTTTCCCACGCAAAACGATACACTGCCCTTGTGTTACACCTTGCATTAAAAAGTAAGTTTTAAGGTCAGTAACTTGTTGGCTTACACTTTCCCAAGTCATACTTTGGGACTCAGTTACAAGGGCGATCGCATTGGGACGAAGATTGGCCCAGTGTTGCCAAAGCCAATCTTTAAAGTTATCTAGTTCTGCCATACAAGCGTTAAATCATCTAACTGCTGGAGCGGAATATCACATTGAGGCCAAGGCCGTATCAATTGAGATTGAATAAGTGATACCGTATCTAAGCCTGGAATGGTATTTGGCGTTAGCCAATGTGCTACACGAGCAAGTTGCGTTAAACCAAAGCTACTTTCAATGGATGAACTGATCACGGCTTGTAATCCTAAGCGATGCGCTTCTTCTACTAAGTAGCGGCAATAAGATAAGCTGCCTGTCAGTGTTGGTTTAATTACAATCGCAGAAACGCCTTCCTGCGCCTCAACCATAAAGCCTTCTTCTCGTACACTTTCATCCCAAGCGATACTAATGCCAGTATCCGCTGCAAATTGCAGTGACTCTTCACGGGTTTTGCACGGCTCTTCTAAGAATGCGATACGGTCACGGTAATCTGGGTTAACATATTTAGCAAAACCGTCAGCTTTTGTTCGAGTCCAACTGCGATTCGCATCCAAGCGCAGTTTCAGTTCTGGAACGGCCTCTAGTAATAAGTTAACCACCATGCCATCACGCACAGCTTCATAGAGCCCAACTTTTACCTTTGCAACCTTTTCGCCTTCCATTGCATCAAGGCTCAAAATGAGGTCATCAGGGTCACCACTGCACAGCGGTGCTTTGCGATAATCAGCCTCTTTCGGTAGCTCCCCTGTTAACTCCGCTAGAGCACAGCTACAGCCAAAAGCAACAGAGGGTAGTAGACTATTAGAAATTTTGCCTTCTTTCACCCATTCATTCATTCGCTTAATAGTTTCGGCGGTTGCTTCTTCTAATGTTTCACGACTGAATTCAGGTAGAGGCGAAATTTCTCCCCAACCTTCATTATCCCCATCTTGTAAACACACTAAAAGCCCATCCCGAGTTTTTAGTCGCTGATAACGAAGGATAACGCCTGCCTCCATTGGCAGGCTGAACGAATAAATACGGGCTTTACGCATTATGGATTACGCTTATATTTAGAGAAGTCTGGAGCACGTTTTTCATTAAAGGCATTACGACCTTCTTGCCCTTCATCTGTCATATAGAACAACATAGTGGCATTACCGGCTAATTCTTGCAGGCCAGCCTGACCATCACAATCCGCATTTAATGCCGCTTTTAAGCAACGTAATGCCATTGGGCTATTTTCTAGCATTTCACGGCACCAACGCACGGTTTCTTTTTCAAGATCTGCGTATGGGACAACTGTGTTAACCAAGCCCATATCTAATGCTTCTTGTGCATTGTATTGGCGGCATAAAAACCAGATTTCACGCGCCTTTTTCTGCCCAACGATACGCGCCATATAGGATGCGCCCCAGCCGCCATCAAATGAACCGACTTTTGGCCCAGTTTGACCAAATATTGCGTTATCCGCAGCAATAGTCAGGTCACACATCATATGTAACACATGGCCACCACCAATTGAGAAACCTGCGACCATCGCAACCACAGGTTTTGGGCAAGTCCGAATTTGGCGTTGAAAATCAAGAACGTTTAAATGGTGAGTTCCACTCTCATCACGATACCCGCCGTAGTCACCACGGATTTTTTGGTCACCACCGGCACAGAATGCTTTTTCACCTTCGCCCGTTAAAATGATAGTTCCGACTTGGTCATCATAACGTGCATCTGACAGTGCTTGGATCATTTCTTTCACGGTTTGTGGACGAAAAGCATTACGCACCTCTGGACGGTTAATCGTAATTTTAGCAATTCCTTCAGGAGATTTATGATAGCGAATATCTTCAAACCCTGTAGAGCAATCTTGCCATTCAATTGGTGCGTATAATTTTTCTTCGCTTGGATAAATCATTATCAGATTCCTTTAACCACGGTGTGATAAAAAATGGTGTAGTGCAGTTGCAAAGCCCATGGGGTTTTCCCGATGTGCATTATGCCCTGCATTTTCAATCAGCGTTAACGGCAAAGCATATTGTTGCGAAACGCTTCGAAATTTTTGATCCTTTTCGCCACAAAAATAACGATAAGGGCAGATTAATTGACGTAATTTGTCCGCCAAAAAAGGTTGCTTTGCTAATGATGTATTTTCTAGCATAGCTGCAATACTGTGTGGGTTATTTTGTCCACGTAACTGAATTAACTGTTGGCGCTGAGTGACTGACAAATCAGCAAATACAGTTTGTTGATACCAATCATCTAATACGTCTTCAATGGGTTCTGAACGAAAACGTTGCGCCCATGCCCTATCACTAGCAGCTCGAGCGACACGTTCTTGTTCATTGGCTAACCCCACATTCCCGCCTTCAATCACTAAACCTAATAGCCCGTTAGGCAGATAGTGACAGGCAAAATGCATTGCGAGCCGAGCACCGAGTGAATAGCCAACCAAGTAGTATTCATTAATTTGATGATACTGTAAAAGCTCGCTGAGTTGTTGATCAAAATGTGAAAAACTCTGGCATGGCTCTGAATGAGAACCGCCATGCCCTGGCAAATCCACAGCTAATGATGGAAAAGTCCGTGTTTGATCAATCACGGGTGACCAGTCATCCGCACTGCCTAACAAACCATGCAACCAAATGATCCAAGGAGCCGATGAGGTAGAATGATGTCGATGAGCGGATAACATTACAATTCCACAACTTCATTAAGCAGCTGTTTTAAAGTACGCGCGCCTTCATCGCTTGCCACCTGTAATTCCACCAGCAATGTTCCTTGCTGACTATGCCAAAATTGTTGAACAGTATTTTTTAGTGTTCCCCAATCTGTCGGCGCACAATATTGTAAGCCAAACATTTTCGCAGCAGGCTCGAAACTGACATTTTGCGGCATACAGTAATAATTTTGCCTTGCTTCGTCTGGTGTGGGTAGCATAGAGAAAATTTGCCCACCATTGTTATTCACGATGATTAGGACTGTCGGTGCAGAAGGTTCTCGCAACAGCGCCAAACTATTCAAATCGTATAAGGCAGAAATATCCCCAACGATAGCCAATGTTGGACGTGCTGTTCCTCGTTGCACTCCCGCCATGGTAGAAATCAGACCATCAATACCACTTGCGCCGCGGTTGCTATACACCGGATAACCCAATGGAAGTTGTGCGAGTGCATCCACCAAACGAACAATTAAGCTATTTCCAACAAATAGTTGACCTCGTGGTGAGAGTAGTTCTGGCAATTGAAATGCAACCGCCGCTTCGGAAAACTGGTCATGTAACTGTTGGTGTACATGGTGTTGGGCTTTTTGCGCTAACGTCTGCAGAGATTCACACCACAAACTTCTCGGCTGTGCAGGATGGTTGTCCAGCCAACCTTTAATTGAACAGGTTAACTTTCTTCCCCTATGATTAGCTGGGTCTAGCCGTTGAGGTATCGAGTCGATAATCCAATACTCTTGCGGTTCACAATTGGCTTGCCATTGTAATAGCCGTTTTCCTGTTAAGCTTGAACCAAACTGGACAACTAATTCTGCATGTTTTAAAACCTGTTGAGCATCGGGATGCTGAAGCCATAAATCTGCGCAAGGGTATGGCTGCCCTGTTTGAGATAACACATCACCTATAACTGGCCATCCGAGTTCTTGAGCCCATTTAGCAACGAGCTCCCCTTCACTCGCACTCATTCTACCGGCAAGCACAACGCCTTTTTTTTGCCGCCAAAAATACCAATCTGCCACTAGAGCGACAGAATGAGTTAACGGTTCAGTGAGCCACGGGTGGCTCGAATTCCACCATTCCCCAAGGGTTTTCTGCCATTCATGTTCCCCATCCATATCACCATATAGTGGCTCAGCAAATGGGCAGTTGATATGAAATGCACCATGGCGTAACTGGTTCATGCCATTATCAATAGCGGTTACCAGCCATTTAGCTGAAATATCTTGTGTCGGCCTTGGCAACATTAATGATTGAGCAGGATGAGATGCAAAAATATGCGTCTGCCGAATAGCCTGATTAGCACCGCAATCAATCAGTTCAGGGGGCCTATCTGCGGTGAGAAAAATAACTTTTTCTCCAGTTAGTCCAGCTTCTATCAATGATGGATAAAGGTTTGCAACCGCAGTCCCTGACGTCACAATGACACCTACTGGCTCATTGCTGGCTTTTGCCAATCCAAGTGCCAGATGACCCAAACCACGCTCATCGAAATGGGTGTGACAATGTAATTTGGCATTATTGATGGCAGCCAGAGTCAGAGGTGTTGAGCGCGAGCCTGGCGCAATACAGATATGTTTCATTCCGTGGCGAGATAGTGCTTCAATAATCACTTCAGCCCAACGGAGATTAAAAGCAGAATTCGACATAATATGCCCAGCAAATTATTAGTTATCAATTAGTTTAGACTGGCTGAAATAAATTTCTTGATCTCAGAACAATTTTTGGTGAACTAATTGAAATAAAAGAAAATAACCATTTTTATTTTATGGTTTTTCGTTATTTCCAAACAAAGATTTAAGCCCAGCTGCTTTATTTTCAATTTCTATCCACTCTTGCTTTGGATCTGAGTCACTGACGATACCAGCACCTGAATATAATGAGACATGTGCACCTTCTATTTGTGCACAACGTAGAGATACCGCAAATTCACTTTTATTCAAGCTAATAAACCCACCAGTTCCTGCATACCAACCACGAGAAAAGGGTTCATTACTTGCTAAAAATTGCCGTGCAACTTTACGAGGTAAACCACATACGGCAGCGGTAGGTTGAAGACGTTGTAGGCAATCGCTATCAGAAGGATTGATTAATGTCGCAACAATAGAGCGATAAAGGTGTTGGATTTTTCTCAAGCGGATGACTTTTGCTGACGATACATCAACCCCCGTCACTGCACCTTGTAATTGTTGGCAAATATCATCTACAACCACTAAATTTTCGTGTTGGTTCTTTTTATCTTCCATCAACCACTTAGCATACTCCGCAGCGACGGTGTCATCAGGGTCATTAGCGACAGTTCCCGCTAAGGCCTCAGAATTCAGTTGTTCATTTTGCCGTAAATATAAACGTTCCGGAGTCGAAGAGATGAACCCTGACTGTGCGTTGAAGGCCATCATAAAATGGTAACAATGATGATTCACCTGCTGGCTTTGGGCTAAAAACTCAGCAACCGCAATGGGTTTAGACAGGGTGAGTTTTGTTTCCCTTGCCATCACTACTTTTTCCATCTTCCCTGACTTCATGTCATCAATAGCGCAATTTAATAAACGACACCATTCATCATGCGTAGGAATATGTTCTTGTGCAGTAATATTGGCATTCAATGTCAATCTCACATGAGAAGTCGGCTTCAATTGCTGTAAAAGATGAATAGCATTCAAGCGGTCTTCTTCCCCCTCAATATTGACGCTAACACTAATTGTCGAACGTAATCGATGAATTTCAATGCGGGGCAAAAAACAAAAAGTTGCTTGGCGTTTTATCTCTTCAGGAATGCCCGCTCCAACCGCATTCCAGCCATTAAGCCCCCATAGGCGTATCTCTGGCATATCAGGATACTGAGATAAAAAAGTTTGTGCCGTATCTATCGAATCAAAGGATTTCACCATACCAAGAGCACTGCATTCCTCGGCACCAGTACGTTGATACCAGTAAAATTGAGGATAACTTTGCTGTACTGACAACCATGAAAGGCCAGGGAAAGAGGTTTGTGCATCTAATTGCCAAACTAAACGAGTAAACTCTTGATTTTTTAGAGTCAATGTAGACAAATGGTCCAAAATTTCAGTTATCAATTGATCAATTTTTTTATAGTTCACTTTAGATTCCCACTGCTACATCACACAAATTCACTACGGTTATTATATAGCGCAATACAATTTTTTAATACATTGATGACTAACAGTAAATGCTATATAGCCCACTCAGCACTAAAAGTAGATTACTTGCAATTAAGGGATTGCTTTTAGTACTTCGCTATAATTATTTTTTATGGCTCAAATGACGATAGCCAAGAGCAACTGTGTCAAAATAAACCTGTTATCACTCACTAATAGTGACCTTCAGGCTGTTGATAGTATAGCTTATTATGTATATTACATAGCACTCCATTCATTTAATTAATAGAAAATGTGATTTTATCCCCTTTAATCTTTGCTTCTTTCTCGAAACTGCATCATTTTTACCCAATGAAAATTTCATTTTGAAACATAGTGATATGTCAGCTTTAAACCCATGTTCCATTGCAAGCCTTTTTAATTCAAAACAAAAAAATTATCGTATATTTTAATTAATATCATATTCTTATTAGTTATTTTATTTAGCACTACTATAGATGATTTTCAAATAAAAATAATGGAGAATAATATTTAAAACACATATTAAATTATTCAAAATGCTATTTTTTAGCTCTGATTTTCATTTTTTAATATAAAACTTTCAGTCAATTTCTAGTAGGTTAACAAATATGAACTTTATATTTTTATTTGCAATAAATAGGTGATTTAACCATACAATAGTATTAAGAAAAATAAGCGTTCAATCTTTAACTTAATCAATGTGGAATTTAAAATGAATACAAAAGATAATTACGATAGAATTATTGAAAAAGGGTCGTGTATTCAATATAGAGATCATCACAATAGGTAATGCTCCCGCTCGATGAATGTGCCGATGATTTTATCATGCATTTCAGGCGACTTCGAGTAACCTAACGTCTTACGGTTAAGACGCTTTAAGCGATTTCTTAAATTCAAATTCTCTCTTTCTATTCGTTGGGTATAAAACTTACTTGCTACGTGTTTTTGTTTAGGCAATATCTCATAAGCACTGAACTTATCCGTGCACCAAAAAGCCACATTAAACCTAGACAGTAAAGCCAGTAACTGACGAAGAGTTCTCTTGTTTCGACGACCAAATGTATGAGCAATAATCCGTTTTAGGCGAGGTTCCCAGGCATACCAAAGCCAGCGTTGTTGTTTCTTATTAGCCACAAAAGACCACTGTTCATCAACTTCGCAAAGGAGTTCAATCTGCAAATTATCAAGAGGTAAAGAAGTTACCTGCTTCGGCGAGAGTTTTTTAAAGTACGAACAACCGCATTAATGCTGATATGAAGGGCCCTAGCAGTATCACGAATACCGGCATTATTCATCGTGAGGTCGATAATTTTATCTTTAGTTCCGGGTTGGCAAGCACGATATTTATAATCGAGTTGGAAGCTTCGGCAGCAATTTTGGCAGCGATAACGTTGATGACCAGTGCTCCCTAGGCCATGTTTTTTCACTGAGGGAGTTTGTTGACAAAATGGGCACCTTACATCGACTTTAGCCATGAATATTCTCCGATAAATTACCCTATATTACAGGTTAATCACCGGATTGAATACATGACCAAATATATTATCAAAATGATGACCAGCAAATAGCTACCGAGCTAACTAATATCTTACAATTAATTAGGGATGATATTAAAGACCAATCCATTAAGACAAGTAATATTAAAAATATCATTTCTGATTTCCGCGTACATATTACAGGAGGTTATTTATCAAATTATCAACATGTTGAATCATTGCTATTCAATGTTAAAGGGTTATATAAACAACTTGATCCCACTAATAATGAAACAACCGATTCCTATTTACAAGAATCACTTAAAATGAAAAAACAAGAACTCCAGCAATTAGAACTCGAGTATTCACACTTTGTGAAACTCAGTTTTACGGGTTTAGTTGGTGGTGTCATCGGCCTCATTATCACTGGAGGGATTTTTGGCTCAAAGGCTGAAAAAATTCGGGCAAAAAAGAATGAAACATTAACAGAAATAAAATCAATTAGTGACCAAATCTACAAAGAAAAATTTGCCCAAAAAGCTATTTTTGATATTCAAATCAATCTCCATAAAATTGATAGTTTATTTAAAGATGCCCGGTTAGCCGTTGACCACTTAGATTATATGTGGCTAGTCCTCCTAACCGAAATAACTCAATCAATCGAGGTTTTCAAAAAAATCAATAACGCTGAAAAACTTATTCAGTTCATTACTCATTTTAAACGTGCTATTACATCTTGGTATACCATTCAAGAATACTCGACACATTTAATAAAGTTATTTGATGAAATTCAACCAAATAACACTCCCCCTCAATAAAAGGTACTAATATGCAAGATAAGCTTGATTTACCCATACTCCCCCCTATTGATATTTATCAATTGAGGCATATGTCAAACGAAATTTCCGCTTTTAATAAAAATATAATACATTATGATTTTATTATCCATGGAAAAATACAAAAAATAGCCAGTAAATCCTTTAATATCAATGAAATAATCAGAAACTCAATACCGAAACTTAAAATAAAATTAAATTATATTTTAAAAAGCGAATTAAATAATGAAAATATCAACATACCTGATGAAATCTTAGTTAAAAGCTTCATTGAAGATTTAATTGATTTCAAGTTAGAATTAGAAAGAATAATTACCAAATTCAGTTATACCACTGATTCTTTATCACTCATTCATTTAGAAGAAAGCAATCAGCACAAACTACATCAATATACTGAGCAGAAAGAACTTCTAGTCACATCCAAAAATAGCAAAACTCTAAAAATAGATGAAATCAATCAACAGCACTCCGTTATCATCGCAGCAGAAGATATTATATTAAAATCTAAAATTACCGATTTCTTAAAGAAACATTTGTTAAATGACGAATTAATTGACTCAATTGATATGCCAACAAATAAAAACAAATATTAAAATCAGCCGTTGCCTTTATTAAAAATTTATTATCAGTCATTGATGATGGTTTGGAATTTGCGCAACTTGTCGAGGTCAGACTAGATTTAGGCAATCAAATTTTAGAATTAAAAGAAGAAGTTAACCATATTGATAAAACAATATTTAAGCTTTCTCAGCTCATGCTATTAGCTGACCAAATAACCACTATAGATTCGCATAAATTGTCAATTATTACTCAGATAAGCTTAATTAAAGATTATTGGTTGCAATGGTGTCATTTTATTAATGAAAAATCGTCTGAAAAAATATTGAATATTCAAAAAATTAACTTAGCAAGTCAGGTACTCATGTCTTTCTTAGACGATATGGAATATCAATATCAACGCCAGTTACCCGATTAAAAAAACCGGCTACTTAGAAGTAACCGGTTTATTAGCAATAGGAAATTTTGGCCTATTAGTTAATCACAGCAAGCGCTGTTGATGTCATATCAATAAGTGGTTGTGGCCATACACCAAAGACGATAACAGCAATGGCGCAAATAACAGCAACAACAGTTCCTAATGTTGCTTTTTCAGGGCCTGTATAACGTTCTGCATGTTCTGCATCACGACTATATAGGCTAGCCATAAAGCTTAGGTAGTAATATAAACCAATAGCACTACCTACCACTACAGCCCCCGTTAGCCACCATAACTCTGCATTCACTGCGGATGCAATCACATAGAATTTACCAATAAACCCTAATGTAATTGGAATACCAGCTAATGAAAGCATCATTACCGTCATTACCGTTGCAAGAATTGGCTTATGCCAAAATAGCCCGCGGAATGCACTAAAGTCATCCTGATCATCACCACGGTAAGGGCTTGAAACGATACTCACAACACCAAATGCCCCTAAACTCGCAAACAAGTAACCCACTAAGTAGATTGCGATAGTGACTTGTGACGCAACAGGGTCGATACGTAACGCAACAAGAGCGACCAGTAAATAACCCATATGTGAGATAGATGAGTAACCCAGTAAGCGTTTTGCACTTTTTTGTGTGATAGCCAGTAAGTTACCAAACAAGATAGATGCAATAGCAATCACAGAAATCACAATCGCTAACGTATTGCTATTGGCGATTGGTGCTTCCAGAAAAATACGCACTAATACTGCGAAGATAGCGATTTTACTACCGGTTGCTAAGAAGGCTGACACTGGTGCTGGCGCACCCTGGTAAACGTCTGGTGTCCACAGTTGGAATGGAAACAGTGACAGTTTAAAGCCAAAGCCTACAATCAACATACCGAAACCAATCATCACCAATGGTGCGTGAATTTGGCTATCGGAAAGACTTTGACCAACAGCAGCAAAACTTAAACTACCCGATTCTGCATACAGTAACGCAATCCCGAATAACAGGAATGAAGACGCGGCTGCAGATAACAGCATGTACTTGATCCCGGCTTCTAATGTGCGGCTACGCTCAAAGGTATAAGCAACTAAACCAAACAGAGGCAATGAAATCAGCTCAATACCGATAAACATTGATGCCATATGATTTGACATAGATAACAGCACACCACCCGCTACTGCGATAACAACAAGTAAATGGAACTCATCTCTATTATCACCAAAACCTTCTAACCAGTGGTAAGCAAAGATAGACGTTCCAATACCTGCAATCAGGACTAATGCGCTATAGAACAGTGCAAAGCCATCAACACGAATAAGCGAAGTCACATCCATTAGGTAGCCATCGGCTACCCAAATGAGTGAAAGCAACGCAATAATAAAGCCTGATACTGTCAGCGCGGCACTGGTAAGGTGATCGCGTCGCCACGCAATGGACAGCATCACAACCACCGCCGTCAACCCGACGATCATCAGTGGTAGTATTGCGATCAGTTCTTGAGGAGTTATTGTCATGGCGAATTACAGCCCTAATGTTGTAAGTGAAGCAGAATACAGGTTATGTAATGTTTCCATCGAACCAATTGAGGTATCTAAAATTGGTTGTGGGTAGAAACCGATAATAACCAGTAAAGCAGCCAGAGCCAGCAGCACACCAAATTCACGTGCCGTTAACCCTTTCATTTCTTTTTCAGACTTAGGTGTACCGTAGTAGGTCTGTTGCATCATCCACAATGAATAGATAGAAGCAAACACTACACCAAAGACCATAATGCAGGTCACTAACGTGAATTGGCTGAAGCTACCGAACAAGATCATGAATTCACCAATGAAGTTACCTGTACCTGGCATTCCTAGCGTTGCCGCAGCAAAGAACAGGGACATTCCTGGTAACCATTTAATGCGTTTCCATAATCCACCCATCATGCGCATATCACGAGTTTGCGTACGTTCATACAGTTGACCACTGATGATAATCAGTGCCGCACCGGACAAACCGTTGGTGATCATTTGAATCACCGCACCTTGGTAAGCTAAGGTTGAACCCGCGTAAATAGCGACTGTCACAAACCCCATGTGGGATAAGCTACTGTACGCCGCCAGACGTTTGATATCCGTTTGTTTGAACGCTAACCATGCACCGTAGAAGATACTGATCACACCCAGTGTCATCGCCACAGGCGTGAACTGGATAGACGCTTCTGGGAACAGAGGCAAGGTAAAGCGTAACAGACCGTATGCTGCGGTTTTTAGCATGATACCGGAGATATCCACTGAACCCGCTGTTGGCGATTGCTCTTGGGTATCTGCCATCCAACCATGGAAAGGAACCAGTGGCATTTTAACGGCAAAGGCGATAAAGAAGCCTAACATCAACATAAATGCGACATTGCTAGAGAGTTCTGCACCCAGCAATTGGTTATAGTCGAATGTTAATACACCTGAAGTATTGTAGTTCGCCAACGCGAGCCCAATGATGGACACTAGCATGATCAAACCACTTGCTTGCGTATAGATGAAGAACTTAGTCGCGGCTTTGATATGTTGTCTGTTTTCTGACCCTTTGTGTCCCCAATTGGCAATCAGGAAATACATTGGGATCAGCATCATCTCCCAGAAGAAGAAGAATAAGAACAGGTCAACCGCGGTAAAAATCCCCATCACACCTGTGATAATCCACAACAGGTTAAAGTGATACGCACCTTGGTTTTTCTGGTTTTCACTCCAAGAGCTCAGAATCGAGAAGCCCCCCATGATAGCCGTTAACACGACCATCAGCAGTGATAAACCGTCAATTGCTAAATGAAAGTCAATTCCCAGTGACGGGATCCACGGCATAAAGAAAACAGATTGCCATTGTGGAATACCTTGTGGATTGACAAGGGAGTAGCTCCCTTGTAACCACAATTGTACGGAAAGTATCAATGTTATTCCCATCGTTGCCAGTGCAATCCAACGCGGTGCGCGATGACTGAACCGGTCAGCCTGCCAGCTTAGCAGGCCTCCGATGAAGGGAATGAGTATTAGCCAGGGTAATAGCATGGCGCAATGTGTCCCTTAATTAAACCAAAAGCAGCAGAGCAAGAATCAGCACTGCACCCAGCCCCAACGAGGCAACATACCAACGAATTTGGCCGTTTTCACTCACTGCAAGCCCTTTATTTGCCCAACGTGAAAGATGTGCAGGGATATTCATCAGAGAGTTAACCGGATCGCTTTCTAGTAGCCATGCTATACCTTTAAATGGCTTAACAAAGACTACATCGTACAGCCAATCGAATCCCCACGCTTGGTACCACCATGCGCTGAAGAAACGACCCACTGCAGTTTTCGCGATAGCATCGACTATTGAACGTCTGAACAGATAGAGGAATACCGCAATTAATAGACCTGCGATAGCAAACCCGCCAGAAATCGCTTCGAGTAAGACTTTACCGTCTTCACTGCCTGCGGCTTCGGCTGGGAAAACCCCTTCGAGTGGTTGGTGGATTAATGCACCAACAAACGTTGCAAGAATAGCCAAAATGCCCAGTGGTAATGTGTGAGTGATGCCTTTAACCTTGTGCGCTTTGATTTTCGCTTCACCGTGGAACACGATGAAAATCATACGGAAGGTATAAATTGCGGTCATTAATGCACCGAGGATACCTGCCCACAACAACACAGTTTGTCCATCAAGCTGCGCACCCCACAAAATTGCATCTTTACTGTAGAAACCTGCGGTAAACAGTGGCAATGCTGCCAGCGCGCTTCCGCCGATTAACATCACAGCGTAGATGAATGGAATTTGCTTACGCAGCCCACCCATTTTGAAGATATTTTGTTCGTGGTGGCATGCCAAAATGACTGAACCTGCTGACAGGAACAACAACGCTTTAAAGAAAGCATGCGTCATCAGGTGGAAAATGGCTGCATCCCATGCTTGTACACCTAGTGCCAAGAACATATAACCGATTTGGCTCATCGTGGAGTATGCAAGCACACGTTTGATATCGGTTTGCACCAGTGCAGCAAACCCAGCCAGTACTAATGTCACAGCCCCCACAACGCCGACTAAATGTAATACTTCAGGCGCTAACAGGAACAGAACATGGGTACGAGCAATTAAGTACACACCCGCGGTTACCATGGTTGCGGCATGGATCAGTGCAGAAACTGGCGTTGGACCCGCCATCGCATCTGCCAACCACGTTTGCAATGGTAACTGTGCTGATTTACCGACTGCACCACCTAATAACATCAAGGTTGCCCAGTTGATCGCACTTGAACCTTCCGCAAATTTTTGAGGTGCTAACACCGCCATTTCGCTGAAATTCAGTGTGCCAAGCTCATTCCACAGAATAAACATACCAATTGCGAGGAACACATCACCGATACGCGTTACAAAGAACGCTTTCATCGCCGCTTTGCCGTTTTCTGGATTGGTATAATAGAAACCAATCAACAGGTAACTGCACAGCCCTACCCCTTCCCAACCGAGATACATCAGCATCATGTTGTCAGCGAGGACTAAAACCACCATGCTTGCGATAAACAAGTTAGTGTAAGCGAAGAAACGTGAGTAACCTTCCTCGCCACGCATATACCAAGATGCATATACGTGGATAAGGAAGCCCACACCCGTTACCACACCTAACATGGTCAGTGACAGGCCATCTAACATTAGAGTGAATGGGATATTAAAGGTACCGACAGACATCCAAGTCCAAAGTGGCTGGATGAATACGCTACCTGCGTCTTGAGCTAAAAATTCATTGCCAGCATAGAATGCGACGACGGCCGCTAAGCCAACCGACCCCGCACCAATAATGGCCGAAACGTTTTCTGACCAGCGTCCACGAGAGAAGGCTAACAGCACCGACCCCAGTAAAGGCAACAGAATAGTTAAATAGAGTAGGTTCATCCGCGCATCTCACTGACTTTATCAATATTCAGGTTCTGACGATGACGATGGAGTTGCAGTAACAACGCCAATCCAATACTCGCCTCCGCTGCAGCCAATGCGATTGCCAAAATATACATAATTTGGCCGTCTGGCTGCCCCCAAAAACTCCCTGCAACCACAAATGCCAGTGCAGTTGAGTTAATCATGATTTCCAGTCCGATCAGCATGAAAAGCAGATTACGGCGAATAACAAGGCAACTGAGCCCCATCACAAATAAAATCGCCGCTAAAATCAGACCGTGTTCTAGAGGTATCATTTTTGTTCCTCCGCCTTCTCGATGCTGACAAGGTCAGCACCGTTTTCTTTACGGTCACGTCCAACGTGGAATGCTACCACTAAACCTGCGAGTAATAACAAAGATGCCAATTCGACAGCCAGAACATACGGCCCAAATAGGCTAATTCCCACTTCTTTCGCCCCAATGATGGTTCCCTCAATGCCTTCTTGATAAGACAACGAGGTGATGCCGTAAACTAAGATAGCCAATAAAACCGCGGATAACACCGCAGGGCCAATCCAGTTTTTCGGCGTCAACCAAGCGCGCTCTTGTTCTTGAACAGAACGCCCTAAGTTGAGCATCATCACGACGAACACGAACAGGACCATAATGGCACCTGCATATACGATGATTTCCAATGCCCCAGCAAAATACGCGCCGAGGGAGAAAAACACCATTGACAGAGCCAGCAGAGAAACAACCAGATACAACAGTGCATGCACCGGATTTGTATTCGTTATCACCCTTAAAGTTGCTAAAATGGCAACTAGACCGGCGATATAAAATGTAAATTCCATGAATATCGCTCCTTATGGCAACAGGTCTTTGACGTTAATCGGTTTCGCTTCGTTATCCGCTTCACCTTTGTCTTTACCTGCAATCGCCATACCCGATTTACGGTAAAAGTTATAATCAGGATATTTACCCGGACCTGAAATCAACAGGTCATTTTTCTCGTAAACCAGATCCTGACGTCTCCAATCGGCCATTTCAAAATCAGGTGTTAATTGGATTGCCGTGGTTGGGCAAGCCTCTTCACACAGACCGCAGAAAATACAGCGCGAAAAGTTAACGCGGAAAAATTCAGGGTACCAGCGGCCGTCTTCATGTTCAGCTTTTTGCAGTGAGATACATCCCACAGGGCAAGCAACCGCACATAAGTTACACGCAACACAACGCTCTTCACCGTCTGGATCGCGCGTTAGTACGATACGCCCACGGTAACGGGGTGGCAGATAAACCGGCTCTTCTGGATACATTTGCGTTTCGCGTTTATCGAACGCATGTAGGCCGACCATCCAAATACTACGTACTTGGGTGGCGAAACCGACCAATAACTCTTTCAATGTCATGGTTCAATCACCCCTTACTGAGCGTTGTATAAAATCACTGCTGCAGTACCCAGCAGATTAAGCAGTGTCAACGGCAGACAAATTTTCCAACCGAAAGACATCACTTGGTCATAACGTGGACGCGGTAAAGAGGCACGGATCAAGATAAACATCATCATGAAGAAGCCAGTTTTGATAGCAAACCACAAGAATGACGGCAGGAATGGACCATGCCAGCCACCAAAGAACAGCGTCACAATCAGTGCAGAAACCGTTACGATACCGATATACTCACCGACGAAGAACAAACCAAACTTCATACCTGAGTATTCAACGTGGTAACCATCAGCAATCTCTTGTTCTGCTTCGGGTTGGTCAAACGGATGACGGTGACATACCGCAACGCCCGCTATCGCAAAAGTCACAAAACCAAAGAACTGCGGAATAATATTCCACATGCCTTCTTGGGAGTTCACAATATCAATCAGGTTGAATGAACCTGCTTGTGCAACCACACCCATTAAAGAAAGGCCTAAGAACACTTCGTAACTCACGGTTTGTGCTGACGCACGCATCGCACCTAATAATGAGTATTTGTTGTTACTTGACCAACCTGCGAATAACACCGCATAGACAGCGAGACCCGCCATCATCAGAAAGAATAAAATCCCGATATTGAGGTCTGCAACATGCCAAGTCGGGCTAACAGGGACGATGGCAAATGCTAAGAACAGTGAACAAAACGCAATCACTGGTGCAAGCGTAAAGATTTTCTTGTCAGCAAACTGCGGGATCCAGTCTTCTTTAAACAGCATTTTGAACATATCCGCGATTAACTGGCCCATCCCAAAGGGACCCACGCGGTTAGGGCCATAACGGTTCTGGAACAGACCGAGAATACGGCGCTCTCCCAGACTCATGTATGCCCCACAAGTCACAACAACCAATAATATGACGACAGATTTAAGGATGGAAATTAACACTTCCATCACTTCAGGAGAAATCCAATCCATCATGCTCCCCTCCGCAGATTATTGACTGACACGCCAGCCATTGAAGGTGCGATACCTGGCATTCCTAACGGTAAGCCAATTTGACCTGTAGACAGGTGATTACTTAGGCGGACAGTCAAGTTAAACACTTGACCTGCATGGCTAAACTCCGCTTTAGTTCCTGCTGACAGGCCGAGTGACGCAGCATCTTGCGTGTTCAGCATGATATAAGGCTCAGGCATACGCTCTTGAATTACTTCTGAACGCTGTGACATTTCATCACTGCCGAACAGGTGGTAATAAGGTGCGACAACCCACTGAGCTTCATTGGCTTGATAAGCCGCTGGAATTTCAGTGAAGTAAGCCAATTTGCTCTGTGTTGAATTGAACAAACGGATACCCGGGTCACCAAATAACAGGTGACCACCCACTTCGGCTTGGAATTTGTTCCAGGCTTGTGGTGAGTTCCAACCCGGCGCCCATGCAAATGGAATTTGCTGACGTGGCGCGATTGGGCTGTTGTTCCCTTCCATTGAGAAAGCAAATGGAGAGTCAATATCTTGCGGTTGACGAGGTTCATGAACAGATTGATTTGCTAGCATTGCTGTACGACCACTGTAACGATGTGGTTCACGCGCCAGTTTTTGACCACGAATACGGAAAGACGCTTTTGGTGCGGCATCAACCATACCTGAGAATTGTGGCATTGCGGCAACACAATCTGCGATGACGTGATCAAGTTGCGACCAATCCGCATCACGCTCTTGCGCTTCAGTTTGCAGTGAATGCATCCAGCGCCAGCTTTCGTTCATCACGATAGCTTTGTCGTAATAAGTTGGGTCAAAGACTTGGAAGAAACGCTGAGCACGACCTTCTTGGTTAATCAACGTACCGTCTGCTTCAGCAAAGCTTGCGGCTGGCAGAACCAATGTTGCTTTATCCATGATGTCGGTTTGCTGATGATCTGCAACAATCAAGTGGCTCAATTTCGCTAATGCGCTATTGACGGCATCCACGCTGCTGTGACGGTACAGGTCATTTTCGATAACGATAGCCACGTCCGCTTCGTTCGCTTCAATGCGAGCTAAAGCGCTGTCTAATGGCTGTGCGTTCATCATTGCCAGACCGAAACTATTCGCATGAGACGCTAAGTAAGATAACCCAACATTCGCGCCTTTGGCTTTCAGTGCAAATGCCACGTTAGCGGCCGCTTGGATCATTGCCTCGCTGGCACTATGGCTACCACTAATAATTAATGGTTTTTTCGCACCAGCTAATGCCTGAGCAATGGTTTCAACTTTGGCTTTTAAGTCTGCGGGTAAATCATTCACCGCAGGGGCTTCGCCGTTAATCATATTGGCGATAGCAAAACCGAAACGTGCTTGGTCAGCTACTGGTGCACGATAATTAAAGGCAGCCACATCGTCTAAACGCGTATCATCAACGTTGGTAATAAACAGCGGATATTTTGCATGTTGACCAATATTCATGATTGCGGCGATTTGCCAGTCAGCGACTTTTTGCGCTGCGGCCATTTCACGTGCTTTACCTTTCACCGCTTGGCGAACAGATAACGCCATACGTGCACCTGTCTGAGTTAAATCTTCACCCAGTACCAGTACCGCATCATAGCCTTCTACTTCACGCAATGTTGGCGTATAGATACCGCCGTTTTGCAGGATGTTTTGCATCAGCGCTAAGCGGCGTTGCTCTCCCGCAGAAATACCTGAATAGAAGTTATCTGCTCCGACTAATGCGCGCAATGCATAGTTGCTTTCAACGCTCGCGCGTGGAGAGCCAATACCAATCACTTTTTTCGCTTGATTGATAATTTGCGCACCACTTTGCATTGCTTCGATAGCCGAAATGACTTGTTTGACGCCATTTTTATTGAGTACCGCTTGACGAGGACGATCTTTACGGTTGACATAACCGTAACCAAAACGACCACGGTCGCACAGGAAATAGTGGTTTACCGAACCGTTATAACGGTTTTCGATACGACGGATTTCACCATAACGCTCACCCGGGCTCGTGTTACAACCGATACTGCACTGTTGGCAGATACCGGGGGCAAACTGCATATCCCACTTACGGTTATAGCGCTCTGAATGTGTTTTATCAGTGAATACCCCAGTAGGACAAACTTCAACTAAGTTACCGGAAAACTCACTTTCCAGTGTACCGTCTTCAGTACGACCGAAATACACATAGTTATGTGCACCATACACACCCAAGTCTGTGCCATCTGCGTAATCTTTGTAGTAACGAACACAACGATAACACGCGATACAACGGTTCATTTCATGACTAATAAATGGACCGAGGTCTTGGTTAATGTGAGTACGTTTCGTAAAACGATATTTACGCATGTTATGACCGGTCATCACCGTCATATCTTGTAGGTGACAGTTCCCCCTTCCTCACAGACTGGACAGTCATGAGGATGGTTGGTCATCAGCCATTCCACAACACTTTCACGGAATTGTTTGGCTTCTTCATCATCAATAGAGATGTAAGTCCCTTCCGTTGCGGGTGTCATACAAGACATTACTAGGCGACCGCGTGTGTCATCTGCGTTCTGATACTGCTTAACCGCACACTGGCGGCAAGCGCCAACGCTTCCCAGCGCCGGATGCCAGCAAAAATAAGGAATATCTAGCCCTAGAGAAAGACAGGCTTGTAACAGGTTTTCAGACCCGTTTACGTCATATTCTTTGCCGTCTACATATATTGTAGCCATAGTCAGCATGCTTCCCAAAGGCCCGCATAAAGCAGGCGTTAATCAAAAATACGTTCTTCGTGAAAAATCTATTTAGCGGTTGCTCAATCGCTAAACAATTACCAGCGCTGCTTCAGCAGGTTGGGTTGGATACCCGCAATCTGCACAATGTTACGCAGATTTTTTTGCGAAATACCCGCTTCGAATTCATCACGGAAATATTTGATGGCACTTTGTAGCGGTTCGACCGCACCCGGTGCGTGAGCGCAGAAAGTTTTACCTGGCCCTAAGAAACGGCACAGCTGCTCTAGGGTTTCAATATCCCCCGGCTGCCCTTCACCTTTTTCCAGCGCTTGTAAAATTTTCACACTCCATGGCAGACCATCACGGCACGGCGTACACCAACCACAAGATTCACGGGCAAAGAAAGTTTCTAAGTTACGCACTAAAGAACCATGTTGATTTCATGATCAACCGCCATCGCTAATGCAGTACCAAGACGGCTGCCTGCTTTCGCAATATTTTCGAAATCCATCGGTAAGTCGAGGTGGTCGTTAGTCAGGAAGTCTGT
Organism: Providencia rettgeri; assembly: GCA_900455085.1. NCBI lineage: Bacteria > Pseudomonadati > Pseudomonadota > Gammaproteobacteria > Enterobacterales > Morganellaceae > Providencia > Providencia rettgeri. The sequence continues at coordinate 1,853,327 of UGTZ01000001.1, read as the reverse complement.
CCCTGCTCCACTGGCTGCCAATGCTTTTAATTTCAGCCCATCCACGCATACCACCTGCGTAATCTTCCAACACTTCACGTGCCGTGTACCAAATGGCAATTCCCATAAAACCCGGATTTTTCACGCGGCCTGAGAAGCCCATCAATTTCGTGCCCGCGTCTTTACTCTTACCTGCGCTTAAATCGATATACCATTGGTCGCCGTGCTCTAAAATTGCTGGCACGTTACAAATAGTTTCGACGTTATTGACACAAGTTGGTTTACCCCAAGCACCTGATGTTGCAGGGAATGGTGGCTTAGAACGTGGGTTAGCGCGACGGCCTTTCTAAGGAGTTAATCAGTGCAGTTTCTTCACCGCAGATATAACGCCCAGCGCCGGTGGTGAACAAATAGTTCGAAATCAAAAACCTGAACCGAGGATATTTTTGCCTAACAGGCCCGCCGCTTTGGCTTCTTCGATGGCACGGCGCAGATTTTGCGCAGCTTCAACATACTCACCCCGTAAGAAGATATAACCACGATAGGCTTTAAGTGCATAAGCGCCTGTGATCATCCCTTCAACTAACAAGTGAGGGAGTTGCTCCATCAATAAACGGTCTTTATAGGTGCCCGGTTCCATTTCATCCGCATTACATAAGAAGTAACGCAGTTTCATGTTTTCGTCTTTTGGCATCAGGCTCCATTTCAGACCCGTTGAGAAACCCGCACCGCCGCGCCCTTTCAGGCCAGCGTCTTTCACAAGGTTCACAACTTCATCGGGAGCCATACCTTTGAGCGCACGCTCAAGGCCTTTGTATCCGTTCTTACTGCGATACTCATCTAACCAAACAGGCTGATTGTCATCACGCAAACGCCATGTTAGAGGATGAGTTTCAGCAGTACGGATCACTGGATTAACAGAATTTGTCATGGATACTGCTCCAGTAATTTTTGAATATTTTCAGGCTGCACGTAGCTGTGAGTGTCCTCATCGATCATCATCGTAGGACCCTTGTCACAGTTACCCAAGCAACAGGTTGGCAGCAACGTAAAGCGACCATCGGCTGTTGTTTGGCCCGGGCGAATATTCAGCTGTTTAATGATTTCAGCTTCTAAGCCCTGATACCCTGTAATATGGCAAACAACACTGTCGCAATAGCGAATAATGTGGCGACCTACTGGCTGGCGGAAGATTTGGCTATAGAATGTCGCCACACCTTCAACATCACTGGCTGGGATGCCTAAGACGTCAGCGATAGCATGGATCGCACCATCTTCAACCCAACCGCGGTTTTTTTGCACAATTTTCAGTGCTTCAATTGAGGCAGCACGTGCATCTTCGTAATGGTGTTTCTCACCTTCAATCTCTTCACGCTCTTTCTCTGTTAAGACAAAGCCATGATTGACTTGCGGTTCAAACACATTCACGACATTGAGCTCATTGTGCTTCTCATTTTCGTTATGTTCATTATGCATGGTTAGCGATCCACATCCGACATTACAAAATCGATACTACCCAGATAGACGATTAAGTCTGAAACTAAACTACCTCTGATCACCGCAGGAATTTGCTGTAAGTGCTCATAGCTCGGGGTACGAATACGCGTACGGTAGCTCATGGTGCTACCATCACTGGTTAAGTAGTAGCTGTTGATACCCTTCGTAGCTTCGACCATCTGGAATGACTCATTTGCTGGCATCACCGGCCCCCAAGACACTTGCAAGAAGTGGTTGATCAGGGTTTCGATGTGCTGCAACGTGCGTTCTTTTGGTGGCGGAGTTGTCAGTGGATGGTCAGCTTTGAATGGGCCTTCTGGCATATTCTTATAGCATTGCTCAAGAATACGGATACTCTGACGCATCTCTTCCACTTTGATCATCACGCGGTCATAACAGTCACCGTTATGAGCGATAGGAATATCAAACTCGAAGTTTTCATAGCCTGAATATGGACGCCATTTACGTACGTCAAAATCAACGCCTGTTGCACGTAATCCAGCCCCTGTCACACCCCATGCCAACGCCTCTTCTTTTGAGTACATTGCAGTACCGATAGAGCGACCTTTTAAGATGGAGTTTTTCAGTGCAGAAGTTACATAAGACTCTAAACGTTTTGGCAACCAGTCTAATAACTCACGCAGCAGTTTTTCCCAACCACGCGGTAAGTCGTGCGCAACACCACCGATACGGAACCATGCGGGGTGCATACGGAAACCGGTAATTGCTTCAATGACGTTGTAGACTTTTTGACGGTCAGTAAACGCAAAGAAGACCGGGGTCATCGCACCAACGTCTTGGATATAGGTACTGATATACAGTAAGTGGCTGTTGATACGGAATAACTCAGACAACATGACACGAATGGTTTTCACGCGATCCGGCACTTCAATACCAGCCAGTTTTTCAACGGCCAACACATATGGCATTTCATTCACACAACCGCCGAGGTACTCGATACGGTCAGTGTAAGGAATGTAGCTATGCCATGACTGGCGTTCACCCATTTTTTCAGCACCACGGTGGTGGTAGCCAATATCAGGTACGCAGTCGATAATTTCTTCACCATCCAATTGCAGCACGATACGGAACGCACCGTGTGAGGATGGGTGGTTTGGCCCCAAGTTCAGGAACATGAAATCTTCGTTTTCATTTCCACGTGCCATGCCCCACTCTTCTGGTTTGAAAGTCAAGGCTTCCATTTCCAGATCTTGTTTCTGCTTAGTCAGCACAAAAGGGTCAAACTCAGTCGCACGCGCAGGATAATCCTTACGTAGCGGATGACCTTCCCAGCTTGGAGACATTAAAAGGCGGCGTAAATTTGGGTGACCTTGGAAGGTGATACCGAACATATCCCACACTTCACGTTCATGCCAATTCGCATTCGGGAACAATGAAACGATCGAAGGCACGTTTAAGTCTTTCTCATTAAGAGCGACTTTTAACATGATATCGCGGTTACGATCGATAGAGATGAGGTGGTAGAAAACACTAAAGTCTGCTTCTGGCAGACCTTGACGGTGAATTCGTTGACGTTCATCTACCCCATGTAAGTCAAATAACATGACATACGGTTTTGGTAATTTCTTTAGGAAATCGACCACTTCCAGTAACTGTTCACGACGCACCCAAACCACTGGCATGCCAGTGCGAGTTGCTTGAACAGAAAAGGCATCCGGCCCAAATTGATTGCGCAGTTCCAGAAGCACAGGGTCGTTTAAGTGATCCTGTGTCTGCCATCCTGGCTGGGTACTACTCGCTTGCGCTATCTGATCTGTCATCATTCTTCACCATAACGCTTGATCAGGTTTATTATTTCGCAACAACATTGCTCTGTTACGCTGTATGGCTTTAAGCCTTAAATTTCGTCTGGTGTACGCAGGTTAGTCACTGCAATACGTTCACCGTGCTTTCTTTCTCTTTCTGATTGCATATTGGCACGGTAAACCCCTTGGTCTCCAACAACCCAAGACAGCGGTCGACGCTCTTTACCGATAGATTCTTGCAACAGAAGCAGAGCCTGCATATAGGCTTCTGGACGCGGTGGGCAACCTGGGATATACACATCTACAGGAATAAATTTATCGACGCCTTGTACAACAGAATAAATGTCATACATGCCACCAGAGTTGGCACATGAACCCATGGAGATTACCCATTTTGGTTCAAGCATTTGGTCATACAGACGTTGAATAACAGGCGCCATTTTAGTGAAACAGGTACCTGCTACTACCATGAAATCGGCTTGACGAGGTGAAGCACGCAGTACTTCTGCACCAAAGCGGGCGACGTCATGAACAGCCGTGAACGAAGTCACCATTTCTACATAGCAACATGAAAGACCAAAGTTATATGGCCAGAGAGAGTTTTTGCGCCCCCAGTTAACCACATCGTGAAGTGCATGAGAAAGTTTCCCCATGTAAACACTGTTTTCAACTTGCTGCTCCAGTGGATCAGTGACGATTTCCTGGGTTTGCAGTGGGTAACGGTCGTTCTCACCGTTCGGATCTATGCGGGTGAGCGTATAATCCATTGTATAATGCCTCGCTTTTTACTGCGGATGACGATTGCTGATTTTAATAACTTCACTAGGATGCTTAACTTTTCCGCGGGAACGGACTGGAGTCCAATCCAATGCTCCTACGCGAACGAGATAAAACAGTCCCGCCAACAATACCAAAATAAAGATCGCGGCTTCGATGAAACCTACCCAACCGGCTTCGCGGATGGCAACTGACCATGCAAATAAGAACATGGCTTCAACATCGAAGATAACGAAAAACATGGCGACTAAGTAAAACTTAGCAGACATGCGGAGACGTGCACTACCGACCGAGTCGATACCGGACTCATAAGGAACATGTTTTGTTCTGGCTTTGGCGCGGCTACCTAAAAAGTGACCTGCGACCAACATGAAAGCACAAAGACCGATAGTGCCGATAAGGAATATCGCAAACGCCCAGTTATGGGCTAACGCTAGGATTGATGTAGACATACTCGTTGCTTACTCATTACTTATGGTGTGTTAACTGCTCTTTTTTACATCACGGCAGAGTTGCACCACAATTGCCCAGTTAATCGAGAAGAAAGACCAAAATTGATCACAAACTAAAATATCCCCAAACTTAAATCAGCCTGTTGACTGCGTTTGGTTTGTCCTCTCTCATTACAATTTATTTTACTTAAATTAAGTAAAATAACCCGTATTTGTTACAAAAATTTCACACTTTGAAAACAATAGAACAACAAAAAGTAACCATAATCTGCTAAAACGTGTCAGTGTAATGATACTCAAGTAAACACGCAAACTAGTTTAACTGATTATTCGTTTTTACTACACCATTATCTCAGGAAAAACCTGTCTTAACAGATGAAAAATTGCGCTTTTTATTTGATCTAACGCACACTTTTATTGAAAAAGTACTCAATTTGTTTACATAGCATTCAATTTCACTTTAAGTCTTTGTAACTCTTTTTAACGCATAACTTCAAGTAACTGACTGACATTACAGCGCTATTTTATCTATTCAATAAAAAATTATTGTTAATAACATAACAAACTGTTAACTAAACAATGAAATTCATGTTATGCCAGCTACATCACAATTATTTCATGGTCTTTCCTATTTAACCATACTTATTAAGTGGTTAATTGCTTTTTTTATGAGCGGATATCGATAAAAAATCGATAAATTTAAACTTGATAACCGATTAAAAATATCACAGAGCATTATTTAAACATGTATAAAAGCCAATTTCTCGATACCACTCCCCAATATTGAAAAATGAGTTCCATACTTTGAAATAATCGTTTCAGTCATCCGCATCAATTCACGTTATCTGTTATCTAGCAGCTCAATTAGTCTGTACGTTAACCATTTAATCAGTGATAGCCACCTCAACCTCCGCTCACATCTTATTTAGACTGCGATTAACATGTTGATTTTATTTGTACATAGCCAATAACGCATTGATCACAAACAAGTGATCCCGTAATAGATTGGCAAAAATGACATAAAAAACGGTAATCCCAAACGTATTGGGATTACCGTCATTACACTAAATTAATTAAGTATTGGCGTTAAGATAACCAGATGAATCGATTAACTTAATTACCTTCCTCGCTGCTATCCATCAACTCACTTGCTGAGGCTGCAACATAAGGGATTTTTTTGTTTTCAATCGCATTAAATACTGTCAGAACAAAATCTTTTTGCTCGTCTGCATTCTTATACAACCAATACTGAATGTCTGGTAAACGTGGCAGCCCATCAGCTTCATTCAAAATACGTAAATCTGCATTTTGCATTTCCATTGGTCTGGCGGTTACCCCAACCTCAGCATTGACTGCCGCACGAACAGCAGGTAAAGAAGCTGCTTCATACGCAACATGCCATGACAAACCTGCATCATCAAGGGCACTAGTACAAAGTTTACGATATGGATTGGTTTCATCCATAACAACTAATGGGACTGGCTCATTGGGACGTAATTGAAAATCAGGTGCACTGTGCCACAAAACAGGCACTGTTCTTAGAGCTGTTTTGGGGTGGTGACTAATTCTTGCTGTTGTTAAAGCAAGATCTATCTCATGATTATCAAGCATTGACTCAATAAATTGTGCTCGTTTAATGCGCACTTCTACGGCAATTCTTGGATAAACAGACGCGATACGATTAAGTAAGAAAGGTAATAAGATATCGACGGTGTCATCGGATGCGCCAATACGCAATTCACCATCAGCGTCATTATAAGTTAATGACGCTGTAGCATCATCATTGGCGCGAAGTATTTGCCTTGCGTAGCCAAGTAATTGTAATCCGTGCGCGGTGAGCAGTTTATTTCGCCCATGGCGAGCGAAAAGCTCACGGCCGACTAATTGCTCTAAACGTTGCATTTGCTGGCTCACAGCAGATTGTGTTCGACAAACGGCTGCTGCTGCGGCTGCAAATGTGTTAAGATCTGCGACAGCGACGAAAGTACGTAGCAAATCAAGATCTAGGTTCATGATGGGACGATTGGAATTTATCATCGTTCATTCTCTTATATAATTTTATGTTACCTGGTGTTTCTGCTCTCCTCCATGAGAATCAGCGAGTTTATAGCGACTACTAAGACTACTAAGTGAGTGCATTTCTAATCCATAGATCTGCAATGACTTCTCATTATTTTACTTTTTTGCATCCAGCTCATTAATCGCTAACGATAGAGCAGGGTACAAATAGCATACTTCCAAAAATCAAATAATTTTAATAAAAGGGGGATGATTTCCTAAAAAACACGCTAAAACGCGCTTGATAGGTTACGCTTAAATAGTAACATATTTAATGTAATCACAATTATTTTAATGTAAGCACATTATAAAATTCGTTTCACTATTTTTATATAGTCAAAAATATCAAATAGTTATAATTTTAAGCAGCACTTTTGGTTAAAGAAAGCAGCTTGAAACAATCAATATTACTAACAAAATCGCCCTAATTATTATAAAAAAAGGCCATTACAGCAAAAAAATCATGTCTGATTTAATGATTCAATGCTTAATATTACATTTTGATACAATTTTCTTTTTTTCCGCTATTTTTATGCTTTTTTACTTTTTATACTCCAAAACATCAAAGAATGTCGATATTATAATTCAAACAATTCAATATTATAAGAATATACATCCAACCTAAAATAAATAATAAGATACCAAACATTACATTTAAGCGTAAACCAACCTTTTACACCAAAAATAACCTTGCATCTTCAAAAGCTTCTGAGGGAGGAGTACAGTAAAGGAATAACGCCGGCCCGACCAATGTAACCCATAGGGTAATGAGAGAACTATGAATAATCTAACTAAATCCAGTAAGCTCGATAATGTTTGCTATGACATTCGTGGGCCCGTATTAAAAGAAGCGAAGCGCCTAGAAGAAGAAGGCAACAAAGTCCTCAAACTCAATATTGGTAATCCGGCCCCGTTTGGTTTTGAAGCTCCAGATGAAATCCTTGTGGATGTCTTGCGTAATCTGCCAAGTTCTCAAGGTTATTGCGACTCAAAAGGCTTGTATTCTGCCCGTAAAGCGATTGTGCAGCATTACCAAGCTCGTGGCATTCATGAAATGACAGTAGAAGATGTCTACATTGGTAATGGTGTTTCCGAATTAATCGTACAAGCCATGCAAGCACTGCTTAATAATGGTGATGAAATGTTAGTACCAGCGCCTGATTATCCATTATGGACTGCTGCAGTTTCCCTTTCGGGAGGAAAAGCAGTTCATTATATGTGTGATGAACAGCAAGGTTGGATGCCTGACATTGAAGATATTCGCAAAAAAATCACACCAAGAACACGTGGTATTGTGGTCATTAACCCCAATAACCCAACGGGTGCGGTCTACAGCAAAGACCTATTAATGGAAATTGTCGAATTGGCTCGCCAGCACAATCTTATTATTTATGCTGATGAGATTTACGATAAAATTCTTTATGATGATGCAGTGCACCACTCTATTGCCGCCCTCGCCCCTGATTTATTAACCATTACATTTAATGGCTTATCTAAAACGTATCGCGTCGCTGGCTTCCGCCAAGGTTGGATGGTATTAAACGGCCCGAAAAAACATGCGAAAAGTTACATTGAAGGTTTAGAAATGCTAGCCTCTATGCGCCTATGCGCAAACGTGCCGATGCAGCATGCTATTCAAACTGCACTGGGTGGCTACCAAAGTATTAGTGAATTCATTCAACCAGGCGGCCGTTTATATGAGCAACGTAATCGTGCATGGGAATTGATCAACCAAATACCCGGCGTTTCATGTGTAAAACCACAAGGTGCCCTGTATATGTTCCCGAAAATAGATATTAAACGATTTAATATCTATGATGACCAAAAAATGATTTTAGACCTGTTACTACAAGAAAAAGTGTTGTTAGTTCAAGGTACCGCATTTAACTGGCCTGAACCTGACCATTTCCGCATCGTTACGCTACCTTATGCGGATGACCTTGAAATGGCGATTAATAAATTCGGCCGCTTCCTTGAAGGCTATCGCCAATAAAAATTTATTCAAAATAATAAAAAGCCTCCTAATTCCGGAGGCTTTTTTTATTCTAAATTTAGCCATCATTAATAGACTGTATTATTTTGATAATCAAAGAATAGAAATAAAATAAATTGCCACAAGGAAAAAGCCCAATAATATAAATGGAAAATATTTCATATTGCCTCGTTATTTCTGGGTTGAACAACCATTATATTTTTTTGATTACATAATTCAACACAATTAAAATAGCAGTTAAGTTATAATCTAAAATTGATTATATTATTATGATTATCTTAATATGCAAAATAAATATTAAAACATAATTACTAGAGAGTAACTTATTAAAAAACAATAAAATTATATCGCTGCTACATTATTTCCGTTATAATTTTTTTCGTTTGCAGACACTAAAGAAGAGGACTTATGAGCTACTTTTTCGCCCACCTTGCTAGAATGAAGTTAATCCACCGCTGGCCGTTAATGCGCAATGTCCGAACAGAGAATGTCTCTGAACATAGTCTTCAAGTAGCCATGGTTGCCCATGCGCTCGCTATCATTAAAAACCGTAAGTTCGCAGGGAACGTTAACGCAGAAAAAATCGCTTTATATGCGATGTACCATGATGCTAGTGAAGTGATTACGGGGGATTTACCAACTCCAATAAAGTATCACAACCAGCAAATTGCTCATGAATACAAAAAAATAGAAAAATTCGCTCAGCAAAAACTACTCGATATGCTCCCAGAAGAACTACAAGAGGATTTTAAAGCACTATTAATTGAAGATATACAATCAGAAGAAGAGCATTTTATTGTTAAACAAGCCGATACACTGTGTGCCTATTTAAAATGTTTAGAAGAACTGTCCGCGGGCAATAGTGAATTTAAATTAGCCAAAAGACGGCTAGAAAAAATGCTTGCGGAAAGAAATAGTCCAGAAATGGAGTATTTTATGAAAACGTTTGTGCCAAGTTTTACCCTATCATTAGATGAAATTAGTAATTAATTTAAAATAAGGAATGAGCGTATCGTTCCTTATTTTAACACTCGATAACTTTATATTTTTATGTAATTATTCAGTTTTTTATGCCGAACTGATACCCGTCCAACAATCTGAAGATGAAGAAAAATGTGCGTATAATTTTCTAGACTCGCCATTAATTCCTAATATAACTCCACCACCATCCCCAGATGTTATATTACAACTAACATCATGTTTACATTCATAAACCTCACGTTCGTAACGTCCAAAATTTAATATGCCAAATATCAAAGCCTACACCTATATAGTATTTGAACCCAAAACAATTTTCTAAAATACCTTTATTCGGTACATGTTCAATATGTTACTGATCTTTCGTATTCATCCAAGGAACAGACGCGAGATGTGTTAGAGTCACATTTTTATATCTTTTCCCCAAAAATTCTCAAATGTTGCATAACCATAATAATACCTTTCTTGTATATTTTTGACTTGAACCATAAATTCACCTCTTAATAATTGAATTAATATTATGTGTTTTGATTCGAAATTAATGGTAAGTTAAAATACAGGAGAGTAAATTATAATTAATATCATTTAATTGATAAATAAAAGAGGAATGGTTAATTAAAAATATCAATTAACCATTAATGTAATTTCTTAGAATGGAAATAAAATAGGCACAACTGCAATACTAATAAACATCACAATAATAGTGAATGGCACACCCACTTTCAAAAAGTCCGAAAATTTATAACCTCCAGGCCCTAAAACTAAGGTATTAACTGGTGATGAAACGGGGGTCATAAAGGCTGCGGATGCGGCAATGCCAACAATCATCGCAAAAGGCAACGGTGAGACATCCATTTGGCGAGCCGCAGCAATGGCAATCGGAGCCATTAGCACTGCAGTTGCGGTATTAGAAATAAATAACCCAATAGAGGCGCACAGAATAAACAGGCACAATAGCATCACATGTGGCCCTAACCCACCAGCAACTTTCATTAACGCATCAACGGCAAGGGCAATCCCTCCCGTTTCCTGCAGTGCTAGTGCAAAAGGCATCATCCCAACAATTAATATAATACTCGGCCAGTGAATTGACTTATAGGCACTTTCCATATCAATACAGCGAAATTTCCCCATTAACAAGCAGGCAATAAGTGCTGCAATAAAGTTAGGAATTTCATTGGTCACCATCATTGCGACCATTAATGCCAAACAAAATAAGGCATGAGGAGCCTGAGATGCAGCAGGTGCTACCGCCTCTACTTCAGCAGCCAGATTCAATACAATAAAGTTCCGTGGCTTAGTCGATAAAATGCGAATTAATTTCCAATCACCAATGACTAATAAAATATCACCCAATCGAAGCGGTTCATCTACCAACTTGCCGTCCAACGCCTTGCCATCTCGACGAATACCAACCACGTTCAAGCCATAACGAGTACGGAATTTAATGTCTCTTAAAGATTTACCCAAGAGTTCAGAATCTGGATTCATCGATACTTCAGCCATTCCCACATCACGTGATTGATCTGAAAAATAATCTCCCCGTAAAATCATCGGTTCAAGGAGTTGTTCGCTACAAAATTGGCGTAAATCGTCATCGCTCACCGAAATATCGATTAATAAGACATCTCGCTCGCGTAACTCTGTTCCCCCAGTTGCACTCACCATCACTCGACGAAATTTACGCCAACGCTCAATCCCTACCACGTTGGCCTCATAACGGGAACGCAAGTGCAGTTCGTCAAGTGTATGGCCAATGAGTGGCGATCCCTTGCGGATAGCAAGGCGGCGAGCTCTACCTGTCAATTTATAATCACGAATTAAGTCACGAAAGGTGCGTCGATAGCGCTCAGGGAGTTTATCTGGTTCGTTACTGCCTAGCCAACGCCTTGTCAGCCACATGTAGGCAATACCTGCGAATAAAATTAAAATACCAATCGGGGTAATAGAGAAAAATTGGAAGCCTTTGATCCCTTCGCGTACCAATTCACTGTTCACCACCATATTAGGCGGCGTGGCCACCAGTGTCATCATCCCACTGATGAGCCCCGCGAAGCCTAATGGCATCATCAACCGGCTAGGGGACGTTTTCATGCGTGATGCAACGCTTAATACGACGGGGATAAAGATAGCCACCACTCCTGTAGAACTCATAAAAGCCCCTAACCCAGCAACGGTGAGCATGAGGAAAACCAGCATTTTACTTTCGCTGCTTCCTGCAACGCGAACAAGCCAGTCTCCCATTTGGTAAGCGATCCCTGTGCGAACCAGCCCATCACCAATAACAAATAATGCGGCAATTAGCAGAACGTTAGGATCTGCGAAACCTGCGGTAGCTTGCTCTAATGTTAAGGTATCACTCAACACAAACGCGACAATGACAAGCAATGCGACCACATCCATGCGAATTTTATTTGTGGTAAACAAAACTATCGCAATTAATAGGAGGGTTAAGACCCACAGCAATTCTCCGTTCAAAATATCCCCTTTCGACGAAAAAAAACATTGCTAAGAATTTTATTCAGTTAAGCATGTTTTACGGAGAATTTCTTTGATTAAATCACCATTAAGTCAAATTAGACACGAAAAGTTCATAATCACCATTATTGTCAGGCCCCATAACAGAAATTTGAGCCAATGAACTTACAATTACTTGAATTTCATCACGACGAGGCATCCCTTCTGGTGCATGGACTGCCACCACTTGGCAACCGGCTGTTAATGCTGAATGGATGCCTGCTTGCGCATCTTCAAAGGCAATACAGGATTTTGCAGGAAAAGAAAGTGCTTGGGCACCAAGCAAGAACGGTTCTGGGTCCGGCTTTCCTTTCGTGACTTTTTCAAATGTCACCCAATGTTTAGGTTCTGGTAAACCAGCAGCTTGCTGGCGTCCATGGGCAATCGGTACAGTACCAGAAGTGACAATTGCCCACGGAGCGCCAATTTCATTTAAACGTGACAGCAAGGCAATCGCGCCAGGCAGGGCAACCACGCCCTCCACATCTTCGCTTTCCATTTTTTCTAACCAGCGAAAATACCCCATAATTTCTTCATCACTCGCCTCGGGTAAAAAGTGACGCAAACTGGTTAACGCGGGTTTTCCATGGATAAAATTAATGACTTCGGCTGAGTCTACACCAATTCGTTCGCCAAACTTACACCAACAGCGCTCAACCACTGCCAAGGAATCTGCCAATGTGCCATCTAAATCAAATAGAAACCCTTTTGCCTTTAATTTCACGTCTACCCCTTTATTTGCTATTCACATAATAATTGAATCGATTCTGGCCCACTAGTTAACGCTAAATAGACGCCAATGCGCAACCTCAATAACAAAAATAATCAAGATTTGCGTTAATAACTTAGATTTGAATGCACTTGAGAGTTAAAACAGGAAAGGAATGTTGATTTGAAATTGGGATTTTTTAAAACTTTATTTACTTTTTATACTCTATTTGCTCTAAATAATTCGCCTTGTCGCTAGGCGACCAGAGAGGGTATCTCGGGGAGCATACAAAAGTATGTGACCCGAGTAGCTGAACGCAGTCAACAACGAGACAAGGTGAAGTATGACGAGCAAACTTGCTCTAAATTATTCGCGTTGTCGCTAGGCGACTAAAGAGGATATCTCGGGGAGCATACAAAAGTATGTGACCCGAGTAGCCGAACGCAGTCAACAACGCGACAGCGCGAAGAATGACGAGCATTAGGCGTTTAAGATCTGGGAAATCTCCACCGCTGATAAATGATACTGACGCGGGCACGCATGCCAAATCGCTAACATACGATTGTATTTTTCCCACATCGGTGTTTGCGAATTAAAGCCATGCGTTCCGCTATCAAAGTGGGTATAACGCCCTTCTGTGTTAACCATAAAGCGAACATAGCTCAAATAACGTGCTTCTGTTGCTGCATCAAAACCTAAAAATTGCACGCGTCGGCCATCAATGTCTTCCTTGTTAGCCATATTGCTGTAGGAGACTTGTAGCGCATGGTACATTTCCATGATATCAATAACTGTACGGCAAGTGTCTTCACTTAAATGACCAAAGTCTCGGTCCAATTCGCGCATTTGTAAACCAAAGCCACGTTCAATAATGGTTTGTAGGCGGCGATAACGTTCTGCATTATCGGGGTCAAGCATGGTCATCATTTTGTATTGATTAGATAAGATCAAGCGTTGTGCGTTAGTCATTTCCATCATGAGTCTCCTACTAAAAAGTATGGCTTATCTTCGCATTCAACATCAATCATAGACAGTGAAAACATCGCTTTTATTGATCTAAACACCATTTTTGCATTACTTATTGTTAAATCTACCTTTTAACAATAATTTCCCCACACTTTTTGCTTAAATTTCTTCCATAAAAGAGCGGTCTAACTGGTTAAATGCACGTTTTAGCAAGTCAGCTAACGCCATATAATCGGGTTGGTGCTCAACCGGCGCCATAGCGATCCCCGCCTCTGTAAACTTATCACGGATCTCATAAAACCAGCTCAATAAGCTAGATGGCAGAGGCGTCGAAGCACGCTTTCCTAACCACCATAGACCTTGCATTGGCAAACTACAGGCAAAAAGTGCCGTAGCAATGGCGGGTCCCAATTGCCCACCTAACGCGATTTGCCATGCTAATGTAAAAATTGCAATCGGTGGCATAAAGCGAATACCAAAGCGTACCGCCTTGTTAATACGAATTTCGGGGAATATCGGCGACAGTTTTTTCTCCATAGGAAAAGCCTTCAGATAGCGGTTACCTAATCTAAAGCGCTTAAAAAACCGGGCGGTCTACTTTGCAATGTACTCATGAAACGTTTCCTATCGACTTCTTAAAAACTGAGGCAATAATTTATAAATTACGCATGGTAAAATGATAGCACATTTAAGGTAACGAAATTATTTCATTACATTTACCTTAAGTTAAGTCAATTTACTAAATATCAGCTATTCTAATAGCAACGTAACCCTGTGCTATAACACTACTTTATACGTCACTTATGATTTTAATCAATCAAAGTCCCTATTTTTAAAAAAAACGTATAAAATATAAAATAATTTTAGTAGAATCTGCCACATTTAGAATTGCTGTTGCATTTGTTACTTTGTAGCTTTATCTATCTTCAAAACTGAAGATAGACAACAGTTATATATATTGGGGTTTTTGGTCGTTATTTCAACACTAGGTGCGTAGGTTTACTTTTATATACCTTGGCAAAAAAGATAGCGCCTGTTTTATCAAACCCCTAAGGTCTCACGATCTTTAACTTTTTCGCCTTTAACATGATATCAATCATGATGTTTCAGGTCATAAATACGCTAGGCTCTAGCGGTATATTTTTAATCTGAGTCTTTTCATGTTGTTTAAAAGGCTTCACAACAACAATTAACGATAGGTATTTCCATGTCAAGTAAGCTGGTACTGGTTCTAAACTGCGGTAGCTCCTCACTGAAATTCGCCATCATCGACCCAACTAATGGCGATGAATTTTTATCTGGATTAGCTGAGTGCTTTAACCTCCCGGAAGCCCGTATTAAGTGGAAAATGGATGGTGCTAAGAAAGAAGCGCCTTTAGGTGCTGGTGCAGCGCATAGCGAAGCATTGGATTTCATTGTTAACACTATTCTTGCTGAAAAACCTGAGCTATCAGAGCAAATCACCTCCATTGGTCACCGTATTGTTCATGGTGGTGAGAAATTTACCTCTTCTGTATTAATTACAGACGAAGTGATCGAAGGCATTGAAGCGGCTATTCCATTCGCGCCATTGCATAACCCTGCTCATCTCATCGGTATTGAAGAAGCAAGAAAATCCTTCCCGCATCTGGTCAACAAAAATGTCGCTGTCTTTGATACCGCATTCCATCAGACCATGCCTCAGGAAGCTTATCTGTATGCACTGCCATACGAATTATATTCAGAGCATAGTATCCGCCGTTATGGTGCACACGGTACAAGCCATTACTATGTTTCCCGTGAAGCTGCGAAAAAACTTAACAAACCTATTGATGAGCTCAATGTTATCACTTGCCACTTAGGCAACGGTGGTTCTGTTACTGCCATTGTTAACGGTAAATGTGTTGATACTTCAATGGGCTTAACGCCATTAGAAGGCCTGGTAATGGGAACACGTAGCGGTGATATCGACCCTGCAATTATTTTCCATTTACATGATTCTTTAGGTATGAGCGTTGATCAAATCAACAAAATGCTAACCAAAGAATCTGGTTTATTAGGTTTAACTGGCGTAACAAGCGACTGCCGCTATGTTGAAGATAACTACGGCACTAAAAGAAGATGCAACTCGCGCAATGGATGTTTTCTGCCATCGTTTAGCGAAATATGTTGGTGCATATAGTGCACTGATGGAAGGCCGTCTTGATGCTATCATCTTCACTGGTGGTATTGGTGAAAATTCAGCACAAGTTCGTGAAATCACCTTGAAGAAACTGGCAATCCTTGGTTTCGAATATGACCACGAACGTAACTTAGCGGCACGCTTCGGTAAAGAAGGTTTAATCACTACCGATAACAGCCGTCCAGCGCTGGTTATCGCAACCAACGAAGAGTTGGTTATTGCCCAAGATACTGCGCGTTTAACCGCATAAGCAACTTCTACCGCCAGCAACTAGCTGGCGGTATCGTTTTGTCATTAGAGTAACCGAAAGAAAGAGGTTCCCGTGTCCCGTACAATTATGTTAATACCTACTGGCACCAGCGTTGGCTTAACTAGCGTTAGCCTAGGTGTCGTTCGCTCAATGGAACAAAAAGGTGTTCAATTAAGCGTTTTCAAACCTATCGCACAGCCACGCGTCTCTGGCAATAAAGACCAAACCACTGAAGTCCTGCGTTCTCATTCAAGTATTACTACCATTGTTGAGCCACTGACAATGGAATACGTTGAATCGCTACTGACCTCTTCCAAAAAAGATGTATTAATGGAAGAAATCGTAGCTCGCTATCATGACCACACAAAAAATGCGGAAGTGATTTTAATTGAAGGTTTAGTGCCAACGCGTAAACACTCATTTGCTCAATCATTAAACTATGAAATTGCCAAAACATTAGGTGCAGAAATTGTTTTCGTCACTGCACCAGGCAACAGCTCAATCACACAAATGCAAGAGCGTTTAGAGTTAGTACGTAACGAATTTGGTGGCCAACGTAATAAAAATATTATTGGCGTGATCATCAATAAGGTTAATGCCCCTGTTGATGAACAAGGTCGTACTCGCCCTGACTTATCTGAAATCTTTGACGATTCAACTAAGGCAACTGTAGCTAACCTCGATACTAAGAAACTTTCTGCGCTGAATCTGCCGGTACTGGCATCTATTCCATGGAACTTTGATTTAATTGCCACCCGTGCAATTGACATGGCAAAACACTTAAGTGCAGAGATTGTTAACGAAGGTGAAATCAAAACTCGTCGCGTTAAATCTGTGACTTTCTGCGCACGTAGCATCCCGCACATGCTTGAACACTTCCGCCCAGGCTCATTATTAGTGACCTCAGCGGATCGCCCTGATGTATTAGTTTCTGCATCACTAGCAGCAATGAACGGGGTTGAAATCGGTGCAGTTCTACTCACTGGTGGCTACAATATCGATGCGCCTATTCGCCAACTTTGTGAACAAGCCTTCGAAACTGGCTTGCCCGTTTTCATGGTGAAAAGCAATACATGGCAAACATCACTGAATTTACAAAGCTTTAGCTTAGAAGTTCCGGCAGATGACCATGAGCGTATTGAAAAAATTCAAAACTATGTTGCTCGTCATATTAGTAGCGATTGGATTGAATCACTGGTTGCCGACTCTGAACGCCCTAACCGCTTATCACCACCTGCATTCCGTTATCAGTTAACAGAGTTAGCACGTAAAGCAGGCAAGCGTATTGTTCTTCCTGAAGGCGACGAACCACGCACAGTTAAAGCTGCATCTATCTGTGCAGAGCGCGGTATTGCAACTTGCGTACTGTTAGGTAACCCAGAAGACATTCGTCGTGTTGCTGCCGCACAAGGTATTGAACTCGGCACTGGCATTGAAATTGTCGACCCAGTTAAAGTACGCGAAGAATACGTTGCTCGCCTCGTTGAATTACGTAAGAGCAAAGGAATGACAGAGGTTGTTGCTCGTGAGCAGTTAGAAGATAACGTCGTATTAGGGACATTAATGCTGGAAAAAGGCGAAGTTGATGGCCTAGTTTCTGGTGCTGTTCATACGACAGCAAATACCATCCGTCCACCGCTGCAATTAATTAAAACAGCGCCGGGCAGCTCATTAGTTTCTTCCGTCTTCTTTATGCTATTACCTGAACAAGTATTTGTTTATGGTGACTGTGCTATCAATCCAGACCCAACTGCAGAGCAATTATCAGAAATCGCTATCCAATCTGCTGATTCTGCAAAAGCATTCGGTATTGACCCACGCGTTGCGATGATTTCTTACTCTACAGGTGATTCAGGTGCGGGTAGTGATGTTGAGAAAGTGCGTGAAGCAACCCGTTTAGCTCAAGAAAAACGCCCAGATCTGATGATTGATGGCCCATTACAGTACGATGCCGCGGTAATGGCTGATGTGGCTAAATCCAAAGCACCTAATTCTCCAGTTGCAGGTAAAGCGACCGTATTTATCTTCCCAGACTTAAATACCGGTAACACCACGTATAAAGCCGTACAACGTTCTGCTGACCTTGTCTCCATCGGTCCAATGTTGCAAGGTATGCGTAAACCGGTCAATGACTTGTCTCGTGGTGCGTTAGTTGATGACATCGTTTATACCGTTGCGTTAACCGCTATCCAAGCAGTACAAAACGAAAACGCTTAACTAAAATTTTATTTATCTTTTATAAGTAAAAAATGCCAACCAGTTCAAACTGATTGGCATTTTTTTATGATGATAAAGACTGAATTATCACTTAAAAATATTATCCTATTTGTCGAAGGTGCAAGTCATAGATGTACTCATTCACCTCTGCCTGCTCAAGATAAACTACCTGTATTTGCAATGGAAGTTCAATACCCGGGTCGATAGTATGTCCACTCGTATTACCTAAAATAACATTTCCACCTACTTCTTCCTTCGTCAACCAGTTTTTTTGGCTTTCATACCAGTTTTCAGAAACTTTAGCGCCAGCTGGTAATTGGAATGTGAGTTGCCATTTATTAACGCGTGAATTTTGTGATTTTAATGTCAACATGTAGCTGTAAAGATAACCACCTTCCCCAGCCCAACTAGCTTGATACTGTTGTAAAACTTCTAATTCTCTTTCTGCTGTCACCGTAATCGCAGAAATTGCATTATTATTGCCTTCATTTTCATAGCCTTTCGGTAGTGTCAGGCTACAGGCTAATTGCGTATCACCTACTGTCGTTAAGCTTGCATTTAATGGAATATTTACAACCTTTGAACTATTTCGGTCTATATCAACCGTTGAGCCAAATTCACCCACTATAACAAGAGAGCTATTCCCTGAATTCGCATTTATAATCGCACTACGAACCAATGTATCACTGTTATTCGTAATCTTAAGTGGGACTGACTTTGACTCTCCGGTTAATAACGTAACTTGCGTATCTATCGTTAAATTTAATTCAACCCTAGCTTTTACCTCGACTTTTACATCATAAGTATTACTTCCCTGATTAATAACACCAATCGGAGTGTGGATCCGAACACTTAATAGTGTTTCACCCGTATTTTTCCCTTCAAGAGATACAGGGATTGTGGTGATCATATTTGAGTGAAGATCAATTAATTCAGGGTATGAAATGACATTGGCTACATCACTATTTTTTGTGGTTATCTCTAATGTGACACCATAAACAGCAACATTGCCTTTATTAACTATATCAATTTCAATATTATTAACTTTACCTAATGTACTTTGGAGAGGACTTTCAGAAGATATTTCTAAAGTAACTAACTCAACGGGGGCAGCAACAACAGAACGTGTTAGATCATTCCAACCTAAACCAACCAATGACGCGATTGAAGACAATGCAGGGACTCGTAATATTTCACCATCAAGGTTAAGACCTGCGACAAGCGTAGCTGCTTTAGACATATTGTTGACAACACAGGAAACGCCATCATGATGCCCCACATCAAATCCATATGATTCAAGTTCCTTCTGATCAAGTTGAATATCTGGAGATATTAAAAGAATATCGCCAATTTCTGAATTGTTATAATCAATATTTGTATAGAGTGCTAATTTATTAGGTGGGCATTTATCTTTTCCTTTCTGATTTTTCAATAATTCAACTGACTCATTTTTTTTCATAATAAGAATCCTTCATATCAAATAATATTTAAGCATGTAAAAACTTAAGAAACCCACCTTTTAAAACAGTAAGAAATTAGCCTAAAGGAAGATTCATATAAGTAGCTTAAATTACTATAAGGTTAAATTTATTGCTGACAAGATAAATAAGATAATAATATTCATCAATTGATTGTTAATTATTAAATGAATTTAAATTCAAACTAATCAAATAAAAAAATACACCCTGCGATATAATCACAAGGTGCAATATTAATAAAAAATTAAAATATCACTTGTTACTTTGTTTTGCTAAATAATGAAATTATTACCGCCACAATAATATTCAGAATAAATGCAGCAATACCGATATTCATGAAACTTAAACTTTCCCCTAACCAAGGGAACAATTGCGCTAAAGAAATTTTCTCGATATAGGTTACCGCGAGAAATAAAACCCCCGCGGAAATCCCACAAATAGCGCCCGCAGGGGTCATTGGATTTTTCTGTTTAAAACTCATCAACAAAGCTGGGAAAAACTGCGCAACAATATTGACCCCGAGTAACATAATAGCCACCAAGGTATCGTTACTGTGGAAAATAAAATACAAGCTGACTAACGCAACAACAGGCACCATAAAGCGTGCATAAACACCAGACTGGCGTTTTTCCTCACTCACTCCCATCGCTTTTTGTACAACGCCCGCTAACATATTAGAGGTGGTTAGTAGCAACATCGACCCTGGGACTAATGCGGTTAGCATACCCGCGGCACCAATAAAACCGACCACAATAGGTGAGAAGGTGCTTTTAGATATCTCAAACAGCGATAAATCCACAGCTGAGCCTTCAAGATGCGGAATTTGTAATATAGACGCATAACCCACAAAAAATGCAAATAACATAATTAAGCTATAGGCAGGAATTAAAATACTATTGCGTTTTAAGGATTTTTCATCTTTAGCCGTAAATACCGCAGCCATATAATGTGGCCAACAGAAATAGGCGACCACAGATAAGAATATTGTGGAAATATACCAAGGAATATTTAGACCCGTTTCGGAGAATGTTAAAAAGCTTGGCATCGCCGTATCTATCGCTTTAAACATCTCCCCAAAGCTACCGTAATAATGAAGTGGGATATAAATACCAATAAATACGACCACAATTAAAATCATTAAATCTTTCAGTGCTGATGTCCAAGCTGACCCATGAATACCGGAGATCATCACAAACAACGTCACTGCAATAATTCCAATCCATATGGCAATATCTGCAGGAATTGCGCCATAAGACGCTTGTGAAACAATAATGCCTAATCCTTTAAGCTGCAAAACAAATAAAGGCACCATCGCAGCAATAGAAATCAAGCTAATTAATAACCCTAACCCCGGGCTTTGGTATTTCTTGGTAAATAACTCAGAAATCGTTCTGACATCATTATCTTTTGCAAAGCGCCATACTCTTGGGTGTACCCAGTATAAAAAGATCCCCATAAAAGCATTGACCGCTAAGGTATATAAAATTGCAGGTCCTTTACCGTAAGCCCAGCCGCTTCCACCAAGAAAAGTAAACGTGGTATATATTTCCCCTGCACTTAGAAGGAAAACTAGCAATGCACCATAGCTGCGCCCACCGACAGACCACCCTTCGTGATCCATCGTTTTGCCTTTTTTAGCACGGATAGCAAGATAAATGCTAAATAGGAAAAAAATTGTAATAATAATTAATGCGGAACTCATGAGCTTTCCTTCGTATTTTTATTATCTAATACATTGATTAATAACATAACTAAGGCTGTAACAATCACCCATGAGACAATCCAGAACATTAAAAATGGCAAGCCCATCACAAAAGGCTCTACTTGATTGGCATAATAGATACCTACGGTTAATGCGAGGATTGGAAAAATAACTAAATAATGATACCACTTCATATACCGCCCCTTATTCCATTTGCCCGAAAGAAATTAATTCACGAGGCAAATGACTTAACATTTCGACTCCATCTTCAGTAATAAGCAGCATATCTTCAATCATAATGCCACCAACACCAATCCCGTAATACGGTGTTTCTAAACTCATCACCATCCCAGCTCTAAATATTTCTGTCGTCGCCGCGCTCACAAAAGGGGCTTCTTCTAACCCAACGAACACCCCATCACCATGACCTAGGTGCCCACGATTATAATGAGGCAAGCCTGAAGAACGAATGAGGGCCATTGTTTCATTAAAAACATCACTTAATGCAACGCCAGGTGCAACTCGGCTTAACATATATTGATGGCCTTTTAAGATAGTTTGATAAATATCAGCGACTTTTTCATTCGGTTGACCAACCACAAATGTCCTTGCAATATCAGCACCGTAACCAGCCACATCTACACCACAGTCAAATTTAATTAAGTCACCTTCTTTTGCTGGTTGATCATCTGGGATCATTTTGGGTGAAAAATCACTGCCCACTGAAATTAAATTGAAGCGACTATAGTTCGTTTCAGGGAATTCCATCACTTTAGCTTTAAAAGCAGCGGTTAATTCCGCTGAAGTACAGCCAACCCTGATTAATTTACTCGCAGCAGCGATACCGGCTTCTGTAATTTGTGCAGATTTTCTGAGATGAGCAATTTCCCACTCACTTTTAATCATGCGTAATTCATTAAATAACGGCGAAGAATCAACCAAATTTAAACCAGGAATAATCCTATCCAACCATACTTTACCGGTATGTGTAATTTGGTTTAATTCAATCGCAACTGGTTTTCCATAAACCCCCGCTTCAGACAATGCTTCTTTGAGTAAATTGAAAATTGTTTCTATTGGGCTATTAATTGGCCTTGGTTTTACCACTTTGCCATTTTCAGGGTTGTAAGGGTCGTCTACATCCACCCAAATTGGGAATGTTTTAATCTTTGCATTAGGCATTTGAAGTGACAAGTTTGCTGCTTCAAATTCATTCATAATAACCAATGATTCTATGGAAGGATCGCGAAAAATAACCGCAATCGCAGAGCCTGTTTGCCTGAAAGTATACATAAAGAAGCTCGCAAAACCGGTTAGGTGATAGAAGTTATCACCCACGGTTGCGATTAATGCTTCAATTCCTTCACGCTCCATAATCTCGCGAGCTTTATTGGTTACGTTCTCAAGGTGTTGTTGTTTCAAAAAAGTATTCTGTTTATCAATTGTCATTTTTATTCTCTCGAAGCGTTATATATACATCAAGCAGTGCATCATATCGCAAACGATAAATGTTAAGTTCTGTCACATTATATCTAGTGTGGAAATGAATACATCGTTTAGCATGCAAGTTGGTTATAACTAATCGTTATATATTAGCCAGAAATTAACTTTGCTAGAGATTTGATTTTGGGAGAAAAAAATTAAAGGGCTAAATAAAACAGCCCTTTAATAATTTAAATCTGATCGGTTATGAATTTTCAGCACAAGTGATGGTTTTTTCTAACTCATTATTGCGAGTTAACCATAAGGAAAGTGCTTTGAGTGAATCTGGCGTAAATTCATCACAGCGCGCGCTGATCTCTTTAGGGGTCAACCAACTGACTTCAACAACTTCAGATTCTTGTAAAGCAAATGGACCATGACTCACACAGCTAAACAACCCACCCCATACACGACAATGCGCATCTTCAAAATAAAAATGGCCATGTTCCGCAAAAGGAACGCCTGCAATACCCAGCTCTTCTTCAGCTTCGCGCTTTGCAGAGTCAAGGATGTTTTCCCCTTTTGTCACGACTCCACCTGCTGTTGCGTCGAGGAAACCGGGGTGAAAATCTTTAATATCAGTGCGTCGTTGAACCAATATTTTGCCCATTCCGTCATGAACAACAATGTAAGTTGCACGGTGGCGTAGGTTTTCTGCCCGCATTTGGCTACGTGTTGCCTGAGCAATCACCGTATTGTCTTCATCAACAATATCGACCCATTCAACGACTTCGGTTGGTTGTTCCATCCTGTAAACCTTTTATTTTTAAGCTAAAAATGCTTATATCATTAGACTGATTATTATTGTATGCCAGACAATACCAATCCGCATTGATCCGCACCTATGGAGATGATCCTAGCTGAATTTGTGATTAGTTGCCATCATAAAAAGCACTTCTTTATTGCAATGATAATGAAGCCAGGTTTCTTTATGATACTCCAAGCAAATCATACAAATTGTATTCACAAATGCTATAGTTAAATCATAACGCTGTAGTTTGTGACACTAATGAGAAGTTAATACGCAAAGTTGGTGTATTGTGACTAAGGTGATAGAACGCAAGCAACAACGCTGCGGTTTGAAATATGACGGGGATGGCGATGAAAATACTCATAACAGGCGGCACCGGGCTAATCGGAACACCACTTATCCAAAAACTGATTTCTCTTGGGCATCAGGTTACTGTGTTAAGCCGTTCTCCGCAAAAAGTTTATAGCCATTTTTGTAAGGCTGTTGAGTGCTGGACGTCTCTTAATGAGCAAACTCACCTGAATGACTTTGATGCTGTTATTAATCTTGCTGGCGAACCGATCGCTGATAAGCGCTGGACCGAAGAACAAAAAAAGTTATTGTGCGATAGTCGTTGGAAATTGACGCAAAAACTAAGTGAATTAATCCTCGCCAGTGAAACGCCACCTCGTGTATTTTTATCGGGGTCTGCTGTTGGTTATTATGGTAACCAAGGCCAATCGGTCGTGACTGAAGACGAACAACCCCACGATGAATTTACTCACCAACTCACACAGCATTGGGAAGCATTAGCCGTTAATGCACAGTCGGAAAAAACTCGCGTTTGTTTACTACGCACTGGCCTAGTGCTATCGGCGAATGGCGGTTTACTGGCTAAAATTCTCCCCATTTTCAAAATGGGGGGCGGGAGGCCCAATCGGTGACGGAAAACAATACATGCCATGGATACATATCAACGATATGGTTCGGGCAATTTGTTTTCTATTGGATAGCCCAACGCTTTCTGGGCCCTTTAATATGACCTCACCTTATCCAGTCCATAATGACTTATTTTCTGCCACGTTAGGTGATGTTCTCAATCGCCCTTCATTTGTGCGAACGCCCGCTTTTGTGATTAAGGCCATCATGGGGGAATCTGCAGCGTTGGTGTTGGGTGGCCAGCAAGCTATTCCCAAAAGGTTGGAGGAAGCAGGATTCCAGTTTGAACATATCGAATTAAAAGAAGCACTTACTGACTTGCTTATTCCACATACAGATGAATAAGGGTTATTTCACCCCTTGCCAGCGGTGAAATAGGTCTTGTTCCAGTTCGATATCAAACTGATCAAGGATGCGATTCACCGTTTGGTCTACAATATCTTGGATTGTTTCAGGTTGGTGATAAAACGCTGGCATCGGGGGCATGATCACGGCTCCCATCTCTGCCGCTTGTACCATTAAACGCAAATGGCCAACATGCAACGGCGTTTCACGCACACCCAGCACTAGCTTTTTGCCTTCTTTGAGGACCACATCGGCAGCTCTTGTGACTAATGTATCAGTGTAGCTATGAACAATGCCAGACAGTGTCTTCATGGTGCAGGGCATGATCACCATTCCAGCAGTGCGAAACGAACCTGAAGAAATTGCAGCGGCGATATCGCGACTATCATAGTTATGGTCAGCTAACTGCTGAACCTCTTTTACACTATAGTCAGTTTCTAATGCTAATGTTTGGCGGGCAGCTGCACTCATCACCAAATGGGTTTCTACCTCTTTGACAGGCTTCAACACTTCAAGCAAACGGACGCCATAAATAGCCCCACTCGCCCCTGTTAACCCAATGATCAGTTTTTTCATTTCGCTGCCCTATTCACGATAACTCAGCGCATTATATACAATATTCACTAAAATTGCAGATACCAACAATGCTGCAATCCTACCTATAACGAAAATTTAAGCCATCAGCCACAATCCCAATTATACACGACTCGACTAAAATCTCTTTTCTTCAGGTCATCGGGGTGAATAAAGAAATTACCCACTCCCATATCTCCCCACATAATCCCTATTTCATAATCGGTATTTATTTGGAGAAGTAATTCATATTGTTGAATATCTTTTTCGTATTCTCTTGGGTCGGTTTGAGTGAAGAACGGATAACCGCCTATGCAATGTGCCCCTGATTCAAAAGTATCACTGTAAGGCTCAACCCATTCGTCGTAAAAGTCTTCACCGTCAAATTGGTCCTCATAATCATAGAGGTTATCAACCCCTAATATTTTCTGACCAAATTGGAAATCATCGATGCTGATGTACTGCTCCGCAGGCGTATATTCAATACTGTATTGGTGATCTATAGGGGTATAGTAATCATCGGAATGAGCCGCAATCACGGCAGAAAAATCTTGAGTTAATTGGCTGGCATCTTCAATAATATCTTTCCAATAAATAATGCGGAAATCTTCCTGTTTTTGCCTTTGTTCAAAGTCGGCTCCATATAAGTCATCACCACCAATAAAAAACTGTAAAATACCCTTTTCAGGGTAATTTTCTAATTTAGGCATTTGTGCAAAGTTAATTTGGGCAAGTAATTTGAGCGGCGTTCCTGCGCTATTCGTCGGATACTTTTCATTTATTGGCAAATACGGCATTCCCCCGACACGACTATCCCATAAAATATAGTCTTCAACTGGGGTTAACGTCATTTCAACAAGGGATTTTTTAGTGGATTTGATTTTATCTACAAAAGGTTTAATCACATCAGGAAGGGAGTTGAAATCAGCCATATATCGCTCCAAATAGGCAGTTAATGTCCCTCTAGCTTACTCGATTTTTACGTATTTTAAATCAGATATAACTGTAACTTAGGCCTTCATTTGACGTCATAGTTTTCTTGATATTTTAGGCTACAGATTAAAGATGGGAAAAATCAGAATCACTGTGGATTTTCTATATAGTTAGGGTTACAGCTAGGCGGCTAGCAAAGAGACCCTAGGAGCGTAGAAAACTACGTGACTAGGGCGAATTTGTGAAGCCAACAACGCTGTAGCCCAAACTATGACGAAAATTGACGAAAATTTAGCCTTCGTTATAAATCTCTAGGTCTTCAACCTCACTCTGATCCTTCAACTTTAACTCATCGTCCTTACGTAGGTTTTCCAAATAATCTAAATAACTTTGGTCGATATCTTTGGTCACATAAATACCATCAAACACGGAGCACTCAAATTCGGTGATTTCAGGGTTTTCTTCACGGACGGCAGCGACTAAATCGGTTAAATCTTGGAAAATCAGGCCATCAGCACCGATCAGTTTACGAATTTCGTCGACTTCACGGCCATGGGCGATAAGTTCATTGGCATTGGGCATATCAATACCATATACGTTTGGAAAACGAACTTCAGGTGCCGCTGAGGCGAAATAAACGTTTTTTGCCCCTGCTTCGCGAGCAAGTTCAACAATTTGCTCAGACGTGGTTCCACGGACAATAGAATCATCAATGAGTAAAACGTTTTTATCACGAAACTCTGCACGGTTCGCATTGAGCTTACGACGGACTGATTTGCGACGCTCTTGTTGACCCGGCATGATAAACGTACGACCAACATAACGATTTTTCACAAAACCTTGGCGGTAAGGTTTATCCAGAATATGAGCGATTTCTAGTGCGATATCACACGATGTTTCTGGAATAGGAATTACCACATCGATGTTTAAATCTTCCCATTCTCGAGCAATTTTGGCGCCCAATTTTTGCCCCATGCGTAATCTTGCGTTATACACAGACACTTTATCAATAAAGGAGTCTTGGCGAGCAAAATACACATATTCAAAGATACATGGGGTCAATTGCGGGTTATCAGAACATTGGCGTGTAAATAGTTGCCCTTTTTCTGTCACATAGACCGCTTCGCCCGGAGCAACATCGCGTAAAAATTCGAACCCTAAAGTATCAAGCGCAACACTTTCTGAAGCGACCATATATTCATGCTCACCGCTTTCAGTAATGCGGCGCCCTAGTACTAATGGGCGAATTCCATGAGGGTCGCGGAAGGCCAACATACCATGACCAATAATTAGCGCTACACAGGCATATGCACCGCGTAATTTTTTATGCATGGCCGACACCGCACTGAAAACATTGTCTGGCTCAAGAGGGAAATGGTCAAACCTATCCAGCTCATGTGCTAATACATTCAATAATATCTCAGAATCAGAAGTAGTATTAACATGGCGACGCGCTGTTTCAAATAAACTCCGAGTGAGCTCATGAGCGTTTGTCAGATTACCATTATGTGCAAGTGTAATACCAAAAGGTGAGTTTACGTAGAAAGGCTGCGCCTCAGAAGCGCTCGAGCTACCGGCTGTTGGATAACGGACATGCCCTAACCCCATGCAGCCTTGTAATCTCAACATATGACGTGTTTCAAACACATCTTTAACAAGACCATTTGCTTTGCGTAAACGAATGTTGTTTTTGCCATCAATTGTGGCAATACCTGCTGCATCTTGCCCACGATGCTGAAGCACCGTGAGAGCATCATAAATTGATTGGTTTACCGGTGTAACACCGGCGATACCGACAATACCGCACATTTAGTCTTTCCTCATCAGCCAGACGGAGAAATGTTCTCCGGTAGGAAACTTGACGCATTTTGCAGGTAGTCAAAAAACCACCTGATTATATGACTGAACTGCGGAATAAGTTCCGAACGCTGCCAATCCTCACTTTGAGGTAATGGTGTAAATGTGTCGAGAAAAAACAGTAATGCCGAAACTATTAACACACCACGCAGCGCACCGAAGCAGATCCCCAGAACTCGATCTGTACCTGATAATCCGGTTTTTTGTACTAACGAGCTAATCACATAGTTCACCACCGCGCCAACAATTAATGTGGCAATAAACAGTGCAGCGATAGCAATGCCATTTCTAACCAGCACATCCTCAAAACGGGTAAAGTAGCCCGCTAAGTAAGGATAAAACGTACTCGCAACAAAAAAAGCACAGCCCCATGTCACCAGAGAGAGCGCCTCTCGTACAAAACCACGGATCAAGCTAACTAGTGCCGAGAAGCCAATAATGGCGATAATTGTGTAATCTATCCAGACCATATTTCATTCCAAAATTCGCACTCACGACATCAGCGAAGTGCATTCTAACAGAAAACGAAAACGTTTGCGTAACCATTTTTCTATCAAATTAAAAAAAATAGCGGCGAAAATAAAAAATCATAATCGCCGCAGTAAGTTACTAAATCCCCTTACCTTTTAGGGATTATTTAAATTCTATTTTAAGGTTTATAGCTTTGGATTATCCCTTTCGTCCCCGTAATCTTATTCAGTTCTGGTAAAGCTGCTTCTAGCCTCTGCCTTGAAGCCTCAGGCCCAACGTAGATCCGTGTAAGTTTATCATTCACTGGTTTGGCAGGAACCGTATAAACTTGGTAACCGGACAACCTTAGTTTAGCGACAATCTCTTCAACTTTACTTGCATTGTTCAATGCAATCACTTGCACAACAAACGCTTTGCCCTGTGGTTGAGGCTTAGGTTCTGGCTTAGGCTCGGGTTTTGGTTGTGGTTTCGGCTCAACTTTAGGTTCAGGCTTAGGCTCCGGCTTGACGGGTTCAACTACGCTCGGCGCAGGAGTTGTCGTCGATGGACGGGTTTCAACCTGCTCATTTTGTTGCTGCGTAATGGCTTCTGACAACATGGCTTCAGAAGCACCTTCTGAAGAAGCGGTGGTAGTCGTACTCACAATAGGCGCTATTGCTTCAATATCTTCTTCATCACCCGGTTTAGGGATAATAGGAATGGCCGCAAATTCATTTTCATTGTATTTCTTATCGCCATCAAGCAGAGCAGGAAGCACAATAACTCCCACTGCAACAAGCACAATGGCGCCAGCAAGTCGATTCTGAAATTTACTAGCCACCGGCACTATCCTTCTTGATTTTCCAATAACATCATGACGTGAGCAACGGTATGAAATGACCCGCACACCACAATCACATCTTGCTCATTTGCATCGATGCAAGCTTGCTGCCACGCTTTTTCTACGCTGTCAAACTGGTTAGCTGTCGGTAAATGTTGACTCAGTTGAGCCACATCAGCCCCCCTAAACTCAGTTAATGGCGCAAGGTACCAATCGGTGACTTGTTGTGATAAACACTCAAGCGTACCTTTGATGTCTTTATCACCTAGCATCCCGACAACCGCACGAATATGACGACCTTTAGTTTCAGACAAGGCAGCCAATTTACTAACTAAGTACCCTGCTGCATGAGGGTTATGCGCCACATCCAAGATCATCAACGGTTTTTCACCGACAATTTGGAAGCGCCCCGGTAATTGAGCTGATTTCAAACCTTGATGAATAGCGGACTCAGTCACTTTTTGGGCAAAATGAGCATCAATTTCCAATAAGCAACTCACCACACCTAGCGCTGTTGCTGCGTTCGCTAAAGGCACATTCGGTAACGGTAAATTATGCCATTCACGCTGTGAACTTTGCCATGACCAACTATTTGCTTGCTCACTGTATTGCCAATCCGTCCCACGACGAAATAGCTTCGTACCTAAATGCTCAGCCACTTGACTGATTGAAGCTGGCATATCCGGCTCACCAACCACACCATAATGGCCAGCACGGAAGATACCAGCTTTTTCATAACCAATATGTTCACGGTCTGAACCAAGCCAATCAGTGTGATCAAGTGCGATACTGGTGATTGCGGCTATATCTGCATCAACGACATTTGTCGCGTCTAACCGCCCACCTAAGCCGACTTCTAAAATCACAATATCGAGTTTAGCTTGTTTAAATAGCTGTAACGCCGCCAAAGTGCCATATTCAAAATAGGTGAGAGAAATATCTGCTCGCTGAGCTTCAATTATGGCAAATGCCTCGCAGAAATCAGGCTCGGGAAGTTCTTGGCCTTGAATACGAACGCGTTCGGTATAACGGATAAGATGCGGTGAACTGTATACCCCAACTTTTAACCCAGACGCCATAAATATGGACTCTAGTGTATGACAAGTTGTCCCTTTCCCGTTGGTTCCCGTCACAGTGATAACTTTGGGAGCAGGCTGCGTTAGGTTCATTTTCCTAGCAACTTGACCGACTCGCTCCAACCCCATATCAATATTTTGGCTATGTAAGTCGGTGAGATAAGAAAGCCAAGCCTCCAATGGAGACTTGGCATTAGGAATGATTAGATTACTCATCATCTTTTTTATGCTTTTCAGAATCCTTTTTTGGCTCTTGGGCATCAAGTTCATCAACGGCATCGATGTCGATTTCAACCGTTTCCGCTACGATGATTGGTGTCTCATTAAAGCTTGGTTTATTGGTTAACATCGCCAATATTTCAGCTAAACGGTCACGCATCTCAGGGCGGCGAACTATCATGTCAATCGCGCCTTTCTCAAGTAAGAATTCACTGCGTTGGAAGCCTTGCGGTAATTTTTCGCGAACAGTTTGCTCGATAACACGTGGCCCTGCGAAACCAATTAACGCTTTCGGCTCTGCCACGTTAATATCACCTAACATTGCCAAACTTGCAGACACCCCACCCATGGTTGGGTCAGTTAATACTGAAATGTAAGGTAAGCCACGCTCTTGCAATTTTGCTAATGCGGCACTGGTTTTGGCCATCTGCATTAATGATAACAGTGCTTCTTGCATACGCGCACCGCCACTTGAAGAGAAACATACCAACGGGCAGTTATCTTCCAAAGCTTGTTCGACAGCACGGACAAAACGTGCACCGACAACTGAAGCCATTGAACCGCCCATAAAGGCGAATTCAAACGCTGCAGCCACAACTGGCATGCCTTTCAACGTGCCTTTCATCACGACGATCGCGTCTTTTTCACCCGTTTCTTTTTGTGCTGCAACAATACGATCTTTATATTTTTTTGAATCTTTGAACTTCAGAATGTCTTTAGGCTCAAGTTCGCTGCCTAATTCTGTTGTTGAGTTTTCATCAAGGAAGGTTTCTAAGCGCTGACGGGCGTGAATTCGCATATGGTGGTCGCATTTTGGACACACGGATAAATTACGCTCTAATTCAGCACCATATAATACTTGCCCGCAGCTATCGCATTTAGTCCAAACTCCCTCTGGGATGTTGGCTTTGTGTGATTGGGTCAAGTTACCTTTCTTTAAAATTTTTTCAATCCAGCTCATTAATGGACCTTTTTGTCTGATTCACTCTGGTTATCACCAGTATGTAATTTTTTGCCATTAAACCACAATGATATCTCACTGTGGATAAAAACTTGTTAAACCATCTAGTGGTTATCGATTTTTTGCGCTGCCGCACGCTTTTCTTTCGCAGCTATTCGGCGATGACGAATAATTTCAACAACGCCCGGCAAAATTGAAACAAAGATAATCGCGACTATCAGTAATTTCAAATTCTTTTGTACGAACGGTAATTCACCAAAGAAATAACCCGCATAAGTGAATAATAATACCCAAATAAACGCGCCCGTCACATTATAAAAAGCAAAGTGACGATAAGACATTTTACCCATTCCTGCAACGAATGGTGCAAAAGTTCTGACGATCGGCACGAAGCGCGCCAGTATAATCGCTTTACCGCCATGTTTTTCATAAAAAGCATGGGTTTTATCTAAATAAACGCGACGAAAAATCTTCGAGTCCGGATTTTTGAATAATTTTTCACCAAAAATACGCCCAATGGTGTAGTTTACCGCATCACCAATAATCGCCGCCGTAATCATCAACGCGACCATTAAATGAACATTCAGGTCATTGCTGTCTAATGACGAAATCGCGCCAGCAACGAATAATAACGAATCTCCCGGTAAAAATGGTGTGACCACTAACCCTGTTTCACAAAATAGGATCAGAAACAGGATACCATAGACCCACGTACCATAATCTCTGACCAGTTCAGCAAGGTGCACATCGATGTGTAAAATAAAGTCGATAATAAAAGTGATAAATTCCATATAATCCTCATCAATAATAGCATCCATGCTATTTGCAATAATTATGAGATAAATAAAAATTCGCTTTACATCAGTTCATCTGCCAGAAAAAGCGGCCCCATCACATTCTGAGGTAGCTCAAACTTCTCTGGGTAATCGACACTCACCAAATACAACCCTTCAGCTCTCGCAGTTGCAGCTGCCTTTGTACGGTCTTTTAATTCAAGAAGATGTGCCATCCAATCAATGCTTTGGTTGCCACAACCAATCTCCAACAGACTTCCGACAATATTTCTCACCATATGGTGAACAAATGCATTGGCTTTGATGTCTACCACCACATAATTACCGTGGCGGCTGACATTCACATGCATCACATTACGCCATGGCGACTTCGACTGACACTGGACTGCTCTGAATGAGGTAAAATCACGTTCACCCAATAGTGCCTGTGCCGCTTCATGCATTCTTTTTTCATCGAGTGGGTAATGAAAGTGCGTTACACCACTCGATAAAATCGCTGGCCGATAACGATGATTAAAAATCACGTAACGATATCGACGCGCTGTTGCACTAAAACGTGCATGAAACTCTTCAGCCACCGGTTTACACCAGCGAACAGCGATATCCGCGGGTAAATGGGTATTCGCCCCCATGGTCCAAGCCGCTTCTTTACGAATGGCAGAGGTTTCGAAATGCACCACTTGCCCCGTAGCATGGACACCAGCATCAGTACGCCCTGCACAAAACACGCTAATTGGCTCCGCGGCAATTTTTGACAAAGCGTCCTCTAAACAGCCTTGAACACTTTTAACTTCTTGCTGACGTTGCCAACCGAAATAACGACTGCCGTTGTATTCAATACCTAATGCGATTCGATACAACTGTGTAGACTCAGACATTAGTAAAACAGCTCCTGAGCCAGTTTTTCTGCTGTTTCTACCGCCATCAATGCGCCACCGAAACGCACGTTATCAGCCACTGACCAAAATTGTAAAATTTCGGGTATACCGTAGTCATTACGTACACAACCAATGCTTAATTGGTCATGACCTGACGCTTCAGTCACTTGGGTAGGATAATCACCCTCTTCTGAGACCTGAATATCTTCAAAACGTTCAAGTTCTTCGTTAGCTTCTTCTGCGCTCATTGGGCGCAACGTTTCTAAATGAACGACTTGCGCATTCCCATAAAAAACAGGGGATTGAATAAAGCTAACGGCCACGGGTAAGCCATCATCTTGCAGTACCTTACGCACTTGCTCAACCAAGCGACGTTCATGAACGACACTGCCTTCCATGTCAGCCAATAATGGCAACATATTAAAGGCTAATTGCTTACTAAAACGGCCTTCTTCCGCAGGGATACCATTTAATAAACGTGCGCTTTGCCCTGCTAGCTCATCGACAGCGGCTTTACCATAACTGGAAACCGACAACATATTGGTTAAAGTAATACGCCCTAACCCTGCCGCGTCCACCAGCGGTTTGATTGCCGTTAATAATTGGCTCACTGAGCTGTCTGCCAATGAAATAATATTACGGTTGCGATAATCAGCGAGTACTTGCGGATTCACATTTGGGACAATCAGTGGCACATCCGGTTCTTGAGCAAATACGCCGCTAGTATCAATGACAATACACCCTTCCTGCGCCGCTAATTCAGCGTATTGTAGGCTTACACCTTCATTAGCTGCAAAAAGGCAATTTGTGCCTGTGACCAATCAAAATCAGTCACATTTTCAACTTGAATACTTTTACCATTAAAACGTACGCTCTCCCCTGCACTACGCTCACTGGCCAGTAAATACAGTTCGCCGACTGGGAATTCTCTTTCTTGTAACAGTGAAATAATAGCTTCACCTACAGCACCGGTTGCGCCTAATACTGCAATATTCCAACCTTCAGTCATGGCTATTCCTCTAAAAAATAAAAAATTAAATAGCCCCAATTGGCGCTATTTAACAGGTGATCATTTTAACTCATTTATTTTGTGCTAACTAAACTTGCCTTAAAACCAAGTGCATTGAGTTTTGATGCCGTTTGTTCATCATCACAAATCACTTCAAGGGATGACCATTCACGACGTTCTTGATAATTTTTGCGCAGTTTATCAAATTCGCCTGTTACCCCTGCAACCGCTCTTAATGCTGCATCATCTCGGCGCACATCATACACGAGATGCACTAACCTTTTGAGCTGGTTTTGCGTTAATTTACCATTGAAAGTCAATTGATTGATATCAGGCTTAGGCAGTAAGGATGAAAGGGAAATTTGTGACGATTTGCCGAGAAACTGGCAGTAAGCTTCATAAACTTGCGTCGTTCCTCGTGCTTTACCTTCTAGCGTATAACCCGCAATATGCGGAGTACCGATATCCACTAATGCTAAAAGTGCGGTGTCTAAATCTGGTTCTGGCTCCCACACATCTAAGATAACGCTCATTTTTTTCCCGCGATTAAGCACAGATAATAATGCTTTATTATCAACCACCTCACCTCGACTTGCGTTAATTAAAATGGTGCCATCTCGTAATTTTGCTAAACCCGTTTCATCCATTAAATGGAAAGTTTGATATTCCCCAGACATATTTAGCGGAGTATGAAAGGTTATCACGTCAGCTTGCTTGAGCACATCTTCAAAAGAAACAAATAGCTCGTCGTCCCCTTTGGCTGCACGCGGTGGGTCACAGAGTAATGTTTTGACTCCCCAAGCCGATAACCTAGCCGCTAAACGCCCTCCGACATTACCAACACCAATAATTCCTACTGTTTTATCACGCAAATCAAAGTTGTCGCGTTCCGCTAGCAGTAATAGTGAGGAAAAGACATATTCAACGACCGCTATCGCATTACAACCCGGTGCTGATGAAAAACCAATATTTGCGGTTGATAACCACTCGGTATCAATGTGGTCAAAACCCGCTGTCGCGGTTCCAACAAATTTAACCGGTGTATTACCGAGCAGTGATTCATTAACCTTAGTGATAGAACGTACCATTAATGCATCTGCATCAATTAATTCTTGTTCTGGTATAGGACGCCCCGGTACTGCTTTCACTTCACCAAGCTCACTAAATAAAGTTTGAGCATATGGCATATTCTCATCGACTAAAATTTTCACGCTGTTGTCCCAATCAATCACTTGTTTGTTGTGTGTCGTTATATAAATAAGTGGAGCAATATTTTGCCACGGTTTAAGCCAGATGCCTATGAGAGGTTACCTTCTACTGTAAATTCTTTCGCTCGAAAGCGATCTGGTGTGACACCTGATATTTGTTGGAACATCGCAATAAAGGCGGATGCCGAGCTATATCCGACATCCAATGCAACTTCATGGACACTTTTTCCTTTTTCTAGCCCGGCAACGGCATGTAGGTAGCGTAAACGTTGACGCCATTCACTAAACGACATTCCTAACTCTTGCTGGCAACGCCTTGATAACGTGCGTTCCGATGTATAATAGCGTTTTGCCCATTGTGCTAACGTCGTGTTATCTGCTGGGTCACCTTGTAACTCTAATAAGATGGGAGCAAGAAATTTATCTTTTGAAACAGGCAAATAGGTGTCTTGGCAGGGAGACAATGGAAATTGATCAATAAGCACATGAGCCAAACGCAAGTCTTGCTCTGTTTCGGGCTGAACAATACCGCGTTGATACATATCCGTCATAATTGATTGAAATATCGGGCTAAGCTTAATCACACACGGCCGTTGAGCCAGCACTTGGTTGTATTCATGAGCAAAATCTATAATCCGAAATTTGACACTTTCTTTATTAAAGCTAGCATGGGGAATATTCGCAGGGATCCAAATGCAAAATTCTGGCGGTGCTAAATAATGTTGACCAGCCACCTCCATTTCCATGATGCCACACACCACATACAGCATTTGACCAAAAGGATGCGAATGGGATTTATACTCAGTGAGGGCGGCAGTTTGCTCATGCCGAAAAGCAACCAATTCAGGCTCTGCGATATTACATTCGCTGATTTGCCAAATGTCTGATTTTAAATTTTCCATGGTACCTGTCTGAAAAGCGTTATCGATTGTCTGGTTATCAGTATATATAAAAAATCGGACAGATGTATACTAGCGCCCATTCAATATGGGAGAGTGTTTTAATGAAAAATCTTCTTTTTCCGCTGATTGCGGTTTTATTATGGTCAATTAATGCCATTGTAAACAAAGCCGCATCAACCGCTATTGACCCTGCGGCAATCTCTTTTTACCGTTGGGCGCTGGCCTTGCTTGTCATGACGCCTTTTGTATTACGTTCTGTGCTTCGAAATTTTAAAATGGTCAGGAA
Source organism: Providencia rettgeri (assembly GCA_900455085.1). Classification (NCBI taxonomy): domain Bacteria; kingdom Pseudomonadati; phylum Pseudomonadota; class Gammaproteobacteria; order Enterobacterales; family Morganellaceae; genus Providencia; species Providencia rettgeri. The sequence continues at coordinate 1,816,344 of UGTZ01000001.1, read as the reverse complement.
GCATTGGTGGCAACTTGCCATTTTGGGCGCTTTAGGGATGATGCTATACCAAAGTTTAGCTTATTATGCCGCACACAGCGTGAGCGCTACTTTTATGGGAATTATGAACTCCATGATCCCATTATTAACAGTGATTATTAGTATCTTTGTACTACGCGTTATTCCTACCGTGGGGATTGTGCTAGGTTCAATTCTTTCATTATGTGGGTTAGTGTGGTTAGTGAGCCAAGGAAGCCCAAGCGCATTATTCTCACAAGGCTTAGGTCAAGGGGAAGCCATGATGTTAGTTGCGTCTGCAGCATATGCCCTGTACGGTGTGCTTACTAAGCGTTGGTCAATCCAGTTATCCAGTTGGGACTCACTGTACGTTCAAGTTTTCTTTGGCGTTATCATGCTATTCCCTAATTTCTTATTAGCTGAAGATGTCTCGCTGAACAGCCAAAATATCGGTTTAGTGGTATTTGCTGGTATTGCGGCTTCCATTATTGCTCCTGCATTATGGATCCAAGGAGTTATGCGCCTTGGGGCGAATACAACCTCCATTTTTATGAACCTAGCCCCCGTTTTCACCGCTATTATCGCCATTTTCGCCTTAGGTGAAGAACTCAAAAGTTACCATTTAATCGGTGGCGGAGTAGTTTTACTCGGGGTAATGTTAGCGCAACAATTACGTACGCCACTGACAGAATTATTCCGCCGTGAAAAAAAGGTGGTTCAAGAAGATTCTTGCCAGTAGAATAGAATTACAAAAGCAATAAATGCAATGTCGTTACTCATATGCCCCACTTTGTGGGGCTATGTTTGAAATCCTCTTCATTCTTTCGTTTATTTTCCTTTAATATTCAACATTATTAATACTTTGTGATATTTTAAAATCACTCAATTCACCTTTAGTCCGCCCATCATTGGTATCATTTATCGGATTACCGTTTTTCAGATGAAGGATAATCCGATTGAATCTTCTGGAATTCCAATTAGACTTAAGCAAAATCAAATACCCCTTTAGGAGTATTAACTCCACTCAATAAGCCGTTATAGCGCGATAAATCTAAATGGATCGTGGCAAGTAACCACTATGATAAGGAATGACAATGGCTAAGCCGTTTAAAGTTGGGTTGTTCGTATTGATAATAATTGCTGTAGCCATTGGTATTTATTTCGTCAATGCCACCAACTCATCTTCTCCCTCACAATTAGGCTATGATTTATATCAACAAGGTGAATCTCAAGCAGCGTTTGAACAATTCCAAAAAACTGCAGAGAAAGACTCACAATCTGCTTTTGCCTTAGCGATGATGTATAAAGACGGTATTGGCACGAAAGCCGATGATGTGGCCAGCTCAAAACTGGCTAATTAAAGCGGCGGAATCTAACAATAAAAATGCGTTATATAACCTTGGTTTTTTCCGTTATAAACACCTAATAGAAGACACTTCCACTGATGAAAACGGTTTAACCTCTTTAACTAAAGCCGCTGATCTCGGTGTAAAAGAAGCACAAGAAATGGTTGGAGGTATTTATCTAGCTGATAAATATGAAGAGGTTCCGCAAAATATCGAACTCTCTCGCCAATATTTTACGTTGGCCTCTGACCAAGGCTCAAGATTGGCCAAATTTGCCTTGGGTTATATCGCTCATGACATTGAGAATGACAGTAAAAAAGCCGTTGAAATATTAACACCGCTTGTCAGCAACGACTTTCCTTTACCCGCGATGTTACTCGCATCAATTTATGAAGATGGCGGTAACGGCGTACCACCGAACCCATTGCTAGCCAAAAAGTACGAACGCCTCTCTTTTTCCTCCGCGCTAGAATACATTTCTGACGCAAGTGAATTAGAACCTGGGGCTTTGTCATTGTATGGTTCACAAACAGAAGAAGAAAAACAAAAAGTCATCACTAATTTAGAAGAGCGTGCTAGCCGTGGTGACGAGAACGCTATCTATGTTCTGTACCAAAAATATATGACTGGCGATGGCGTGCGGAGAAATAAAAACCGTGCGATGGCTTATATCCGGCCGCTTGTTGAGGCCAAACAACCTAAAGCCTTGTATTTAAATTACCAAGCCGACAAAGATCGTATTCAGGATTTAACTGATGCCGCCGAAGGCCAATATCCTCCCGCAATGTATCAGGCTTATAAAGTCTATTCAGGCAGTACATTTAGCGACGTTAAGCGTGATGACGCTTTAGCTGAAAAATATCTCACCGCTGCAGCAGATCTCGGTGATTTAGACGCGCTCGTTACCATCAACCAACGAGCGATTTCCAGTTACGAGTTCCCAACCCAAAAACTCAGTAATATTGTCGCTAAATACACGCCTATCTTAGTGGAAAAATACCCAAACTCCGCAGAAGCGTTAGTGGTAGCCAGTGATGTTTATAGTGTTAAAGGCAGTCCGTTGTTTTCACCAGAGAAAGCCTTCGCGGCTTTAGAAAAAGCAAATCGTATAGACCCCACTTATGATGCTCAAATGCAATTAGCACGTTATTATATTATTGCATTTGGTACTAAGCAGGATGTGCAAAAAGCGGCTAAGTTACTCATCGACAACCTTAATGCAAATGGTTATCCATCAACCGCTGAGCGCCTATTAGTTCAATTATATTATCGTTATGATATTAAAGCACTTATCGATGAAAAAACGGTTATCGATATCCTCAAAGAAGATGTAATTAAACGCGAAAATTACTCCTTAGCTTATTTATATGCTGATTATTTACTCAAAGAAGATGCAGAAAAAAATAGCGAACAAGCTTTTGATTTATATGAAAAATCAATTAAACGTAATTTTAACAGCCAAGTTAATTATGCCGCTGCATTATTAAAATACCGACCAACAGAAACCGATAAAATTGCTAACCTAGTTGTCAATGTACTCCATTCGCCTCAAGCACAAGCTGAATTACGCCCACATGAGCTACAAATCGCTCAAGATGTTTTGTTAAAAACTGGTTTAAATCGCGCTGACACAAAAGCAATTTTGGTAAAAATGGCGTTATATGATAACCATGCTGAGGCACAAAAATTAATTGAGCCACTCATTAATCATGATGCTGATATCACCTATTTATACGGGATCAATAAACTGACTCAATTAACTCAAGTTGACACGTTAAGTGATGCTGAAATAAAACCAATATACGATTATATTTTAAAGGCGGCAGAATTAGGCAGTGCATCCGCTTATTTATATATCGCACAAAACCTTGATAGCGTCACTTATCACAATGATAAGGCGTATTATAAATCTCGCTTCCAACAAATTACTGGACTGACTCAAAAAGATTTAATTCCTCAATATAAAAAATGTGCAGCACTTAAAAACAACCGCTGCTTATATGAGTTAGGGGAAATTTACCAAGAAGGTAACTACGGGGAAGATGCCAATTATGATACCGCCCTTTTCTATTACAACCAGATTTCTGATCCTGATTATAGCTTTTTAAAATCCCGTAAACGAGAAATTGAAAAATCTAAAGCCTCGTTTGCCAATATTCAAGTAAAAGTAAAGCAAAACGACCCTGACGCGTTACGCACACTGGCCAATGCATATAAATATGGTAATTATGGACAGAAAGTCGATCAGAAAAAATGGCTTGAATATTTAGAGAAAAGTGCAAAATTCAATCAAGAAAGCGCACTTGAAGAGCTCATTGATTATTACCAACAAGATCAATATCTTGATGCCAATAAAGCGAAAATATTAGGTTATTACGACCAATTAGCCGCCCTTGGCAGCAAAGACTATACCCGTAAGCTGGCACACCAGTATTTAAAAGGTAGTCAGCTTGTTGAGCCTAATCGACAAAAAGCACGTGAGTATTACCTTAAATCAGGAAGTTGGGGCAATGAATTCATCAAGTACATGGATGACTATGAAATTGGCATGAAAACGCTCAATGACAGCCCTTCGGCAAAATACAAAGTAGGTCGAGCTTATTTCTATGGCCAAGGTGTCAAAGAAGATCGTTTTGAAGCGGCTGAATACCTAAAACAAGCGAGTGATGAAGGGAATGACTATGCCATCGCACTCTATAGTGAGATGCGCTATATGGGCATGCTAAATGACGAAAAAAACGCTTGGTTAATGGCACCTGATTGGGATGAAGCCATCATTTATTTACGCAAACATTCTAATCCCAAACGGGTTGATGATTATATTGAAGTCTATGAAACCCTCGTTGTTCCTGCCCAAAAAGGCGATACAGCCGCTTATATTAAACTTGGGGATTGGTATAGTTCACGCGGTAGAGATCTTGCGGCGCAAGATTGGTATAAGAAAAGTATCAAGGCTGGCAATTTAGCCGCTTATCAACCGCTTGATTCCGTGACTGAAGATAGCCAAGCAAAACGTCAAAATTATACTGATGGCACAGCGAAAGGTGACCTATTTTCTAAAGTTCAATTAGCCCAAACTTATTTATATGATAGCGAAATTGTTTCTGGCTCTCCTGAATATGATTTAGCCATTCAATATCTACAAGAAGGTATGAAATCAACCGATGAGAAACTTTCTAATAACGCCTTCAATGCGCTGGTGGATTTGTATCGAGATGGGATTAAAGATGAAAAAAGGAAGCTCAACCGCCCCAAAGATGAACAAAAATATTTAGCGTTGCTACTCAGTGAAGAAAACCATCGTACCGGAGCACTAGTGAACTTGTATCACTATTATGCCAATAGTGATAACACTCGAGCCTTAACTTATCTACAACAGGCTTATGATAAGGGCGATTTAGCCGCAACCAAAAAGCTCTATCAGATCTATTACCCGGTAAATATTGTAGCAATAGCGATAATGTAGATATGGATAAAGCAAGCCGATATTTGAAGGAGTGGATTGAAAAAAGCAATTTCCAGAAAAATACCGACAAACACTATATTCATTACCCAGAAAGTCTTTCTGAAGAGATGGGAACCACCTATTTAAAAGGTGATTGTAATGTTGATAACAATATCGACAAAGCCATCGAATGGTATAAAATTTCGTTATATTACCACCCAACATATGCACTTGACGCAATTTATGAAGCATATGTAGAAAAAGGTGATGCCAAACAAGCCTATTACTACGCATTGCAACTTGATAAAAAACCAAGTTCTATTGAGCTAATGGATAAACTTTCAGCTCAAGATAAACAAGAGATTGAAAAACAAGTTGCCGATGAAAAAGCCTACGAGAAATATGGCCGTTTTGCCGAGCAAATTGAAAAACAGCGAGTCGAAGCTGAGGCAGGAGACAAAATGTCAGCCTTTTCATTAGGTATCGCCTACGCACGTGGAGAACGTGTCCCCGAAGATACACAAAAGATGATCTACTACTATGAATTAGCAGGAAAAAATGGCTACCCTCGCGCCTATAATATTTTAGGCAATCTTTACCGTAAAGATAATGAACGTGGCATTGAAAAAGACTTCCCGAAAGCGCTTTATTATTTTGATTTAGGCGCGCAACAAAATGACAGTAATACTGCGCATTTGGCTGGGGATATGCTCTACTTTGGCCAAGGCATGCCAAAAAACTATGTCCGCGCAGCAAAATATTACGATATGACAGACCTTGAACAAGGTAGCCACCACGCTATGGCAAAATATAAGCTGGCTTATATGTACTATAACGGCTGGGTAGGTAACAAAACCAAGGAAGATATCCAAAAAGCCCATGACTACCTTGAACTGGGTGCTAAGTACCAAGATAAGGATTCCATGAAAGCTCTCAAAGAGTGGGATTTCAGTCTAATTAATAAATAATTGAATTATGAAGGCGCTAATTTCCTTTGGCGCTTTCATCTCTCTACAACAATCATTTTCTTGACCGATAAAAAATATATCATAGACCTCACTTATGGTATAACTAAAAAATTATTAGCTAATAATTTTAATTATATTAATAGCATTTTCATACTAAATAAAAATTAGTCCACCTCCTTATATTAGATTATATTTTATTAAGCCTATTCACAGGCATATTTCAATAATCATTAACATGGAGTGTTTACTATGAGTTCAAAACAAAATTTCACCTTTAGCAAAAAAAACAAAGTCACAATCTGATATAAATGAGTTCAATTTGAGCAATAGAACTAATTATTCTAAAACTCTATCTATTAGTAATAAACCCTCTATCAGTACACTTTTTTTAGAAAAAACAATCTATAATGTAAAAAAAAATCTAGAGGAAAATAATCATCTTATTAATACGCTATTTAGTAAAATTGGGATGCTAAAAAATAATGTTAAATTTTTTGGTCCCGAATGGAATAGGCTTCAAGCTATAGAACTCGAGCTTATCGACCAAATTGATAAACAAGAAAAAAACATCAATAAGTTACAAGAATTACATAATAAAAACAGAAAAATACCGATGGATGATATAACTCAGCAATTTCCATTGATTGATGAAAGAGCCATTCTAAATTTAATTAGCCAATATAACACAGAGTTATCAGAGTTATCAGAGTTATCAGAGTTATCAGAGTTATCAGAGTTAAAAAATAATACCAATCAATTTTTTGCCCCCAAAAAAATAACGTCTTATCAAGATATTATTACTCAAGACGCTATAGGTGATGAATTAAAGAAATTTAACGCCAATTTAAACGACAGCTATCATTTATCCAAACAGTATGTAAATGACACATTTTCTACGGTAAGAAACAGATTACTTGTGATAGAAGAAACATATCATACTGAAATAGCAATAAACTTGTTGAATAATAAAATAAAGAAAAAAAAGAATGAGGTCGATACATTACTAAACAACCTTAATAACGATGTATTAAATTTACATAATGACGAAAATACCACTAGCAATATAACAAAATGTCTCTTAGAGTTTAAAAAATATAGCTTGAAAGTGGAACATTTAAATTCATACATAAAAAAAACTGAAAATCTAGAATATTTAGAGGATGTTCAAAAGCATTTCGACCAACATAAAGTGATTGACACCAATAACCTTGCGATAGAAAAAGACAGCAAAGAATTTATCATAATCAATGAATTATCAAACTCACACCATAAATTAAACGCATTAATATCCCAATCTAAATCAAAATTTAAAAATCAAACATTACCCTCTGAAATAACATTCCCATTCACCTCAAAAGATAGAGTTAACTACCTACAAAATATTGAAAGTAGATTCGATAAATTATTCAATCTCATTTACCAACAGATAAAAATAGAACTAAAAAATGAAGAAAAATTATATTCAGGACAATCTAGCTACTTGACTAAAATTATTCAATTAAAAAATGATATTTCTGCCATGGAAGAAGAGTTATCTAATTATATCCTTGAGAACACAACGCTTACAAATAAGAATAATATCCAGAAGAACCTTGATGAATTAACAACTCAGTTTTCTGATGAGTTAATCAAAACAAAGATATTACTGAAATTTGTTAATTTAGAATTAAAAAATACTCTGCAGTTATCTTCCTCCTCACATGCAATGAACGCTACCTACAATGGTTTAGATGAAATAAACTCCAATATATATATGTTAGCTGTAGAGAAAAAACTACTGAAAAATGAAATCCGTAGGTCAATTTCTAATATTCACATGCAGGTACCGCCTAAATCAACAGCCTCCCCTATCAGTGAAGAGGCATACATTAAATCAATTCAAAATAGAATGCATACTGTATTACGCTTAATTGAGCTAAAAGAACAATTAGTTGAAAACATATAAATTGCAGAAATTGACTGAACTACCAGAATATATTAATAATCTATATTCAGTAGAAAAACAAATATCCAACGTGAAAACAGATATCTCTCTGTATATTAATGAACATTCAGAAAATAAAGGCACCAATTCCATTTTTTCAGATATTACTCCCTTGCTGACAGAAATCAGCAATAAAAAAACAAAAATCATATCGATCGAAAAGATGATTGGCGAAAAATTAGCTAAAACAAATGCAGATTTTATTAATATAGATGAAAATGATAAAGATCTCGCGTCATTATTATCGTCTATCATGGCAGAATTTCAGCAAGACACGATGGCGAATGAGATAAACTACCAACCATCACATAACAATCCAGCCACCATCTTCACTATGTTACGTGAATAAACAGCGTTAATATCTATTACTTGAAATTTTTCTATAGAAGTCACTTATTAACCTATTAATAGGTGATTTCTATAACAATGGTGCTTGGCTTGCTTTAAATGCAATTCTAACCAACAATCCATTAAGTAACTCACTTTTTAATAACTGTGGTTCAGAACCATGATAGCTGGCAATATCTTTCACTAAAGCGAGGCCTAGCCCTGCACCTTCCTTTCCTAACGCGTTATTTAATCGAGTAAAGGCCTCCATAGAACGGCTAATTTTAGCGTCTGGGATCCCAGGACCTGAATCTTCTACCTCCAAAACCCAATGAAGATGGTCATCACTGCTGACCACACGAACGGTCACCACCCCATTTGCAGGGGTATATTTAATAGCATTATCAATTAAATTTGCACACATCTCTGCTAATAAAATAGGCTCGCCTTTTATCCATGCCGTTTCCGCACCTTCATAACCTAAATCAATATGTTGACTTTCTGCTTGGGGTAATCGAGTGAAACAGGCTTGGTGAACAATATCCACCAAATTGATAGCACGATACTGTGTAATGGCTTCTTTTTCATGGGCTTTTAAACGTGATAACTGCAAAAGCCTATCCGTCAAATTGATCGTGTTATCAAGAGTTTTATCGATGGCTTGTAAACTCTGTTGCCGTTGGATTTCATCCGGACTATTAATTGCAACAGAAACCTGTGTTTTGAGGACAGTTAGCGGTGTTTTAAGCTGATGAGAGGCATCCGCACTAAAGCGTTCTTGCCGTCGAACCATCCGCTTTAGGCGGGAAATATAGCGGTTTAATGCATCAATTAATGGTGATAAATCAGACCACGGCAGTAAATCAGGCAAAGGGGTTAAATCATTAGCGGAACGGCTTAACATTAAATGGGACAATTTTTTTAGCGGTGCCAATAACTTACTAAGTAAAATATAGGCAAGTACCAAAGTTAAAAACACCACAGTACCTTGGCTCATCAGGGCAGAAATTAATAATTGATTAGCGAGATCTTGTCGCGAATAGACCGTTTCCGCCACACGGATTTCAACCATCCCAGTGATACCGCCTTCATTAATGGGTTGATAAAATGCAGCAATACGGATAGGCAAGCCTTTGTACTGCGCATCATAAAAATAAACTAACGCAGTATAATGCTGTGAGCGCATCCAATACGGGGGGATCGGCGGTAAGTCATCATAACCAGAAATAGTTTCACCGTCCGGGGAAATAACTTGATAAAAAATTCGGTCATTATTATTCAGCTCGAAGCTATCAAGCACGACATAAGGCACACTGACTGAGAGGTGCCCATCGACCACTTGCAAACGCTCCGCGACGGTTCGAGCTGAAGCTAATAATGTGCGGTCATAGGCTAAGTTTGCGGCATTTTTTGCACTGTAGTAGTGCGTATACACCGAAAAACTCCCCAATAAAATGAGGGGGATACCGAAAAAGAGCAGCAACTGATGAAAGAGAGAGCGTGGATGAGAGACTAATTTCATACACTACACTGCTCTAATCGGTATCCCAATCCGCGTAAGGTACTGATGTTAACATCCGAACCGGCAAGTTTTTTTCTAACACGGTGAACATATAACTCAATACTTTGTAAATTGGCTTCATCTGACAACGAAAACACCTGTTCAAATAATTGCATTTTAGAAACAGGGCGCCCTCGTCGATGAAATAAGGTGTTTAACACCGCATATTCTCTTGGCGTCAAGCCAAGTGGTTCTTGTCCTAATAGGAAATAACCGTCCTCATGGTAACTAAGCAAACCAAACTGTTGTGATTCATTCACTTGCCCTTGACTACGTCGCAATAAAGCGCGAAGACGTGCTTCTAATTCCTCAATATCAAAAGGTTTAGTCAGGTAGTCATCAGCCCCTGCATTTAGCCCTTGAACTCGGTCGGCCACGTCTGAATTCGCCGTTAATAACAAGACTGGGGTTTCTTGATGACGTTTGCGCATTTGCGCTAATACCTCAAGCCCACTCATTCTCGGAAGTGATACATCTAACACGACTAATTCATAGTGCTCAGTTTGTAATAGCTGGTCTGCTATCGCGCCATCACTAGCAACATCAACTGCAAACCCAGATGACGACAAAGCCTTCTGTAACCATAATGACAATTCGTCATGATCTTCAACCAATAAAATTCTCATTCCGCATACTCATTATAATTATTTATCAGTATACGTTGGCATTCCATTGAATGAATGGAAAGCAAATGTGCGCATATTTACTGTGTCCATCACAACTATTGTTAATAAACACTATTAACGTGATTAATTTAACATTAAGTTAACATAACAAAAAGCAAAAATACAAAACAATCTGATATATATCACATAAAAATAATAATATTTGTTAATGAAAGGTAAATGAAAGCTTCGTCGGTCAATGATGCCATACCAACACAACAAGAAGTAAACAATATATACCTCTAATTATTGTCTTAGTAAGGAAAAAGAATGAAAAAATTCACACAGAAGGCCTTAGCAACAGCAATATTTTTTAGTTGGCATCAACCAAGCAAATGCCCTACCTGAACGAACAGAATGTATTGCCCCCGCCAAACCCGGCGGTGGTTTTGATTTAACCTGTAAATTAGTCCAAGTTTCCCTATTAGAAACCAAAGAAATCGAAAAACCAATGCGAGTGACCTACATGCCTGGCGGTATTGGCGCGGTCGCTTATAACGCCATAGTCGCTCAACGCCCTGCTGAACCCGGCACCATTGTTGCTTTCTCCGGCGGTTCTTTACTCAATCTTGCTCAAGGTAAGTTTGGTCGCTATAACGAAAACGATGTGCGTTGGCTGGCTAGTGTAGGAAGCGATTACGGTATGATTGCCGTGCGTGCAGATTCACCTTATAAGACTCTGAAAGATTTAATGGATACCTTCAAAAAGGATCCGAACAGCATCGTCTTTGGTGCTGGAGGGTCGATTGGTAGCCAAGATTGGATGAAAACGGCCTTGTTAGCCAAAGCCATTGATATTGACCCTCGCAAAATGCGTTACGTAGCTTTTGAAGGGGGCGGTGAAACCTTAACGGCACTACTGGGCAACCATATTCAAGTCCTTTCAGGGGATATCAGCGAAATGACGCCATATATCAATGAAGGTAAAATTCGTATCCTTGCTGTCTACTCAGATAAACGCCTTGAAGATGGTTTATCTGACATCCCAACAGCCAAAGAACAAGGCTATGACATTGTCTGGCCAATCATCCGCGGCTTCTATATGGGCCCCAAAGTGTCTGATGCCGATTATAACCAATGGGTTGAAGCCTTCCAAAAACTGCAACAAACCGACGAATTCAAAAAACAACGCGAACTCCGCGGCTTATTTGAATACAACTTAACCGGGCAAGAACTCGATAGTTATGTCAAAAAAGAAATCGAGCAATACCGTGAACAAGCCCGTGCCTTCGGTTTAGCCAAATAATGGGGTGAACGATGAGCCAACGCATATTTGCCATAGTTTGGCTAATACTGTGTGCTATCGGAATTTATATTGGTTGGGGGATCCAGAGTGAGTTTAGTTATGAACCACTGGGCCCCCGCCCTTTTCCGGTTGTCATACTCTCTTTAATGGCGCTTTGTGCCCTTGCCTTATTATTTGGCAAGCAAGAAGCCGTTGAGTGGCCAAAACCCTATGTATTACGTCGTTTAGTTTTATTAGTCGTTGCACTTGTTATCTATGCATGGGCTTTTGAATGGTTGGGGTTCCCGATTGCCACCAGTTTGCTCACCATTAGTATTGCCCTGCTATTTGGCGCAACACCTATCGCCGCGGTTATTTCCGGCCCCGTCTTAGGTATCTTTCTATTCTATGCCTTTGATAAATGGCTAGATGTAACCTTACCTATTGGTAGCTTGCTTAATTAAGGAACGAAATCATGGAAACTTGGATGTACCTATCACAAGGTTTTGAGGTTGCTCTTGTTCCTCAAAATATCTTGATCGCCTTAATTGGCTGTTTTATCGGTACTATCGTTGGGATGCTTCCCGGCCTCGGCCAATTAATGGTGTCGCTATTTTGCTACCGCTGGCCTTTGCACTTAAATTACCGGCCGAGTCTGCATTAATCTTACTCGCCACGGTTTATTTAGGTTGTGAATATGGTGGACGTATCTCATCCATATTACTCAATGTCCCTGGTGATGCCGCTGCAATCATGACCACGCTAGATGGTTACCCAATGGCAAAACAAGGTAAAGGTGGTGTTGCACTGTCAATTTCTGCGGTGAGTTCATTCATTGGCTCAACGATTGCGATTGTGGGTATTATTTTATTTGCTCCTTTATTAGCGCAATGGTCTTTGGCTTTCGGGCCTGCTGAGTATTTCGCTTTGATGGTTTTTGCTATTGCCTGTTTGGGCAGTATGATGAGCCAAAACCCAATCAAATCACTATTGGCGGCATTAATTGGCTTATCACTTGCTACTGTGGGCGTAGATGCCAACTCTGGGGAATATCGTTTTACCTTTGATAGCGTACATTTATCGGATGGCGTGCAATTTATCGTCGTGGTTATTGGTTTGTTCTCTGTTAGCGAAATTTTATTGATGCTCGAAGGCACGGCAACAGGACAAGGGCTGATCCGTAAAACAGGCAGAATGCTGTTTAATCGCAAAGAGGCCAAAGCGTGTGCTGGCCCTGCTTTACGCTCCTCTTTTATTGGGTTCTTTGTTGGCGTCTTACCAGGTGCCGGCGCCACCATTGCCAGTGCCATAACCTATATGACTGAAAAGAAAATCAGTGGCGAAAAAGGCGATTTTGGTAATGGCGATGTTCGCGGTGTCGCTGCACCAGAAGCAGCCAATAATGCCTCTGCCTGTGGCTCATTTATCCCAATGTTAACCCTTGGCGTTCCGGGGTCGGGGACAACTGCAGTAATGATGGGGGCGCTAACGCTCTATAATATCACCCCAGGCCCAGGTATGTTTACTGAGCAACCTGATATTGTGTGGGGGGTTAATTGCGGCTTTGTTAATTGCTAACGTAGTTCTACTCATCATGAATATTCCATTAATTGGCTTATTCACACGGATGCTAACGGTTCCATTATGGTTTTTAGTCCCTGCTATTGCTTGCATTTCTGCTGTCGGGGTATATGCCGTTCACAGTACGACATTTGATTTGTTACTCATGATGGGGCTTGGCGTATTTGGGTTTATTCTACGAAAAATGAACTTCCCATTGTCGCCATTAATCTTAGGGTTTGTATTAGGTGAAATGCTAGAACAAAACTTACGCCGTTCATTATCCATCAGTAATGGAAATTTCGATATTCTTTGGAGCAGTACGATTTCTCAAAGTTTATTAACACTGGCGGTATTAGTACTAATTCTTCCGCCTATTGTAAAACGCATTCGTAAACGTAAACATTCCACTATTTCATAATTCACGGTTGTTCATACGATATCTGTTGTTCATACAATCTCTGTAAAACTTTGCCCCAGTGTGATTTTGGGGCATTTTTTATTAATAAATAGGGAGCTTTATATAACTTAATAAAACTACTGATTTATCATGAGTCCTGCGCCATAATAGACATGTTTTGATTGCAAACTAGTGGTTGTGTTCGTTCTCTTTTGGTCATAACTATGCAGTGGAAATATTTTTTCAGTATTATGTATTTTACTAATCATCCCACTAAATTTACTGCGGATATAACGAGATAATGCCTTGCCTAAAATTTTAAAATCCTGCATCCAAATAGCCGCATGAAACCTTGTTACACTCATATAATTTCCTCTATTCAACTAAAAATTGAGCTAATATCATGTCACTGTTTTGGATAAAAAATTTAATAAAATGATGTATATTCACTCAGTCATTAATAAATCATTGATTAAGATAATGACGATATATTGAATAGCGTCAATCAATTATTTTAGTCATCTCATTTATTAAAACATAAAACACAATGTTCGATAGATTACTTTTCGCCCTTTTTAATATCCAGCCGAAACCGTTAGCGTATACGCGTACCATTGATGTCTATGGCGACCGTTACACCATTCATAGCCAAAAACCCGTAACTATCACGGAAAAAGACAGCGGTTATATCCAAATAAAAGCGCTGGGGTAAAATGCATATTTTTTGTGGTAAAATGCTGCATATCAGCGTAAAGAAAAATACCACTTTGGTGACTATTGGTTGGTCGAAAGGCAAAAGTCAAATATTTGAAGTGCGTAAAAATGTGAAAGAAACTGCATATCGAGTGAATTCAAATAATTCGAGTTCAAGCTACACGCCCCCTTATTATGACAGCGCATCCAGTGATGATAACCACCGCTCAAGTAGCCATTATTGTTCTAATGATAACTCAAGTTCTGATTGTTCATCATCCGATTCAGGGGGAAGTGATGGAGATTAGTTAATTTAGTTAAACAGCCTGGTTACCAGTATATTACTTATCTTCTAGCACCATATTAATGTCACGATATTGCTTCGAAAAATATTTTTTAATCTCTCTGTTTTTTTCAAAATAATCCTTTCTTCCAGCATATGCTTTCGCAAGCATCTTAAATGCTGCTTGTTTAATCCCAAGATATTTATTGTCAATTGTCGATATTGAACTAAAAACATTTTTATAATTGGTGCTATCACTACCAAATAGGCTATTCATAACAGTATCACTCAAATTATCATAATCAATATCTAGAGTTATTTTAGCCCCCTTTAAATTAGCATTGGTAAAGTTGTAATCAACATCTACCTTAACTGGGATTTTAATCTGTGTATTTTCAGCTATTGCATCAGAAAAATTCGCTCTTAGCAAAGGCATGTTGTTGCTTGTATCCACAACTGTGTTCGATAGATTTGAACCTGAAAAATCAATATTTGTACTACTAATATGAATAGGTCCATCATAGGTACTATTAAGTAAAAGTTTTGACATATCCTCAGCAGTTATTATTTTATTCGAATAATCATAGTATGCTGCAAACCTATCTAGTTTATGTCCTGATTTAATTTGTATTAGGGGACTACTGTTCAACTCTTTGGTATTTGATTTTTCTGTATTAATACTTATAAAGCTATTTATAATATTAATTTTCTTTGTAATTTTCTCTTTATTTTCCGATTTAATATCCCACCCATACTGACTGTATGTATTATTTATTTTAGAAATTGCCATGCTAAGTAAAATTTTCTTATTGGCTTCAGATGGATTTTTCTTATAGACTTCAAGCATCTTGGTAGAACTATTGTTGAGTTTATAAATGAGAGTTTTAATACCCATAACTTATTCCTATATCAATTAACTTTATTTATTTGATATATACTCCCATATTAAACATATTAATTATTTAATAAAACAACGATGAAATGCTCAATTACTTTCACATAAAAAAACGAGAACCGAAGTTCTCGTTTATTCAATTAGTTAATCTGATACAAATTATGCTTTGTATTTGCTCATCACTAATGTGGCGTTAGTTCCACCGAAACCGAAACTGTTAGACATGACTGTTTCCAGCGCTTGCTCCGTTGGTTTAGTCACGATATTCAGGCCCGCTGCTTTCTCATCTAGATTTTCGACGTTAATGCTTGGTGCAATAAAGCTGTGTTCTAACATCAGCAAGCTGTAAATTGCTTCGTGGACACCCGCAGCACCTAATGAGTGACCGCTCATCGCTTTCGTTGCAGAAATTGCAGGAGAGTTAGCACCAAACACTTCTTGGATAGCTTCTAACTCTTTGGTGTCACCCACTGGCGTTGATGTACCGTGTGTATTGATATAATCAATTTTATCGACACCTTGCATTGCCATTTGCATACAGCGCACAGCACCTTCACCTGATGGCGCAACCATGTCTGCACCGTCAGATGTAGCACCGTAGCCCACAATTTCAGCATAGATATGCGCACCACGTGCTAAAGCATGCTCTAACTCTTCAACGACGACGATACCGCCGCCACCCGCGATAACGAAACCATCACGGTCTTTATCGTAAGTTCTTGATGCTTTGTCTGGAGTTTCATTGTATTTAGTCGACAATGCGCCCATCGCATCAAACTCACAGGTCATTTCCCAGCTCAGTTCTTCACCGCCACCAGCAAAAACCACATCCTGTTTGCCTAATTGGATCAATTCAACGGCATGGCCGATACAGTGCGCTGATGTTGAACAAGCAGAACTGATTGAGTAGTTTACACCTTTGATTTTAAACGGTGTTGCTAAACAAGCAGAAATACCCGATGCCATTGCACGAGTCACCATATATGGGCCCACACCACGTAAACCTTTGGCACGCATACCGTCAGAACCCGCAACTTGGTTACGTGGAGAACCACCACCGGAACCAACAACGATACCTGTACGTAAATTTGAAACTTGTTCTTCTGTTAAACCTGAATCCGCAATCGCTTGTTCCATTGATAAATAAGCATAGGCGGAGCAATCACTCATAAAACGGAAAATTTTACGGTCGATTAAGTCTTTCGGGTCTAAATTTTTGACATTACCCCAGACATGGCTACGTAGCCCTGCCTCTTTGAATTCTTCTGAGAAAGTGATCCCGGAACGACCTTCCTTCAGAGAAGCCAGTACTTCTTTCTGGTTATTACCAAGGCTGGAAACAATACCTAGACCAGTGATGACTGCACGCTTCATTCGTTACCTCATGACTATAATTATATGATTGCGGGATTACAGGTTGTCACTTTAGCTTACACTTGTACGCTGAACAAGTCCGATCAGGGTAAATATTTGTATTTTTTTCTTTGTGACGCGAATAAGACTTTTTTATGACGGTAGCCTTACACCGATATCAGCGGTAAAAATTTAGGAATGATATAAACAATGTAGGCTTATCGTGAAAAAGAACGCTGTACAAACCGCACGCCTGAGCTGGAATGACGAAGGCACTCCTATGTCTGAACAGTTTGCAGATATCTATTTTTCTAACCAAAATGGTTTAGAAGAAGCTCGCCATGTGTTTTTGCAAGGAAATCATTTTCCTGACCGCTTTGCGACGCACCCTTTTACAACCTGTGTGATTGCCGAAACAGGGTTTGGTACGGGGTTGAATTTTTTAGCATTGTGGCAATCTTTTAATCAGTTTAAAGCCGAAAACCCAAACGCAAGATTACAGCAATTACATTTCATCAGTTTCGAAAAATACCCTTTAACAAAAACAGATTTAATCGCTGCACATCGCTGCTGGCCTGAACTTGCTGGCTTATCGCAAATCCTTTGTGAAAGTTGGCCGCAAGCCTTACCGGGTAATCAGCGGATCATTTTAGAAAATGGCCATATCATATTAGATTTATGGTTTGGCGATGTTAATGAGCAAATATCTTTACTAAAAAGCAACTTAAACAATAAGATAGATGCTTGGTTTTTAGATGGTTTCGCACCATCAAAGAATCCCGAAATGTGGAGTGAACAGCTGTTCACTAACATGGCAACATTAGCTCGCCTTAATGGGACTTTTGCGACATTTACCGTGGCAGGTGCGGTCAAGAGAGGCCTGCAACAAGCGGGTTTTACCCTTAAAAAAGTCAAAGGCTTTGGTAACAAGCGAGAAATGTTAACTGGAGTATTAGCTGAAAAAGAAATTGATATCCCAACCCCTTGGTTCGCAAGACGAAAAGCAGACAACCCAACGGATGTTGCCATCATTGGCGGTGGGCTCGCCAGTTTAACGGCAGCCTACGCTCTTCATAAGCGCGGTGCTAAAGTCACTTTATACTGCCAAGATGCCCAAGTTGCACAAAATGCTTCAGGCAATCGCCAAGGGGCTATTTACCCCTTACTCACAGGCAATAACGATCCACTTGAGCGCTTTTTTGTCAGCGCTTTCCCTTTTGCTTCTCGTTTTTACCATCAATTGGCGAAACAGGGGATCGCATTTGAAGGGCAATGGTGCGGTGTCAGCCAATTAGCGTATAACGACAAAGTAGCTCGTAAAATAGCGGGAATGTTAGAAACCGAGTGGCCTGACGATTTTGCTATTGGTAAAAAACGTCGACAACTGAGTGATATTTGTGGCGTTGATGTCAACCATGATGGCATTCATTATGCGTCTGGAGGATGGCTTTGCCCTGCCCAATTTTGTGAGAGTTTGCTGCAATATTTGCAGCAAAAAGGCGTTACCTTCTGTTTTGAACATAATGTGGTGGAATTAAAACAAACTGAGCAAGATTGGCAATTATCGATTAAAACAACATCACAAAAAGAGCTAACACGTGTTCACTCAACTGTCATTATTGCCAATGGGCACAAACTGCGCCAATTTGCTCAAACCTTCAATTTACCTATCTCACCTGTGCGTGGGCAAGTGAGCCACATTCCTACCAATCACACCCTACAACAATTGAAAAATGTTCTGTGTTTTGAAGGATAT
Organism: Providencia rettgeri; assembly: GCA_900455085.1. Lineage (NCBI taxonomy): Bacteria > Pseudomonadati > Pseudomonadota > Gammaproteobacteria > Enterobacterales > Morganellaceae > Providencia > Providencia rettgeri. The sequence continues at coordinate 1,797,886 of UGTZ01000001.1, read as the reverse complement.
TTAACCCCTGCCGATGCCTCCGGTACACAACATTGCTTAGGTGCTAGCTACCAACGTGAGCGACTCGATTTAGATTATAGCGAGGAAGAGCAACAAGGAAACCGCCAAAAACTGATTGATAACCTACCTGATGTAACTTGGCCTAGGGATATCGACATCTCGCAACAACATTCACGCCAAGGTATTCGTTGTGTTATTCGCGACCACTTTCCCTTATTAGGCAATGTGCCTGATTTTGAACAACATCTGGCGCATTACCATGATTTACCCAGCAAAATTGCCAAAGAGCAGCCTATTGCACTAGCGCCTGTGCACCCAAATTTATTTATTTTTGGGGCATTAGGGTCAAGAGGGTTATCCACTGCCCCCCTTTGTGCGGAATTGCTGGCTGCTCAAATTTTTGGGCAAATACTCCCGCTCGACGATGAAACCCTTGCAGAATTGAACCCAAACCGTTTTTGGGTAAGGAAATTATTATTAGGTCGCCCTATTAAACTCCCTTATTAATACCTTATGTTAATGAGATAGCCATTGCACAACGGTCTTCAGCGGCAAACCCCGCCTCGACTTCAGACTGTAAAATAGCCTGTAACTCGGTGGTTAACTCATTAATTGCAAGAATTTTAAAACCTAAGCGTTGGTAATAAGGTGCATTCCAAGGCACATCACGGCAAGTGGTCAATGTCACTACCGTGATATTCCGTGCCAAAGCGGCATCAAGAACCTGCTTAATCAGCTTTTTACCCCAACCCTGCCCTTGCCATTGCTGGCAGACAGAAACCTCACAAATATGTAGGCTAGTATGATGATCTTCAGCATTGATAAAACCAATTGGTTCATCGCAATCATTCACCGCAACCCATTCTAATTGCTCGGAAATAAAATCGAGGTGGTCTTGCTCTGTTTGCCCATCACCTTCGGCAAGCCATTGATATTTTTCGATACTCGTGAATGCCTGCCCTGCAGAAATTTCCACGGCAGGAAGATGTTTGGCATCGAAGGGGGTTGCTAAACGAATATTCGCCATAATTTTTACTCACAACAAAATTTAGCTAACAAAAAAGCGGGTTTCCCCGCTTTCAATGTATAACATTACAAATTAAATTGCGTTATTTAATAAGTTTTTCCACATATCTAATACCAGTACTTGGTCTGGTGGTGTCAATTCGCCAGCTTTGATGGCATTTTGAATACTGACTTCGACACGTTGATATAATGCTTCAGAGCTAGTTTCGTTTTCTTCTTCCAGCTCAGCTACAGCAAGGGTTAAGTGACCACGCAAATAGCCGCCAGCGAAGAGTTCATCATCACTCGCGTGCTCAACCATATCATCAATCTTCGTTAGTATGCGTGTTTCTAAATCCGCAAGCATGCTTAATCCTTACTTAAATGTGTGTTCATTAGGCAAAAATATCTTCCGGATAAGGAAAAGCTTCTGCACAAAGAGGTGGCGTATTGTAAAACAATTGTAACGCATTAATAAAGCGTAATGGGCGTTCAGGGATACCATTTTCTAAATAAAGCATCACTTGCGCATGAACTTTGCGCATAAACGCAATGCGATCAGGCTCAAAATCCCCTTCTAAGTTGTCACAGCTGACATTAAATGGAATGCCAACGGCAACACAAAACAGCCAGTCTAGCGCTTGAGGTTTGATCTCCACCACTTCAAATTCACACTGTGTTTTTCATCTCGACCATCAGGGCAATACCAATAGCCGTAATCGACTTGCTGGCGCCTTGCTTCCCCTGCGATACACCAATGTGAGATTTCATGCAGACCACTAGTGAAAAAACCGTGTGCAAATACGATACGATGATAAGGCACAGCCTCATCAGCAGGTAAATAAATGGGTTCATCATCCCCTTTTACCAGCCTGGTGTTATATGTCACACCAAAACATTCATCAAAGATATTGATTAGATCCTGATAATTATGTGTACTCATGAATAATTTAAATCATCTTAAAATAATGAGAGAAACCAAGCTTTAATCACGTCACCATGGCTATCATTGAGTAATTTAATACTCATCAGTAACGAAATCACCACGATCATTGGCCTGATCAGTTTTTGTCCTTTGGTTAAGACCAAAACGCGCACCTAAACGAGCGCCAACCATTTGGCCGATTAGCATAACAAAACCTAAGGCCCAAAGAACATGACCCCCGATAATAAAGAACACTAAAGAGCCAAAATTAGAGGCAAAATTAAGTAACTTCGCGTGGGCGGTGGCTTTAGCAAGATTATAGCCGAGCAGCAGAACATAGCCTAACGCCAAAAATGAACCGGTTCCGGGGCCAAATGCACCATCATAAAAACCCAGTGTCATCCCAATTGCCACCCCGAAAAATGGCATGCTGATACGTTGTTGGCGGTCTTGCACACCGATTGATGGCGTTAATAAAAAGTATAAACCGACACAAATCACCAAGATAGGCAACAGTTGTTTTAAGAACGCGGTATCAATCATTTGAATGACAATCGCACCCAACATGGCACCAATCATGGTCATAATGAACGGAAACAATTGTTCTCGTAAATCTATAGCTTTGCGCCTGACAAAATAGAGTGTTGAAGAAAACGAACCGCCAACAGCTTGCAATTTATTGGTTGCTAACGCTTCAACTGGTGTGATTCCCACGGATAACAGAGCTGGGATCGTTAATAGCCCACCACCACCCGCGATGGAGTCAATAAACCCTGCAAATAGCGCAACAAAGAAGAGTAAAGCGTAAACTTCAGGAGCAACGGCTGTTAGCCAATCCATTTTACTATCCAAAGAGAAGAAATATCATGATGTTGATGTGAATATATCGCCAAACAGCTTTGGTAATATCACAACCTAGATGAGGTATTTTTAGGAGGCTTCATCCGAACCTTCATCATCAACAAAGCGACCTACTAGGCCGCTTTGTTGTCACTACATAAAACACAGTAAAACCGATTATTCAAACGGTTTCATTGCTGGCGTTACATCCGAGCACTGACCACGATGACGTAAATAGTGGTCCATTAGAACAATCGCCATCATTGCTTCTGCTATCGGCACTGCACGAATTCCCACACAAGGGTCATGACGCCCTTTGGTGATCATTTCAACTTCTTCGCCATCACGGTTGAGTGTTTTACCTGAAACGGTAATACTGGATGTCGGTTTTAACGCAATATGCGCAATAATAGGCTGGCTACTGCTAATACCGCCTAAGATACCGCCTGCATGGTTTGATGTGAAACCATTACGGGTAATTTCATCACGGTTTTCACTGCCTTTGAGCGCAATAACACCGAAGCCATCACCAATTTCCACACCTTTCACTGCGTTAATACTCATCAACGCGTGAGCGAGATCGGCATCTAAACGGTCAAATACCGGCTCACCTAAGCCCGCAGGCACATGCTCTGCAATAACGGTAATTTTAGCGCCAATCGAATCACCTTCTTTCTTTAAACCGCGCAATAACTCGTCAAGAGCCTCTAATTTGCTAGGATCTGGACAAAAGAATGGATTTTCTTCGACAATTGACCAGTCTTTAATTTCACATGCGACTGATCCCATTTGTGTTAAGCATCCATGAATTTGCACGCCAAGCTTTTCTTGTAAATACTTTTTCGCAATCGCACCTGCTGCAACACGCATTGCCGTTTCACGTGCTGATGAGCGACCACCACCACGATAATCACGCTGACCATACTTTTGTTCATATGTGTAATCTGCATGGCCGGGCCTAAACACGTCTTTGATTGCACCATAATCTTGCGAACGTTGGTCAGTGTTTTCAATGAGTAAGCCAATGCTAGTTCCGGTTGTCACACCATTAAAGACACCCGATAAAATCTTCACTTGATCAGGTTCACGGCGCGCAGTCGTATAACGTGATGTTCCCGGGCGACGACGGTCTAAATCTTTTTGTAAATCGGCTTCTGTCAATGCTAAACCTGGGGGAACCCCATCGACGATGCAACCTAATGCAATGCCATGTGACTCGCCAAATGTGGTCACACGAAACAGTTGCCCAATTGAATTTCCTGCCATCGGAGTTTCCTATTCTAAGCCATTCTTGTTTTATCAAGAATTTTGGTTGTTAATTATTATATCGTTGTGTCGTTATTATTGATTACATGATCTTAGAACATCACGCAACTGTTGATTAATCGATATAAAGCTCAAAATGTGCGTGATGCTCAACAAGTTGTTCACGAGTTAACATAAACACACCATCACCGCCGTATTCGAAGTCCAGCCAAATAAATGGAATTTCAGGATATTGTTCAATCAGATGAACCATGCTGTTACCCACTTCACACACTAACACCCCTTCTTCCGTCAGAAAACGCGGTGCATTCGCTAAAATACGACGCACCAGTTTCAAACCATCACTTCCGGCAGCAAGTGCTAATTCAGGTTCGACACGAAACTCTTCTGGTAAATCGTCCATATCTTCCGCATCAACATACGGTGGATTTGTCACGATCAGATCATATTTGACCTCTGGCATATCACGGAATAAGTCAGAGCGAATCGGTATCACCCGGTGATCTAAACCATGATTAGCAATATTTTGCTCAGCAACGCTTAGCACATCACTTGAAATATCAACCGCATCGACTTCTGCATCAGGGAATTCATAAGCACAAGCAATCGCAATACAACCACTTCCGGTACATAAATCAAGAATAGTTTGTGGCTCATCCGCCACTAAGCCAACAAAGTGGTTATTGATTAATTCACCAATTGGCGAGCGAGGGATAAGCACTCGTTCATCAACATAAAATTCATGGCCACAGAACCATGAGCGATTAGTCAGATATGCAACCGGAATACGATCATTAATACGTCGCAAGACACGCTCAATAATGCGGTGGCGTTCTGTTGGCGTTAAGCGGGATGTTAATAACTCATCGGGCAGGTCTAGAGGCAAGTAAAGTGTTGGTAACACCAATTGTAGCGCCTCATCCCATGGGTTATCTGTACCGTGACCATAGTACACATTGGCAGCATTAAAGCGGCTCATTGTCCAACGTAAAATATCTTGAATGGTATGAAGTTCTGCAACGGCTTCATCAACGAAAATCTTTTCCAAGAAGGGGTTCTCCAGCCTGTATTTTGAAAGGGAATATATGAATAGCTAAAGTTTGCCACGAAGTGAAAGACAAATCAGCAGATTAATGTAATAAAATTTGCTGAGGAAATCTGGTTATCGCGCTTATTGAAGCATCTTTGGTCGTAAAAACGCCCTTTATTTTAGCTAAAGGGCGTGAAGAAAAATAACCTGTTCAGTAAAGAAGTCACGATACTAACTTTCGTTTTGCAGTACCACTTCCGCCTCTTTCGCTGGCTTTTTTACCCAAAGTGCATAGGCGATAGTCAGCAATACTAACCAAACAACGCCGACATATAATGCAATTCGTGTCGATTCAAAATATCCCAAAACACCAAAAACAAATACCATAAATGCGATGGCTAAAATAGGAGCAACAGGCCACATAGGTACAGGAAATTTTAATTGGCTAATTTCTTCTGGCGACATTTTTTTGCGCATTGCAAACTGCGACAGTAAGATCATCAACCATACCCAAATCGTTGCAAACGTCGCAATTGACGCAATCACCACAAACACATCATCAGGGATGACATAGTTCAATACCACACCCACCAGCAATACCGCGACCATCACTAATACCGTCATCCAAGGCACACCATTTTTTGTCAGCTTAGTAAAGGCTTTCGGTGCTTGTCCTTCATGTGCCATGCCATACATCATACGCCCAGCACCAAAGATATCGCTGTTAATTGCCGAAATTGCCGCAGTGATCACCACAATATTTAAGATATTCGCTGCAGATTGAATACCTAAACTATCGAAAATTTGCACAAACGGGCTACCTTGCTGCCCAATTTGGTTCCATGGGTAAATGCACATCAAGACAAATAAAGTCAGGACATAAAACAGTAAGATACGAATTGGCACGGCATTAATCGCTCTTGGAATCGTGGTTTCAGGGTTTTTCGCTTCACTCGCTGTAATGCCAATAACTTCAATTCCCCCGAACGCAAACATCACCACGGCAAAGGACGCAATCACCCCACCAATACCATTTGGCATAAACCCATCGTGAATAAATAAGTTTGATACCCCAACCGCATGATCAGCCGCTTGGCCAAAACCAAACATCATAATAGCGGCACCACCAACAATCATCGCAATAATCGCGATAACTTTAATGATTGACAGCCAAAATTCCATTTCGCCGAAAGTTTTCACATGGCATAGGTTTATTGCACCAATAAAGAAAATAATGCTCAATACCCAGATCCACTGCGCAACCTCAGGAAACCACAGTTTCATATACACACCAAATGCTGTCACGTCCGCCAAGCAAACAATGAGCATTTCAAAAACATAAGTCCAACCCGCAAAAAAACCGGCTCTAGCCCCTAAATAATGGCTAGCGTACTGTGAGAACGATCCCGCAAGTGGCCGGTGGACGGCCATTTCACCCAGTGCTCTCATGACCATAAATACAGCGGCACCGCCGATAATATAAGCGAGTAATACCGCAGGCCCAGCGGTTTCTATTGCTTTAGCTGAACCATAAAATAAACCTGTACCAATCGCAGAACCTAAAGCCATAAATCGAATGTGACGCGCAGAAAGCCCTCGCGCAAGTTGTGATGTGCTTTGCATGATTTATCCTTCGTATTATTTTATTGTCGTGCAGATAAATACTTCAGGTGGCCAGTACATTGCCGACCACCTTTTATTTGCTTGATAAACTAGTTAGGGAAAACAGCGCCAGCCTTGAACAGCGCAGACAGTTTATATTGGTTAATTAGATTAATTGCCGCTTCGATATCAGGGGCAAAATAACGGTCTTTATCATAGTAAGCCACTTGGTCACGCAGTGTTTTACGTGCCTTCTCCAAGGTTTCACTCGACTTCAAACCTTCACGGAAATCCATTCCCTGACACGCTGAAAGCCATTCAATAGCTAAAATACCCGTGACATTTTTTGCCATTTCCCATAAACGACGACCCGCCGCAGGCGCCATCGATACGTGGTCTTCTTGGTTGGCCGATGTCGGTAGGCTATCAACACTCGAAGGGTGGGCTAATGCTTTGTTTTCACTGGCTAATGCAGCCGCAGTGACTTGAGCTATCATAAATCCTGAGTTAACTCCTCCGTTATTCACTAAGAAAGGTGGCAACTGTGACATGTGGGTATCCATAAGTAATGCAATGCGACGTTCGGATAACGCACCGATCTCTGCTAACGCCAGCGCAATATTATCGGCTGCCATAGCAACAGGTTCTGCATGGAAGTTACCGCCTGAAATAATATCGCCATTATCGGTAAAGACTAACGGGTTATCCGACACAGCATTCGATTCAATTAATATCACTTCAGCTGCTTGGCGAATTTGGGTTAAACAAGCGCCCATCACTTGCGGCTGACAACGTAATGAATAGGGGTCTTGCACTTTCACACAGTTTTCATGGGACTTCGCCAATTCACTGGTCGGTGATAAAACATCACGGAACATCGCCGCAACATCAATTTGCCCTTTTTGTCCTCGAACTTCTTGAACTCGAGCATCGAAGGGTTTGCGAGAGCCCAGAGTGGCTTCAACACTCAGCGCACCACAAACAATGCCAGATAGCAGCAATTTTTCTGCCTCAAATAACCCTTTCAACGCGAAAGCCGTCGATGTTTGCGTGCCGTTTAATAAGGCTAAACCTTCTTTGGCTTCCAATTTTAGAGGTGCTAACCCCGCTTTTTCTAACGCTTTTTTCGCTGAAATCCATTTGCCTTCATAACGCGCCTTTCCTTCGCCTAACAGAATTAAACTCATATGAGCCAATGGTGCTAAGTCGCCAGAAGCCCCCACTGACCCCTTCGCAGGAATAAATGGATAAACTTGCGCATTCACTAATGCGATCAAGGCATTAATAACTTCAAGGCGGATCCCTGAAAAACCACGAGCTAAGCTATTAATTTTGAGTACCATGATTAAGCGCACGAGGTCATCATCTAACGGTTCACCCACACCAGCAGCGTGAGACATCACAATAGATCGTTGTAATGATTGCAAATCTTTAGTCGCAATACGCGTATTAGCAAGTAAACCAAAGCCGGTATTGATACCATAAGCGGTTCTATCTTCTTCAATAATTTTATTGACCGTCGCAACACTTTTCTCGATAGCACCGTGAGCGCGTTTATCTAATGCCACTGTTACCGATTGTTGGAAAACAATACGCAGGTCTTCGAGTGTCATTTTTCCTGGGTGAATAGTTAACTTAGTCATTAATGGCACTCCTTAACGTGTTTTAATCATCGGTAAATTAAGATTTTTTTCCTGCGCACATGCGATAGCTATGTCATAGCCTGCATCGGCATGGCGCATGACACCAGTTGCAGGGTCATTGTGCAGTACTCGGGCAATGCGCTCTGCTGCTTCATCCGTTCCATCACACACAATTACCACTCCAGAATGCTGAGAGAAGCCCATACCTACGCCACCACCGTGATGTAAAGATACCCACGTCGCCCCACTGGCTGTGTTTAATAACGCATTGAGTAATGGCCAGTCTGAAACTGCATCAGAACCATCTTTCATTGATTCCGTTTCACGATTTGGGCTGGCCACTGAACCTGAATCTAGGTGATCACGGCCGATAACAATCGGCGCTGAAACCTCACCGCTTCTTACCATCTCATTGAATGCCAAACCTAATTTAGCGCGATCCCCAAGGCCAACCCAGCAAATACGCGCTGGCAAACCTTGGAAACTAATACGTTCACGAGCCATATCCAACCAGCGATGCAAGTGCTTATCATCCGGCAGCAGCTCTTTCACTTTCGCATCTGTTTTATAGATATCTTCAGGATCTCCTGATAACGCAACCCAGCGGAATGGACCAACACCGCGACAAAATAGCGGGCGGATATAAGCAGGTACAAAACCGGGGAAATCAAACGCATTTTCTACGCCCATTTCCAGTGCCATTTGGCGGATATTGTTTCCATAATCAAAGGTGGGAATGCCTTGCTGTTTAAATGCCAGCATCGCTTTAACATGTTCAGCCATAGATTTTTTTGCAGCCAATGCAGTGGCTTGCGGGTCTTGAACACTGCGTTCACGGTACTCTTCCCAGCTCATACCAATGGGTAAGTAACCATTCAAAGGGTCATGAGCACTTGTCTGATCGGTCACCATATCCGGTTTCACCCCACGTTTGACAAGCTCAGGAAGAATTTCAGCGGCATTGGCGCATAGTGCAATAGAAATGGCTTTTCCTTCCGATGTGTATTTTTTCAGACGCGCTAACGCATCATCAAGGTCAGTCGCTTGTTCATCCACATAGTGAGTTCTTAAACGGAAATCGATACGGCTTTGTTGGCACTCAATGTTCAATGAGCAGGCCCCCGCCAGTGTGGCAGCAAGAGGTTGGGCTCCCCCCATTCCACCAAGCCCTGCAGTTAAGACCCAACGCCCAGTTAAATCACCGTTAAAGTGCTGGCGAGCGGCTTCCACAAAGGTTTCATACGTTCCTTGAACAATGCCTTGGCTGCCGATATAGATCCAGCTACCTGCGGTCATTTGCCCATACATGGCAAGGCCTTTCGCATCCAATTCATTGAAATGCTCCCAGTTTGCCCAATGTGGTACGAGATTTGAATTGGCGATTAAAACACGTGGCGCATTTTCATGGGTTTTGAAAATACCGACAGGCTTACCTGACTGAACCAGTAGTGTTTCATCGCTCTCAAGCTGCTTCAGGGACTCGACAATTTGGTCATAGCATTGCCAATTACGTGCTGCACGCCCAATACCGCCATATACCACTAATTCATGAGGGTTTTCTGCAACATCCGGGTCAAGGTTATTCATTAACATGCGTAATGGGGCTTCTGTCAGCCAACTTTTGGTATTTAATGTATTCCCTCTCGGTGCCCTAATTTCGATATTTCGATATTTATTATTCAATGCTGTCACTTGTATACCCTCTTTTATCTGTCCATTAGCTACCTTTCTTGTTCCTATAGATATAGTTGTATATACATGTACGATCAATTAATCTTTTAACATAAAGATTAAAAAAATATGATATAAAAATATTTTTAGTCAAATAAAACAATGGAATAAATAAATCACCTGATATTTTGCTGTATTTTCTTTATTCTAAATCTGCATACTAGATCACATTTGATTTACAATAAATTCACACAAAATAGGTAAAGAAGGCATGCACTCGAGATGATAAGCGGAAAATATGCTTTATATCGTTCCGCCCATACTTTGACGTGGTGAAAAAAACTTATGACGTGAAACTGCCTTTCAGCTTATAACGATGACCCGGGAACAATAATTTTGTACTTGTCACCGTAAAGGACTGAGACCAAGTACGTCTTGTAATTAACAAGCAAGATGCACCTGTATTAATTTGCAATAACCTCGCGGAACGTTCATCTGCCTCCACGGCCTCCACAATATGCTCCCCTTGTGTTAAAGGAGCAACTTGAGACAAATAATCATGTGGTGTAATCGATAAAAAATTTTGCTGTAAGTAATCCGGAGCCGCTAACGCATTGACATATCTGTCTTCAATTTGAACAGGAACATCATTCTCTAAATGGACAATAATCGAATGAAACACCATGGTATCTGGGCTGATATTTAACTCATTTGCGAGCGCAGGTGACGCTTGAATTTCTTCCAGCTTAATTATCCTACAGCTGTATTTGTGGTTTCTTGCCAGTATTTCCGCTTCAATACTGTGTATTTCAAATAGTGCAGATTGCCCTTTTGGCTCAGCCACAAAGGTTCCCACACTTTGCAAGCGAACCAATAACCCTTCAGCGGTTAATTCACGTAGTGCCCGGTTAGCCGTCATTCGACTACATTGAAACTGTGTCACGAGCTCAGACTCGGATGGAATACGGTCATTTGCTTGCCATTCTGCGGTGTGGATCTTTTCAATTATTGATTGTTTTACTTGCAAATATAGCGGGAGCGGTGCCCCTTGTTTATCCTTTTTATCGGCTGTCACAGTCATTTCCAATTTAATGATTAAAATCTTAAGTATTAATATGCTATTCGTTGAATAGCATACAACACGACCTTAGTGCTATCGGACATTTTTTATCCTGACAGTCGCGAATAAAAACATCATGCTTAATTATTAAGCATTAACATAATTAAACGATGCAATTTTAATAAAAGCAAACAAAAAACAGCAAACTTTTAGGGTCAAAAGCGGCAAACAACCTCATTCACCGCTATTCATTATTGTTATAGTTAAAACAGCGACTCACCCATTTCGCCCATTACGATGGGTAATTTTGCCTTCATGTACTCTGATGAACAGTGGGTTACTCCCTTGTTCATAAATCATTTCTACGGGCTCTTGCGCATTCCACACAACAAAATCCGCAATAAAGCCCGCTTTCAATTGTCCATGGCTATTTTCACGGCCTAACGCTTTAGCCGCGTTACGTGTCACCCCAGCCCATATCTCTTCAGGTGTCAGTTTAAATAATACGGCCGCCATATTCATAATAATACGCAATGAGGCAAAAGGACTGGTTCCTGGGTTAAAATCTGTTGAAACCGCCATAGGAACGTCATGTTCCCGTAACAGCTCAATTGGTGGTAGTTTGGTTTCCCGTAAAAAATAAAATGCCCCCGGTAATAAGACGGCTACGGTTCCGCTCGCTTTAAGTGCTTTAATCCCTTCTAGGTCCAAATATTCAATATGGTCAACCGACAAACCTTTGTAGCGGGCAACCAGTTCGCTCCCACCTAAGTTTGATAACTGCTCCACATGCCCTTTTACTGGGATCCCTAATTTCTGAGCCGCTGAAAATAACTTTTCACTTTGAGCGAGGGAAAACCCCACACTTTCACAGAAGACATCTACTGCCTCAAACAAGCCTTTTTCCCATAATTCAGGCATGATTTTTTGGCAAATCAAATCAATATATTCATCAGGTTTATCTTTATATTCAGCGGGGACGGTGTGAGCAGAAAGCAATGTTGAACTGACTGAAATAGGATATTGTGCAGATAACTGCTTTGCGACTAATAATTGTTTCTCTTCATTTTCATAGTCGAGCCCATAGCCTGATTTCATTTCAATACTTGTGACACCTTCTTGAATTAATGCTTCGAGCCTTGGCTTTGCCCGCTCAAATAATTCGTTCTCGCTCATTTTGCGGGTTTCACGTACAGTCGAATTAATTCCGCCACCTTGCGCACTAATAGTTTCATAAGAAACCCCATTCATTCGCTGTTCCCATTCAGAAGCTCGGTCACCGCCAAAAACTAAATGTGTATGGCAATCGATTAATCCAGGGGTTATTAATTTACCTTCAACATCAATAAGTTCGCAGTCATTCAATTCAATATTTTGAGTAGGAACAATTGCAACTATTTTATTATCACGAACAACTAAATCATGGTGATTAATCAGTCCATAAGGAGCTGATAGTACTGGGTCCATAGTGGCAATACGGCCATTACGCCAAACGACATCCCGAGAGTGTGTTTTGAATACCATCGTTTTTCCTATTGTTGTTGAATTCAGTTTTATTCATTGCATTAATAAATCGTATAGATATGTATATACAATTAGACTAGCAAGTCCCCTTTTGTCAATGCTTAGCTGTAAAAAGGTTATAAATATGTTACTTCGCACGAACAATCTGCGATTATCACCATTCATCAAAAATGAGTTACACTACCAACCAGAAAAATTAATCACAAAAATACATTAGTAAAATTATGAAGAAAAAATTTGGTCTAGAAGATGAAGATATTCGTCTTTTCAAAGAAGCCATTAATGGAGCAAAAAAAATCCGTCAGGACCAAGTCCTGCACGCACCTGTCCGCGCCAAAGTGACACAACCATCTAATAAAAAAGTCATACAGGAACAGGTTGACGCCTCCTTTTATTTTTCAGATGAATTTCAACCTCAACTTGAAAATGAAGGCCCAACGCGTTATTTAAGGCCCGATGCTAACCCTTATGAATTAAAAAAACTTCGCCGCGGTGATTACGCTCCGGAGTTGTTTTTAGATTTACATGGCTTAACACAAATGGAAGCAAAGCAAGAAATTGGCGCGCTCATTGCGGCCTGTAAGCGTGAAAATGTCTATTGCGCCTGCATTATGCACGGCCATGGTAAACATGTTTTAAAGCAGCAAACACCACTTTGGCTTGCCCAACACCCTGATATTATTGCTTTTCACCAAGCACCTAAAGAATGGGGCGGTAATGCAGCCTTATTGCTGCTTATAGAAACTGCTGAGAGCGCTCGCCGCTAAGCGCTCATGTTGTTCTGTATTATTTAGCAAATAGCAATTGAGATGGGCTCAACATCCATTCAAACTGACTTTTTTGATGAGCCACATCAATGTCAACACATGCCACTGTTGATGTCGTGAACATCGGTGGTTCTTTATGTGGGCACAACTCCGACACTAAATAGCCAACCAGTGGCAAATGAGATACAACCAATATCGCATTTGCGCCTAGCACAGCAACATCCCGAATATGGTCAGCCACAAATGCGGCATTCCCTCCTGGCGTTAATTGCCCTAAAACTTCCGACTTTGCTGGCAAATCAAGGTGCTGGCTCACAACTTGCCGAGTTTGTTCTGCTCTTAAATAGGGGCTCACTAACACAGAATCAATTTTAATACCTTGATTCTGTAGCCATTGAGCCATCAATACTGAGTCGTCTTTTCCCTTTTGTGTCAATGGGCGCTCAGCATCGCTAGGCGCGTGTATCGCTGCATCACCGTGACGCATAATATAAACTTGCATAATCCACCATCTGAGTAACCTACCTAATTAAGGAGGTTATTCTTTTGTTGTTAAGCTAATTGTTGTAAAAGTAACCATCAGTTGGGGTGAAATGTGATTCTGCATGAAATGATCAACAAAGAAAATGATTTGAGTAAATTTTTGTGTATGTTTTTTTAGCAGTCCATGTCGCATGTTAAATTTTAGTATTTATTATCAATTAGTTAAATTTAATATAATGATTTATTCTAATCATACGAGCTTTACGAAAAAGAGCCTGATAACCAAAAATATGTTTGGTATCAGGCATTGATTGGTTTTATTAAAAAAGCAACAAACAGTTAATAGGCTAGCTCACCGCGCCATTATTGTTCATTACTTGGTTTTGTTACATCAACTCCACCTTCTACATTGGTAGAAAAAAAGGTTCGATTATTCTCTGCCATGTCACATAGCAATCCACAAGGCTGGAATTTATCACCATATTTCACGGCGAGGTTATTCAGAGTTTCCACCGTTTTTGCAATCCCTAGGCTATCCATATACCTAAACGGGCCACCAAAGAAGGGCGGGAAACCGATACCAAATACCGCTCCCACATCCCCATCACGAGCATTTCTAATGATGTTTTCATCAAGGCAGCGAGCAGCTTCGTTAAGCATCATCATGACACAGCGCTGTGCAATATCCGCTTTAGTCAGTTTATTGTTGGGAACCATTTCAATTAGTGAATAAATGGTTTTATCAACTTGACGTTTACTGGCTTTTTTCCAAAACCACAACTTATTGGTGTGATGACCATATTCATAAAAACCTTTGCCGTTTTTCTTACCTTTACGGTCATCTTTAACCACTTTGTCGAGGATATCAGGCGCCTTAAAACGCTCACCAAAACGTTCAACTAAAATCGGTAAAATTTTTGTTCCTACATCAATGCCCACTTCATCCAACAAATTAAATGGCCCAACAGGGAAGCCAAATTCAACTAAAGCACGATCAATGTGTTCTATTGATTCACCTTCAACAAGGCATTGCGCTGCTTCACATAAGAATGGCGCTAAAATGCGATTTACATAGAAACCTGCATCATCCCCCACAACAATCGCTGTTTTACCTTGGCGTTTTGCTAAAGCAACCACTGTCGCAATTGTAGTTTCATCTGTTTGTTGATGGGGGATCACTTCAACTAAAGGCATTTTATCGACGGGACTAAAATAGTGTAAGCCAATCACTTTTTCGGGATGAATCGCTTTCTGTGCAATTTGGTGAATAGGTAAAGATGATGTATTAGAAGCAAAAATAACTTGCTGTTTCGACATCTTCTCAACTTCAGCAACCATTTTTTGTTTCAGTGCTAAATCTTCAAATACCGCTTCAATCACGATGTCCGCATTTTCAAGCCCTTGATAATTTAATGTGCCTGATACCTTAGCCATAACAGCTGCACGTTCTCGGGCTAATAACCGCCGCTTGATAACTCGCTGGGTCAGTAGATCCCAGCTATAGCGCAAGGCCTGTGTGACGCCTTTGTCTGAAATATCTTTTATGCGGACGGGTAATTTACCTTGAAAAGCGGTGACATAAGCAATTCCACCGCCCATCAACCCGCCACCAAGCACACCAACTTGATTAATCTTCAATGGCGTTGCTTGTGCCCCTGTGTCATTTTTTAATGCGGTAACCGCAAAAAATAAATTACGTAATGCAGCAGACTCTGGTGTCATCACGAGCTCACCGAAAGCTTTCGCTTCTTCCGTATAGCCTGCTTGCAAACCTTTATTCATGCCGGTTTTCACGACATGAATAATTTTTTCTGGGGCTGGATAATGGCCTTTAGTTTTGCTGAGTGTTTTTTGTTTGGCACTCTCAAACACTTTATTACGTAGTAATTTGCTGCTTAATAAACGCTGTTGCCAATGGATAGCTGGACGCTGAACGCCCCCTTTTTTTACCATTTTCACCGCAACGTCGAGTAAAATAGGCTCAGGAACTACATCATCAACCAACCCTATTTTCAGCGCCTGTTTAGCTTTTAGTTGGCGGCCTGTCAGCATTAAATCCAATGCATGCGGAATACCAATCAACCGAGGTAAACGCTGAGTTCCCCCGGAGCCAGGTAATAGCCCCAATTGTACTTCAGGCAAGCCTAATTTCGTTTTATCATCATTGGAGCAAACCCGCGCATGACATGCCAAGGCAAGTTCTAGCCCACCCCCTAAACACGCACCATGTATCGCAGCAATAATTGGCAATGGGTAGTTATCGATTTTATCAAACAGTACGTGACCTGCTTTTGACAACTCACTGGCTTGAGACTTATTTTCACAGCCTGCTATCATGCTAATGTCAGCGCCTGCAATAAAATTGTCTTTTTTTCCTGAGGTAATAACTAAGCCTTTCAAGCCTGAAGTCGACTGCGCTTGTTGTAAAATCGCCAGAAATTGTTCCGCAAACTCCGCTTTTAGTGTATTTACTTTTTCATTGGGGACATCAATGAAGATAACCCCCACATTACCGTCATAAATTTCTAAGCTAAAGGCCTGTTGTGTTTTTTCTCTTGTAACTTCTATAGCAGAATTTTGAGCCATTATTCCACCTCTAAAATCATTGCTGCACCTAAACCACCCGCAGCACAAGCTGTTGTTAACCCAAACCCACCACCGCGTCTACGTAACTCATTTAAAGTTTGTGTCACCATTCGTGCGCCTGTAGCCGCAAATGGGTGCCCATAAGCAATAGAACCGCCTAAGACATTAAATTTGTCCATATCCACTTCGCCAATGGCGTGATCCATTCCCAGTTTCTCTTGTGCGAATTTACGGCTACCAAACATATTTAAATTAGCAAGTGTTTGCGCAGCAAAGGCCTCATGCATGTCAATCAGGGATAAATCTTGCAACGATAACCCTGCACGTTTTAAAGCGAGTGGAGTGGCATAAGAAGGCCCTAATAGCATATCTTCCCATACGTCTATTGCGGAAAACGCATAACTTCGAATATAACCAAGCGGTGTATAACCCAGAGATTTCGCTCGAGACTCTGTCATCATCAATACCGCAGCGGCGCCATCCGTCAACGGCGTGCTGTTTGCTGCAGTAACGCTGCCATGCTTGCGGTCAAATGCGGGTTTTAATTTCGCATAAGAAGACAAAACTGAGTTTGTACGCACGTTGTTATCTTGGGAAAATGCTTGCTTAAAAGGAGGCATATAGGCGGTCATAACTTCATTATTTAAAACGCCATTTTCCCACGCTTTTGCCGCTAACATATGCGAACGATGAGCGAGTTCATCTTGCTGGGCTCGGCTGATCTGATAACTTTTCGCCATTTGCTCCGCGGTATCCCCCATGCGTAGCCCCGTAGAGTATTCCGCAACACCCGGTGCGACAGGCGCTAAATCTTTCAAACGTAATTTCGTTAGCAATGATAATTTTTGCCCAACAGACTTTGCTTTACTTAAAGCTAACAATGTCTCTGCCAATTTTTTTGATACGCCAATAGGAAGCACAGAAGATGAATCAGCACCGCCAGCAATACCGATAGAAATATCACCTACCATCATGCTTTGTGCAACATTAACAATTGCTTGAAAACTAGTCGCACACGCTCGAGATACACTATAAGCATCCGTTGAGACGCTCATACCTGTTCCAAGAACAATTTCCCTCGCAATATTAGGCGCTTCTGGCATTTGCACCACTTGCCCAAATACCAGTTGCTCAATCAGGTTTTTGTCTAAATCACTACGGGCTAATAACTCAGCAACTACCGCTTTACCTAAATCGACTGCAGGAATTCCTGCATATGCCGTAGATTGCTTTGCAAAAGGCAAGCGTAGACCACTGACAATGGCGATCCTTTCATTTGTTTTATCTGTATTTTCACCATGGTGGAGATGTTGATTCATGGTCGCTCCTGCTAAAGCAAAAATGAAAATTATAGTTAACTCACTCACTAACCGAATAAAGAGGTCTGACCTGTAATGATTGTTAACATAAAATTCACAATTATCAATGGGTATTAATAAAAAATGCGAGCAGGTACGCAACTTAGAGTAAAAATACAACAAATTGCAGTAAGGGAAAACGAGGGGATGAAGGAAGCCTTTTATCACTGAGTGTTAATCAGACCACCGTTTTAGCGATAAAAGGCAAATCAGAGCAAATTCAAACGTTTGATTAACGAAGGCCTAATTGAAAAATTAAGCTTTCTGCTTCACAGCTAAAACTAAATTCAGCCGTCAGCTCAACACCACCCTCTACAGGCTTAATAGAATGGGTTATTACACAAGGATCTGACTCAACAGACTTTGCTTTTTCTGTGAGTGTTTTCAACATAGTTTCAGCTTCACCTTGTGTAGCAAAAACATGCTGATACGACGCAGTACAGTCTTTATTATCCAATACTGTTCCCACATCTACACAGCAGCAGGCTGCGGTTTCATCCGCGCTACAACGGTTAATCGCATCAGTCATTTTACTCTCCAAATAAACAAACTGTTAAGTCGCTATCATAACGCTGAAAAAGTGCTAAAAACTAGTGTGTATCAAAATATATCGCTAATAATTAAACATAAGTTTGATCTCACCCCGTATTAGCATACTTATTGCTCTCAATACGTTCGCTTGTGTTGCTATTTTGTTAAATATGTCGCATTTTTGAAAACAAAATCACAATAACCACAAAACAAGCTTGCAACATATCAGGTGGTCAGACCTATACTCTAGTAACTGGTCTGATTTGTCATAACGGCAAGGGACCCTACAATTCTGCGCTTCTTGCGATAGAAGTCGCTTTATTCAAAATAAAACATAAGAGGGTTTTGGTCATGAGCCAGAAAAACCTGTTTTCTAGATCAGCTTTAGCAATAGCAGTGGCAATTGTATCATCCAACGCAGGCGCGGCTGGTTTTTTGCTTAATGAATATTCTACATCCGCACTGGGACGCGCATTTTCGGGAGCTGGTGCGATGGGCGACAACGCAAGTGAGGGAAGCCGAAACCCTGCTGCCATGATGTTGTTTGATCGCCCTTCTCTTTCTATTGGTGCCGTTTATATTGACCCAAGTGTTGATATTAAAGGCAAAGGCGGTTCACGTCTCGGTAGCAATACCACCGCAAATGACATTGCGCCAAGTGCTGTTGTACCAAATGCACACTTTATCTTCCCAATTAATGACAAATGGGCAGTCGGTACGTCAATGACCACCAACTTTGGTTTAGCCACTGATTTTAATAAAAATTATGCAGCAGGCCCTATCGGCGGTAAGACAGATCTAAAAACGGTTAATCTAAACTTAAGTGGTGCATACCGCTTAAATGATAATTTTAGTTTCGGTTTAGGTGCTAACGCAGTATATGCAGATGCTGAGATTACACGCCATGCTGGCGACCTAGGTACTTTAGCTCCTGCATTGGGATTATCTCCATTTCCAGCCAGCACTACGATGGCTAAACTAACAGGCGATGACTGGGGTTATGGTTGGAATGCCGGTATTTTATATGAAATCAATGATGATAACCGTTTAAGCCTAAGCTATCGTTCAAAAGTTAAAGTGAAATTTGAAGATGGTAAATATTCCAACGATTTACCTAACACACCACTCCCAGGAGGACTTGTCGGAACTGGTGGTGAAAAAATCAAAGGTAAGTTAGACCTTAATTTACCTGATATCTGGGAATTCTCTGGGTACCATAAAGTTGCACCTAAGTGGGCTCTACACTATAGCGTTGCCTATACTGGCTGGAGTGAATTTAAAGAATTAACCGCCTACAGAAAAAGTGACGGCCAAGAATTATTCCATAAACCTGAGCACTTTAAAGATGCATGGCGTTTAGCACTGGGTACCACTTATTTCTATGATGAAAACTGGACATTCCGTACAGGTATTGCCTACGACCAAACGCCTGTACGCTCTGACTACCGTTCAATTTCTATACCTGACCAAGATCGTTACTGGTTAAGTGCCGGTACCACTTATGCATTTAATGAAAATGCTTCTGTTGATGTCGGTATATCCTACATGCACGGTAAGAAAGTTGATATCAAGGAACGGTTAAGTGAGAACATTCCAGAGAGCACTCTTCCTGCATATCATTTCAAATCTGAAGGTTCTGCTTGGTTATACGGTGTGAACTTCAACTATACATTCTAGCTAATTGAATTTTCAGCATCAGGGGGTTCTCTTCCTGATGCTGAAGTTACCTTCAAATATTCGACGAACTAATTTTCAAAACTTAACATAAATTTTCTTGACCCTAACCCGCATCATATGTAAATTAAATGTTAAGTATATAGCTCACCTTATCATTTCTTTATAAAATATACGCAATCTCATTTTTGATATAAATCGCTTTATATTTCATTAAATTATAATTCATTCTCTGAATGTTCTTATTTGCAATTACAACCCAATAGCATAATTTATACTGATGACACCCACTAATATATATGGCTTTTCATCAAACTGTATTAATCGCGCTATATTCTATTATTGGCTACGGCCGTGAAGGCATGTAAAAGAGGCAACAATGACAAAAACTTAGGAGGCTTTATGGGAACACTGTTTACTGTCGGTTTTATTGGTGTATTAGGGGTAATCGCCCTGATTGACACTATCTCTCAACGAGGAAAAAGAGACAATGATTAGCTTTTTATTTATCACTCTCTAGTATCATTCGTATACAAGAGAGTGATAAACCTTCCAAAACAATTCAATTTACTAATCTATCGAATCAAGCTGGTCTTCAATCGCTGCCGCATTTGGGTTTTCTGTTGCTTTTAACGCCCCACCACTTGATAAGAAGTCATTACGTTGGAAATAGGCTTCTCGCATCATTAAGTACGGGTCTGAAGAGTTTTTCAGCAATCCATCTGAATCTAATAACCTTGCTCGGGTTTCAATTCCTTCCAGTGCCCATTTACCCGCTGACATCCAGAATGTGAGATAGCTTAGCATTGGATATAAATCATCAACTAAATCACCACCTTGTTCCCTTGGTGTTGCACTACCATATCCCGGTAGCACCACATAAGGACCATAGCCCACATCGTAATAACCTAAGGTATTACCAAAGCGTTTGGGTTCTTCCTTAACTAGCTGAGGATTGGCCATTGATGCCACATCAATCAAGCCCCCCATACCAAAGACAGTATTAAGGAAAAAGCGGTTAAAATGTTTGAAACCTTGAGTCACTTCACCACGTAGGAAGCTATTTAACATACTTGCAGGTTCTTCAAGGTTAACGAAAAAATTGGTTAATCCATTTCGAGCAGGCATCGGGACATAATCATTCCAAGCAACCGCTACAGGCCTCAAGACATAAGGGTCAAGGACGTTATAGTTGAAATTAAACATTGCTCGGTTGAACCCCTCTAAAGGGTCTGAACGCTCATGTGTTTCTGGGTCAATGCTACTTGCACAACCTGCAATCAGCACCCCTGCCAGAAAAACACCCGTCATGCGAAACTTCATAACATTTCTCCATTCCCTGCACCGTTCTACTACGGTACTTTCCACTGTAATAACTATTTTGCTTATAGTAAGGCTAAAAAAAGAATTATGTTAATCCTTTTGAGTTATTTGATTATCTTAAAGACTAATTATAAGCCATTTAATCATGTTCTTATTATAAGAAAATTGAACAATTAGTACAAAACAGAAATACTCCCTCACTCAATTTTAAAAATGACAACCACCCTACTTTCGAATAAAAAACAGTCAAAAAAACATTTATGGTAGATAAATTCGATTATTTGCTCGTAACAACTTGATTCAATTAGGTCTGAACAGTAAAATGCCCTCGCTGTCGTAATTTTGACTCCAAAAGTCCCCTTAGTTAAATGGATATAACGAGCCCCTCCTAAGGGCTAGTTGCAGGTTCGATTCCTGCAGGGGACACCATGCCGAAGTCTACCTGACTCAATAAAAATCCTTTCTAATCAATTAAATCTCTTTATATCCTTCTTTTAAAGCTTTCCGCAAGCTTGATGTATTTACCTTTTCATCCTCACACCAAAATAGCTTTTTAGATTGATGACAACCCAATTTTTGCGTTTGTATTCAAATGACCGTGGCTGTTTTGCAATATCCCTTTTTTACTGCGGTCGTAATAATGCCCGATGTCACACATTTCTTTCAACGACCATTAAAAACGATGATTTTTCATAGGGTTCATCAATTCCTTTTCATAAAGTAATTTCCTATTTCAAAATCAGGGTTCTTACACAACAAACGAGTAAATATTCTTATGAATCACTCTGTAACAACTTGAAATAAAGTGTTACAAAAAGGTTTGGTTGACACAGGAAAATCATAACAATAAGAAAATAAAGCCATTAGATGTTGATATGATTGGTTTTTCAAATTACAAAACTAAGATAACTCAAAAAAATACATTAATTTGCACTCACACTTATTGATAAGAAAAGTTGATTTATTCATTTGGTGAAGATATAAATAAAATAACTACATAAGTTAAATATATCAAATTCAATTGTAACCATTTAACAATAACCAAGAAATATACCTGTTAAAATTCAAGGAAATTCACTCATGTCAGATAGCTTTCAAAATGAAGTCCCTAAAGCGCGGGTTAATATTAAATTAGATCTGCACACGGGGGGGGCTCAGAAAAAAGTCGAGTTACCCCTGAAGCTGTTAGCGGTTGGTGATTATAGTCATGGGCAAGATGATCGTGCGCTATCTGAACGTGAAAAAGTAAATATCAATAAAAATAACTTTGACAGCGTCCTCAATGAATTCTCACCGTCAGTCAATCTAACGGTTAAAAACACCTTAGCAGGGGATGGAAGTGAAGAAAGTATCGCATTAACGTTTAAAAACATGGCGGACTTTGAACCCGAGCAAGTGGCTCGTCAAATCCCACAACTGCGCGCAATGTTAGCCATGCGTAATCTGTTACGCGACCTAAAATCTAATCTCCTCGATAACGCCACGTTTCGCCGTGAATTGGAAAATATCCTTAAGGATCCAACACTCAGTGATGAACTGCGCGAAGAGCTAGCCCAACTTGCACCGAAGAAAGATTAATTTGGATTACTAAAGGATTATGCTGATGTCTGTAAAAACTGAATCAACCCAAGGTGCAACGACTGTACTTGATGATACGTCTAATCATGGTGTTTATGCTTCTTTATTTGAAAAAATTAATTTAACCCCTGTTGCTACAATCAGTGATATTAATGAATTCCAAGATAATGCTGCACTAGCGGATGCAACTGCGGATGAACGTGTCACGGTTGCTGTTCAAGTCTTTTTAGACCGTTTAAAATCATCCGGTCAAAAAGTGGAACGTTTAGACCGCAACTTACTTGATCATCATATTGCTGAACTTGATAAGCAAATTAGTCAACAACTTGACGAAGTGATGCACCATCAAGACTTCCAAAAAGTTGAATCTACTTGGCGTGGTTTAAAATTCCTCGTTGATCGCACTGATTTTCGTCAAAACGTCAAAATTGAGCTACTGGATATCGCCAAAGATGACCTACGCCAAGATTTCGAAGATAGCCCGGAAATTATCCAAAGTGGCCTTTACCACCATACCTACATTGCGGAATATGACACTCCAGGTGGTGAGCCTATTGCAGCGATGATTTCTAACTATGAATTTGATCGCAGCCCTCAAGATATCGCCTTATTACGTAGTATCTCTAAAGTCTCCGCATCTGCCCATATGCCATTTATTGGCTCTGTTGGACCAAAATTCTTTGGCAAAGAAACCATGGAAGAAGTGGCTGCAATCAAAGATATTGGTAACTACTTTGATCGTGCTGAATACATCAAATGGAAAGCCTTCCGTGACTCGGATGATGCCCGTTATATTGGTTTAACCATGCCGCGTGTATTGGGTCGCCTACCTTATGGTCCAGATACAGTACCTGTTCGTAGCTTCAATTACGTCGAAGAAGTAAAAGGGCCAGATCACGAGAAATATTTGTGGACGAATGCCACATTTGCCTTTGCTGCTAATATGGTAAAAAGCTTTATCAATAATGGCTGGTGTGTGCAAATTCGTGGCCCGCAGGCAGGTGGCGCAGTGAAAGATTTACCTATTCATTTATTTGATTTAGGAACAGGTAGTCAGGTCAAAATCCCATCTGAGGTGATGATCCCAGAAACCCGCGAGTTTGAGTTTGCGAACCTTGGTTTTATCCCGCTGTCTTACTACAAAAACCGTGATTACTCCTGCTTCTTCTCCGCTAATTCGGCGCAAAAACCGGCGTTATACGATACCGCTGATGCCACCGCGAACAGCCGCATCAACGCCCGCTTACCGTACATTTTCTTACTGTCTCGTATCGCCCATTACTTGAAACTTATTCAACGTGAAAACATTGGTACCACCAAAGATAGACGCCTCCTTGAATTAGAACTCAACAACTGGGTGCGTGGTTTAGTGACTGAAATGACCGATCCGGGGGATGATTTACAAGCCTCTCATCCTTTACGCGATGCAAAAGTGGTTGTCGAAGATATTGAAGATAACCCTGGCTTCTTCCGCGTGAAACTGTATGCCGTCCCACACTTCCAAGTCGAAGGTATGGATGTTGATTTATCGTTAGTTTCACAAATGCCTAAAGCCAAAGCCTAACGGTTCATAAAGGTCATTCAGGATGAAAATCTACCGTCCCCTATGGACAGACGGGGCCTTTTTGGCCCCTCAACAATTTCAACAACAAGCCCGTTGGGACAGCCATGTCGCTGAAGTCGTTGCTCAAATGGGCATTGCCTCAACGTGGGGGGGTGATTAGCGCGGAATTTGATGCCAGTGCGTTAACCTTATCTCGCGTTAGCGCACAAAAAATGGTTGTGCGTTTCCATGATGGCACACTTATTGATACCACTCTAGCTGATGCGCTTCCTCCTGTGTTATCCCTTGCTGACTACGCAGACCGCCAGTCGTTAGACATCGTTTTAGCATTACCTTTAATGCTAGCAAATGGTGGCAACTTAGCCTCTGAAGCGGGTACCGATCGCCCTCGTCGATTTAGTCAAGAGTGGGTTAAAGTTCAAGATCTGCTCGGACATGAGGAAACGGATATTGCAGTATTGCGTCATGTGGCAACGCTACGTTTTGCCCATGATGAGAATGAAGCCTATATGACCTGTCCGGTTGCACGGCTTATCCGCAACGCTCAAGGGATGTGGGAATTCGACAACCGTTTTATTCCCCCCTTGCTTGCTTGTCAGGGTAGCCTTGAATTACGTTCATTACTCTCGGAGTTTATGCATAGATTAGTAGCTAAACGCCGCCGTTTAATGGCGCTACGTCGCGAAAGTAATGAAAAAATGGCCGACTTTGTGGTTGCTGATGTCTCATTATTTTGGCTATTGAATTCACTAAACAGCGCTGAACCCGTACTCAATGAACTCGGGTCTGCATTACATCGTCATCCTGAATTACTCTACCGAGAACTTGCTCGTTTAGCAGGGAGCTTATTAACCTTCTCTTTAGAACATAAATTGGAAGATATACCACTATACAAACATGAGCAGCCTGAGCAGGTTTTTCCACCGCTTTTTTCTTTATTAAATACGCTACTTGAAGCCAGCTTACCTTCGCGTGTTATCAGTATTGAATTAGTAAAAGAAGGTCCATTCTGGAAAGGTCAACTCCATGACGGTCGATTACGTGAAGAAGCCGATTTTTACTTATCGGTTCGCTCATCATTACCTGCTCACTTATTAATCGCTCAATTTCCACTCCTTTGCAAAGCGGGTAGTAGTGATGATGTGGCTGACGTCGTTAATGTGGCACTCAATGGTATTCCATTGAAACCGCTCAGCCATGTCCCAACGGCGGTCCCTCTTCGCTTAGAAAATCAATATTTTGCGCTAGATATTGAAACACCTGCGGGTCAAGCCATGCTCTCTTCTGGGCAGTGTGCGTTCTATGTTCCAAGCACGTTAGGTGACATTCAATTAGAGCTGTTTGCGGTACTTCGCTCATGAACAATACAACATCGCACCATACTATCGACATGATCTTCGCTCAAACTTGGCTGATGGTTTGCCAATTACATCAAGGCACTGCCATCACTCAAGGGGATAGTTTTTATCGTCGTGTTTGCCAACTCATTGATGAAACACGTCAAAAACTACTCGAACATGGCTACCCTGAATCCGCCATTGAGCATATGCA
This sequence comes from Providencia rettgeri, assembly GCA_900455085.1. Lineage (NCBI taxonomy): Bacteria > Pseudomonadati > Pseudomonadota > Gammaproteobacteria > Enterobacterales > Morganellaceae > Providencia > Providencia rettgeri. The sequence continues at coordinate 1,771,905 of UGTZ01000001.1, read as the reverse complement.
ATATGCCCAATGTGCGCTAATTGATGAAAGCGTGATGAATCGCCAGCACCAAGATGATGGCTACAACACTTGGATCCAATCTCCTTTGCAAGCACGTTATTTCAATACATTAGAAGCGGGAGACAAACTTTGGGATCGCCTACGCAGCATTTTAAACGAAACCGCCCCGAATCCTGACGTTTTGCTCTGTTTTCATCGTGTGCTTACCCTCGGGTTTGTCGGTAAGTTTCGTCAAAAAGAAGCGCCAGAACGTGAGCGGATCGTCGCTCAACTCAATGTTCAACTTCCGGACTATCTGGTCACTTCAGAATTACCTCTCGTCGTAAAACCTAAATTACAGTTTAGCCGTCGCAGACTTTACTGGTTTGGTTGGATAGGCGGCATTCTCATACTCGCCGCCATGTGGTGGGGTTCAGTGCTTCGCTAGAACATTTACTACAACAGTGGATGACACAAGGATAGGCATGCAAAATCCAATCAAACCGTGTCTGACGCTTTTTGCTACGGGACTTTTCTTGTGGCTACTTTGGGGGTTTTGGTCTCTAGGGCAAAGTGTCTCCATTTTTGTTTCCGTCTTCGTCTTAGTACTGACGGGTGGAATGTTGTTTTGGCAATATAAACAACAACGCCAAGTGTTATCCACTGAACATGATTATACAGGTGCATTTCCGGCTGATAATTATCAGGGGCCTGTCATTTTAGTTTGTGGTCAATCTCAAGCGCTATTTCTGGATGCCCAATTACACAGAGAAACAAATCAAGGTTGGTATATTCGTGTATCCGCGCCCACTGAGCTCGTTAAACTGATTGCCGCATTGGTGGAATATGCCCCATCGCTATCTGGGCACTTATCCTTACTATACGTTGTATTACCCGAGCAACTGACACAACAAGAAACCCTAACACAAGCGCTACTCAATTGGCGTCGAGCTATTGGGGAAGGTCGTCAAAAAATCGGTGCTAAATTGCCATTTTGGGTAACGGTATACCTTTCTAAACCTCATCACGCTGATACCGCTATGCATGTTGATGATGAACATACCCCTTGGATGACGTTACTCAGCCACCAAACTGAATTTCAGGTGGAGCAAGAAGGTACAATGTCAGTCCCTTACTCTGTGTGGCTACCCACGCATATCGGTCAGTCAGAACAAAGCCTGCAATTTTCTCTATGGCTAGATACCTTACAAAGCTGGCTAAACCAAGTTTTAGTTCCTCAATTCATACTACCTCAAGCTGGAGCACCGAAACAAATCCCTTCAGCATGGGCTATTCAGTGGATTGATATCACTAGCCAACCAAACAATTTATGGCAGCAATTTATTCAAGAAAAAACCATGCTGCCTCTATATTCATCAATTCAAACTACTGATTTGCTACCTTTGCCCGATGTAATGTTGCGTCGCTTACACCATGATATTAGCTTAAGCCGTACAGAAAGAACCCTCGGCGCTATCGGAATTATTTTTGGTGTTTTCTTAATAGGCACATTAATCGGAAGTTACTACCATAATCAGCAACTCATTCGTCATATTGGTGAAGATATTGCGCGTTTTTCGCAACTGTCAGATACACCACTTGCACCAAAACAGACTGCTTACCAGTAACTGCAAGATGATGCAGCTCAATTAGCGCGCTGGGAACGCGAAGGAGTCCCAACCTCTCATTCTTTAGCGTTATATCAGGGAGCGAGAATATTACCCTACTTGCACACACTATTAAGTGGTTGGGCTCCCCCACCGCCTCCTGCGCCTATCATTGTTCAAAATGCCCCCGAAATAGTCAGCCTTGACAGCTTATCGCTATTCGATGTGGGACAATCGTCGCTAAAAGCAGGTGCCACCAAGGTTTTGGTCGACGCCTTACTCAATATTAAAGCGAAACCCGGTTGGTTGATTGTCATCTCAGGCTATACCGATAACACCGGAAACCCAGCACTCAACCAAACACTATCCCTGAAACGCGCCGAATCGGTCAGAGATTGGATGATAAAGACCAGTGATATCAGTCCAGCCTGTTTTGCCGTTCGAGGAGATGGCCAGAATAACCCTGTTGCCAATAATCAAACCGCTGAAGGCCGAGCGAAGAATCGGCGCGTTGAAATACGACTCATCCCTCAGGCAGATGCTTGCCAAGAGACAGATAATCAAACCGTGTCACCGATGGACGATGACACACATTCGACCCGAAAGGAGAAGTAACAATGGCTATTCCTGTTTATTTATGGCTAAAAGATGACGGCGGCGCAGATATCAAGGGCTCTGTTAATGTACAAGACCGTGAAGGCAGTATTGAAGTGGTCGCACAAGACCATAACCTGTACATCCCAACCGATAACAATACCGGTAAGTTAACGGGTACACGTATTCATACCCCGTTTATTTTCGTGAAAGAAATTGATGCATCAAGCCCTTATTTGTACAAAGCGGTAACGACTGGCCAAACCTTGAAAGAAGCCGAATTCAAATGGTACCGCATTGATGATGCGGGACAAGAAGTCGAATATTTCAATACCAAGCTCGAAAACGTCAAAGTGGTCAAAGTCGCGCCAAAAATGCACGACATTAAAGACCCTAATAAAGAGAAGCACAACCATCTCGAAGAGATTGAGCTGCGCTATGAAAAAATCACTTGGACATACAAAGACGGCAACATCATTCATTCCGACTCGTGGAATGAGCGTGCTACCGCTTAATTAAGACAAGCAGGCGTTTCGGCGTCTGCTTTTTTGTACGTATTCGTACGCCGATGACACACAACACACAATTTATCTTGATACCTAATGAACCTCGGTTAACGGTTAGGGGCGGTAGCGTTCCTTGCTGTCTCTAACCATTTTCCCCCCAATACAAGAGAGAGAATATGGACAATTCATCCGTGATGCTATTACGTCGCCTAAACCCTTACTGTGCCAGCGCATTAGAAGCGGCAGCTTCACTCTGCCAGACACGAGCGCATGCGGAAATTACCATTGAACATTGGTTGCTCAAATTATTGGAAATGGGGGAAAGTGATATCACGGTGTTAGCTCGCCGCTATGAATGGGATATGTCCACACTTTGGCAAAGCTTATTGACTAAAATCGATAGCTTACCGCGCTCTATCCATAGCCGCCCTCCCTCTCAAAATCACTCCTAAACTTAATTCAAAACGCTTGGGTGATAGCCTCATTGGATGAAGATATCGAGCACATTCGCAGCGTCCATATTCTTGCGGCAATGGTGAAGCAACCCTCTTTAGTTCCGAACGACGCCCTTTGGCCATTAATGACCTTAAGCATCACACAATTACAACGCTTAAGACCGATGCTTGATGCGCAATCCGATGAGCGCCCGGAAGTTCAGCAACTTGCGGTACATAATCAATCTTTACCGGCAGAAGCGCCACTTGAAACGCAATCAACAAACGAAACTACAGCACCGAATGTCATCGGTAACACACTGAACGATGCCTTACTGGCAGTGCTGAATAAATTTACGGTGGATGTCACCGATAAAGCGCGCGAAGGCGCGATTGACCCTGTCTTTGGACGTGATGACGAAATACGTCAAATGGTGGATATTCTCTCTCGCCGTCGCAAAAACAACCCCATTCTCGTGGGCGAACCGGGTGTCGGGAAAACGGCGTTAGTGGAAGGCTTAGCCTTACGCATTGTTGAGGGCAATGTGCCTGTCAGCCTGCAAACAACCTCATTACGCACCTTAGATTTAGGGTTACTGCAAGCGGGGGCTGGCGTCAAAGGGGAATTTGAGCAGCGCTTAAAAAACGTGATTGAAGCCGTACAACAATCCCCAACACCAATTTTACTATTTATCGATGAAGCCCATACCATTATTGGCGCAGGCAACCAAGCCGGTGGCGCAGATGCCGCTAACTTACTCAAACCTGCCCTTGCCCGTGGTGAATTACGCACGATTGCCGCAACCACTTGGTCTGAATATAAGCAATATTTCGAGCGTGACGCCGCTTTAGAACGCCGCTTCCAAGTGGTCAAAGTCGATGAACCTGATGATGAAAAAGCCTGTTTAATGCTGCGTGGATTAAAACCTCGCTATGCAAAATATCACGGTGTTCACATTACCGATGATGCGGTCAAAGCCGCTGTCACCTTATCTCGCCGTTACTTAACCGGTCGCCAACTCCCCGATAAAGCTGTGGATTTACTTGATACCGCCAGCGCTCGTATCCGGATGAGCCTCGATACACTCCCTGAAGAACTGACACGTTTAAAAGCCAAGCGCACTGCATTAGAACTTGAACAGCAAGCGATCCTTGATGATTTGGTGATTGGCAACACCACCAACCAACCCCTCCTGAGCGAATTAGTCACTCAAGATGCGCAAATCGCCATACAGCTGACTGAATTAGAACAGCGTTTTGAGCAAGAAAAAAATCTTATCAGTGAGCTCTTAGAACAGCGCCGTCAATCCCAAGATGTCAGCGATATCCAATCACAGTTAGAACTTATTCAGCAAAATGAACCGCTAATCACCCCGATGTGGATGTCAGAACGGTGGCCACTGTCATCGCTGATTGGACAGGCGTGCCCTTATCCAGCCTATTAAAAGATGAACAAACCGAGCTACTTGAGTTAGAAGAGTCGCTAGGTAAACGCGTAGTCGGTCAAGAAAGCCCATTATTGGCGCTTGGACAACGACTGCGTGCAGCTCGCACAGGTCTCGCCTCAGAAAATGGTCCGCAAGGGGTATTTTTACTGGTCGGCCCAAGTGGCGTAGGGAAAACGGAAACAGCCCTCGCCTTGGCTGATGTCCTGTTTGGCGGCGAAAAATCCTTAATTACCATCAACATGTCTGAGTATCAAGAAGCCCATACTGTCAGCCAATTAAAAGGCTCGCCTCCAGGCTATGTGGGTTATGGTCAAGGCGGGATTTTAACGGAAGCTGTTCGCAAGCGCCCTTATAGCGTCGTATTACTCGATGAAGTGGAGAAAGCGCACCGCGATGTACTTAACCTGTTTTATCAAGTGTTTGACCGTGGTTTCATGCGCGATGGCGAAGGCCGTGAAATTGATTTTCGCAATACCGTGATCTTAATGACAGCCAACTTGGGCAGTGACTTGATCATGCAACAACTCGAAGAATTCCCTGAGTCGACCGACGGCGAGTTACAAGAACTGCTGCGCCCAACCTTGCGTGACCACTTCCAACCTGCATTACTTGCCCGCTTCCAAACCCTAATTTATCGCCCATTAGGCCCTGTGGCACTGCGCCAAATTGTTGAAATGAAACTGGGTAGCGTCATTAAGCGTCTCTACACCCACTACAAGCTTGAGGGTATTATCGAAGAAGCGCTGTATGACACCCTCGTGAGCGCCTGTTTATTACCCGACACCGGCGCACGCAATATAGACAGCCTACTTAACCAACAAATTTTACCGGTACTTAGCCAACAATTACTTATGCGCCAAGCTAACCAGCAGCAAGCACAAAGCCTGACGTTAGGGTATAGCGAAGAAGACGGGATCACCCTGAGTTTCAGTGATATTGAGGAGATAAATCCATGAGCCTACTCGATACAGCCAAAAACCTCCTTCAAGGTCAAAACCGCTATCGCCTTGAAGTGCAAGGCTGCTCAGACCTACTGGACGTTGAACATTTTACCGGGCGTGAAGCCGCTAGCGAACCCTATCGCTACCAGATTACGTTTACCTGTTCCGCTCAAGATCTTTCTGCTCAACAATTACTGCGTCGTAATGCTAGCCTGACCTTTTCGGCACCGATGAATAACTTAATGGGACTCGCCACTCAGCCGAGCGTTGCCAAGCGCGTTCATGGCGTGGTGACGGATTTCCGTCGCCTCTCTGGCTCTGCAGATGAAGCCCGCTACCAGTTAGTTATCGAGCCTTTTTTTGCGCTACTGCGCCATCAAATTCGCAGCCACCGTTTTTTTATCAACCAATCCATCCCTGATGTGGTTGAACAAATTCTGCGTGAACATAATTTCAAAGGCTGGGAATTCGAATTTCATCTCGAAAAAGCATATCCAAAGCGCGAGCAAATTAATCAAATCAATGAAAGCGACCGCCAATTTATTGAGCGCTTACTCAGTGAAGTCGGCATTTTCTACCGTTTCAGTTTACAAGATGATACCCAAACCGAGGTGCTCCACTTTACCGATAGCCAACGCGGTTATGTGTATGACAAAACGCTGCCATTAAATAGTCCGTCGGGACTCAGTGATAATTATGTCGACAGTGTTTGGGGATTATCTTTACGTCATCAAGTGGTTGAAAGCACTGTTTTTACTAAAGACTATAACCACCGACTGGCGGAAGATACCTTAATTTCAGCGGTGGCGGACATGACTCGTGGTGATGGAGAGAAAACCAACTACGGCGATGTTTATCACTATAAAGGCCGCCACCTCACCCGTGGGGATAAAATTCGCCCTGAAACTGAAACCGCTAACTTCTGGGCAAGACTCGATCACGAGCGTTTTTTAGCTCGCCAGACTTTACTACGCGGAGAAAGTAGCGCGGCGGATCTGACGCCATTATTAGTGCTAAGTATTCAAGATAACCCGCTCAGTTCGACGTTACCCAGCGTATTCAAATCACCGATTTTAATTACTCGCCTACGCTTTACCGCCAGCCGAGATAAAGCGCTAACCGTCCGTTTCGATGCTGTGCCTTACACGGAATCACTGTGCTGGCGCCCTGCACTAAAACCGCGCCCAGTCATTGCAGGAACATTAATGGCGCGCGTCACCAGCGCAAAAGACCACGATATTTATGCCCACCAAAATGAACATGGGTTTTATTGGGTAAAATTCGATGCGGATCGTGATGATAAAACCAAGGGTTATGAAAGTATGCCCGTACGTTTGGCGAAACCCTACGCCGGCGATACGTATGGGATGCATTTCCCACTGATTCAAGGGACCGAAGTCGCTATCGCCTTCCATGAAGGTGACCCAGACCGTCCTTACATTGCTCATGCACTCCATGACTCCCGCCACCCCGACCACGTAACGGATAAAAATAACACCCGCAATGTGATCCGCACGCCTGCGAATAACAAACTGCGCATGGAGGATAAGCGCGGGCAAGAGCATATTAAGCTCAGCACCGAGTATGGTGGAAAAACCCAGTTAAACTTGGGGCATTTGGTGAACGCCGAGCGCGAACAACGCGGCGACGGTTTTGAGTTACGCACAGATAGCTGGGGCGCGATCCGTGCGGGTAAAGGGTTGTTAATAAGTACTCATGAGCAAGAAAAAGCGAACGAGCAACAACTCAATATCGATGAAATCAAACGTCAACTTTCTGATGCATTATCCATGGCTGAATCTCTCTCAACAATATTAGAGAAAGCGGAGGTTGAGCCTTTAGATAATCAAACGCAAGAGACCTTTTTACATGGCAATATTACGCAATTACAAGAACCCGTGATCCTTGCAGGAGCTCCCGGTGGTATTGCAGTATCCACCCCCAAACATATTCAGCACAGTAGTAATGGCAATCAAATCTACACAGCGGCAGGTAACACAGAAATATCATCACTCAAACGTATGGTTTTATTTGCTAAGAAAAAGATGGTGTTATTCGCCCATGAGTTAGGCATGAAGTTAGTGAGTGCGGCAGGCAAGATAGAAATTCAAGCTCAAACAGGTGAAGTCGACATCATTGCACAAAAAGGGCTGAATATTACTAGTAGCAATGATGAAATTATCATCAGTGCGAAGAAAAAAATTACACTGCAATCTGGTAGCTCGTATATCACCATTGAAGGTTCACAAATTGAGCACGGAACTAGTGGAGATTTCAATGTAAAAAGTTCAAATCTTCAATATATGGATGCTGCAACATTGAATATGCCATATCCACAATTTACAGCTTGTGAATCCATGGCTTCAGAAGCTGCCCAAAATGGAACGGGTACGGTTCCACTGCGCTAGGAGTTTATATGGAATATTATTTATCTCAACCCAAAGCGCTTGGTGAACATCAATTTGCCATCATTGACAAAGCGTTCGCCAGCGAATTAGTTGAACGTTTTCCCTCATTAGATATGGTCTCTGCACACCTTAAACCACAAGCACATTTGTACCCTGCGTTAATATCACTACATGAATTGCCCGCATCTGACTGGCAAATGCTGCTGGCAGAAATAAAACAGCAGTCTGTCGATTCATCGACACCAAAAGTATGTTTATTTTTAGAGAGTCTATTATCCGCTGAATCCTTATGTAATGAATTAGCTAACGCCCTATTAATTAGCGATGAAAAACACCAAAATTATCTGCTACGCTACTACGATCCACGCGTGTTATTTCAGTTATCATGGATGCTCACCCCTTGGCAATTACAAATTTATTTAAAAACTCAAGTGGTTCCTTCATGGACATTTTGGCTAGATAAACAATGGCATACATTAAATTTTTCAGAAAAAATCAATTATCATAAAAATACCCCTATTGATTTGCCACTAGCTCAATTACACCGTATCGGTCTTATTAATCAAATTCTGAGCAAGTATTCACCGTTCGTCTCTTTAGACGAAAGGAATATCCTTAGTCAACAGATTGATTCATTGTTATTAAGAGCTACTGAATATGGTTTAAACACAAACGAAGATATTATGACTTTTGTCAAACAAGGCTGTTCTTTGCAATGTGCTTTTTGGCTACATCATGATGTTCAAGCGTTATTAAAAATCTCAGCCCACAACCCCAACTATTACAGCCGCATAACATCCAGCTGGCATGACTCTCATTGGCAAGAAATTAAATCCCACACCTCCATATTGGCTTTTTCTAAAGGACTCTCAAGATGACCGAACAAAATCAATCGCAAGGGTGCAATTTCTGTATTCGTCAGGGATTGCCCATCTTACTTGCTCGCCCAGCCATCATGTCTAAACAGGATATTCTCCCTGTCATGCCTCAAAGCATACACGTTCCCGTTGAAGCCCAAGGGGAAACAGCGTATACCTTGCGATTATTGCGCTCTGGCTACTTAAACATTTGGGATGAAATCGGCAATGAATGGATCAATTACTATATTACTGAGGAGGGATTTTATTACCCCTTACCACCTGATGGGGATGTACCTGACAATGTAGTCTCAGGGAAAATCAAACCTTGCATCTCCCAGCCTGAAGAATTAGCAAAAGCCTCACTCATTGCATTGCCTATGATGCCGAAAGGCATGAAAAATGGCCAGTTCTGGTTTGCTTGGTCTGAAGTCAAATGGACCGATACCATTCGAAAACAATTCGAAGAGAAAAGTCATCGTGAACAGTATATGCAACGCTTTGATATGGATGCTTGGCTAAATAACCAAAATACTGAGCAAGCCTTGCCATTAGCACAAATTGAAAACACCATTGCAGAATACAACCAACATGCCCAAAAAAGTCAAATGCGAGACTGGTCTACCTCGCTATTATCTCGAGCACTTGATGGATTTATTACCTATTCTTACCGATTTAAAACACAGTGGTTTACGCCAACGGCCTCAGGGGAGAAAATTGAAACCGCAGTTCAAAGCCAAAATGACCAATTAGATCCTCGTGGTGCTATTTTTGTTCTGCAAGACCCTACGGGAATATTAAAAGACCTCCCGACATTAATTCAATATGAACTGGATAAAAACGTCTATAGCCGACCAGATATTGAGCGAAAAGTAGCACTCTATGGAGCTATATCCAGCTTGAAAGCGGGTATGAGAACAGACTTTGAAAGAGCTTATACCGCAGAAACAGAGTTTAATGATAAGATCGCTAGAGGTGGTGTTTTTGAGTACCTCCATGTCAGAAACAAACCCGCGATTGAAACAATATATACGCCTGTTCGTGATAAACGCATGTCAGCAGCTGCAGATGCCAACTGGGCAAAATATCAACAGTATTATTATGCGGATGCCGTTGATGATTTTAGACTCAAATTCCAAAAAATATTAACCGAATATAATCAGCGTGTTGTCAGCCCTCGAACAAAACTCTATTTGGATTGGTTTCAGTCTTCAACACTACAATACTATTTTCAACAATACTTTGATCCTAATGATTTGTTAAGCGGCATTGCTTACACAACGATTGTTAGCTACTGCATTACGAATATGTCAGACAAAAAAGGTAGCCTGGATTTTTTTCATCAGTCACTTTTAAATAACTTGTCTGATCCTAGTAATATTCTGGGAAGAGCTTTAGTACTTAATCAAGCAATTTTAGCGGAGAAAATTGATGAAGCAACAGCACAGCAATCAATTGAAGTGCTTGAGCTACCATGGTCTACCATCGACCAAAATATTTCCGTCAGCAAAATTACATTGCCTTGGTCTGGACTAGCTGATGCTTTTGCAAAAGTGATAGAGCCTCAGCGTTTAGCATCACAATCAGTCATAGCAATCTATTTAGGGCGGCTAGCCACCATTACAATGAAAGCATTTGATAGCACCATCAGCTCCCCTAAAGTTTATGCTTTTGCTATCGCAATAGGTGCATTTCAAAATAAAGAAATTGTACGAGTTCATGAAAAGGCAAAATTTGGCCATTTTGTTAAAAAAGTGTCAGACGCCTTGATTCGATTAAGCGATAGCAACAATACATTAAATGAGTCTGAAATTAGGCGGCTTGCCCACGAAGAGCTAAAGCGTTTACGGGTTTCAGGTTTACCGATGAACAAAAATAAAATCTTGGATTATTGGGTTGATATTGATACTAGAGAGCTTGACCGAGTAAAACAGCTTCCCCCGCAACAACAAGAGAGGGCTTTAACTAAACTCTTACGACTATTCAGTGAAACCGAAGCAACAAATTACGCCCAATATCGCACCAGTATGACCTCTGGGACAGGAAAATCCGCGATAATTGTCAGTGCTGGTGGATTATCAGTAATTTTACAAAGCTTAGCCTTGTTCCATTCCGCCGATTTAAGTGATAAAAAAACACTTTCTGAAGATCAATTTGAAGCACATAGCCGTTTCTTATCAGGCATTGCTGGTATCATCAGTGGAACTATCGGTGTATTGGATGAAAGTGTTCAACGATTTGTGCTATTACGAAGCTTCAAAAATATCACGGCATATAACACCCTTAAAACAGTTGGAGTACGTTTAGGTGTAGGGGCTGGGATAGTAGCTGTTGCGTTTGATATTTTTAATGCCATAGATGAGATAGGCAAGAACAACTATGGGCTTTTTATTGCTTATCTTCTTTCTGCTGCCAGTGGTGTTTTGCTTATTTTTGCTGCACTTGTATCAACAATACCTGTTTTTGGCACCGTGATTGCCGTACTCATCGCATTAGGAACTGCTATTTTCATTGCGTATGAAGGACAGGACAATATTCAAAAATGGTTAGAGCAATGCTGGTGGCGACGCGTCCCCCAAACATATCCCTGTAGATAAATGGCCCGAAATCTACCCCTCTATGTGGATGGAAATGGCTGAGTTTAAAACGCGCAATAGGACAATAAATATGGATTATTACGGGTTATTTCCACAATTTAAAATCAATAGACCATTAAATGAAAGTGAGTTTTCTGGAAAATTAGAGCAAAAAATACGAGTAAATATCGATACAAAACAACTCATGCCGGATTTAAAAAGTTATTACTATAAACTCTAATTACTTAGAAATGGTGGATAAATTTTATTCTTCCAAGGGATTATTATCACTTGCCGCTTCCTTTGGTTGCTTATTTTTTATAGGTACATTTGCTTGGCTAGCTATTGATGTTATTACTCGGTCATTCTATGAAGTAGGGTATTTACTGGCTATTCTAGTTGGTTTGCTAATAATATTTCCGATGGCATTCTGGATGCTATTCTTATTAAAAAAAGAGTGGTTCGCATGGACTCATTACCCTATCCGATTTGATCGTAAAAATCAGTTGGTCCCACGCAACTCGCATTGATGGCTCGGTCTTTACTGTCCCTTGGCAAGACATATTTTTCACGACCGGATTAAACCATCGCAAAGAAATTGGCAAGGATTACTATATTAGTGGGCATGTTTTTGGCTGAAGATGGCATCACGATTATCGATACCTTTTGTCTACCTGCCTCACATGGCAATCTTGAAGAGCTGAGAGCCCACTGGGAATTTGTGCGTCGTTATATGGAAGAAGGCCCACAAGGTATGAAAGAACGTATTCCTTTTTGTTTACCAATCGCCAATAAAAAAGAAAGTTTTGGATTTACCTTCTTCTACTCCATGACGCAACATAATGGTACACCCGTGATACTGTTCCCTATCACAGTCCCTTTAGCTTTTTTATACGCAATACCTCGCTATATTGCAATTTTAACCAGCCGTCGCCCTGTTTGGCCTGATAATATTCAAAAGCAAGCGATAGTAGATGAAAATGACCCTTACTATTTGGATGCCTCCACCAACCCTAAAAATTTGTGGAAAACTTTTTTTTAAATAGCAAAAAAATACTAACAATATTGGGGATTTTAACTCCCTGAGTCTGTGATTGTCTTTTTACCTTACCGTCACAGATTCATTTTGCACGCCATAAAAACATTGAATGCATTCCTCATCAATCCAATTTTACACTCTATCAATCACAATCTAAAGGCTCCTCATCATGAAAGGTATTATTCGAACTGGCGATAAAACTACAGGCGGTGGTCAAGTTCTCTCCGGCTCATCACTCATGGTATTTAATGGTATTGGTGTGGCTCGCTTAGGTGATCCCGTTTATTGTCCTAAAAAAGGACACAATAATGTGGTTATTGCACAAGGCCATCCCCACATTTTTAGATAATGGGATCCCTGTTGCATTTGATGGTCATAAATGTAGCTGTGGCTGCACCTTGATATCCTCTCTTCCTAATGCCAAAGCGAGCCTCTAAACTGATGCCTGTTGATTTATTATCACTACCGCCAAAAGCAAAACGTCAAGATTTCCCATCAATTAAACGATGGAGCATTTTTTTTGTTTTACTATCAGTAGTCATTTATATTTCACATCGATTTTTAGTTTCCCAGTCGTTAATAGAAAAAATACCAGAGTTTAATTTACTCATTTTCACCATCATAATTTGGCTAGGTTTATATTCTGTTAGATACATATTTTTTCTTTTTAATAAATGGGCAGCTGATGGATGGGATACACAAAGACAAATAGACAAAGATAAAAGAATATCGATAGGCCAAAGAAAAGTTACACTTTTAGCACAAGCCATGATTCTTCCTCACATAACAAACTGCAAAGATTTATCAACACAAATAATTGCCAGTAAAACATCTCTTTTGCCTCCTAACCTAGTCAACGGTAAAGCAAGTTACTGTGCTCAGTTCATTGATAGCAACACATCAGATGTAGAAAGAGTTATCAATAGAATTAAAGCGTTAATTAGTGAGCCATCAATGCTAACCGCAATCAAATGTCTATCTAACAATGTATCATTAAATATTTTAGTTTCGATTGGTGAAAGTATCATTCTAAGTGAAAATGATACTAAACAAATTAATCAAGAAATATCTCAATTACTCGAAAGACCATTCCGTATTAATTATAAAAAAAATATCCCAATTAGCATTATAGATAACTGGTTAGATAAAGTTGATGATTTTGAATACTTACTCACTATAAACCTTTACCTGATTAAACAACCTATTGATAAATACACAGAGGTTAGTGTGGCTCATTTATTATCATCGCCTAAAAAAACGCTTAACAAATATATCGCTTTTATTCACCGACCTGAATCTATACCCCAGCATAAGAACAATACGCTGGAGTTAAGTAAATCTATTGATAATGCTCTCCTTTGGGGGAATGTCGAGCTAACCAAAGTAAAGTCTATTTTTATTAATGCTTTTTCAATCAGCAATCTGGATAATACTAGAACAGAAGTTCTATTTACCGAAAACGGAGGGAAAATTCCTTTATATAGTATTGATAATATTATTGGCTGTACTCAGCATGCCGCCCCTTGGGTTAACCTTTATATTAGCATTTCATGTTTAATAAAAACCGAAGCTGCCCAACTTGCGATTACACATCAAAATAATGAAATATTTGTTTGGATAGTTACCCTCCCATCGGAATTTAATGCTTCATTACATTGAAACACATTAATTACTTTATTTTCATCGTATCTGGAGCCACGATATGAAATCTTATTTACTCTCCATACTAAAAAATTTAGAAAAACCATGGGTTATTCTATTAGTGTTATTCAGCATAGCTATAACCCTTGGCTTCATTCTTTATTTCTCACCAGAAATATTAGAAATTCAGCCTAATTCGGAAAAAACAATATAATGCTCTGAATACCCTCGTATGGGTTAGTGGTTTTATTGGCTTGGCTTCTATTGTTGTTTTTACTGTTAGTCGCTGGATAGGTAAACATGCTTATAGTGGAACAAAAGAAAAAACAAATAACATCATTAAAAATCATAATGATACGGAGAATGTATTACTACTAGAAATCCAAAACACCCTAAAATCCCAATATGGCACTTTCTGGCATTCCAAAGTCTCCATTCAGCTCCTCCTCGGCTCCCACTCCGCCGTCGAAAAACTCGCCCCTAGCCTGACGCAAGAAATCTGGCAAGAGTGTGACGGCACCTTACTGATTTACGGCGGCGATATCGGTGGAACAATAGACTCCGAGCGACTCAATACTCTCAAACACCTGCGCCGACGTCGTCCACTTGATGGTGTGATTTGGGTGACAGAAAACAGCATTTCGTCTCAGCTTTTAGACAACAGCGTCACTTTCACTAACCTCAATACCGCAACAGCCCATAACGCAGGGCGTGCAATCCAAAACCTCTTCCAAGCATTAGGTTGGCGTGCGCCTGTTTGGGTATGGAGTGTCAGTGACCAACAATCCCTCAGCGCAGTTGAAACGCCCTCTATCCTCTGCATGACAGAGCAAAATATGCCCGCCGAGGCGCTATCACCTAGCTTATTAAGCCTGATCCCCACACTTGTGATCAACGGAACCCAAGCGTTATTGCATGAACAGAAACACACCTATCTGCTTGCTCTAGCCCAATTTTTACAAAACGGTGGCAGCCAACAACTCGCGACCGCATTAGCGCCACTCAACACCCAATTGCGTACGCTGCCTTTTTCTGGCATCGCATTTAGCCCTTCTATCAATTCGTTAAATCAGCAACGGTTACCCAATAGTTGGCACCCTGATACCCGCTGGACAAGCTGGTTGAATGTGCAATCTGAACTGGCATCCGTTTACAGCCTGCCTCTTTAGGCTTTGACAAAAAACGTCTCGTTCAATACGGTGCTGCCACCGCCCATGACCTTGTGGGGTGCAGGGATGATTGTCTCTTATTTCGCCAATCGCCAGCTTATCGAAGAGAGCTACCAAAGCGCGAACGTCGCCGCTAACAGCCAATTGTCGGAAACTGAACGCCTCAAAGCTCAGTATGATTTTCAGCAAACTCTTGGGCTGTTAACTCATCGGGAACAGAACTCAGTGCCTTTTTGGCTGCATTTTGGCTTGAATAGCAATGAGCCGCTCTTAGCGCATTTATGGCCGCTGTATCAGCAGACGGTACTCCCTCCTCTGCGAGATAATATCCGTCAACAACTTGAGCAACGATTGCAAGCCTATGCACAATTATCGCCAAACAGTGATGAGCGTCGCCAAGCGACACAACGTGCATATCAAGATTTAAAAACTTATCTCATGATGAGTACGCCTGAGCGCATGGATCCGGCGTTTTTCACTGATAGTATCCTAACTACCCTACCCGCCCCTCAGGGAATAGATGAAGGAGAATGGCACACTCTTGGCAAAGAGTTGCTCATGTTCTACGCGCAGCAGCTACCCAAGCATCCTGACTGGCAATTATCGGCTAACAATAACCTGATTAATCAAAGCCGTACCTTACTCATTCGACAAATCGGCCAACGCAGCGAAAGTGCTTCGCTATACCAAAAAGTGCTTTTGCAGGCACAGAATCAATTTCCGGATATGACTCTCAATGACATGACAAACGATACTGATGTTAGCTTTTTATTGACGACAGAAGAGTTTGTACCGGGCATTTTTACCCGCAAAGCGTGGGAAGAATCCATTCAACCCGCCATCAAAAAAACGGTCGAGTCGCGCCGCAATGAAATTGATTGGGTACTGAGTGATAGCCAACACGAACTGAGCCAAGATATTTCGCCTGACGTACTTAAACAGCAACTCACCGAGCGTTATTTTGCCGATTTTTCAAGTAGCTGGTTAAATTTTTTAAACCAGCCTGCAATGGCGACAGACCGACAGCCTGTCCGATACTATTGACCAGCTCACATTAATGAGCGATGTTCGCCAATCTCCGGTCATTGCCCTGATGAATACCCCTCGCCTACCAAGGGAAAACCGGACGTCAGGCAGAAAAACTGGCCGACTCCGTTTGTTAATTCGGCAAAAGAGCTGCTCAACAAAGAACAAAAACCGGTGATTAACCAAAAAGCCGATTTTACGGGGCCATTGGAAGAGACGTTTGGTCCTATCCTAAACTTTGTTGATCCTCAAGCCACCTCACAAACCGGTGATAATCTGAGTTTACAAGCGTATTTAACCCGTATTACTCGTGTGCGTTTAAAACTTCAGCAAGTGGTGAATGCCCCCGACCCACAAGCCATGTCCCAAGCCTTCGCACAAAGTATTCTAGAAGGTAAAAGTGTCGATTTTGCCGAAACGCGGGATATGGGGAGCTTGATTGCCGCCAGTTTTGGGCAAGAGTGGCAACCTTTTGGCTATGCACTGTTGGTGGAGCCCATGACTCAGGCATGGCAACAGCTACTCACACCTACCGCTCAAGGGATCAATAGCGAATGGCAAAATGCGATTGTCAATGAATGGAATAATGCATTTGGCGGTCGCTATCCCTTGAAAGATACGCAAAGTGATATTTCTTTGCCTCTGATGGCACAATATCTTCGCCCTGATAGTGGACGTATTCAGCGTTTCTTAGAAACACGTTTGCAAGGTGTCTTACGCAAAGAAGGCAACCATTGGGTACCCAATAGCACGAATGCTCAAGGCTTACGCTTTAACCCTGAGTTTATTCAGGCGATGAATACCTTGAGTGAGCTAGGCGATGTGGCTTTCGCAAACGGAGAAGCACGTCTCTATTTTGAAATGCGTCCGGGAACCAGTAAACAGGTGATGCAGACCGTACTGGTGATCGATAAGCAAAATCTCACCTACGATAACCAGTTCCCGCAATGGCAACGGTTTGTATGGCCTGCCGATACCGTCGCGTCAGGCGCCTCATTGTCTTGGATGACGACCTCCACCGGTACCCGACTCTATGGCGATCATCCTGGTGTCTGGGGGTTAATCCGTTTACTCGAGACAGCCAATGTCGCGCCTTATGCAGGAAGCACCAGTAGCTATACCGTGTCATGGGTAACACCAGATAGCAACACGCTCAATTACCAACTGCGCACTGAAATGGGCCAAGGCCCGCTGGCGCTATTAAAACTACGTAACTTTGTGCTACCTGAAAAAATCTTCTTGGATTAGCCTCGATAGGACATCACCTATGCCTTTATTAACTGCCTTTACGCACAGCCTGTTTTACCGGAAATCCGCTTGTCGCTAATCAATTAGTGGAACAACAAGTCGTGTTATGGGAACGCTGGTTATTGCCAATCACAGCTGAAAATCCGGTTGGGGAAGACCCTGGCTATGACGATGACTTCGAACGCATGAAAGAAGAAGTCAACAAGTTATCAGGCTCAGATACACAATTAATCTGTACACTTGCCGAAAATCTCTTAACTCATGTCTGTAAAGACGCACGCGTGATCACTTACTACGTTTGGGCACGCTTGCATCAAGAAGGTGAAACGGGCCTAGCCGATGGATTAGGATTACTGTCAGGGTTACTCCACCGTTACCATGATGACTTGCTACCAAATCGCCCAAATAGCCGAAAGTTGGCCATTGAATGGTTGGCGGGTCAACGGGTTATCGACAGCTTATCCCTTTATCCTGAAGTGGATAGTAACGAATTTGCACGTATCGTGGCGTTACTTAGCTCGATTGTGGATGAATTTAGTACATGGGATGAAGCAAACCGTCCTAATCTTGCACCACTACTACGCGCATTAGAAAATCGACTTGCACAATCTGGTGGTGCGAATAGTGTTGTTCCACAAAATATTAAATCAACAGAAAATATCTCAACGAAACAGACATCATCGGGTATCAGCGCTATCACGCCTATTCAGTCTGGTCGAGAATTACTTGATCAAGCCAAAGTACTCGCCAATTATCTGCGTAATCAACCGAACGGCTGGCTGTCGGGTCACCGGCTGATGAAATCTGTCCGTTGGGATACCCTGCACCAATCGCCACCACAAAATCAGCAAGGTTGTACTCGATTAGCCCCACCACGCTCAGATGCCAAAGCGCAGCTAAAACGTTTATATCTGCAACAAAATTGGCTCGAACTCACCGAGCAAGCTGATCGATTGTTTGCAGAAGGAGTTAACCATTTTTGGTTAGATGTGCAGTGGTATTTGCATCAGGCATTGAGTAAATCCCCTGCGCCGTGGGACGGCTGGGCAGAGGTGATTGCTTCTGATTTAAAGCAGTTCTTACTTCGCTTGCCGGGTTTAGAAAATCTCGCTTGGGAAGATGGCACACCTTTCGCTGATGAAGTCACATTAGCGTGGATCAAACAGCATATTCTAGAAGAGAATATTCAGTCTCTCCATCACATGCCTGTTCGTGGCACAAGTGACGATGATAACGACTCAATATTTTCGTTAGAACAAGAAGCGTTAACTCAAGCTGACACTGAAGGCGTTGAAGCCGCATTAGCCTGGTTAATGTCACGTCCGAATATCCAAACACCCCGTCAAAAATGGTTGCTGCAATTAGTGATGGCAAGAGTGGCCGAACAATTTGCTCGTTATGATTTGGCACTGAATTTACTTCGTGAATTAGACCACAGTGCTGAGCAGATGCGTCTCGCTGATTGGGAACCACACTCGTTATTTGAAGTTAAAGCCCGCCAATTGCAACTGTTGCGAGGGAAAACGCAGCGTAATACGCCTGACAAAGCTGAACTGCATCATCAGATGTCTGAGTTACTGGCTCAACTAACACGATTAGATCCTGTGCGAGCCTTAGTGCTCTACCCCTAAATTAATCAATGAGAACCACACAAATGGATGATTTAACCCTTCGCTATTATGATGCGGAGATGCGATATCTGCGTGAAGCAGCTAAAGAATTCGCTCAAGCTCACCCCGATCGTGCGGCGTTATTAGATTTAGACAAAGTGGGCATTCCTGATCCTTTTGTTGAACGACTTTTTGAAGGTTTTGCCTTCTCCATGGGGCAATTGCGCCAAAAAATTGATGATGATTTACCTGAGTTAACAGAAGGGTTAGTTAGCTTACTTTGGCCTCATTATCTACAAACCATTCCATCACTTTCTGTCGTTGAACTCGCGCCAGATATTCACGATATGAAACTCTCATCGGTGATCCCTGCTAACTTTGAAGTGCTTTCGCGCCCGATTGGTCCCAAAAAGACAGTCTGTCGCTATCGCACAACGCGAGACTTAACGCTCAATCCCATTGTGCTATCAACCGTTAATTTAACCACAGAGCCTGATGGCCGTTCCGTAATTCGTTTGCAGTTCGATTGTGCGAAGCTCGCTGACTGGAAACAAACCGCACTTAATGCACTCTCCTTTTATCTCTCTGGTGACGTTCCAACGACCTATGCACTCCATTTAGCGCTGACTAAGCAAGTTGCAGCCATCTATATTCGCCTGCCATCGTCCCCTGATCGTATTCGTTTACCCCTTTGGTTTTCCCCGGGGGGCTTTGCTGAAGAAGACCAACTGTGGCCTAAAAGCGATAGCACTTTCAGCGGCTACCAGCTATTACTGGAGTATTTTTCTTTCCGTGAAAAATTTTTTTTCGTCAACTTAAACGGGCTCGGTGAGATTCAATTACCTGAAGGATTGAATCATTTTGAACTCGAAATTGTGCTTGATACGCTATGGGATAGCGACATTCCATTAAGTACGGATAACCTAAAACTGCACAGCGTTCCGGTGATCAACTTATTCAATATTGAAGCTGACCCACTCACCGTTAACGGGTTAGAAAGTGAATATTTACTGCGTCCCCGTCGCCTACAAGATGGGCACACCGAAATTTATGCTGTCGATACGGTTCATGGCACAAGACGAGATGAACACATTCACTATGTTCCATTCAGCAGTTTCCGCCACAGAGGCGGCATGTTGCGCCGCAATGCGCCAGAACACTACTACCACACTCGTGTTAAGCGTGGTGTCAGTGGGTTACATGATACATGGCTGATTTTAGGGGGAGAACGCGAACAACCGACCGCTACCCTTGAAAGTGAAACCTTATCTTTACAATTAACCGGCACTAACGGACAACTTCCACGCAAAGCGCTGCAAAGTACATTGCTCGACAGAACCGAAGAAACGCTACAAACCCAATTGCAGGTTCGTAATTTATGTAAGCCAACCCTGCCGTGCTATCCCCCTGCAGAAGATCGGTTCCATTGGCGTGTCCTCAGTCACCTTGGCGCTAGCTTCCTCAATATGATGGATAACGTAGAAGTATTACGTGGCACATTGGCACTCTATGACTGGCGAGATGATGATCTAAACAGCCGTAAACTCGATGCCATGATCCACGTTGAGCAGCATCTCATCGAACGATTTGAAAAAGGCTTTTTACAGCGTGGTATTGCCATCGATATCACCCTTGATAGCAACGGATTTAACGGTGAAGGTGATATTCATCTCTTTGGTGAAATGCTCAATCGCTTTTTCGCGCTTTATACCGACGTGCATCTATTTAACCAATTAACTCTCCATATTGTACCAAAAGGAAATAGCCTCACATGGACAGAGAATCATCCTCAGTAAATCAGCTTTTTGATGCACTAGGGAGCGTCTACCACTGGTTAACTTCTATCGTTTTTGCCAACTGCTAGAACAGAGTAATAAACAGCGCCCGCCACTCGGTAGCACCCAAGACCCGAAAACAGATGTTATCCGGTTTCGTCCCCATCGTGGGATGGGTTTTCCTGTCACCGAAATTAAAGGCATCGACATTGAAGACCGCTACCGAGATAGCAACACACCCAGTATTCGAACGACATTTTTAGGGTTATATGGTGTCACTTCCCCGCTACCGACAACCTACCTTGATGACATTGCACAACGACGTGAGGGAACCGAGTCTCTTACCGATTTTTTAGATATTTTTAACCACCGACTGACGACGCAATTTTATCGTATTTGGCGAAAATACTCTTACCCTGCAACATTTTTAGCGGGAGGTGAAGACGAAACTTCCCAGTATTTATATGGGTTAATTGGCTTGGGGATCCCCGGCACGGCGCAACATATACAAGCTCCGTTATCCCGATTTCTCGCATTACTGGGTACGCTACGTTTTCCAACTCGTACCGCCGAAGGGGTTATATCATTAGTTAAATTACTCGCGCCTGATACCCAAGTTAACATCAAGCCTCATGACCCAAGACGCATTGAGCAAGCCACTCAAACAGGGTTATCCTGCAGAACACCGATGACCTTAACCAACAAGCCTGTTTTAGGTCAGTATTCTACCGATATAAACAGCCAAATTTTGATTACCTTACAGACAGATAACTTTGATGAAGCCCGCAATTGGCTGCCTGACGGACAACTGTATCAAGATTTAATGGCGCTGTTGCATGTTTACCTAGGGTCAAGAGTCAATGCCCGTCTTTGTCTCAAAATTACCCAGAAAGTTGCTCCCTAACGCAACGTTAAGCACGCAATCTCGCCAAGGTGTTCAACTGGGACGTACCGCCGCGATGGGCACATTGGCGCCTAATGCCCCTCACCGAGAACACATTATTACCTTAAATTTGGGGCGCTATCAGCGGTTATCGGCAACATCACACTCTACGCCGCCCTCACATTATGCTAATTATCGATTCTAATTCTGGGACTCACCTATGAAACAACTCCCTTTATTGTCATTTTGCGGCAAGACATTGGTGCTTCTGACAGCATTAAACCTCACTGGATGCGGACTTACTCAAATGGTCAGCGATGGCACTCGCAGTGCAGCAAATGCGATATTTTATAAGCAAGTGAAAGTCGTACACTTAGATTTTGTCGCACGTGAAGCATTAAATACCGATGATACTGGCGCATCGTTATCAACGATTATCCGTGTTTATCAACTAAAAAACTTTGAAAGCTTTGTAGAAAGCGACTATTCCACCCTTTTCGCTAAAGATAGCCAAGTACTCAAATCCTCATTAGTCACACAAAAAGACCTGCGAATTCGCCCTGGCGAATCAATTTCTCTTGATATGCCTCTCGAAGAAGGCGCTGAGTTTGTTGCTATCGCCGTGATGTTTCACCATCCAGACCTTGTCACCGATGATTGGCGCGTGGTGATCCCCAAAAAGCGGTTATTACCCGATGACCCACGCTTACTTACCCTCGCGGATAACACCATGACCTTGAAACCACTCGGAGAAAAATAGCATGTCCCAGCCTTCATTATATGAAATGTTGACGGGGTATTTTGCGGGAGGATTAGATATTGATGCTATCCCAGAACATGACCAAGTGATGGTGTCCGTGATGGACAATATTCGCCGCATTCTCAACGCCAGAGCGGGTAGCATCGAACATCTTCCCGACTACGGACTCCCCGATATGAGTAAAATGATCCAAGGTCTCCCCGGTACCGCTCACAATATGATGACCATTTTATCAGCAACGTTACTCAAGTATGAGCCCCGTATCAAATCACTCTCTTTAGTGTTATTACCGCAAAATAGCTTTGGGGCACTCCATTACGCCCTTGAGGTTGAATTACATGCGCAAGGGTTAATCCGTTATGGCACTGAGTTTATGCCGGATGGACGCATTCTCGTCCACCATCTGAAAAAACAATTCGATACGATTTAACCGACGATAGCGTGAGAAGACTATGACCCCAGATTTAAACACATTACGCCTTGGTGGCGACCCTCGCACCTTGACTGATTTCTCTGCCCTTAAAGACGAGTTAAACAAACGCTTCCACCCTGCCCGCCCTGATGTTGACTGGGCTCGAGCTCATGGGCTATGTTTGTCCTTATTCAACCAAAATGGCGCTGATTTACAAACTTGCGCGTGGTTTACCCTGATCCGCCAGCATCAAAATGGCATTGCGGGATTAAACGAAGGCTTATCTTTACTCCAACATTTACTGAGCCGCCACTGGCAAGGATTATGGCCACAACAGACCCATGCCCGGGTTGAGATCCTCGCTACGCTGAGCCAACAACTCATGACAGGGTTACGCGCTCATGCACCTGTTTATGCAGACCTGCCAGCACTGTATCAAACTGAAGCCACCCTCAACCAAATCGGACAGTTGCTGCAAACATTAGAGCTCAAACACCTCACTCAGCTGGAACGACTGCAAAACTTGCTCACCACCCAAGCCAAGCAGCTCGAAAATACCGATGTTCCCGACAGTGGCTTTATTCCACCAACGCCACTGCAATTGCCAAAAACTTCGCCATCATCATTTCATGCCCGTGCCGCAGCAACGCCAATTTCCATCAAGGCCAATGCCACTATCAGCACACCGACACCGACCAAGCCTTCTTACCGCAAAGGCATTTGTGTGGGTCTGGCTTTCGGTATTGTGCTCACAGGCGCGCTGTGTGCAGGAACTTTGTATGTGTTACACCCGCAAATCAATAACCACGTTTTAGCGCAAGCGCTACCCCAGTTACCTGACTTTACGCCGAATATTGCCTCAATTCTTGAGCAACAATTACAACCTAATGCCGCGCAACCGAATAGTTTTTCTCCTGAAAAACTCAAGGTAATCGATAACTACCTCGTAGAATTAGAGTCCGTCTCCCCAATTTGGTCTCAACAGTATGGATTAAGCATGGTGAGTTACCTCACGAAGCAATATGGTGAACGGCAAGAAGTCAGAGCGTTAAACGATAAATGGCAGCAAAATATGCAAATCAATGCGTCATCTCGCGATAAACTCCAACAGTGGTCTGAAGGAATGTCAGAGTTAAATAATCTCAGTACGCGCTTAGACAGTCTCGATGGTAAACCTCGCAGCTATATCACTGGGTCTGAATTAAAAACGATTATTTTTAATGCACGTCAACATTTTCATCAAGGGTTGCCACTCGAAGAAGAGCTACGCCAACTAGAACAATTACAAGCGCAAGGCACTGTACCTGAATCAGAATATCAACGTATTGATACCCACTTTAAGCAACTATTGAACCGGTATGCATTGATTCAGCAAAATAAATAATTTCCTATCACTCGATAAATTGCTCATCGATATTGTCATCATTCTCGCCTTATTTTTCATAAATAAATGTATTTGAGTATAAGTGGGAATATCAAATCAATCATCGGCATGCTCAATTTGAAGAAAATACAATGAGTCAGGATGAACAAGGCGAAAATATCCAGCACCATTTTGTCAATTTGATGTGAAAAAACGGGTTTCTTGGGAATGTACGACTGAACATCAATCACGGAACGCCAAAGCCCACCTTTATGTCCCTGCAACCAAAGTGGTTCCTGTTATTTTTTTACCTGGCATTATGGAGTCTAACTTAAAACATAAAGATACGGGCGATTCTGTCTGACGACAACCGTTCTACTGAGATGTATGGCGATAAGCGCAAATATGCGTTACTCAAATCTAGCAATAAATGGAAAAGTACGCCATCAATGGATTATGAGGGCGGGCACGGTGACGGTACAGTGCCTAAATATTCTATAAATTTAGATAGAAAAGAAATGTTTAAAGAAATTTTAGAATTCATTATTAAGACAAATATAACAAATGATTGAAATCTGGAATAGGATTTTACAACCCTTTAAAGTTCGTCAAAATGCTTATTAATCGGTTAATTATGCAAGACACCTTCATTTTTAATAATTATTTATCTGACGCTTTAATTAGCTATTGGCAAAATTTTGTAGATACTGAAGATAAATCTATTAATATTAAAAATTATCTGGTTTTCTCTAATCGCTTTATCAATAGGACTAAGAGTAAACCATTAGTTACTTCACCAGAAAAATCATTCTCATCTAATCAGTTCTTTTGTTCAGAGAATATTTTCGTTGAAACAAACGAGTTAGTACCGACAAGTGGTGTCATTGCTGAAATAACAATTGATAAAATAAAGGCCCGCCTACCTGATTATGCAGCACAATATTTATCGACTAAACCGATCATGCCATAATTTATAGGTACTTTTTATATATCACGTTTAGTTAAATAATGTCGTTGCATGCCTGTCTCCGGGAAGTCAGGTAATGACATTTGTTTCACATATCCTAATTTTTCATAAAATGGCAAGGCTTGAAAACTAAATGTGTCAACTAAGCTATGAATACAACCTAATTTTATTGCTTCCCGTTCAGCGGTATACATCAATTCACGCCCTAATCCATCATTTCTGACAATTTCACTAACCCATAAATAATCAATACATAACCAATTTGCCTTAATTGAGGCAAGTAAACCACCAAGCATCACACCATCATCATTTTTAAAATAAATTCCTAATGAACCAAACCGGTCGGCATTTAAAAACTGAGTATTAAAACTACGCAACCCTGCAAGTAACTCCTCTTTATCTTCAGTGGTGATTTCATGTGCAATAATAATATTCATTCGATACTCTGCTGATTCTCGGCTAATAACGTATTATTTCAAACATATTTACCTTGGTAAGTAAACAGTAAAATAGAGATAATAGAATAACCTATTTTAAAATACATCCGTTTCGATAATTTGGGTAATTAAGGCTGTTACAGACAATATCAATGAAGATTTGATCATTTGCTGAAAACGGTGTTTTTGCAATTCAATTAATTGATTATCAATAAGATCTTCCGGCTGATTAAATCTCATCATTTCTGGTAATGGTTCCATACAATGAAGCATTTTAATACTGCCTAAAATTTCATCATCCGTAAAATTTATATTTATTTTTTCTGCAGATAATGACTCATTCAAAGCAAGAAATAATTCTATATCTTCATAGGTTTCACGAGAAATAGCCCCTAACGCAAATAAGAGTTTCAAACGAACCGATAACTCCCCTAATGGGCCATTTCCAGTTAAAAGAGGCTCAACTGCATATTTTACTGCATAGTCATCCTTTCTGAAAACTTTTAACATTAATTTATCAATAGCTTGTGAAATTAAAATAACGACATCTTGAACAAATAAGTGCACCTCTGGTCGTTGATTCAACCGCTCAAGAATTTGATTTTCAATGTTTTGTTTATTTTCCATATTAGCTTCTTTTATCACTTTATGGCTATATTACTTGCTTTCACATAGTAGGTAGCCATAAAGTGATTGAACCTCAATAATTAACCCATTATCCGTAATATTACTTTTTACTCAACATCATTAACTGGTATTGAGTACAAATTTTATCAATTACCTCTGGATATTGCTCTATTCCACAAAGTTGAATGACCGCTTGGGTAAGTCCTTTGTCTGCAATTAACTTTGCCATTTCATTTGCTTGGGGATCAGTTTCACACCTAAAATGCAATGCCGCTGCAATACCTATGATCAGATTTTCATGTGATAATTGATATTCAAATGTACCTAATAACGGCTTAATTAGGCGATCATTTGAACTTAATTTTCGCATAGGTTGTCGTCCTACTCGGCTAACATCATCTTTTAAATATGGGTTCGCAAAGCGGCTCAGTATTTTATCTATGTATTGATTATGTATTTTCGAATCAAAGCCATAACGTTGAATTAATACTTGCCCGCTTTCTTTCATTGCCGATTTAACAATAGTGTGGATCCTCAAATCGCCAATCGCTTCACTAATTGTTTGGTATCCATATAATTGTCCCAGATAAGCTGTTATTGCATGGCCTGTATTTAACGTAAATAGCTTACGTTCGACAAATGCCATTAGATTATCCGTTAATTCCATTCCTTCGATAATAGGAATATCACCAACAAATTGTGTCTGATCAACAATCCACTCACTAAAGGATTCGACGGTAACATCAAGCGGGTCATCATTCGCTGCCTCCATCGGAGGAACAATACGGTCAACTGCGGAGTCTACAAAACCAATATGCTGCTCAACCCATTGATGTAACTCTTCAGGCAATTGAGCCAATACATGTTGCTTTAATTGGCTAGTTCCTCTCACCATATTTTCACATGCAATAATATTGAGTGGCTGGTTATTTCCCAACGATTTTCTATGAATAATGCCTTTAGCTATTGTTGAGGCAATTTTTTCAAGCACTTGAGGCCCGACTGCTGTTGTAAGCATATCTGCCGTTGCAATAAACTCTATCGTTTTAGGGTCATTACTATTAACAGCGTGAATGTGTTGGACTTTCTCAATACGATTTTCCTGACCAACAACATGAACATTATAAGATTGTTGATGTGCTAGTTGGTCAATTAATGGCTGATTGACATCCGTAAAAGTGACTTGTGAATTTGCGTCTGCTAATAATTTACCAATAAAACCGCGGCCTATATTTCCTGCACCAAAATGAATGACTTTCATTATTATTCTCCTTATGCTGCACTTTGAGACGCTAAAATTTCGAGTACTTCCTGAACATCTTGGGTTTCACATAAACGCTCAATGACCCCATCTTCATCTAAAGCGGAAGTAATTCGTGTAATAACTTCAATGTGCTCATTATTTTGTGCTGCAATACCAATCACTAAGCGAGCAATTTCATCGGGTTCTTCACCAAATTGTACGCCTTTAGGATATTGGCAAATAACAATGCCAGTTTTTAATACGCGGTCTTTGGCTTCTATTGTTCCGTGAGGTACCGCAATAGACTCTCCAAGATATGTTGGTGTTAGTTTTTCACGAGCTAGCATAGCCTCTATATATTCAGGCTCAACATACCCGCCTTCAACTAGCTTCTGCCCTACAAAGCGGATAGCTTGGGTTTTATTTTCTGCCGCCAGATTTAAATGAATGTGCTTCGCACTTAAAGTAAACAAAGCCTCTTCATGTTCGGTTATGTCATATGACTCATCATTAGCCGCAACAATAGTTTGTTTAATTAAATGCCCATCATTAGCTGCCTTAGGATTTTTTTTAGCTATTAAATTCGTGACTAAATCATTATACGTTTGACTATCTAAGAAGTTTGTTAAAGAAATATGGATTGCATTTGGCGCAAATGATTTCGCTCTTTGCGTTAAATCTCTATGGGTGATAACAATATCAACATTTTCTGGTAAATCGTTGATTGCCATATTAGTGACGGTGATGTCTAGCAAGCCAGCATCACGTACTTTTTTGGCTAATACCCCCGCTCCCATTGCACTTGAGCCCATGCCTGCATCGCAAGCGACAATAATGTTGTGCACTTGAGCTAAATTGATAGAAGCATCTTTATTGATTGAATTTACTGATGATGACTTTGATTGCGTTTTCATATTACGCATTTTTTTCGTCGCACTCTCGAGTTCATCATCATCACCAATTCGTGTTCGTTTTAATAAAAGAGCTGAAACGATGAAAGAAACAACTGTAGCACTTGCGACCGATAAAATAACGCCGATAAGTGATGATTTAGGCGTCATCAGTAGAACTGCAAATATTGAGCCCGGGGATGCAGGAGAGACTAACCCAGCATGAAAAAGGTTCATCACAAATACCCCTGTCATTCCACCCAGAATAACAGCAAGAATTAACCGAGGATTCATTAAGACGTAAGGAAAATAAATTTCATGGATGCCACCAAAAAAGTGAATAATTGCGGCTCCTGGCGCAGACTGCTTAGCATTACCTTTGCCAAAAAACATATACGCGAGTAAAACACCTAAACCGGGTCCAGGGTTGGCTTCAATTAAGAAAAAGATGGATGCACCTGTTTCTGATGCTTGCTGAATACCTAGTGGTGAAAAAATACCGTGATTGATAGCATTATTAAGAAATAAGATTTTGGCAGGTTCAACAAAAATAGACGTGAGTGGAAGTAAATTATTCTCCACCATCACATTTACACCGGCTGCTAATATCTTGGATAGCCCTGCAACAAGAGGCCCAATCGCTAAATAAGCCAAAATGGCTAATAACATACCGATAATGCCAGATGAAAAATTATTCACTAACATTTCAAAACCCGTTTTAATTTTGCCTTCTATCCACAAATCAAAACGTTTTATTGCATATCCGCCTAATGGGCCAGCAATCATTGCCCCCATAAACATTGGCATGTCGGCACCAACAATTACGCCCATTGTTGTTATTGCACCGACTATTCCACCCCGCTCTCCACCGACTAAACGGCCACCGGTATAACCGATTAATAGTGGTAGTAAATAGGTGATCATAGGGCCTACAAGTTGAGCTAATGTCTCATTAGGCCACCAGCCAGTTGGGATAAATAACGCAGTAATTAATCCCCAAGCGATAAAAGCACCGATATTAGGCATAACCATATTACTGAGGAAACGCCCAAAATTCTGTACCTTTAATTTGATATTTGATGTTACCATGACAGAACCCCGTGGTACGAGAATGATAAAGTTGTAACGTTATCGCCAAATAACGTCCGTGATTTTTTCAACACTTTCACTCTAGCATGAGCTTTATCAGATTCGCACCACGTGGGCCTTTATGTGATCAACGTCACCATTCCCCCCCTATCCACTCTATGTTTATATTGATATAGTTCACAAAAAATTCATGTTGCTAAATTACACTGCTCTTTTTTTGCACTAAAAAATCACTTTATGTGATTTTAATCACAAATCAAAAACCGTTATTTATCTTCAAATAGTGACTTTTATCACAATTAATTTTCAATTTCTCTTTTTTAATCCTATGAGCTGCCATCAAATTTTCACCTGTACAGGTATTTTTTTAATTTTGTAATAAAATTACCAAATGTATTTTCTTTGTTTTTCTTTTTATGCTGCAATAAATCATATTATCGTTTCTTATAATCAATGCTTGTTATCGCAATTTGTAAACTTCATTCTTAATTTCATTATTGTTATCTTTTGGCGACAATCTTAAATGGAGCTAACTGCAACATGTTATTATCAATACATTATTTAGCCTTGCTTCGCTGAGTGTTCATCGATAAATTACCTCTAATTTTCTTAATTAAAATGTGAATATCATGACGTTGACCGTTATTGTTTTTCTTTTGGTTTATATTGCAATGGGCTTTGGTAAGCTACCTGGCTTCAAAGTTGATAGAACGGGCACTGCGGTTATTGGCGCCCTCGCTATGATGGCTATCGGCAGTATTACACCGCCTCATGCGTGGAATGCTATCGATTACCGAACGATTGGTATGCTATTTGGGCTTATGGTCGTTTCTGCTTCTTTTGTTGTGTCTGGTTTTTATAGTTGGACCGCAAACCGAGTGGCAATGCTAAAAGTTTCACCCCCTACATTACTCGCGGTTTTAATTCTTGTCGGTGGCTTTCTTTCTGCATTACTCACTAACGATGTTGTTGTTGTCGCCATGACACCATTATTAGTATCAATTAGTTTATCTCGCGGTTTAAACCCAATTCCATTTTTACTTGGTTTTTGTTTCGCGGCGAATAATGGCGCGGCCGGTTCATTAATTGGTAGCCCACAAAATATGATCGCAGCCCAAGGGCTTGATATATCGTTTGTTGGCTTATTACAAGCATCAGCAATACCAGCCCTACTTTCTTTACCATTAACATGGTTGGTACTCGTTTGGTTATATCGTAATCGTTGGTATTTGGCTAAAGAAAATACGCTAGCAGCTTCCCCACAAACAACCCAAGAAACATTAAATGTATGGGAGACAGCAAAAGCTGGTGTTATTACTTTCGCAGTCATCATTGCCTTTATTGTGACTGATATTCCTAAAGAACTTATAGCATTGACTGCTGCTGGTTTTTTATTATTAAACCGGTCCATTGCCTCGAGTGATATGCTTAAACTCGTCGACGGTAATCTTCTATTACTCATCATGGGGTTATTTGTTGTTAACGCTGCTTTTGCCGCCACAGGCCTTCCTCAGCAATTATTAACGGATTTACGAAGCTACGGTGTGGATCTCAATAATCCATTAGCCCTATTTTTAGTGACAGGTGTTCTAAGCACTATCGTTGGAAATAATCCCTCAGTTATGTTACTCGTCCCATTCTTAACACCTGATGGTAATGCCGATTCATTAGGCGCAGCTCTTGTATTGGGTTCAGGCTTTTCAAGTAATTTACTGGTCTTCGGTAGCCTTGCTGGAATTATTGTCGTTGAACAATCAGCGGCATATGGTGTAAAAATCTCTTTCGGTGAATTTTCTAAATCTGGAGGAGTTGTCGCGCTATTGTGTATGCTATTAGCCGCTGCATGGATTATAATTGCTTTATAGCCGTTTTAACCAATCTGCTATTACATTAGCAGATTGGTTATAATTATATTTCCTATGGAAGTATTGCAAAAGAACGCACAGGAAAACCACTGGCATTATTTGGTTTAGCGACAATATTAAAAATCACGGCACCACGTGTGGGCACTTGGTCTAAATTAGCGAGTAATTCAACTTGGTATGTATCTTGCTCTAATACATAATACTCACCGAGTAATGCATTATTTTTTCGAAAATCTTTTGCTGCATCAGTATCAAATGTTTCATGTCCAATAGCTTTTATTCCACGTTCTTCAAATAAAAATTTGAGAGCGTCCATACCCCAACCCGGTATTTGGTTATTGCCTTCATCATCTTTATTATCCATAAGCTCTTGTGATGGCCAACGTTTACTCCAATCGGTGCGTAATGCAACAAAACTCCCAGATTCAATTCGGCCATTTTGTGCTTCAAAATTGAGAATATCATCTTGAGAAAATGCAAAATTTGGATCTTCTTTTGCCCTTTCTGACTGGTCAATAACAATCAATGGCAGAACAAGTTCCTTTAATTCAAGTTCATGTAAATAACGCATTCCTTCGACAAAATGACAAGGAGCATCAATATGAGTGCCATATTGGCCTGGAAATGTAAATTGCTGTGCAAAAAAACCCTCTGGATAACCAAATAATGTTTTAAACTCAGCAGAATCAAACATAAAAAAATGCGGTCGTGTATTCAATATAGAGATCATCACAATAGGTAATGCTCCCGCTCGATGAATGTGCCGATGATTTTATCATGCATTTCAGGCGACTTCGAGTAACCTAACGTCTTACGGTTAAGACGCTTTAAGCGATTTCTTAAATTCAAATTCTCTCTTTCTATTCGTTGGGTATAAAACTTACTTGCTACGTGTTTTTGTTTAGGCAATATCTCATAAGCACTGAACTTATCCGTGCACCAAAAAGCCACATTAAACCTAGACAGTAAAGCCAGTAACTGACGAAGAGTTCTCTTGTTTCGACGACCAAATGTATGAGCAATAATCCGTTTTAGGCGAGGTTCCCAGGCATACCAAAGCCAGCGTTGTTGTTTCTTATTAGCCACAAAAGACCACTGTTCATCAACTTCGCAAAGGAGTTCAATCTGCAAATTATCAAGAGGTAAAGAAGTTACCTGCTTCGGCGAGAGTTTTTTAAAGTACGAACAACCGCATTAATGCTGATATGAAGGGCCCTAGCAGTATCACGAATACCGGCATTATTCATCGTGAGGTCGATAATTTTATCTTTAGTTCCGGGTTGGCAAGCACGATATTTATAATCGAGTTGGAAGCTTCGGCAGCAATTTTGGCAGCGATAACGTTGATGACCAGTGCTCCCTAGGCCATGTTTTTTCACTGAGGGAGTTTGTTGACAAAATGGGCACCTTACATCGACTTTAGCCATGAATATTCTCCGATAAATTACCCTATATTACAGGTTAATCACCGGATTGAATACATGACCAAAAATGCGGTGAATCTTTATCGAAGCTATGTGTCAAATCAACCCATCTTTTAGATTTTATTACATTAAATGCATCAATTAATTCGTTACTCATACTTTCCCCTGTCAGTTTTATTTTTTACATAAACTTATCTATATTCTATTTTTATAATTCAGCTCTTAATCTATTAAATAACGAAAAAACATCAGATTGTCTACAAATTCAACACGAATATTTTTCACATTAAATCAGTAAGATATTTAGTTTATATAGAAAAAACCACTAATTAATAAAAATTAGTGGTTAACGTAATACTAATAATAAAAAAACAGACTAGGGTTTTATTTAGGATATTTGTTCCAGCTTTCAGGTTCAATAAAACCATCGTAAATACGCTGCGAACGAATATAATCTGCATATTCTTTAGACTCAAAAGCTTCTTTCAAATCTTTTGCCCACTGAGCATCTAGGTCTTTTTGCATGACAGTCACAATAACACGATGCTCTAGCGGTGAATTTTCTACGACCAAGCCATCAGCAATGCGCTGACCTGCACTTGCAACATAGTTGCCATTCACAACGACAAAATCGACATCATCTAATAATCGTAACCCTTGTGCTGCATCAGTTTCTCGGATATCTAAGTTATATTTATCAGGCGAAATATCATTAACACTAAAGCTTAATGTACTCACATTTGGCTTAATTTTAATCCAACCTAACTGTTCCAGAATTCTAGCACCACGTTCTGCATTAACAGGGTCATTAGATAGCGCGACGATCATACCATCTTTCACATCATCCAGTGTTTTATGTTTATTTGACCGCAGACTTTGTGGCGCACTCGGTGAATCCGTCAATGCCACCATGTTAATATTATTCTTTTTGTTATAAGCCTCCATATAGGCGCGGCTTTGATTAACAGAAGCATCGATTGAACCTTCTTCAAAAGCAGGATTAATTTGCCTATTCTGCGAAAATTGGCGCAAATTAACCGTATAACCTTTTTTCTCTAAAATCGGGACGATACCTTTATCCACTTGGTCAATATAATTACCAACACCAAAGCCTATCGTAATTTGTTTTTTATTCGGATTATCTTTTTCACTATTATCACCACAACCTGCCAACGCAACTAAAGCCGTAGTAATTAAAGACAAGCCTATTATTTTTTGTTTTAACATATGTAACAACCCTGTAAAGATATTTTGGGCAGTATAATCATAATTAGAGAGCACGACTTAGACTATATCGTTATAACTTAATACAAAAGTAATATAAGGGCTTAGTTTAATTTCTTTTGGTTATAAGCATATAACAAATAGATCGTTCGATTAGTGATGTGATTGATATGTAATGAAGGAGATAAAAAACGTTTAAAAAAAGTGAGTTACTTTATGACTATTTCCAATAATGATGTAATTAATTATTTAACTAACTTAACACCAGATTCCAGTCTAACTAAGATTCGCCATGAACGTAATGTGGCGACTGAAAATACTCAAGCCGTATTTGAAGCCATTTTTTCAGCGCCCTCGACACGGCTAACAAGTGATGTGAAATATTATTTTGCCCATGAAGTTGCAAAAATTACAGGAAGTCCCCGCCTTGCTGAATTTTATTTGCAATTAATAAACTCAATTCCTGATGAACCGCTTAGCAAACCACTTGCCACAGCGAAAGAATATCTGCAAGTTTTAACACAGTCACCGAAAGACACTCATTACCAATTGATTGCCGAATTAACTAACCAAGGTTGGCAAGAAAGTGACATTATTTTACTTGCTCAATTAATAACTTATGTCACTTATCAAGCTCGGCTAATCGAAGGGATTCTGTTACTGACGGATAGTAGTAATCTTACAAATAGTGCACCTAAAGTTGTTGCAGGTAAGTGGAACCACCAACCTTTAACCCGCAAAGGAAATTCATCCCCAACCGCTTTTACACAAGATAATTTAGGATGGGAAGCTTGGATTTCAGCAAGAAATGCGAATACATTATCCGCTGAAGAAGCCCAAGTTATGAAAAAATTTGGTCAATTAAACTCTGAATATTTTTTACTACTTGCCCATCAAAGCAAAATTTTAGAATTACGAACTTTAATTGACCGTGGCGTATTTTATACCTCTGAAGGGCTACCTCGCTGGGAACGTGAATTTGCAGCAGCTGTAACTAGTAAAGTTAATGGTTGCATATACTGTGCTTCTGTTCACGCAAGAAAAGCCAGTCAATATGCAAAAGAGCGACGCGCTGATGTTGATAAACTATTAGCAACGGCGACAGGTTCAGTACTTGCAGAAGGTTTTGATGACAGACTGCTAGCCATCACAGATTTGGTTGCTTCCTTGTCTGCAACCCCCATCCAAGCGACATCATCACAAATTAAAGAGTTACAAACGCTAGGCTTGTCTGAACTTGAATTACTCGATTTAGTTCAATCAACAGCCTTCTTTTCATGGGCGAACCGCTTAATGTTATCACTAGGAGAACCCTTTGAAATAGCCGAGGACAAGGAGTAATTCAATGGAACTGATTATGGGTTTAGAGGCATTAGAAGCGCAAATAAAACAAGATTTGCAATATTTAAATTTACCAATAACGTCTTGGTCATTATCAAAAAACTGTCCTGAAAACCAAGTTATTGATGTCGCTATCATTGGCGCGGGCATGTCAGGGATTACAGCAGCTTTCGCTCTGAAATTACGCGGAATTAACGCCATTGTTTTCGATCAGGCCGCTTCTGGCAAAGAAGGCCCATGGCAAAGCCCTGCACTAATGGAAACATTACGTTCACCAAAACATGTGGTTGG
The DNA here is from genome assembly GCA_900455085.1 of Providencia rettgeri. Classification (NCBI taxonomy): domain Bacteria; kingdom Pseudomonadati; phylum Pseudomonadota; class Gammaproteobacteria; order Enterobacterales; family Morganellaceae; genus Providencia; species Providencia rettgeri. The sequence goes on along the minus strand of UGTZ01000001.1, from coordinate 1,736,231 downwards.
CCCTGCACTTGCATCTCCCTCATTAACTTTCCAAGCTTGGTTTAAAGCCCAATTTGGTATTCAAAAATGGGATGAACTTGATAAAATTCCACGTTTGCAATGGGGTGAATACCTGCAATGGTATAAAACCATGACTGAACCCCATGTGCTTAATCAATACCATCTCGTTGATGTACAACTTAATGATAACTACCGTGAATTAATTTTTAATACCCCTGAAGGAACAGTCAGTTATCAAGCACAACATGTTATTTTAGCAACGGGTATGGAGTCTTTTAGTGAGGCCAATATCCCTAGCTTTATGAATGATATTCCAACAGCCTATTGGGAACACTCCTACGCAGGCACTGACTATCGCCGTTTTAAAGGCTTAGATATTGGTGTTGTAGGTTATAGTGCAGGAGCGATGGATAGCTCAGCAACGGCATTAGAAAATGGCGCTAATTCGGTTGAAATTTTGATCCGAGCTAACGATATGCCTCGTGTAAACCGAGGAAAAGTTGCTGGAAGTACAGGTTTTACCAATGCATATACCTATTTTACCGATGCTCAAAAGTGGCATTACACGGATTATGTTGCTAAAGCTAAAACACCAGCCCCTCACGGAAGTACCTTGAGAGTCTCTCGCCATGAAAATGCTTATTTCAATTTCAATACTCAAGTTAAATTTATTGAAGTAAAAAACAAAAAGTTGCACGTCACGACCACAACAGGCAAATTCATATTAGATTATTTAATCTTGGCAACTGGCTATCGAATTAATTGGGCTAAGGACAGAGCTTTTCATCAATTATCTCCGCTAGTCAAAACATGGGGGGATGCATACACACCATCTTTCCATGAGGAAAATGCAGAGTTAGCTTCACACCCTTATTTAGGTAATCACTTTGAATTTCAAGCTAAAAGCAACACAGACACATTAAAAATCAATCAGTTATATTGTTTTAATTTAAGCGCATCACTCAGCATGGGGCCCGTTATAGGGTTAATCCCCGGAACGAATGTTGGAGCTGAACGATTGGCTGACCATATTGCCGCTCAATTGTATCTGAACCATCAAGAACAACATCTTGAGCAAGTCAAAAATAGCCAAGAAGCTGAATTATTAGGTGATGAGTGGCTCCCCGCTGCACCACCTTCAGAACGTATGCAATTAACTGATAATGTAGAGTAAATTATGATTACCTTTCAAAATATTCAAAAAGTCTATGAAAAAGATGGGCAGTCTTTAGTTGCATTGCAAGATATTAATTTGCATATCAATAAAGGGGATATCTTTGGATTTATTGGTTATAGCGGAGCTGGTAAAAGCTCACTTATCCGCCTAGTGAATCAATTAGAAAAACCAACCAGTGGTGCTGTTATCATTAATGGCCAAAATATTGCTGAGCATACCCCAGCAGAAACTCGTTCACATAAAAAAAGCATCGGTATGATTTTCCAGCATTTTAATTTGCTGGAAACGAAAACTGTCGCACAAAATATTGCGATGCCCTTAGTACTCTCAGGTATCGATAAACAGGAAATCACTCAGCGGGTTGATAGCATTCTTGAATATGTCGAACTTAGCGATAAAAAAAAACCAATACCCAGGGCAGTTATCTGGTGGACAAAAACAACGAGTTGGTATTGCTCGCGCTTTGATCAATAACCCACAAATTTTATTATGTGACGAGGCCACCTCAGCACTTGACCCACAAACGACTCGCTCAATTTTGCAATTATTAAAAAAGATCAACCAAGAACAACATATTACTATCTTACTCGTGACTCACGAAATGGAAGTTATTGAACAAATCTGTAACCGTGTTGCTGTTATGGAATCAGGTAAAATTGTCGAAGAAGGAACCGTACTTGATATTTTTGCCAACCCACGCCAAGACACAACCAGAAAGTTTGTAGGAACCGTGTTAAACGAAGAAATTCCAGAGCGCGTTCTACATAACTTAGAACATCAACAAGATGTTTATCGTCTTGAATTTTTAGGAACTTCCGCTCAACAACCTATTGTTAATGAGTTAATACTGAAAGAAATTGTCAAAATAAATATTTTATTTGCCAACATGAAAGAAATCAGTGGTGTCGTGCTAGGTAGCATGTTTGTCCAATTTATTGGTGATAAAGAAAAAATGGATGAGGCGGTTTCTTTTCTTCGTCAACGTGGGGTTGCTGTCAATAAGGGGGCAATATGACACAATTATTCGAAACCGCTTTAACAACTAAACAGTTTTTATTAGCGATGTCAGAAACCTTTACGATGGTCAGCGTTGCACTCGTATTAGGCTCTATATTTGGGATTCTGTTAGGTATCGTACTTGTTGTAACGAGGCCAGACGGTATTTGGGAAAATAAATGTATTTATCGTATAGTGAACCCTATTATTAATATTATTCGCTCATTGCCTTTTATCATATTATTAGTTGCAATGATCCCCCTAACACGCTTTATGGTTGGAACCTCAATAGGAACAACTGCAGCAATTGTACCATTAGTTATTTTTATTGCTCCTTATACTGCACGTTTAGTTGAAAACTCATTACTCAGCGTACATTCAGGTATTATTGAAGCGGCTGATTCTATGGGAGCAACAAATTGGCAAATTGTTTGGCACTTTATTTTACCTGAGGCGAAGTCATCATTAATCCTAAGTTTAACCGCTGCCAGTATTACTTTAGTTGGTGCAACCGCCATGGCAGGCGCCGTTGGTGGTGGTGGTGTGGGTGACTTAGCTTTAAACTATGGTTACCAGCGTTTTGATAATGTCGCAATGGCTATCACCGTTGTTACATTGGTAATTATCGTTCAAGGCATGCAATTTATTGGCGACTATTTAGCTAAAAAAGCTCGCTATCATTAGTGTAATGGTGAAGGTCGAAAATTTTTTCGGCCTTCTTTATTTTGACCTTACTTTATAAATGCCTATTCCCTCCCTTCAATACTTCTCTCCCCACGCCATAATTATCTTTGATTAAAAAAATATAATAAGCCCACCTCGATGCTTACTTATTCAAATTTATCGTTTTTTTACGTGCTTTAACTCACTTTAATGACAAAAAATGCGATAAATAATCAAATTATTTAAATTTATTTATATTATAATCATGTAGATATACTTTTTAATGGATATTATCGGCTTTTCGCTAAAATAATCTATTCTCAGTGTATATTTAGTTATCTTGCTATTTTGACATTTTTTGCTTTCTACGCGCGCTTTACGATGCATCGTCAGCGTTTTATTCACTTACAGATTAAACTGATTATGCCAACTATTGAACAACTCATTTTATTGATTTCTATACTCATTCTTTTGGGTATTTTCTCTAGCAAATTGTCAGCTAGACTTGGTTTACCCATGCTAGTCATGTTTTTATTTATTGGCATGTTAGCCGGTGAAGATGGGATAGGTAAGATTACGTTTGATAACGTTAATGTTTCGTATGCCGTTGGTTCTCTTGCTCTTGCTTTAATTTTATTTGATGGAGGTCTGCAAACATCCGTAAAGTCAATTCGTTTAGTTTGGAAACCGTCTTTTACGCTAGCAACACTTGGCGTTCTTGTAACCGCTGGCGTGACAGGGCTCGCAGCAGCTTATATTCTCGGCGTCCCTCTGCTTGAAGGGCTATTACTTGGCGCTATCGTCGGTTCTACCGATGCTGCTGCTGTCTTTTCCTTACTGCGCAACGCTGGGATCTATTTAAACGAGCGTCTGCAATCTACTTTAGAAATAGAAAGTGCAACCAATGATCCTACTGCCATATTCTTAACGGTTGGTTTATTACAACTCTTAATGAATCCACAAGCTTCAGGTAGTGAATTAATTTTGCTATTTTTTAGCCAGATGGGAATAGGGACAGTTGTTGGCTTGAGTGTTGGCTGGGTTTCAGTCAAAATTATCAATAAGATTAAGCTACTAGCAACTGGATTATATCCTGTCCTTGTCGCTGCATGTGGACTACTTTCTTTCGGGCTCGCCAGTAACTTAGAAGGCAGTGGTTTCTTATCTATTTTTGTTACCGGTGTGGTAATTGGTAATCATCGGTTTGTTTTTCAACGTAATACATTTTTATTCCATGATGGATTAGCATGGCTAAGCCAAATTATCATGTTCGTTATGTTAGGGTTACTTGTCAACCCAAGTTCTCTTATTGAAGTCTGGCTTGAAGGCTTAGTTATCGCCCTTGTCTTAACTTTTATTGCGAGGCCATTGGCTGTAATACCTGTCCTAAAATTATTTGGTTTTCCAAAACCTGAAATAACATTGATTTCCTGGGTAGGTTTACGTGGCTCAGTGCCTATTATTCTCGCTATTTTCCCGTTTATCTACGGGCTACCTAATGCCCATCTGATTTTTGACGTGGTTTTCTTTGTGGTATTAATCTCAGCAACTTTACAAGGCTCAACCTTGCCTTATGTAGCACGTAAATTGAATTTAATGCAGCCACCTCCATTGATCCCTGCAGCAACTTTAGATATTACCGCAGTAGACCAAATAGATGCTGATTTAGTGGAATATACTTTAGGGGAGGATTGCTCTGCGGTAGGTCGTCGGTTATCACAATTAGCATTACCAGACCAAACTGTCATTGCAATGATTACGCGAGAAAAAAGTGTTTTACCACCAAGGGGGTCAACTATTCTTCACACTGATGACCATTTATTCGTTGTTCTTAAACCTGAAAACCGTATTTTCCTTGAACGTCTTTTTTCAGAAAAAAATATCTCTGAGCACATACCTATTGAGCTACCCGATACAGGGTTAAGTCTAAAAGGAACGACGCGATTAAATGAGATCCAATCCTCTTATGGTATTCAAATTGATAACGGCGATGAAAGGACGCTTAACCAATTTATTTATGCTTCTATATCGAGTCCTTTACAAGATACCGTCATAAAACTAGAACAACTGCAATTAAGAATTGGAGAAATGATCGAAACACGTATCGTCACAGTAATATTAGAGCCAATTCAAGAACAAGAAAGTTAACTAAGCATAAGCACGCCAGAAAAACTACCCCCATACCGAGTGAAATATTAAGTAATTGTTAGTTTAAGGATATAAAAATAAAAGCCCTTTCGGGCTTTTATTTGTTCTATTATGAAACATAAGCTAAAAATAGCTATTGTCTTATTTAAATCATACACAGCAGATACATTTAATTTACGTTCCCAATTGAAATAATTAAGAACGAAAGTTAATTACGTTTCATTCTGAGACAATATGGATATTTGGTTATACAAGGGTATATGCAGAGCTTTCAAACCCTTTATCACCAGTGCTCTCATCTACTTGAGTATCATCTTGTAGGACTTCACTAAAAAACTCACCCATGTTAACGTCTAAAACTTTTAACACTCGAACAAGGCAATCTATATCAATACGATTAACACCGCGCTCGTAACGAAATAGCTGCTGTTCACTTATATCTATCTCTTTAGCTAACTGAAAAACAGTAAAGCCTTGAGCTCTTCTAAGGGCTTTTATTTTTTGTCCAACTGCACAAGCGACAGGATATTTCGTGTTCATAAACATTCTCGCTTCAATTTATATTAAGGAAATAAAAATTAGCAGATAATTATCTACATATTTTATTTTTATATTTATGTGTATAACATTTGATAATGCTATAGTCGATTCAGCATATATCGGAAAGAATGATATACTACCATTATAATTAGTTTCAACTAGTCCTAAATTGACATTGCAACTATGTAACAAAGTATTTCACTCTATACACTTCATGTTTAAAATCAAAATAGTGCTGTAATATCACCTAGTTACGCACAAAATGAGTAATACCTCATGCTTATATTCCATAAGACACCCACCTTTCTTTGGAATATTTATCTAAAAAAGACCCATATAGCCGATGTATAATCTAAAAACAAAGGAAATAAACAGAATTATTTAACACTGTAACAATATTAATGTTATTGATACAATTTAAGTTGGAGAAATGTGATAAACCCAGTTTAGATGGTACTTTTATGTAAAAAATAGTAAAAACAATCAATTTTATCTCTAAAACTCTCTGATTCGACAAAATATCAGTACGCTAAAAAGCCAGTTAACCTGTTACAATTAGCGAAATAGTAAATTTTTAAAGTAGCAAGAATAAAATTTATAATATTCAAGTACCAAACATAACAAAACCATAACGTTAAGAAAGCTTATTATTCATTTTACTAGATGAGCATCACAAAATTATGAAAAATGACTTTCATCGACAATCTAATTTGGTTCTTACTAGTTTCTATTTTTTACAGTACGCAGATTGCTATAATATTTCAAAAACAAACACGATCTCAGAGTTTATAACCAAGATGTAGTATCTCACATTTACGATATAATAAAAATAGTTTATAAAAAATTGATATGTACTTTCTCTATTCCACAAAATAGCAATTAGACATTCATTTATACAATTTTATTTTGTCATTTATGCCTAATTAAATCATTATAGTCTATCGCTTACTCCTTTATTATCTATTAGTAGTAAAATATATTCTGCTAATGCCATATAGAAATATAGGTGTAAGAACGAAATGATCATTGCAAAGCGTATTCTGAATTATTCTACATATCAGGCAAGCAGTATAATTGCTAATTACTTTAATCCTTATTGAGTCCTTTAAGAAATGAAACTGCCATAATATGTGTGTATTCGCAAGATTTAGTCTGCAATAACACTATACCTGGATGGTAGCTCATGCCGGATTTACCCTACGGGCTGAACCTGCAACCAGCTTGTCGAGGTATAGCTTGGTAACTTGAGTATTTACTTGATTGGGAATTAACTTGGAAATAACTGAGATGGTGGGTCGTGCAGGATTTAAATCCTTCGGATTTACCCTACGGGCTGAACCTGCAACCAGCTTGTCTAGGTATAGCTTGGCAACTTGAGTATTTACTTGATTGGGAATTAACTTGGAAATGACTGAGATGGTGGGTCGTGCAGGATTTAAATCCTTCGGATTTACCCTACGGGCTGAACCTGCAACCAGCTTGTCTAGGTATAGCTTGGCAACTTGAGTATTTACTTGATTGGGAATTAACTTGGAAATGACTGAGATGGTGGGTCGTGCAGGATTTAAATCCTTCGGATTTTCCCTACGGGCTGAACCTACAACCAGCTTGTCGAGGTATAGCTTGGCAACTTGAGTATTTACTTGATTGGGAATTAACTTAGAAATGGCTGAGATGGTGGGTCGTGCAGGATTTAAATCCTTCGGATTTACCCTACGGGCTGAACCTGCAACCAGCTTGTCTAGGTATAGCTTGGCAACTTGAGTATTTACTTGATTGGGAATTAACTTGGAAATGACTGAGATGGTGGGTCGTGCAGGATTCGAACCTGCGACCAATTGATTAAAAGTCAACTGCTCTACCGACTGAGCTAACGACCCATCTTGGAAGTTCTGATTTTTTTTACTGCTTAGATGGTGGGTCGTGCAGGATTCGAACCTGCGACCAATTGATTAAAAGTCAACTGCTCTACCGACTGAGCTAACGACCCATCTAAATTGTTTTTTAATGCAAGTAGCTAATGAAGTGGTGGGCGATAGCGGGCTCGAACCACTGACCCCCTCCTTGTAAGGGAGGTGCTCTACCAACTGAGCTAATCGCCCACTTCATGACTTATATTACATTATAATAAATAATTGGTGGGCGATAGCGGGCTCGAACCACTGACCCCCTCCTTGTAAGGGAGGTGCTCTACCAACTGAGCTAATCGCCCAATTATTTATTGTCATCGTCAACGGTGGTGGGCGATAGCGGGCTCGAACCACTGACCCCCTCCTTGTAAGGGAGGTGCTCTACCAACTGAGCTAATCGCCCCGTCGTCGATGGAGGTGCATTATAGGGATACTGAGTTCTGAGTCAACGCTTTTTCAATAGATTTTTATCGTTCGTTGCAAAAATAATCAAGATGTTTCAATATTCACCAGAAAAGCTGCCTTTTTAATCAATTACCTATCATTTTCTCTTTGTTCTTTTAAGAAAAAAACAGAAATTATTTTTAAAGCGCATTTATTTATGTCAAATTTGGCGAAACAGCGTAATTTCTTGTCTTCTATTCTGATAACTTGATTGAGGAATCATTGTAGGATGATAGAATAGATACACATTTTAGCAATGCTTAGACATTTCGCTGTTTAGAACATCAAACTTGCTACCCAGTTAACTGTGCTTGTTTTTTTAGTCTTCTACAGTAAATAGATAAGCGCTTCAAAAACATGTTTTGCAATTAAGGCAATCTCGATGAGTAAAATCAAAACCCGTTTTGCGCCAAGTCCAACTGGCTATTTACACGTTGGTGGTGCACGTACCGCTCTGTATTCCTGGTTATTTAGTCGCCACAATCATGGCGAATTTGTCCTGCGTATTGAAGATACTGACTTAGAACGTTCAACTCAGGAAGCTATCGACGCCATTATGGACGGTATGAACTGGTTGAATTTAAATTGGGATGAAGGCCCTTATTATCAAACTAAACGTTTTGACCGTTATAATGATGTCATTGACCAAATGTTAGATGCGGGTACCGCTTATCGTTGTTATTGTTCAAAAGAGCGTCTAGAAGCGTTACGTGAAGAACAAATGGCAAATAACGAAAAACCTCGGTACGATGGTTGCTGCCGTGATCATGCTCACAACCATACGCCAGATGAGCCACACGTTGTTCGTTTTCGTAATCCACAAGAAGGTTCCGTTATTTTTGACGACAAAATTCGTGGGCCAATTGAGTTTAGTAACCAAGAACTGGATGACTTAATCATTCGCCGTACTGATGGTTCCCCGACATATAATTTCTGCGTCGTAATTGATGACTGGGATATGGAAATCACTCATGTTATTCGTGGTGAAGACCATATTAATAACACACCTCGCCAGATCAATATTCTAAAAGCATTAGGGGCACCAGTGCCTGTGTATGCCCACGTGTCAATGATCCTAGGTGATGATGGTAAAAAACTGTCAAAACGCCATGGTGCAGTTAGCGTTATGCAGTACCGTGATGACGGTTATTTGCCGCAAGCGCTTCTTAATTATCTTGTGCGTTTAGGTTGGTCTCATGGTGACCAAGAAATTTTCACCGTTGAAGAAATGAAAGAGTATTTCAGCCTTGATGCAATCAGTAAATCAGCAAGTGCGTTCAACACTGAAAAACTGCAATGGTTAAACCACCACTATATCAATACATTACCAGCAGAAGAAGTTGCAACCTATCTTGCATGGCATATTGAACAACAAAATATTGATACCAGCACAGGGCCTCAATTAGTTGATTTAATCAAATTATTAGGTGAGCGTTGCAAAACATTGAAAGAAATGGCGGAATCTTGCCACTATTTCTACCAGGATTTTGAAGAGTTTGATGCTGATGCCGCGAAAAAACACTTACGACCTGTTGCACGTCAACCGTTAGAAGTCGTAAAAGATAAGTTAGCTGCGATCACTGATTGGACGGCTGAGAATGTTCATCAAGCCATCGAAGCTACTGCGGCTGAATTAGAAGTGGGTATGGGTAAAGTGGGAATGCCTTTACGTGTTGCGGTGACCGGTGCTGGCCAATCTCCAGGCCTTGATGTCACTGTTCACGCTATTGGCCAAGCCCGTTCAATCGCTCGTATTGAAAAAGCCTTAGCGTTTATCGCTGAACGTGAAGCTTCGGCTCAATAATTTAAAATTTTCGGCCCCTAATTTATTGGGGGCCAGTTCTCTGCCCCCTCCTTTCCTTACTAAACTGATTGCAAAATGTTCTATATTTCAGCAATTAAACCTAAAACCCGATTATTTTATTGACACTCTAAGTTAGCTTGAATATGATGCATCCCGTCCAAAAGATTTTGTTTGGGGCTATAGCTCAGCTGGGAGAGCGCTTGCATGGCATGCAAGAGGTCAGCGGTTCGATCCCGCTTAGCTCCACCATCTAATTCCCTGTTAGATGGCACAATACAAAACATTTCGATTGGGGCTATAGCTCAGCTGGGAGAGCGCTTGCATGGCATGCAAGAGGTCAGCGGTTCGATCCCGCTTAGCTCCACCATTAACTTTCTACACTTTCAGTCTGTTTAGCTTCCGATTTAATCCAATTTAAAAATGCTAAAACTTCTGGTTTTTCAATAGATTCCGGTAACATCACTAAATAATACGCGAACCTCGCTGGCCATGGCTTATCAATCACTTGCACTAGCCGCCCTTCTTCGATTTCCTGTATCGCATACTCTTTTGGGACTAAGGCTAAACCTTGCCCTGCAATCGCTGCACGGATCAATAAATAATCATCATCAAATGCACTTCCCCGTTTTGCTCTTTCGCTATTTTCCACGCCATGAGCCGCTAGCCAAAGTGACCAGTCCATACGGTCATTATCTTGTAATAATGGGTAATTCAGGCAGTCTTGCGGGGTTTCAATCGCGCTATTAATCGGAAAATCAGGACTCATCACCGGTAATAAAACGGGGGTTATTAACCGCTCACTCACTAAATTTGGGTAATGCCCTAAACCATGGCGAATAGCTATATCAACCCGCTGCTGATGTAAATTAACTAATGCTGAAGAAGCTTCAATATGTACCTCAATTTCAGGATGTGACTGCGTGAACCTCCCTAAACGGGGTACTAGCCAAGAGGCGGCAAATGAAGGAACGGTACTAATGTTAATCGTTTTTTCTTTACGAATATTTTCTAGCACATACATTGAACCTTCGATTTGTTCGAATGCCTGCAACAACGCAGGGTAAACACGCCGCCCTGCATGTGTTAATTCCATGCTGTGGTGACTACGCACAAACAATGGCATTCCAATCCGTTCTTCTAATAAACGAATTTGCTGGCTAACCGCACCTGATGTCACACCAAGAAAGTGTGCGGCGCGCTTAATACTTTTATGTTTCGCCACTTCGGTGAAAGCTCGTAAAGCAAGTAATGGGAGAACCGGATTCATAGTTTAGTTTTTCTAAATTTAAGTTGAGTTAATATGGTTTTATTTTCTTCAGTAGAAAACCAATAATCAAGGCATCAATTCAATCTTAACGATATAGAAAAGCGAATACAACTATGCTTGAACTTTATACTGATAGCTCACCAAATAGATTTAAAATAACAATAGCATTAGAAGAACTAAACCTTCTATACCACCTTAATCATATACAAATTTCTCGTGGTAACCACCAGCAACCCGCTTTTTTACAGTTAAATCCTCATGGACGTATTCCTGTTATTTATGATCCACAAACAGAGATTACTCTCTTTGAATCAGCCGCAATTTTATTATATCTTGCTGAAAAAACAGGCCAACTTCTTCCCGCTATCTCTAAACAAAAGTGGGAAGCCATTAAATGGCTACAATTCCATTCTGCCAGTTTAGGGCCGATTATTGGTCAATGGGTAAACTTCGCTATTTTCGATAAATCACCAAAGCCAGAGATTGTGGAACGCTATTTTAATATGACCCACAAGGCACTCGCGGTATTAGACAAACAACTCGAAAATGCACCTTATCTTGCAGGCTCTGATTACTCCATCGCAGATATCGCTAATTTCGGCTGGTTACACATTGCTCAGGTTATTGCGTTCGATTTTAGCCAACACACACATTTAACGAAATGGTATGACCGAGTTGCCTTGAGACCCGCTGTCATGAAAGGGATTACTCTACCCGCCCCTGCTACAGAAGCCTAATATTGGACAATAACATGAATACATCCCCATTTTTCCCTAAACAAAAAGCACAGCCATCATCGTCCTTTGCATCTCATGTAGGCTATAGTCGTATGTTTTCGCCTAACAAACTTACTGTCGGAATTTTCCTGCCCTTACGTTTTTATCAAGGAGATAACCAGTTATTAAAAGGGCAAACAAAGTTAATCGAACATATTGATGAATATAATTTTGCTGCAGTTTGGGTGCGAGATATTCCCTTATTCGACCCATTGTTTGGTGATGCAGGTCAGTTATTTGATTCTCTGACCTATTTGTCCTTTATTGCTGCCAAAACAAAAAATGTTGCATTGGTTACAGGAAGCTCGATTTTTTCATTACGACACCCAATTGATTTAGCCAAAGCGGCCACCACAATTGACCAACTTTCAGGTAACCGGCTAGTAATGGGTATCGCCTCAGGAGATAGAGCTATTGAGTTTCCTGCCTATGGTATTAATTATGAGCAACGTGCAAAAAGATTTGCACAGGCTGTTGATTACTTTAGACAGTTAATGGCTGATGGGTTACTGAATATTCAATCCCCACTAGGTGAGTTCAATCGAGCCCAGCTACTCCCGAAACCAATCACAGGGCAAATACCATTGATAGTCACAGGAGGATCAGGCCAATCTAAACAGTGGATTGCTGATTATTCCGATGGTTGGTTATCCTATCCTGAAGCTACCAGTCATCCAGAAGGCGCTCTTCGTTTAGCTGAGAAAATTGCGTCCTGGCGTGCCCTCATCCCTGAACATGACTTTAGGCCACATATGACAAATGAATGGATTGACCTTGTCGATGATCCTGATTTCCCGCGCACTCCTTTACGAGGAGGATTCACTCTACGAACAGGCCGTAACGGTTTGATTCAACTACTCGAAGAATGGCAAGCTGCGGGAGTTAACCATGCCGCGATTGGAATTCAATACTCTGAGCGACCAGCTTTAGAGGTACTACAAGAAATGGCTGAAGAGGTTTTACCACATTTCCCTAGCCACCAAGGGATGCAAAGCAGGCTCGTAGACTGGTAGTAATTTTGGCGTCTTCCCTCATTTTGTGGCTGACACCAAACCTTGATTATTTTGCATCACTGCGCAGTATAACCACCATCAATAGGAATAAACGCCCCTGTTATAAAGCTACTCTCTTCTGATAACAAGAAAGCGACAACATTAGCAATTTCTTGCCGAGTAGCCATTCTACCCATTGGATGAGTTGAAGCCATCCATTGCTTCGTTTCCTGTGGTAATACGCTAATATTCGGTGTTTCTACATAGCCGGGGCCAACCGCATTGATACGAATACCTTTTTGAGCGTTTTCTAAGGCTGCTGAACGCGTTAACCCCAGTACCGCATGCTTTGCTGCGGTGTAAGGTGCTATGCCCGCTATCCCTGTTACCCCATTGCAAGCTGATAAATTCACGATAGCTCCCCCACCACTGCGCAAAATCGCAGGAATACTGTACTTTAAACCATGAAATGTTCCTGTTATATCGGTCTCGATCACCTCATGCCAAGCCTCTAAAGGATAATCTTCAATATTGACGCCATGAGGCCCAGTGATCCCTGCATTATTCACCAAGTAGTGCAATGCACCGTATTGTTGCTCAATTTTTTCAACTGTTGTTTTAAAGTCTTGTGCATTTGCGACATTCATTTTTATGGCATAGACACGTTGTCCTGTTGGGTCTATTTCTTTAGCGGCTTGTTGTAAAGCTGCCTCATTACGCCCCGTAATTACCGCTATTGCGCCAAGTGAATACAGCTTTTGTGCAATAGTGAAACCGACACCTGTCGATGCCCCTGTTATAAGCGCAACTCGCTGATTAAATTTACCCATAGCTCACCTCAATTATAATTAACTTTAGTTAACTATAATTAATTAACTAAAGTTAATCAACTGGTCGTCTTATTATTAAAATCAATATATACTCAACAGATTGAATATTACGGGATCGTCATAATGCCAAATTCTCTTGAAGATGCGCTTTCTCTACTGCAATGTACGCTAGTTGCACGCAGAGTTAGCTTTACCCCTGAACAAATAACTTGGGGCCAATATGATGTGCTAGAGATATTGAGATTAAAAGGAGACTTAACACCAAGCCAGTTAAGCCAAGCACTTGGCCTTTCTCGCCAAAATTTATCGAAGTTTCTTCGAGTTCTGAAATATTATGAATTTGTCGAGCAATATCAATCTGAAGAAGATAGACGGGAACTGATCACCCATTTAACCGACAAAGGGCATCATTTTTTGCAGCGTGCAGCCACAGGACGTGCTGAAAACGCGGCTAAGGTCAAAGCAGCATTAACCCCCCAAGAGCAAAAGTTATTTATTACTTTAAGCCAGAAGATTACTCACGCACTGGGGCACGATTAACCCCTCTTTAAAGGCTTTACAAGTCCTTCTAAGCCTTCTATTTTTAATCCTAGAGTCATCTCCATTAACTGCCCTAAACGTCCAGCAGGAAACTCCCCTTTCTTATAGAACCATAATAAATATTCTTCGGGTAAATCAATTAATACGCAGCCTTTATATTTACCAAATGGCATATAGGTATTGGCCATATCGATGAGATCTTGTTTTTCCAATATTAGTTCTCTTTTGTATCAAAGCATAAAAAAACGGCGCTCATTTGAACGCCGTTTCTTAATCTAGCATGTTTTAGTGGATTACAAAACTAACCCGACAACGGCTGCAGATAAGAAGCTAACTAAGGTTGAACCGTACAGTAATTTCAAACCGAAGCGAGCCACGGTATTACCTTGTTTCTCATCTAAGCCTTTAATCGCACCCGCAATAATACCGATGGATGAGAAGTTAGCGAAAGAAACTAAGAATACGGACAAGATACCAACAGAGCGCTCAGATAACCCACCAGCAATCGCTTGTAAGCCGTCCATCGCAACGAATTCATTTGTTACCATTTTCACTGCCATAATTCCGCCAACCTGTAAGGCTTCATCAGCAGGAATACCAAGTATCCACGCAAACGGATAGAACACGTAACCTAACATGGTTTGGAAGTCGATACCGAATACGGCTGAGAAAATACCGTTAATCATCGCAATGAGGGCAATAAAACCAATTAACATCGCTGAAACGATAATCGCTACTTTAAACCCAGCAAGAATATATTCACCTAACATTTCAAAGAAGCTTTGCCCTTCATGCAGGTTGCTCATTTGAATATCTTCTTCACCTTCCGGTGGATACGGGTTAATCAGTGAGAGTATAACGAAAGTACCAAACATATTCAGAACCAATGCAGCGACCACGAAACGTGGCTCTAACATGGTCATGTATGCCCCAACGATAGACATAGATACCGTTGACATGGCTGTTGCGGCCATGGTGTACATTCTGCGGTCTGACATCCGGTTCAATTGGTCTTTATACGCAATAAAGTTTTCTGACTGACCCAATAACAATGAGCTGACTGCGTTAAATGACTCCAATTTCCCCATACCATTCACTTTCGATAGCACGGTACCGATGATACGGATCACGATAGGAAGAATTTTGACGTGCTGTAAGATCCCGATCAACGCAGAAATAAAGATGATTGGGCATAATACTTGTAAGAAGAAGAACGCTAAGTTGCCTTCAATCATACCGCCAAAAATAAATTTGGTCCCTTCTGCTGCATAGCCTAGCAAGTGGGTAAATACCCCTGCCACACCAAGAACAAATGATTCGCCAATATTCGATTTTAAGAACAGATAAGCTAATGCAATTTGAATAACCAGTAGTTGAACAACATAGCGAGGGCGGATCCCTCTACGGTTACTACTGGCTAAAATAGCAAGAGCAGCTATTACTACTAAAGATAAAACGAAATGCAGGATCGAGGTCATATGCGACTCCAACAAATTTAAGAATCAGTCTATGTGCATATTCTATGTAATAGACAACATTTAAATGAGACGGAGGTCACATTAATATGAAAGCTTACTAGGTGTATTTTGCAAAAAGAAGAAGGGGATCACGTTTCAACTATAACAAATCCTAGTATTCGCTTTTTTTGCACAGAAATTTTACTGAGAATTTAAGTTAAGACTTACAACAACCTGCGTACAAAATTGTTGCCTACAGAGATTGTAGGCAACTAAGCCAAATTGAATATAGTTCACTATTGAATATTCAGCAAACGAATCAATTCATTTTCATCTATAACACGTATGCCAAGTTCATTTGCTTTCGCTAATTTAGAACCTGCAGCCTCACCAGCAATCACCAAATCTGTTTTTTTAGAGACGCTTCCTGAAACCTTTGCACCTAAAGCGACTAATTTGTCTTTGGCTTCATCACGCGTCAAGATACTCATTGACCCTGTTAGCACTACCGTTTTACCTGCAAATGGGCTATCAATTTCTGCACTGTTGACGACTTTTACTTCAGGCCAATGAATATTTGCCTTAGTCAGTAAATCTTCAATCACCGCTTGGTTATGAGGTTCGCGGAAAAAATTGACCACATGCTTCGCGACCACATGACCAATATCTTGAACCGTTTTTAGTGACTCTTCATCTGCCGCCATCACGGCTTCAAGTGTGGTGTAATGCGCGGCTAAGTTTGCCGCCGTTGCTTCACCAACTTCACGAATTCCAAGGGCATAAATAAAACGAGCTAACGTCGTTTGTTTAGACTTATTGAGTGCATCAACCAGATTTTGTGCCGATTTCGGCCCCATTCTATCCAAGCCTGTTAAGATACCCGCACTTAATTGATATAAATCTGCCGGCGTTTTGACATACTCTTTTTCAACTAATTGGTCGATAATTTTATCGCCCATGCCATCGACGTCCATTGCTCTGCGTGAGACAAAATGTTTCAGTGCTTCTTTGCGTTGTGCCCCACAAATAAGCCCACCTGTACAGCGCGCTACCGCTTCGCCTTCGATTCGTTCGATATCAGAGCCACATACTGGGCAATGAGTTGGAAAAACAATTTCCCGGCTATCTGCAGGGCGGTTATCAACCACAACACTGACGATTTGCGGAATAACATCTCCGGCTCGACGAATAATAACCGTGTCACCAATATGCACACCAAGGCGTTCGATTTCATCGGCATTGTGTAAAGTCGCATTGCTGACAACTACGCCTGCAACTTGCACCGGCTCTAAACGCGCGACAGGCGTGATAGCCCCGGTACGCCCGACTTGAAATTCAACATCTTTTAATAATGTCACTTGTTCTTGCGCTGGAAATTTAAATGCGGTCGCCCAGCGAGGTGCTCGAGAAACAAACCCTAACTCTTCTTGAATCGCAATCGAGTTAACCTTAATAACCACACCATCGATATCAAAGCCAAGGTCAGGTCGAACTTGCTCAATTTCATGGTAAAAATCCAATACTGCCTGATGACCAACACGTAATTGAACATAATCACTAACCGGTAAACCCCATGCCTTGAATTGCATTAAACGGTCATAATGTGTATCCGGTAAAGAGCCCCCTTCCACAAGCCCCACACCATAACAATAAAAAGTAAGCGGCCTTTTGGCGGTAATACGTGGGTCTAATTGGCGTAAAGAACCTGCTGCTGCATTACGTGGGTTTGCAAAGACTTTGCCATCCGTTTTGCGTGCTTGCTCATTAAGCGCTTCAAAGCCTTTTTGGGGCATAAAAACTTCCCCACGGATCTCAACGCGATCAGGAATATTGCTTCCCGTTAAACGCAATGGGATAGCACGAATGGTTCGAACATTCGCAGTAATATTTTCGCCTACGGTTCCATCGCCCCGAGTCGCGGCCTGTACTAGCTCACCGTTTTCATACAGCAAACTGACCGCTAACCCATCTAACTTGAGCTCACAACAAAAAGTCAGTTCTTGATGATTTTTCAAGCGATCCCTGACTCGCTTATCAAACGCAAGATAGCTTTCTTCATCAAAAACGTTATCTAGCGACAACATAGGAATTTCATGGCGTACGGTATCAAACGCAGCTAATGGTGCAGCACCAACACGTTGAGTCGGTGAATCACTGGTGACAAGTTCAGGATGCTGCGCCTCTATCTCTTTTAGACGTTGCATTAACTTGTCATATTCCACGTCTGGAATTTCAGGCGCATCTAATACATGGTACTGATATTCATGATGACGTAACTGCGTTTTTAATTCGTCTATTTCTTGTTTGGTAGTCATGATTCACTCATACAGATAAAAAACCCCCAATTAATGGGGGTTTTGTTCAATGTTTACTTAACTTAGTGTGTTTCTAATTCGTGCATGATACACCTCTATTTTTTGAGGTGTCAGCATTTTGCGTTCGTCATCAAGAACAACCCCTCCCGCATCTGATGCGATACGTTGAGCCGCTTGCAACATCAGTTTGAAATTTTGCCCTGCATCACCGTAAGACGGTACCATCATAAACATGGAAACCCCTGGGGTGGTAAAGTCCGCCATTGTCTCAGGGTCAAATGAGCCCGGCTTTACCATGTTAGCTAAGCTAAACAGCACAGGCCCTGTACCAGACGGATTCACATGACGGTGGAATATTTTCATTTCCCCAAATTGGAAACCGGCTTGTAAAATACTCTGCAGTAACAATTCACCTTGAAGTTCTTGTCCTTGAAGAGCGGCTACGTGAAGTACTAGGACTGTCTCCTTGCTACTTGTTGTAGCAGAATTTTCCTGCGGCTCAGCTTTCTTCTCAATATGCTGCGTCTCTTGTTCATAGGTACTCGGCTGAGGCTCTTCGCTCAATTTAGTTGAATCAATATGTGGCTCAGCGGCAGTACCAATGACTGGCTGAGTACGAACTTCTGGCTCAATAGCCACTTCCTCACTCATATTAATGGTGAGTTGCTCAGGTACATGAACAGGTTCAGTACGTTGGTGCATCGTAGGCTCATTATGAACTGGCGATTTAGCCTCTGGCTCCATATTCATAATAATGTCAGGTTCAACCGATGCCTGTGGCTGTATATTAGGTTCAACTGGAGACTCATTTTTTACCGGATATACAGGCTCAGTCGCAGCGGGGTGAACAGGCGCTTGCTGAGTAGGTTGATTTTCAGTAAATAATGCGGAATCATCATATTCTGATGAATTCTCTTGCATATCGTTTTTTCTACGTTTTACGGGTCTATCACGAAATAACTTTGAGCGCTCTTTACGGCTGGTCCATAAACCATGCAGTAATAAAGCGACAATCGCTATCGCACCTACGACCACTAATATCAGACGC
Source organism: Providencia rettgeri (assembly GCA_900455085.1). Classification (NCBI taxonomy): domain Bacteria; kingdom Pseudomonadati; phylum Pseudomonadota; class Gammaproteobacteria; order Enterobacterales; family Morganellaceae; genus Providencia; species Providencia rettgeri. The sequence continues at coordinate 1,717,324 of UGTZ01000001.1, read as the reverse complement.
AAATCCTGCATCGCTGCTATCTCTAGTTGATGAATGATAATGCCAATACGGCGGAAACTACCCTAAGATTATTTCTCAATTGCTCTAAGTGCAACCCCCAGAACGATTTTCTTACAAGAAAGAGAATATTCCGCTTTCATTTGCTGCTTTTTTAAGCGAATAATGGCTAGTCAGCCTAATTTCATATCTATATGATACATGGTCAACCGAAAAGGAGAGAACAAGAAGTATGACCCAATCGACATTTTCGACACAAAAAGACCATTCCGGTTTTTATTATTTTACACAAGGGTGGAGATTAATCACTCGTCCCGGTATTAAACGTTTTGTTATTTTGCCCCTATTAGCCAATATTTTATTCTTAGGCGGCGCATTTTGGTGGTTATATACCAAGCTTGGTGGCTGGATAAACCAAGTGATGAGTTACGTTCCTGACTGGCTACAATGGCTCGACTATGTTATTTGGCCAATCGCCGTTATCTCAATACTGCTCGTATTTACCTATTTCTTTAGTACGGTTGCTAATATTATCGCGGCGCCTTTTAACGGTTGGCTATCAGAGAAACTCGAAGCTGAGCTAACGGGTAAACCATCGCCAGATACGGGTGTGGCTGAGTTATTAAAAGATGTTCCTCGTATGATAAAACGCGAGTTTGTCCGAATCGGTTACTACTTGCCTCGCGCTATTGGGTTATTAATCCTATTTTTCATACCTGGTATTGGCCAAACTGTCGCTCCGGTACTGTGGTTTTTATTTGGTGCTTGGATGATGTCAATTCAATATTGCGATTATCCGTTTGATAACCATCGTGTTGGTTTCAGTGAAATGAAGCAAGCGCTTGCCAAAGAACGAATGAGAAATGTTCAATTTGGTGGTGTCGTTAGCCTGTTAATGATGGTGCCTTTTGTCAACTTAGTGATCATGCCTGTTGCTGTCTGTGGTGCAACATTGATGTGGGTTGACCGGTATCGTGAGCGTTACGCACGTTACTAATTTTATCAATTATTGTATACCAATTATTGCGCAGGCTTATCGCCTGCGCCTTTCTCTTATCGAATACTTCACTTCTTTTCAGCGAAATTTCTTAGAACAATTGGATCTAAAATAGCATTACGTTATAAGCTTATACTCAAATCATATTTGCATTAATTTGTTCTTAACGTATGTTGAATCCATCTCATTATTTTTTTATTAATACCGATTACATTACCGGCTAACCGATTTTTAAGGATATCCCATGAGCAAAATTTATGATGATAACTCGTTGACCATTGGCCACACCCCTCTTGTCCGTTTAAAGCATTTTGGTAATGGCAATATTTTAGCAAAAGTGGAATCTCGCAACCCAAGCTTCAGCGTTAAGTGCCGTATTGGTGCGAACATGATTTGGGATGCAGAAAAAAAAGGTATCCTCAACAAAGACAAAGAGTTAGTTGAGCCAACCAGTGGTAATACGGGTATCGCTTTAGCCTATGTGGCTGCGGCAAGAGGTTATAAATTGACGTTAACCATGCCTGAAACTATGAGCATCGAGCGCCGTAAACTGCTCAAAGCATTGGGTGCCAACCTCGTTTTAACCGAGGGTGCAAAAGGCATGAAAGGTGCGATAGCTAAAGCTGAAGAGATAGTGAATAGTAACCCTAAAAAATACCTATTACTTCAACAGTTTAATAACCCAGCAAACCCTGAAATTCATGAAAAAACCACAGGGCCTGAAATTTGGGAAGATACCGATGGCAATGTAGATGTTGTAGTCGCAGGTGTCGGTACGGGTGGGACAATTACCGGTATTGCAAAGTATCTGAAAAATACCAAAGGTAAAGATGTGACTATCGTCGCTGTTGAACCCGAAACATCTCCTGTCATTACCCAAGCTTTGGCGGGCGAAGAAATTAAGCCGGGTCCTCACAAAATACAAGGGATCGGCGCTGGGTTTATTCCAGGTAACTTAGATTTAAAATTGCTTGATAAAGTCATTCAAATCAGTGATGACGAAGCGATTAAAACCGCACGCGAGCTGATGGAAAAAGAAGGTATTCTCGCAGGGATTTCATCAGGTGCAGCAATTGCTGCTGCCACTAAGATTGCCGCTGACCCTGCTTATAAAGGTAAAAATATTGTCGTTATTTTACCTTCTTCAGGTGAGCGTTATCTGTCAACTGTCCTGTTTGCTGACATTTCCGCTGAATAGCATAATTTCGTTACAATATCGTTAAAAAAGCACCTAAATGGTGCTTTTTTTGTGGCATGGATCAAACTTTAGCACGGATGGAGATGATTTCTAATTCGGGGTTTAGTATTAAACATAGTAATTATTTTGCACCTCGAAATTAATCACTTTTTAGCCAACCTCTAGGCCAAGTAAAATAATTTGCCAACGAGAAAAAGTCACGAGTTCGCAAGAAAAGCAGAAAAAGGGTTGATACCGCACAAAGTAGGAAACCTTTTTTCAAGTTAATAATCTAACTTATACGCAAACCTAGTCTATTTCATCTACAATTGGCTGGGTAATTAAAAAAACGAAAGTTATTGAGGAAATACTATGTTTCAGCAAGAAGTTACTATTACGGCACCAAATGGTCTACATACTCGTCCTGCAGCTCAATTCGTAAAAGAAGCAAAAGCATTCTCTTCCGATATTTCTTTAATCTCTGGTGGTAAATCCGCTAGTGCGAAAAGTTTGTTTAAATTACAAACCTTAGGCCTAACACAAGGCACAGTAGTGACAATTTCAGCTGAAGGCGAAGATGAAAAAGAAGCCGTTGAGCATTTAGTTAAACTGATGGGCGAATTAGAATAATTTCGCACGAATATAGCGTTTACTGATTTCATTCAATGTCCCTGAGTGATCTCATTCGGGGACATTTGTATAATCAGCTATATTTATTGTCGTCTCTGCAACATCAGAACTCCCAGCACTAGCAGCAGTAAGGTAATATTATGATTTCAGGAATTTTAGTATCCCCGGGTTTTGCTTTTGGTCAGGCTTTAATCCTCAAAGAAGATCCTATCGTTGTTAGCACAAAGAAAATCGCTGACGATCAGGTTGATAAAGAAATCGCTCGTTTTATTGAGGGTCGTAACAAATCAGCCGAACAACTCAATTTGATTAAAGAGAAAGCCGAAAAAAATCTTGGAGCCGAAAAAGCTGAGATTTTTGAAGGCCATATCATGCTGCTGGAAGATGAAGAGCTGGAACAAGAAATTGTCTCTTTAATCAAAGGTGATAAAAAAACGGCTGATGCAGCTGCATATTCCGTTATTGAAGACCAAGCCCAAGCACTTGAATCTCTTGACGATGAATACCTTAAAGAGCGTGCCGCTGACGTACGCGATATTGGTAAACGTTTATTAAAAAACATCTTAAATATTCCTATCGTTGATTTAAGTGCAATCAGCGAAGAAGTTATTTTAGTCGCTGCGGATTTAACCCCTTCAGAAACCGCCCAGCTGAATTTAGATAAAGTATTAGGGTTTATTACTGATTTAGGTGGCCGTACATCGCATACCTCAATTATGGCGCGTTCCCTTGAGTTACCTGCCATTGTCGGTACGAGCGATGCCACCAGTAAAATTAAAAATGGCGATTTCATTGTGTTAGATGGTGTCAACAACACTATCCACTTGAACCCATCTGAAACCGAAATTGACAAACTGAAAGCCTTCCGTGATGAATATCTTCAAGAAAAAGAAGAGCTCGCAAAATTAAAAGATTTGCCAGCTATCACCCTTGATGGTCATCAAGTTGAAGTTTGTGCCAACATTGGTACCGTGCGTGATGTTGCCGGAGCAGAACGCAATGGCGCAGAAGGCGTTGGCCTCTACCGTACTGAGTTTTTATTCATGGATAGAGACTCTCTTCCTACTGAAGAAGAACAATTCCAGGCATATAAAGCAGTTGCAGAAGCAATGGGCAGCCAAGCCGTTATTGTCCGCACTATGGATATCGGCGGTGATAAAGACCTGCCATACATGAATTTACCGAAAGAAGGAGAACCCATTCCTCGGCTGGCGTGCAATTCGTATTTGTCTTGATCGCAAAGAAATCTTACACTCACAATTAAGAGCTATTTTAAGAGCCTCTAAATTTGGTAAACTGCGTATTATGTTCCCAATGGTCATTTCCGTTGAAGAAGTTCGTGAACTAAAAGCAGAGCTAGAAATGCTAAAAGCTCAGTTACGTGAAGAAGGTAAGGCTTTTGACGAGTCAATTGAAGTCGGTGTGATGGTTGAAACGCCAGCAGCTGCTGTTATTGCTCGTCATTTGGCAAAAGAAGTTGATTTCTTTAGTATTGGGACGAACGATCTCACTCAATACACTTTAGCGGTCGACCGTGGTAATGAACTGATTTCTCATCTTTACAACCCGATGTCACCTGCTGTCCTAAACTTAATTAAGCAAGTGATCGATGCATCACACGCTGAAGGTAAATGGACTGGGATGTGTGGGGAGTTAGCTGGAGATGAGCGTGCAACCTTATTGCTACTTGGCATGGGGCTGGATGAATTTAGTATGAGCGCAATTTCAATTCCACGTATCAAAAAGCTAATTCGCAATGCAAGCTTTACTGATACTCAAGCTTTGGCTGAACAAGCACTTGCTCAACCAACAGCGGATGAATTGATGAAACTTGTAGATACCTTTATCCAAGAAAAAACGTTATGCTAAGAACAGCACATTAGTTCGGTCCCATATAAAACGATTAGGAGAAGGTCCATGGGTCTGTTTGACAAACTGAAATCACTCGTTTCGGAAGACAAAAGTAGCAGTGGCAGTATTGAGATTATCGCGCCTTTATCGGGTGAAATTGTCAATATTGAAG